>NZ_JADDRL010000106.1 GCF_021538895.1 Streptomyces olivochromogenes | reverse complement strand
GGCCGTCGCACCTCGTAGAGGAAGCAGCCGTACTCCACGGCCCGGACGTGCACCAGGGCCACCTCGGGGTCGGTGAAGGCCTCCGTGAAGGCTTCGTCGAAGGCGGCGGGTGAGGCGGGGTCGGTGACGAGGCGGCCGCCCAGGATGCGTCCGTCGGCGGAGTAGCGGCGGACCGTGCGGTGGGCGTGGGTGAAGGGCAGGACGCCGCCGGACGGCCCCGGGCACTCCTCCGCGTGGATGAAGACGGGGCCCTGTTCGTCGTAGGCGCCCGGCTCGGCTCCGGTCGCGGCCGCCCAGCGGCGCAGCGGGGCGTAGGAGACGAGGGCGATCTCCTCGCCGGGGTCGCTGCGGCGCAGGCAGCAGCGCAGCGGGGCGCCGCCCTCCTCGTCCGTCAGGGGCACCGCCGGGCGTCCGGCGTCGTCCGTGGAGCGGAGTTCCTTGAGGACCCGGTGGTCGATGGGGCGTGCGGTGTACGTGGTCATGGGCCCAGGCTGGCGTGTTTGTGGCCCCCGTGACCGGCGGGATCCGGACATCGCGTTCCCCTCGGGTCCCATGGAAGGATGGCGCAACCCACACATAACGAGGAGATGACCGCGTGCCTGGCACAAACCTGACTCGCGAAGAGGCGCGGCAGCGGGCGAAGCTGCTGACCGTTGACTCGTACGAGATCGATCTCGACCTCTCCGGCGCGCAGGAGGGCGGCACCTACAGGTCCGTGACCACGGTGCGCTTCGACGTCACCGAAACCGGTGTCGAGTCCTTCATCGACCTGGTGGCGCCGGCGGTCCACGAGGTCACCCTGAACGGCGACCCGCTCGACCCCGACCAGGTCTTCAAGGACTCGCGGATCGCCCTGCCCGGCCTCCTTCAGGGCCGCAACGTCCTCCGTGTCGTCGCCGACTGCGCGTACACCAACACCGGCGAGGGCCTGCACCGCTTCGTCGACCCGGTCGACGAGCAGGCGTACCTCTACACCCAGTTCGAGGTGCCGGACGCCCGCAGGGTCTTCGCCTCCTTCGAGCAGCCCGATCTGAAGGCCACCTTCCAGTTCACGGTGAAGGCACCGACTGGCTGGACGGTCATTTCCAACTCCCCGACGCCCGAGCCCAAGGACGACATCTGGGTCTTCGAGCCGACGCCGCGGATCTCGTCGTACATCACCGCCCTGATCGTCGGCCCGTACCACTCGGTGCACAGCGTGTACGAGAAGGACGGGCAGAGCGTGCCGCTCGGCATCTACTGCCGTCCCTCGCTCGCCGAGTTCCTCGACTCGGACGCGATCTTCGAGGTCACCCGCCAGGGCTTCGACTGGTTCCAGGAGAAGTTCGACTACGCGTACCCCTTCAAGAAGTACGACCAGCTCTTCGTGCCGGAGTTCAACGCGGGCGCGATGGAGAACGCGGGCGCGGTGACCATCCGCGACCAGTACGTCTTCCGGTCCAAGGTGACCGACGCGGCGTACGAGGTCCGCGCGGAGACGATCCTGCACGAGCTGGCCCACATGTGGTTCGGCGACCTGGTCACCATGGAGTGGTGGAACGACCTGTGGCTGAACGAGTCGTTCGCCACCTACACCTCCATCGCCTGCCAGGCCTACGCGCCCGGCTCGCGCTGGCCGCACGCGTGGACCACGTTCGCGAACTCGATGAAGACCTGGGCGTACCGGCAGGACCAGCTGCCGTCCACCCACCCGATCATGGCCGAGATCCGCGACCTGGACGACGTGCTCGTCAACTTCGACGGCATCACGTACGCCAAGGGCGCGAGCGTGCTCAAGCAGCTCGTCGCGTACGTCGGCATGGACGCGTTCTTCCAGGGCGTGCAGGCCTACTTCAAGCGCCACGCCTTCGGCAACACCCGCCTGTCCGACCTGCTGGGCGCCCTGGAGGAGACCTCCGGGCGTGACCTGAGCACCTGGTCGAAGAAGTGGCTGGAGACGGCCGGCATCAACATCCTGCGCCCGGAGATCGAGACCGACGCCGACGGCGTCATCACCTCCTTCGCCATCCGCCAGGAGGCCCCGGCCCTGCCCGCCGGCGCCAAGGGCGAGCCGACGCTGCGCCCGCACCGGATCGCGGTCGGCCTGTACGAGCTCGCGGACACCGGCAAGCTGGTCCGTGCCGAGCGCGTCGAGCTGGACGTGGACGGCGAGCTGACCGCCGTACCCGAGCTGGTCGGCAGGCCCCGCCCGGCCGTGATCCTGCTCAACGACGACGACCTGTCGTACGCGAAGGTCCGTCTGGACGAGCAGTCGCTGGCCTTCGTCACCGAGCGCCTCGGCGACTTCGAGTCCTCCCTGCCGCGCGCCCTGTGCTGGGCGTCGGCCTGGGACATGACCCGCGACGCCGAGCTCGCCACCCGCGACTACCTGTCCCTGGTGCTGTCCGGCATCGGCAAGGAGTCCGACATCGGCGTCGTGCAGTCGCTCCAGCGCCAGGTGAAGCTGGCCATCGAGCTGTACGCCGACCCGGCCGCCCGCGAGGCCCTGCTCACCCGCTGGACGGACGCCACGCTGGCCCACCTGCGCGCCGCCGAGGCGGGCAGCGACCACCAGCTGGCCTGGGCGCGCGCCTTCGCGGCGACCGCCCGTACGCCGGAGCAGCTGGACCTCCTGGAGGGCCTGCTGGACGGCACCCAGACGATCGAGGGTCTGGTCGTGGACGCGGAGCTGCGCTGGGCGTTCGTGGAGCGCCTCGCGGCGGTCGGCCGCTTCGACGAGGCGGAGATCGCGGGCGAGGCCGAGCGGGACAAGACCGCGGCCGGCGAGCGGCACGCGGCCACCGCCCGTGCGGCCCGCCCGACGCCGGAGGCCAAGGCGGAGGCCTGGGCCGCGGTCATCGAGTCCGACAAGCTCCCGAACGCCGTCCAGGAGGCGGTGATCGGCGGCTTCGTGCAGACCGACCAGCGGGAGCTGCTGGCGACCTACACGGACCGGTACTTCGAGGTCCTCAAGGAGGTCTGGGACGCCCGCTCCCACGAGATCGCCCAGCAGATCGCGATCGGCCTCTACCCGTCGGTCCAGGTTTCCGAGGAGACCCTGGCCAAGACGGACGCGTGGCTGGCCTCGGCCGAGCCCAACGCGGCCCTGCGCCGCCTCGTCTCGGAGTCCCGCTCGGGCATCGAGCGGGCCCTGAAGGCCCAGGCGGCGGACGCGGCCGGCGCGTAGTCGTCCGTACGGTGACGGGGGCGTCCGGCGTTGTGCCGGGCGCCCCTTCGCGTGGCCTTCGCGAGCGGTAGCGGCGCCATCAGCGGTACCGGCGCTACAGGCGGCGGGCGCGGTCCCGCAGGGCGGCGAGCACCCTGCCCGCCGCGGCCACGGAGGTCCTTTCGCCGGTCGGTGATCGGGCGGACCCGTCTACCGTCGCCGCGCGGAATCCGTCAGGTCCATCGAATCCTTTCGACCGTTCTGTTCAGCGGAACTGAACGATCGTCCGGACCCGGACCCGGACCCGGACCCTGACCCTGACCCGGCCACTGCAGCCGCTCCTGCCACCGCCCTTGGACGCGCCCCCAGCTGCCCGGCCACCGTCGCCCCGAAGGCCAGCGCCATGCCCGCCAGTTGGACCGGCGTCAGCGTCTGGCCGAGGGCGGCCCAGCCGACGACGGCGGCCGTCAGCGGCGACAGCGGGCCGAGGAAGGTGACCTGGGTGGCGGTGAGGCGGCCGATGCCGCGGAACCAGAGCCAGTAGGCGACCGCCGTGTTGGCCAGGGCGAGGTAGAGGTAGCCGCCGATCGCGCGGCCGTCCAGCGCGGGCGGGGCGCCCTCGACGAGGAGGGCGATCGGCGCGATGACCAGCCCGCCCGCGGTGAGCTGCCAGCCGGTGAGCGCCAGCGGGCCGACGCCGTCGGGGCGGCCCCAGCGCTTGGTCAGGACGGTGCCGGTGGACATGGAGGCGGTGGCGGCGAGGGCCGCGAGCACACCCACCGCGTCGAGCGCCCCGGCCGCCCTGAGCACGACCAGGCTGACGCCGAACGCGGCCGCGGCCCCGGCGAGCAGCGTCCGTACGGTCGGCCGCTGCCCGAGCAGCGGCGCGGAGAGGCCGACGACGAACAGCGGGCCGACCGAGCCGACGACGGCGGCCATCCCGCCGGGCAGCCGGTACGCGGACAGGAACAGCAGCGGGAAGAAGGCGCCGATGTTGAGCGCGCCGAGGACGGCGGCCTTCCACCACCAGGCGCCGCGCGGCAGCACGCGGGCGAGGGCGAGCAGGAGCAGGCCGGCCGGGAGGGCACGCAGGAGACCGGTGAACAGGGGGCGGTCGGGCGGCAGGAACTGCGTGGTGACGGCGTAGGTGGTGCCCCAGGAGACGGGGGCGAGGGCGGTGAGGGCTATGAGCGCGGGGCGGTTCGCAGCCATGGAAGACACCCTTCGGGAGAGCCGAACAGGTCCGACCGATCAGGTCAGCCATAGATAGCTTAGCTCTAAGCTACTTACCGTCAAGCCACTTTCTTGCGGGTGACCGGAACCCGGCGGATACTCCCGCCATGAGTGCAGAGCGCAAGGACCCGGTCGACGCGATCATCGATCAGTGGGCGGCCGTACGGCCCGACCTCGACACCGCCGCGATGGAGGTCTTCGGCCGCATCTTCCGGCTCTCCCGCACGATGGGCGATCGAATGGAGAAGGCGTACGAGCGGTTCGGGATCTCGCGCGGCGAGTTCGACGTCCTGGCCACCCTGCGCCGCTCCGGCGAGCCGTACACCCTCTCGCCCCGCCAGCTCTCGGCCACGCTCATGCTCACCACCGGCGGGATGACCGGCCGGCTGGACAAGCTGGAGCGGGCGGGCCTGCTGCGCCGCTCGCCCGACCCGCACGACCGGCGCGGCCTCCAGGTGACACTGACGGACGAGGGGCTGCGGCTGATCGACGAGGCGGTCGGCGCCGGCCTCGAAGAGCAGACGGACGCGCTGTCCGCCCTGGACGACGAACAGGCCGGCCGACTGGCCGACCTGCTGCGGGAGTTGCTGCGCGGAACCGCGCAGTAGGCGGCGCGGCGCGGGCCGCCGCGGGCGGGGTCAGGCGGCCACCCGGCCGAGGTGCCGGTCCAGCGCCGCCCCGATCGCCGCCGAATCGGCGGAGTCGGCCGCCCAGGCGACGTATCCGTCGGGGCGCACCAGCACGGCCGTACGACGCTCGCCACGGGCCCAGCGCTCCACGGCCAGCCGGTCCGCGCGCCCCGCGCCGCCGTCGCACGACCCCGGAGTGATCAGCACGAACCGCCCGCCGCGCAGCGCCTCGTAGAGGCGGCCGCCGCCGGCGAGGGCGACGTCCGGGACGCGGGTGCCGGTGAGACGGTGGGCGCCACGGGGGGCCGGGTACCGGAAGCCGGTGCCGGTGATCTGGCCCGCGGCCCTGCGGCGGGCCGGGCCCACGCGGTTGAGGAAGGCGGTCACGGCCGCGCGCGCCGCCAGCGTCCAGGGGCGCTTGGCCATGGCGAGGCGGACGATGCCGCCGCTGCTGCGCAGCACCGCCTTGCCGACGGGGTGTCGCTCGGCCTGGTAGGTGTCGAGGAGCGCGGGGTCGGCGTGCCCGGTGACGACGGCGGCCAGCTTCCAGCTCAGGTTGGCCGCGTCCTGCAGCCCGGTGTTCATGCCCTGACCGCCGGCCGGGGTGTGCACGTGCGCGGCGTCGCCGGCCAGGAAGACGCGGCCGACGCGGTAGGCGGGGGCCTGGCGCTCGTCGCTGTGGAAGCGAGACATCCAGCGCGCGTCGTGCATCCCGAAGTCCCGGCCGAGGGCGAGGCGGGTGATCTCCTTGACCTCGTCGAGCCCGACGGGCTCGGTGTCGGGGACGTCGCGGCCGCGGTGCCAGCCGATGACGCGGTAGTAGCCGTCGCCGAAGGGGGCGACGAAGGCGAAGGCGTCGCCGACGGCGTTGACGGTGAGCAGGCTGTCCGGCTTCTCGGCGAGCAGCACGTCGGCGAGGACGACGGAACGGATCACCGACCTGCCGGGGAACGGCAGCCCGATCGCCTCGCGCACGGCACTGCGCATGCCGTCGCTGCCGACGACGTAGGCGGCGCGCAGGCTCTCGGTGCGGCCGCCGGGGCGGCGGACCTCGACGGTGACGCCGTCCGCGTCCTGCGCCAGCCCGGTCACCTCGCTCTCATACCGGAAGTCCACGCCCGCCTCCACCGCGCGCCGCTCCAGCACCTTCTCCACCTCGTACTGCGGGAGGACGAGCAGGTGGTTGAAGCGGGAGGGGAGGGTGTCGAGCGCGACGGTGAGGCGGCCGAAGAGGCGGAGCCGGTCGAGGGGCTGCCCGACGGCCTCCAGGTCGTCGGCGAGGCCGCGGGCGTCGAGCTGCTCCAGGGTGCGGGCGTGCAGGACGAAGGCGCGGGAGAGGTTGCTGATCTTGTGCGGGCGCTTTTCGAGGAGCGTGACGGGGATGCCGGCGGTGGCGAGGTCCCCGGCGAGGAGGAGGCCGGTGGGGCCGGAGCCGACGACGAGGACGCGGGGGGCGGCGGGAGTCGTGCCGTTCATGAGGGCCTCCTGGGGTGACAACGCTCGTTGGCCAACATTCGTAGGCCAACGCTTGCGGGTCAACGCTTGTGGGTCAACGCTTGTTGGCAAGCCTAGGAGCGGGGCGGCATCGACGTCAACACCTGTTGGCCTACGAGTGTTGGCACACGCCTGTTGACACCCACACCCGTTGGCCTACGCTCGTTGACATGACTGCAAGCAGCACCGACCCCACCGGCACCCCGGGCGGCACCGGCACCGGCACCGGCACCCCGGGCGGAGCCTCAAGCGGGGCTCGCCGCTCCGACGCCACCCGCGGCGCGATCCTCACCGCCGCGCGCGAGCGCTTCGCCTCCGACGGCTACGAGCGGGCCACCATCCGGGCCATCGCCAAGGACGCGCACATCGATCCGTCGATGGTGATGCGCTACTTCGGCAGCAAGGAGGGCCTGTTCGCCGCCGCCGTCGCGCTCGATCTGCGGCTGCCGGACCTGACCGCGGTGCCCCGCGACGAGGTCGGCCGGGCGCTGGTGGGCCACTTCCTCAGCCTGTGGGAGGAGAACGAGGAGCTCACGGCCGTGCTGCGGGTCGGCGCGACCAATCAGGCCGGGGCCGAGCGCATGCAGGGCATCTTCCGCGACCAGCTGCTGCCGGTGGCCCGGCAGGCCTGCCCCGACCCCGAGCAGATCCCGGTCCGCGCCGCGCTCTGCGCCTCGCAGCTGCTCGGGCTGGCGCTCACCCGCTACGTGCTGCGCCTGCCGCCCGCCGTGGCGCTGCACCCGCAGGAGATCGTCGCCTGGCTCGCGCCCACCGTGCAGCGGTACCTGACGGCGCCGAGCCCCTGAGCTCCCACGGACGCAAAAACGCCGAAGGGCGCCGTCCCCGCACAGGTCGGGAGGACGGCGCCCTTCGGCGTCGGTTCAGGTTCCGCTCAGGCCTTCGCCCTGCCGGGCTTGGACACGCGGATCTTGGACTTGTCGAGCACCATCACCAGACCCGCGATGATCACGAACAGGGCGATGGGGGCCACGACGTAGAGGCCCAGCGTCTGGACGACGCTCAGGCCGGGGCCGGGGTCGTCGCCGTCGTCGCGGGTCAGCGCGAGCGCGGGGGACGACATGAGCAGCATCATCAGCGTCGTACCGGCGGCCAGGGCGCCGGCGCGCAGGGCGTTCTTCTTGTCCACGGTGCAAAAGTAGCGAACGCCTGAACGGAGCGCGCGTCCGGGGTGCCCCACAAGCACCTCCAGGGGTGCGCCCGGCGGGCCCGCGGTCTCACCCGATCTCCCGCAGGACGTCGATCAGGGCGTGCAGCCGGGGCGAGGCCGCCAGTTCCTCCAGCGTCACCGGGCGGCCCTCGGCGTCGGCGACGGGCAGGCGCCAGTTCGGGTACTGGTCCCAGGTGCCGGGCAGGTTCTGCGGGCGCCGGTCGCCGACCCCGTCCGGGAGCCAGACGCCGATCATGCGGGCCGGGGTGCGGAGCAGGAAGCGGTGGACGGCCTGGATCTGCGCCTCCTCGGCGGCCGAGGAGAGGTCCCCGGCCGTACCGCGGAGCAGGCCGAGGCGGCTGAGCAGGGCCAGCCACTCCGCCGTGTCGGCGGCCGCCGACACGCGTTCCTCCGCCAAGGGGCGGGTCAACAGGCCGAGGCGGGCGCGGAGTTCGACGTGGTCGCCGGTGAGGCGGGCGGCGGTGGAGGGCAGGTCGTGGGTGGTGGCGGTGGCCAGGCAGTCGGCGCGCCAGCCTTCGGGGGGCAGGGGCTGGCCGTCGCCCTCCCAGTCCCGTTCGAACCAGAGCACCGAGGTGCCGAGCACCCCGTGCCGCTGGAGCGTCTCGCGCACGCCCGGTTCCACGGTGCCCAGGTCCTCGCCGATCACCACCGCGCCGGCCCGGGAGGCCTCCAGGGCGAGGAGGGCGAGCATGGCCTCGGCGTCGTAACGGACGTACGTGCCCTCCGTCGGCGGCCGGTCCTGCGGCACCCACCACAGCCGGAACAGCCCCATCACATGGTCGATGCGCAGGGCGCCCGCGTAACGGAAGAGGGCCCGGAGCAGGCGGCGGTAGGGCGCGTAGCCGGACTCGGCCAGGCGGTCCGGGCGCCAGGGCGGCAACCCCCAGTCCTGGCCGCGCGCGTTGAAGGCGTCGGGCGGGGCGCCGACCGACATCCCGTCCGCGAAGTACTCCTGCTGGGCCCAGGCGTCCGCGCCCCCGGGGTGCACCCCCACCGCGAGGTCGTGCACGATCCCGACCGGCATGCCCGCCTCGCGCGCGGCGCGCTGGGCCGCGGTGAGCTGGGCGTCGGTGAGCCAGGCGAGCCAGGAGTGGAAGTCCACGCGGTCCATGAGCTCGGCACGGGCCCGCGCGGTCTCGGCCGAGCGGGGGTCGCGCAGGCCCCGCGGCCAGCGGTCCCGGTCGGATCCGTGGGCCTCGGCGAGCGCGCACCAGGTGGCGTGGTCCTCCAGGTCCTGGCCCTCCCGGGCGAGGAAGTCGGCGTAGGCGGCCTGCCGTCCCGGTCCCAGCGGTACGGCCCGTACCAGCTCCAGCGCCTCCCGCTTGAGCTCCCACACCGCGTCCCGGTCGATCAGCGCGCCCTTGTCGAGCACGTCGGCGCGCAGCCGCTCGGCCCGCTCCAACAGGACGCGGACGCGCTCGCGGTCCTCGACGTGGGCGTACTCGGGGATGTTCACGACCCGCAGATGCACCGGGTCGGGGAAGCGGCGGGAGGAGGGACGGTACGGCGAGGGGTCGGTGGGGGCGCCGGGCACGGCCGCGTGCAACGGGTTGACCTGCACGAATCCGGCCCCGGCCACACGGCCCGCCCATGCGGCCAGCTCGGCGAGGTCACCGAGGTCGCCCATGCCCCAGGAGTGCCGCGACAGCAGGGAGTAGAGCTGGACGAGGAGTCCGTACGAGCGTCCGGCGGGTGTGGGCAGCCGGTCCGGGGCGACGATCAGCCGGGTCTCGCCGGTGCGTCCGTCGGGTGCGGTGGCACCGACCCTGTGCACGCCGGCCG
Source organism: Streptomyces olivochromogenes (assembly GCF_021538895.1). Lineage (GTDB taxonomy): Bacteria > Actinomycetota > Actinomycetes > Streptomycetales > Streptomycetaceae > Streptomyces > Streptomyces olivochromogenes_A. The sequence continues at coordinate 23,021 of NZ_JADDRL010000106.1, read as the reverse complement.
GGAGCCGCTCGGCGGTGTCCCGGGTCTCGCCCCGCTCGGTCTCGACGCGCAGCCGGGTGCCGGAGGGGAGGGCGTCGAGGGCCGCCGGGACGTCCGTGGCGGCGCCGGTCCAGTGCACGACCGTCGGCGGCAGCAGTCGCTCGCTCAGCTCGCGGGTGCGGGTGTCGAGGGCCGCGCGGACCGCGCCGGGGGTGCTCGCGTCGACGCCGAGCGCGGCCAGGACGGCCGTGACGGCGGAGGCGGAGGCCGCGACCGTGCGGTCCGGGGACGGGCTGTAGGAGGTGGCGACGCCGTGCAGGCCGGCGAGCCGGGAGAGCTCCTCGTCGCAGGGCGTGGCCGGCCCGGGCTCGGTCATCTACAACCCCGGGTCGTACGGGTCCGCGATCGCGTCGGACTCGCTGGTCAGCGGGGCGGCGTCGGCGAGCGGCGGCTCGCTGGTCAGGGGTTCGGCGTCGGGCAGCGGCGGTTCGCTGGTCAGCGGGGCCTCGGCGTGCACGCCCTCCGCGCTGAACACGTACAGCCGCTGTTCATCGGGCTCGGCGGACGGCTCCGCCACGGGTTTGGACTGGGCCGGGAGCGAGAGGTGAGCCGGTGCGGCCACGGGGGTCTCCTTGTCGGGACGTCGGATACTGCGGCTTCTGGTGGATTACGGCAGGCCTACCCAGTGGGCGCGATGGCAGACGTACAGACACGAACAACGTGATTCATACGTCATGCCGAGCGCCCCCTGCGTCACGCTCGAACGGTTCCCCGGTCCGCTTCCGGCGCCCTTGAAGCGCGGCACAGCGGCGGCTCTCCCACCGGCTCTCCCACCCCGACCGTCGATCACTATTCACTCAGTACATGTATCCGATGCATACTGATCTCCATGAGCACCCGGCACATCCTCCTGGGGCTGCTGAAGGCTGGGCCGAGTCATGGCTACGACCTCAAGCGACGCCACGACGAACGCTTCCCGCAGGCGCGCCCCCTGGCCTACGGGCAGGTCTACACGACCCTGCAGCGCCTGGTCCGCGACGGCCTCGCGGAGGTCGACGGCACCGACGCCGACGGCGGACCGGAGCGGACGCTGTACCGCTCGACGCAGGCCGGTGCGCACGAACTGGCCCGGTGGGCGGGCGAGATCGCCGCGCCTGCGCCCTTCGTGGCGAACGAGATCTTCGCCAAGGTCGTCGTGTCGATCCTCGCGGACGGCGACCCGGCGGCCTACCTGCGGGCCCAGCGCGCCGCGCACATGGAGCGCATGCGGGAGCTCACGGCCGTCAAGACCGCCCCGCACTCCGATCTGGCGACCGTGCTCTCGGCCGACTACGCCCTCAACCACCTCGACGCCGACCTCCGTTGGATAAACACCACGGCGGCCCGGCTGACCCATCTGACCGCGGAGGTCGACACAGCATGAGCAACAAGGGGGACACCTCGGCGCCGCTTCTGGCGGGCCGGGACCTGGTCAAGGCGCACGGCAGGACACGGGCACTGTGCGGCGCCTCGGTCGACCTGCGGGCCGGCGAGATCCTCGCCGTGACCGGGACCAGCGGCAGCGGCAAGTCCACGCTGCTGCACTGCCTCGCGGGCATCGTCCGCCCGGACCAGGGTTCGGTGGCCTACGACGGGCAGCGGCTCGACCGGTTGCCGGAGAAGCGGCTGAGCGAACTGCGCCGCTCCGACTTCGGCGTGGTCTTCCAGTTCGGGCAGCTGATCCCGGAGCTGACCGCCTTCGACAACGTGGCGCTGCCGCTGATGCTGGCGGGAGCGTCCCGCACCGAGGCCCGTTCGCGGGCGGGCGAGTGGCTGGAGCGGTTCGGAGTGCTCGGCCAACAGGAGCTGCGGCCCGGCGAGATGAGCGGGGGTCAGGCACAACGGGTCTCCCTGGCCCGGGCGCTGGTGACCGGCCCGAAGGTGGTCTTCGCGGACGAGCCGACGGGGGCGCTGGACTCGCTGGCGAGCGAGCAGGTGATGACGGCCCTGACGCACACGGCCCGCGAGTCGGGCACGGCGGTGCTGCTGATCACGCACGACGCCCAGGTGGCCGCGTACGCGGACCGCGAGGTGCGGCTGAGCGACGGCGCCACGGTCGCGGCGGAGGTGACGGCGTGACGACGGACGTTCGGGGGACCGCCCGTGGCGGTGCGACGACGGGCGGGCGCGGGGGCGCCGGAGGTGGTGTGGCGACCGACGTCCGGCTCGCCTGGGAGCTCACCCGGGGCTCGGACCGGCAGGAGTGGTGGCGGGTGGGGCTGACTGCGGCCGGGGCCGCGCTGGCGACGGGGTTCGCCCTCGCGGCCGTCGCCCTGGCCTCGCTCCGGGGGTACCGCAGCGTGCCCTTCGGCCACGGCCTGCTGAACAGCCCCGGCGAACGCTCGGGGGTGATCGTCAGTCTGCTGCTCCTGCTGGTGCCGGTGCTCGGGTTCCTCGGGCAGTGCGCCCGGATCGGCGCCGTGCACCGCGACCGGCGGCTGGCCGGGCTGCGGCTGGCGGGCGCCACCCCGGCCCAGGTGCGCCGGATCGCGGCACTGGAGACGGGGCTGGCGTGTCTGGCGGGCTCGCTCCTCGCCACCGCCGTCGCGGTCCCGGTCCTGCTGGGCCTGTGGAGCAGCCCGACCGTCCCGGCCTGGGCCGGCCTCGCGCTGGTCGCCCTCGGGGTACCGGTGCTGGGCGCGGCGACGGGCGCGCTGGCGCTGCGCCGGGTGGTGGCCTCCCCGCTCGGGTGGGTACGCCGGAGCAGGCCCAGCAGCGGGCGCGGGCCGGGGCTGCTCTTCGTCGGCGGGGTGCTGGCCGTGCTGCTGCTCGCGCTGGTGGCGGTCGCGAACACCGCGGGCGGTGACCGGGCGCGGGTGCCGCTGACGGCGTTCGCCCTGGTCCTCGTGGTCGGCGGCGGCACGGTGTGGCTGGCCGGCGGTACGTCCCTGCTGGTCGGGCGGCTGCTCGCGGGCCGGGCCCGGTCCGCGGCCACGCTGATCGCGGCGGAGCGGCTGCGCGACGACCCGTGGGCGGCGGCCCGTACGCACGCGGCGGTGCTGCTGGTCACGATCGTCGGTACGGGCTTCGTCGGCATCCGGCAGGTGTTCCTGGCCGTCCTGGACGCCATGCAGCGCGACGGCTCGCTGAGCATGCGCAGGTCCTTCTACACGACGGGCCTCGACCTGACGGCCGCCGCGATCCTCGTCGCCCTCGCGATCACCCTCTCGGGCCTGGCCGTCGGCACCGCCGAGTCGCTGGCCAACCGCCGGCGCGGCCTGGCCGCGCAGGTGGCCGCCGGAGTGCCGCGTGCGGTCCTCGGCCGGGCGCTGCTCCTGGAGACGGCGCTGCCGCTGGCCCCCGCGGTCGTACTGGCGGGCACGGGCGGCATGGCGATCGGTGTCTGGTACGGCTCGTTGACCGCCGGGCGGGCCGCCCAGACCGTGCCGTACGCGGCGCTGCTGGTCCCGGTGGGCGTGTACGTGTGCTGCCTGCTGGCGGCGGCCACCTCGCTGCCCCTGCTGCGCCGCTCGGTGCACCCGGCGGAGCTGCGGTACGCATGACCGTCCGGCCCCGGGGGCACAGGGGACTCCCGGGGCCGGCACGCACGCTCGCGTGCCCGCGTGTGCGAAGGCCCGGATCGTCAGGCGGAAATGCCGTCGATCCGGGCCAAGGCGTCGTCCGCGCCGTACGGCTGCAAGTAGGGCAGCCAGCGCGGGTCCCTATGTCCGGTCCCGATGATGCGCCAGGCCAGACCGGTGGGCGGAGCGGGTTTGTGGCGCAGCCGCCAGCCGATCTCGACGAGGTGGCGGTCGGCCTTCACGTGGTTGCAGCGACGGCAGGACGCCACCACGTTGTCCCACACGTGTTTGCCCCCGCGGCTGCGCGGGATGACGTGGTCGACGCTGGTTGCGACGCCACCGCAGTACATGCACCGGCCCCCGTCACGGGCGAACAGGGCCCGTCGGGTGAGAGGAACGGGCCCCCGGTAGGGAACCCGCACGAATCGCTTGAGCCGGACCACGCTGGGTGCGGGGACTGTGACGGTTGCGCTGTGCATGAAGGCGCCCGACTCCTCAAGGCAGACCGCCTTGTTTTCGAGCACGAGGACGAGCGCGCGGTGGAGCGGTACGACGCCGAGCGGCTCGTACGACGCGTTGAGGATCAGGACATGCGGCACGGGTGCCTCCTTGGGCGTCGGCGGCGCGTGGCTCGCGCCGGGACGATCTGCGGCCAGTCTCCCCTCTTGCCTGGTGGAAGCGCCACCATGTCCCGGTAACGGGCTGGGAGTGTTTTCGACCACACCACAGTCATCCCCCGGATGACGGCCTGTTCAAGCCCGGGTGAGCCCGGTCTCTCCTACGCGTATCGCGCCGGGGCACACACAATGCCCCGTTAGTGTGGTGACCCTGCACGTCCGGTGACCTTTTCGTGACCTTGACCGCCACACCGGGCGGCGCAGCGCCGCACCTGGAGGTACCTGCCGTGTCCTTGTCCGCCGTCCTACTGGCCGCCGGATCGTCCCCTTCGCCTGCTCCCGCCGAGTCGACGACCCCGACGGTCCCCACGCTCCAGGACGCCCAGGAGAGCGCGACGAACGCCGCGAGCTGGGTCGAGCAGAACTGGTCGACGTGGCTCGCGATCGGTCTGCGCGTCCTGCTGATCCTGGTGATCGCGGGTGTGCTGAGAGTGGTGGTGCGGCGGGCGATCACCAAGCTCATAGATCGCATGGGCCGTACGGCCGAGGCGGTGGACGGCACGGCCCTCGGCGGCCTGCTGGTCAACGCCGAGCGGCGCCGCCAGCGCTCGCAGGCGATCGGCTCGGTGCTGCGCTCGGTGGCGTCGTTCCTGATCCTCGGCACGGCCTCGCTGATGGTCCTGGGCACGTTCGAGATCAACCTGGCTCCGCTGCTGGCCTCCGCCGGTGTCGCCGGCGTGGCCATCGGTTTCGGTGCCCGCAACCTGGTCACGGACTTTCTCTCCGGGGTGTTCATGATCCTGGAGGACCAGTACGGCGTCGGCGACACCATCGACGCGGGGGTCGCCTCCGGCGAGGTGATCGAGGTCGGCCTGCGGGTGACCAAGCTGCGCGGCGACAACGGCGAGATCTGGTACGTCCGCAACGGCGAGGTCAAGCGCATCGGCAACCTGTCCCAGGGCTGGGCGACGGCGGGCGTCGACGTCACGGTCAGGTCCTCCGAGGACCTGGACCGGGTCAGGGCCACCCTCGAAGAGGTCTCCGAGAAGATGGGCAAGGAGGAGCCCTGGAACGAGCTCCTGTGGAGCCCCGTCCAGGTGCTGGGCCTGGACAGCGTCCTGATCGACTCGATGGTCGTGCGCGTCACGGCGAAGACCATGCCGGGCAAGGCGCTGACGGTGGAGCGCGAGCTGCGCTGGCGCATCAAGCGGGCCTTCGACGCGGCCCACATCCGCATCGTGGGCGGCGAGACGGCCGTGCTGGGCGCGGACGTCCCCGACCCGACGGCGGCGGTCGCGGCCCCGTCGGCGTTCGCCAACGCGGACTCCCCGCAGTCGATGGCGACGACACCGATCACTCCTCAGCGGGCCGCGCCGCCGATCAAGTAGGCCGCGGAACCGGAGGAACGGTTTCAGCACGCTCGTTCGAGTGAACGGCCGGGGCATCCGGCGCCGCGAGGGCGCAGGGGTCTGTCCGGCGGATCAGGTCGCAGGAAAGAAACGGCATCCGATCGGCGCAGGTGAGCGGGGTCTGGTGCGTCCAGCTGCAAGGCGGAGGAGGGAGTCGACGCGGAGCGTCGGCGACCGACGACAACGCGGCAGATGGGCGTGCCAGACCCCGCGTCTGCGACAGGATCCGCCGGACAGGCCCCTGGGTGCCCCATCGTTCTGCCGGGGCACCCGGGGCGGGCTTAGCCTGGCACCAGCATGACGAGGAGAACCGCGATGAGCGCCGAACCGATCATGGAGCCGGTGATGACGCAGCAGGACCCCATCGACCTGTTGAGCGCGATCGAAGAGGCGTCGCCGATGCCGATTCGACCGGAGTATGTCGAGGGGACCGTCATCGTGCCGCCGCAGCCCAACTACAACCACAGCAAGGGCGCTTTCAAGCTCGCTGTTCAGTTCACCGTCGCCGGGTTCGAGTTGGCAGGTATGGGCATGGGCTTCCGCGCGGCCCACAATGACGGCAGCACGATGGCCGCGGTCATCCCCGATTTCTACGTCCTGCAGCGGGAACCGACCGACCTGGACAACTCGTACCTCAGGGCGCACAGGGGCTGGTACCCCATCGACATGATCACCCTGGTCGGTGAGGTTACGTCAACCAATCACGCGATTGACACCGGCGCCAAGCTGGCCACGTATGCCGCCACCAGCATCCCGGTCTATGTGCTGATCAACGGCCACGCCAAGACGGCCCACTGCTACACCGACCCCGTCCTCCCCGGCGACGACCCCACCGAGGCCTTCTACAGCACCGACAACAAGGTCGACCTCGGCGACCCGCTCCCCCTCCCGGCCCCGTACCCCACCCTGGACACGGCCCCGTTCCTCGCCGACTGAGCCGACTGAGCCGACTGAGCCGACCGAGGTCCACCCCCACCGCCCCCGAGGTAACGAGTCTGTTGCCTCGGGGGCGGTGTCTATTGACGCCCCCTTCGTCCTGGGCTTACGTTCCTCCCACCCAATAGGAAACTTTCCTAACAGTGATCATGGGATGAGCATCTGGCAACGATCACCGGATGGACTTCCCGCCCAGGTCACTGGGAAACTGGGCAGTTGGAAAGGCAGGTGTCGACCCACATGGCAGGAACCGCCGGTACGCCGGGCACCCCGCGCGTGCTCCGCGCCATGAACGACCGCGCCGCACTGGACCTGCTGCTGGAGCACGGACCGCTGTCCCGCACCCGGATCGGCAAGCTCACCGGCCTGTCCAAGCCGACCGCCTCCCAGCTGCTGGCCCGCCTGGAGGCGGCGGGCCTGGTCCTGGCCACCGGCACCAGCGAGGGCCGCCCGGGCCCCAGCGCCCAGCTCTACTCGGTCAACCCGGCCGCCGCCCACGCCGCCGGCCTCGACGTCAACCCGGGCCGCATCCGCGCCGCCGTCGCCGACATCACCGGACGGACGGTCGGCGAGTACGAGCTGCCCACCCCGGGCAGACGGCCGGCCCGGCCCGTCGTCCAGCAGGTGACCGAGGCCCTCGACGGCGCCGTGAAGGCCGCCGGACTCGCCCGCGACGACGTCCACCGGCTGGTCATCGGCACACCCGGCGCCTTCGACCCGGGCACCGGCCGCCTGCGCTACGCCTCCCACCTGCCCGGCTGGCACTCCCCCACGCTGCTCGACGAACTCGCCGCCGCGCTGCCGATGCCGGTCGAGTACGAGAACGACGTCAACCTCGTCGCCATAGCCGAGCAGCGGCTGGGCGCCGCCCGCGGACACGGCGACTTCGTCCTGCTGTGGAACCAGGAGGGCCTCGGCGCCGCCCTGGTCCTCGGCGGGCGACTGCACCGCGGCTGGACCGGCGGCGCCGGCGAGGTCGGCTTCCTCCCCGTGCCGGGCACGCCCCTGGTGCGCCAGGTGACCAAGGCCAACAGCGGCGGCTACCAGGAACTCGCCGGTTCACAGGCGGTTCCGAAGCTGGCCCGGGAGCTGGGTATCGAGGACGTGCCGACCGGGCCGTACACCGAGACCGCCGCCACGCTCGTGGCCGACGCCGCCGACCACGCCACCGGACCCCACCGCGAACTGCTGCGCACGTACGCGACCCGGCTCGCCACCGGTCTCGCCTCCCTCGTCTCCGTCCTCGACCCCGAACTCGTCGTGCTGAGCGGCACCTCACTCACCGCGGGCGGCGAGGTACTGCGCGCCCTCGTCCAGGCCGAGCTGGAGGAGCTGGCGGCGGCCCGCCCGCGCCTCGTGGTCGGCGACGTCCGTGAACACCCCGTGCTGCGCGGCGCGTTGGAGAGCGCGCTCGCGACCACCCGCGACGAGGTCTTCGACACCTCGCGCTGAGCCCCGTACCGCCCCTTCCGCCCCCTCCTCCTCACCCACCCCGTTCCTGGGAGACCTCGCCATGCCCACAGCCATACCCGAAGTCGCCCGAAAGGCGGCTTTTGCCCTCACCGCCTCCGCCGTCCTGCTCACCGCCGCCTGTACCGGCCAGTCCTCCTCCGGCGCCTCCGACGACGCCTCCAAGGACACGACGATCAACTTCTGGCACGCCTGGAGCGCGCCGAACGAGGTGAAGGGCATCAAGGACCTGATCGCCGGGTTCGAGAAGGCCCACCCCAACATCCATGTGAACGTCGTCGGCAACATGACCGACGACAAGATCAACCAGGCGCTGCGGGCCGGCGGCGAGAAGGCCCCCGACGTCATCTCCTCCTTCACCACGAACAACGTGGGCAAGTTCTGCTCCTCGGGCGCCCTGGTCGATCTGAACCCCTTCTTCAAGAAGTCGAACATCGACCCGGAGAAGACCTTCCCGAAGCCGATGAACGAGTACACCCAGTTCGACGGCAACCGCTGCTCGGTGCCGCTGCTGGGCGACGCGTACGGGCTCTACTACAACAAGACGGCGTTCAAGAAGGCGGGCATCGCGAACCCGCCGAAGACCTGGTCCGAATTCGAGGCCGACGCCAAGAAGCTGACGATCGCCCAGGGCGACAGCTACAAGCAGCTCGGATTCATGCCGAACTACCACGGCTGGGAATCCACCACCGAGCACTACTTCGCCCAGTTCTCGCCGACGTACTTCGACGGCAGCGGAAAGTCGAACCTCGCCAAGGACCCCGCGTTCCAGGCCGGTTTCACGCTCCAGAAGAAGCTCGTCGACGACCTCGGCGGCTACCAGAAGCTGGAGAAGTTCCGCGCCACCCTCGGCGACGAATGGGGCCCCAAGCACCCCTTCCACACCGGCCAGGTCGCCATGCAGCTCGACGGTGAGTGGCGTCTGGGCATGGCGGAGGAGGCCAAGCCCGGCTTCGAGATCGGCGTCGCCCCGCTGCCCGTCCCCGACGACCGGGCGGCGCAGTACGGCAAGGGCTACATCACCGGCACCATCGCGGGCATCGCGGCCACCAGCAAGAAGCAGAACGCGGCCTGGGAGCTGGTGAAGTACATGACCACCGACACGGACGCGGTGGTGGGCTTCTCCAACGCGATCCACAACGTGCCGTCCACGTTGGCCGCGCTGAAGTCGCCGAAGCTGAAGTACGACCCGCGCTTCAAGACGTTCCTGGACATCGCCGCGAACCCGAACTCGACGACGTCTCCCGCCTCGATCAACGGCGGCGTGTACCTGGTGACGATCCAGCAGTTCGGCTACGACTACGAGAGCGGAAAGACCTCGGACCTGAAGGCGGGCCTGAAGAAGACGGCCGCGCAGATCGACACGGACATCGCGCAGGCGAAGTAGTCCAGCGATGAGCACGGTAACCCTCGCGTCGAAGCGCCGCCGGGCGGCGCTTCGGACGGTCGCCTTCATGTCGCCCTGGCTGATCGGCTTCGCGGTCTTCTTCGCGTACCCGCTGATCTCCACGGTCTACTTCTCGTTCATGCACTACGACGGCTTCAAACCGCCGACGTGGAGCGGCACGAAGAACTGGACGTACGTCTTCGAGCACTACCCCCTCTTCTGGCCCGCCCTGCGCAACACGCTGTGGCTGGTCCTCGTGATGGTGAGCCTGCGGGTCGTCTTCGGACTCGGCGTCGGCCTGCTGATCACGAAGATCAAGACGGGCACGGGTGTCTTCCGCACCCTGTTCTACCTGCCCTACCTGGCCCCGCCGGTCGCCGCGACGATGGCCTTCGCCTTCCTGCTCAACCCCGGTACGGGCCCGGTGAACTCCATCCTGGAGAACATCGGCATCCCGGCGCCGGGCTGGTTCAACGACCCGGCCTGGTCCAAGCCAGCCCTGACCCTGCTGGCGCTGTGGGGCGTCGGCGACCTGATGGTCATCTTCATGGCCGCGCTGCTCGACGTGCCGAAGGAGCAGTACGAGGCCGCCGAACTGGACGGCGCCTCGGCCTGGCAGCGCTTCAGGTACGTCACGCTGCCGAACATCTCGCCGATCGTGATGTTCGCCGTCGTCACCGGTGTCATCCAGACGATGCAGTACTACACACAGCCGCTGATCGCCGGAAAGGTCGCCTCGGGCGTGATCCAGGGCGCGGGCACCCAGTTCGAGCCCGGCTATCCGGACAAGTCCACGCTCACCCTCCCCCAACTCGTCTACAACCTCGGCTTCCAGCGCTTCGACTACGGCTCCGCGTGTGTCGTCGCCCTCGTCCTCTTCGCCCTGTCGATGGTGTTCACCGCGTTCCTGATGCGGCGCCGGGGCGGTCTCATCCAGGCAGGTGACTGACCATGACCCAAGTGCTGGACAAGCCGGTGGACGTACGGACCCCGGCGTCGACGGCCGAGCGCACGGCCCGCCGCAAGGCGCTCCTGGAGTGGATCGCGGTGCACTCCCTCGGGATCGCCGCCGCGCTCTTCTTCACGCTGCCCTTCGTGTTCGTCTTCCTGACGTCCCTGATGAGCGACAGCCAGGCCCTCAGCCGAGACCTGGTCCCGGACACCTGGGAGTGGGGCAACTACCGGAAGGTGTTCGACACGCCGGGCTTCCTGACCTGGTGGAAGAACACGCTGATCTACGCCGGTCTGGGCACCGTGCTGACCGTCGTGTCGTCCATCCCCGTCGCGTACGCGCTCGCCAAGTTGCGCTTTCCGGGTCGCAACCTGTCGCTCATGCTGGTGATCTCGATGATGATGCTGCCGCCGCAAGTCATCATCATCCCGATGTACCTGTTCTGGGCGAAACAGCTGGATCTGTCGGGCACGCTGTGGCCGCTGATCATCCCGATGGCGTTCGGCGACGCGTTCTCCATCTTCCTGCTGCGTCAGTTCCTCATGACGATCCCGAACGAGTACCTGGACGCGGCGCGGGTGGACGGCTGCGGCGATCTGCGGACCCTGCTGAAGGTCGTCCTGCCGATGGCCCGGCCGGGCATCGCCGCCGTCGCCCTCTTCCAGTTCTTCTACGCCTGGAACGACTACTTCGGCCCGCAGATCTACGCGTCCGAGAACCCGGGCGCCTGGACGCTCAGCTACGGCCTGGAGTCGTTCAAGGGCGCGCACCACACCGACTGGAACCTCACCATGGCCGCCACCGTGCTGGTCATGGCCCCCGTGATCCTCGTCTTCTTCTTCGCCCAGAAGGCGTTCGTCGAAGGCGTCACGCTCACCGGAGTGAAGGGTTAACCCCGTATGAAACTCACCGTGGTCGGCGGAGGCTCGACCTACACACCCGAACTCATCGACGGCTTCGCGCGGTTGAGAGACGTGCTGCCCATCGAGGAGCTGGTCCTCGTCGACCCGGCCGCCGATCGCCTGGAGCTGGTCGGCGGCCTGGCCCGCCGTATCTTCGCCAAGCAGGGCCATCCCGGGCGGATCGTGACCACCGGCGACCTGGACGCCGGCGTCGAGGGCGCGGACGCGGTGCTGCTCCAGCTGCGCGTCGGCGGGCAGGCCGCCCGGCAGCAGGACGAGACCTGGCCGCTGGAGTGCGGCTGCATCGGCCAGGAGACCACCGGCGCGGGCGGTCTGGCCAAGGCGCTGCGGACCGTCCCGGTGGTCCTCGACATCGCCGAGCGCGTCCGGCGGGCGAACCCGAACGCCTGGATCATCGACTTCACCAACCCGGTGGGCATCGTGACCCGCGCGCTGCTGCAGGCCGGGCACAAGGCCGTCGGCCTGTGCAACGTGGCCATCGGCTTCCAGCGGAAGTTCGCGGCCCTGCTGGGCGTGGCGCCGGCCGAGATCCACCTGGACCACGTCGGCCTCAACCACCTCACCTGGGAGACGGGCGTGCGCCTGGGCGGCCCGGAGGGCGAGAACGCCCTGCCGAAGCTGCTCGCGGACCACGGCGACGCCGTCGCGGACGACCTGCGCCTGCCCCGGCCGCTGCTCGACCGGCTCGGCGTGGTCCCGTCGTACTACCTGCGCTACTTCTACGCGCACGACGAGGTGGTCCGGGAGCTGGGCACCAAGCCGTCCCGGGCGGCGGAGGTCGCCGAGATGGAGCGACAGCTGCTGGCCATGTACGGCGACCCGGCCCTGGACGAGAAGCCGGAGCTGCTCGCCAAGCGCGGCGGCGCCTACTACTCGGAGGCGGCGGTGGACCTCGCGGCCTCGCTGCTGGGCGGCGCGGGCAGCACGTACCAGGTGGTGAACACCTACAACCGGGGCACCTTGTCCTTCCTGCCGGACGACGCGGTGATCGAGGTGCAGGCGGTGGTCGGCCCGAAGGGGCCGGTGCCGCTGCCGGTGCCGGAGCTGGACCCGCTGTTCGCGGGGCTGGTGGCGAACGTGACGGCGTACGAGGAGCTGGCGCTGGAGGCGGCGCTGCGCGGCGGACGGGACCGGGTGTTCCGGGCGCTGCTGTCCCATCCACTGATCGGCCAGTACGCGTACGCCGAAGCCCTCACCGACCGACTGATCGCGCACAACCGGGAGCACCTCGCGTGGGCCTGACCGCAAGTGTCCTCGCCATCGACGCGGGCAACAGCAAGACGGACGTCGCGGTGCTGTCGGCGGACGGGGACGTCCTGGCCACGGCGCGCGGCGGCGGGTTCCGGCCGCCGGCGGTGGGGGTTCGCACGGCGGTGGACGAGCTGGCCCGGGCCGTCGACCGGGCCTACGCCGACGCCGGGGTCACCTCCGTCGCGCACGTCTCCGCCTGCCTGGCCAACGCCGATCTGCCGGTGGAGGAGCAGCAGTTGGCGGCCGCGCTGCACGCGCGCGCGTGGGGCGACACCGTGGAGGTCCGCAACGACACCTTCGCGATCCTGCGGGCCGGCGTGGCCGAGCCGCGCGGCGTGGCGGTGGTGTGCGGCGCGGGCATCAACTGCGTCGGCATGCGCCCCGACGGCCGCACCGCCCGCTTCCCGGCCCTCGGCCGCATCTCCGGTGACTGGGGCGGCGGCTGGGGCCTGGCGGAGGAGGCCCTGTGGTACGCGGCCCGCGCCGACGACGGGCGCGGGGAGCCGACCGGTCTCGCCCGGTCCCTCCCGGCCCATTTCGGGCTGCCCTCGATGTACGCGCTGATCGAGGCCCTGCACCTGGAGCACGTCGCGCACGCCCGGCGGCACGAGTTGGCGCCGGTGCTGTTCGAGACGGCGGCGGGCGGGGACGCCGTGGCCCGCGCGATCGTCGACCGGCTCGCCGACGAGGTGGTGTCGATGGCCACGGTCGCCCTGACCCGCCTCGACCTCCTCGACGAGGAGACCCCGGTACTGCTGGGCGGCGGTGTCCTCACCGCCGGGCACCCCCAACTCGACGACGGGGTCCGGGATCTGCTGGCGGTGCGGGCGCCGAAGGCGGTGGCGCGCGTGGTGACGGCGAGCCCGGTGCTGGGGGCGGCGCTGCTGGGCCTGGACCGGGTGGGAGCGGAGGCCGCGGCGCAGGAACGCGCACGGGCCCACTGGGAGTCCTGAACGGCCGGACCGACAAGCGGGAACCGAACTGATTCCCGCAGCGTATTCATGGGCAGGGGGTGGTGCAGCACACCGCACCGCGCCGCCATCTCCGCTGCGATCCGATCAAGATCCAGTGAAGGCCGGTGCGGATGTCGGTCCGGGCGGCGATACTTGGCGGCGAACGATGACCATGGGGGAGGTCAAGCAGTGACACACCCGCCGATGAGCAGCGCGGCACCGCCAGGACCGGGATCCGGCGTGCCCACCCTGCCGTCCGTACCGCCGCAGTCCGGACCCCCCGCGCCGGTCGGTGCGCCCGCGCAGGCGCGCCGTACGGCGTTCGCGGAGGGCGCCGAGCGGCTGCGCGCGGCCGCGACCACCGAACCGGGCCGGCTGCGGATCATCGGGGCGGTCCTCGCCCTCCTGGTCGTCGCGTTCGGCGCGGTCACCGCCTGGGAGACCTCCGACCGCGCGGCGGCCGCCGACGACGTGCTGCACAGCAGCCAGCCGCTCAGCTCGGACGCCGCCGACATCTACCGCTCCCTGGCGGACGCCAACACGGCCGCCTCCAGCGGCTTCCTGGCGGGCGGTCAGGAGACGGCCCAGTCCCGCGACCGGTACGAGAAGGACATCCGGACGGCCGCCGAGAAGCTCGTGACGGCCGCCGCCAGCTCCGAGCCGGGCTCGCCGTCCGAGGCGGCCGTCTCCAAGCTGAACAAGCTGCTGCCGGAGTACAAGGGCCTGGTGGAGCGGGCCCGCACCTACAACCGGCAGGGCTATCCGGTCGGCGGCGCCTATCTGCGCTACGCCAACGACAAGATGCAGAACGAGATGCTCCCGGCGGCGGAGGACCTCTACAAGAAGGAGAACGAGAAACTCCGCTCCGACTACGGGAACGCGACGCCCTACCCGTGGGCCTCGATAGCCCTCGGCGTCCTCGTCCTCGCCGCGCTCGCCTGGGCCCAGCAGCGCAACTACCGGCGCACCAACCGGGTGCTGAACCACGGACTGGTCGCCGCCACGGCCACCGCGACGGTGGTCCTGCTCTGGCTGGTCGTCGGCCACAGCGTCGCCCGCGCGGGCCTGAACGACTCCTACGACCACGGCGTCCGCTCGCTGAACGTGCTGCACGACGCCCGCATCGCCTCCCTCAAGGCCCGGGGCAACGAGAACCTGAGCCTGGTGGCCCGCGGCGCCGAGACGATCACGGTCGACGGCACCACGTACGACGCGTTCTACTACGACTTCGACAAGGACATGAAGACCCTGGGCAAGGGGCTGACCGAGGCGGGGCGACTCGCCGACGACAAGACGGGCAGCAAGCCGGTCGAGGCGGCCGAGGGCAACATGACGGTGTGGAAGAAGCGCCACGCCTCGGCCCGCGCCGAGGACGAGAACGGCAACTACCAGCAGGCGCTGGACAAGGTGATCGGCGCCCGGGGCGCGACCGGCGAGTGCTTCGACAGCGTCGACGACAACCTGCGGACCGCGATCACGCACGAGCAGACCGAGTTCCGGCAGGCGGCCGGTGACGGCCGGGACGCGATGACCGGCCTGCCCGTCGGCGCGGCCGTCCTCGCCGTCCTGGGCGCGGCCGGCGCGCTGCTCGGCATCGGGCGCAGGCTCTCGGAGTACCGGTGAAAGGGGGCGTGACGATGAACGCACGCGATGGCCTTCCTCCCCGCCGGGGCGCCGGGAGTCCGCTTCCGCGGCGGAATGTGCGGGCCGCCCTGCGCGGCTGGGGCGGCGTGGGCGCGATGGCGGCCGTGTGCGCGCTGGCGCTGGCGTTCGTGCTGCTGCTGCCGCTGACCCAGCAGGACGGCGGCTCCGGCGGCTCCGGCGGCGGCGCGGGCCTCGGCGGCTCGCACCTGGCCACCGCCGGGCAGGCGCGGGCGGACGGCTGCGAGGACGCGCAGGCCCAGAAGCAGACGCTGTCCCCGTCCGGTGCGGACGGCCCCACGATCGACGCGATCAAGGCCCGTACGGGCGCGAAGCGCAAGCTGATCGTCGGCGTCGACCAGAACAGCTACCACTGGGGCTACCGCAACCCGAACAACAAGGACGCGGAGCTGGAGGGCTTCGACATCGACCTGGTGCACCGGATCGCCCAGGACATCCTCGGCGACCCGGACGCGGTCCAGTTCAAGGCGATCCCGACCAGCCAGCGCATCCCGGCGATCCAGGACGGCCGGGTCGACATGGTCGTCCGCACGATGACCATCAACTGCGACCGGCTGGACCAGGTCGCCTTCTCCGCGCCGTACTTCAAGACGGGCCAGACGGTCCTGGCGTCCAAGTCGTCGTCCGTCACGGGCTACGACAAGTCGCTGGCCGGCAAGAAGATCTGCACGGCGACCGGTTCCACGGCGTACGCCAAGCTGGAGGCGGACCAGAAGGACGGCCGGCTGGTCTCCTCCGCCGACATCCACCACACCGTGCCCAACCAGCTCGACTGCCTGGTGCGACTGCAGCTCGGCGAGGTCGACGCGGTGGTCACCGACGGCGCGCTGGCCGCGAGCCAGGCCGCCCAGGACCCGACGGTCGCCCTCAAGGGCTCGGCCTTCACGACCGAGTACTACGGAGTGGCGATGAAGAAGGACGCCGACGATCTGGTACGCCGGGTCAACCGGATCCTGGTGGACTACCGCGCGAGCGGCTGGCAGGCGTCGTACGACACCTGGCTGTCGGCGACACTGGGGAAGAGCTCGACACCGTCGAAGCCGCCCGCGCCGGAATACCTGCGCAAGAGCTGACCAGACTTCCTCAAAGACAGCACCGACAACGCAGCGAGAGGTGATCGATGGGCGTCACGGACCCCGCCGGGCCGGTGATGGACCGGGACGAGGTGGACCGTGCGCTGGCGCGGCTCGGCGCGGAGCACGAGGCGATCGAGAGCTCGCTGCTCGCCCTTCAGGACCACGCGGGCCGCAGACTCCTCGAAGGCGCCGAGCTGACCGGCACCACCCAGGAGCGCTGGGCGGCCGCGGAGGCCTCGATCACGCTGCTGTGGGCGTACTTCGACGCGTACGCGGGCACGCTGCGCGGCGCCCGGCAGATCCGCGCCCGGCGCCGCTGGTCCAGCCGCGAGGACCTGGTCGAGCTGACCGAGCTGCTGCGCGGCGAGTCCGTCACGGTCGCGGACAGCGCGGCCGCGACGGCGAACGCGCCGACGCTGCTGTCCGCGGGGGGCCGGCTCAGCCAACGGTTCACGCTGGCGGCGCTGGTGGAGCGGATGAACGAGCTGTACGCGAGCTCGCTGAACATGGTCGTGACCGCCGACGCGGTGTGGTCGGCGCTGCCCGCCCGGATCGATTTACTGGCCGCGGAGCTCCAGCGCACCCGCAAGCTCGCGCACTCGGTCGGCGTGCGCCCCGGCGAGCACCCCGCGGGCGACGACCTGGAGCGGATCACCCGCACGCTGACCAAGCTGCGCGAGGACGTCGTCCGCGATCCGCTCGCCTTCTGGGTTCCGGCGCAGGGCAGTTCGGCGCCGGGCGGCGGCCGGCCGGACACCACGGTGTACGACCGTGAGGCGCGCGACCTGGAGGACGTGCGCCGCGAGATCGACGCCGTCCTGACGGTCCGGCAGGATGCGGAGCAGCGGCTGGTGAAGCTGCGGGACCTGCTCTCCCGCGCGGACCGTACGCTCGCCGAGGCGCGCACCGCGCGCGGCGAGGTCCTCGCGAAGATCGCCGCCACGGAGGTGCCGGTCGTCAGCGGCCCGCCGACGGTGCTGCAGGAGCAGCTGGCGACGGCCGCCGAGTACCGCAGACAGGCCCAGTGGCACCGCCTGTCCCCGCTCCTTGAGTCCCTGGAGCAGAAGGCGGAGGACGAACTGCTGCGCGCCCGTGAGTCGTTGACCGCGGTCACCGCGCCCCTGGCGGTCCGCGCCGAGCTGCGCGGCCGCCTGGACGCGTACAAGGCGAAGGTCGCCCGGCACGGGCTCGCGGAGGATCCGCTGCTCGTCGAGCGGTACGACGCGGCGCGCCGCATGCTGTGGAGCGCGCCCTGCGATCTGCGCGTGGCCGAACAGGCCGTCCTGCGTTATCAGCGGGCGGCGGCCGACCAGCTGGGCACGCCCCGCGTGCCGCAGCAGGGCGGGCCTGAGGACCGGAGGGGTGAGTAGACGTGAGTCAGGCAGGGCAAGCGTGCCAGCGGCCGGGCTGTGATGGCGCGTACGAGGACGTCGGCGGCGGTGAACTGTACTGCGACACCTGCGGTCTGGCCCCGGTCGTCTCGGCGACGGGCATGGTGGGGTCGCCGCCCACCGGTATGACCGGCGGCGGCAAGGGCTCGGCGGGCAGCGGCAGTTCGCGCTCCAGCAGCCGCAGCTCGCGCACCTCCTCGCAGTCGTCGAAGTCGCGCCGCTCGGTGTCGGGGCGTCTGTCGCGCTCGGTGTCCGGGAAGTCCACCGGCCGTTCGGTGTCGGTGCGCAGTTCCGGCTCCACCGCCGGGTCGTCCGGGCGCAGCCGGCTGGGCGCCGGTCTGGTCTCGGTGCCCCAGGTGCCGCGGCCCGACCCGCGCGAGATGGTCCTGGAGAACCCCGAGGTGCCCGAGCGGAAGCGGTTCTGCTCGCGCTCCGACTGCGGGGCGCCGGTGGGCCGGGCGCGCGGTGAGCGGCCGGGGCGTACGGAGGGCTTCTGCACCAAGTGCGGGCACCCGTACTCGTTCGTGCCGAAGCTGAAGGCCGGCGACATCGTGCACGGCCAGTACGAGGTCGTGGGCTGTCTGGCGCACGGCGGCCTGGGCTGGATCTACCTGGCCGTGGACCGCGCGGTGTCGGACCGCTGGGTCGTCCTCAAGGGCCTGCTGGACACCGGCGACCAGGACGCGATGGCCGCCGCGATCTCCGAGCGGCGCTTCCTCGCCGAGATCGAGCACGCCAACATCGTGCGGATCTACAACTTCGTGGAGCACCTCGACCAGCGCACCGGCTCCCTCGACGGCTACATCGTCATGGAGTACGTCGGCGGCAAGTCGCTCAAGGAGATCGCCAACGCCCGCCGCACACCGGACGGCCGGCGCGACCCGCTGCCCGTGGAGCAGGCCTGCGCCTACGGCATCGAGGCCCTGGAGGCGCTCGGTCACCTGCACAGCCGCAACCTGCTGTACTGCGACTTCAAGGTCGACAACGCGATCCAGACCGAGGACCAGCTCAAGCTGATCGACATGGGCGCGGTGCGCCGGATGGACGACGACGAGTCGGCCATCTACGGCACGGTCGGCTACCAGTCCCCTGAGGTCGCCGAGGTCGGCCCGTCGGTCGCCTCCGACCTGTACACGGTCGGCCGGACGCTGGCCGTGCTGACCTTCGACTTCCAGGGCTACACGAACGTCTTCGTGGACTCCCTGCCCGACCCCGACACCATCGAGGTCTTCCGTCAGTACGAGTCCTTCTACCGGCTGCTGGTGCGCGCCACCGACCCCGACCCGGCCCGCCGGTTCGCCTCCGCGCAGGAGATGTCCGAACAGCTGACGGGCGTGCTCCGGGAGGTCGTGTCCCTGCAGAGCGGGCAGGCGCGGCCCGCGCTGTCGACGCTGTTCGGCCCCGAGCTGAAGGTCACCGACACGGAGCTGTTCCCGAAGCTCGACGGGGACGTGTCGCGGCTGGGGGCGCGGGTGGTCCGGCCCGGCAGGCCGGGTCGCGGGGCCGGCGGCAACGCGCCGTCCGGCGCCGCGGCGGCCTTCGCGCCCCCTGCCGCCGGTGCCCCGCAGGCCCCCGGCGGCGCCCCCGACGGCACGGCGGGCCTCGTCAAGCCCGTCGCCACGCCCGCCGCCGCCCTCGCGCTGCCCGTGCCGCACGTCGACCCGACCGACCCCAACGCGGGCTTCCTGGCGGGCCTGATGACCTCGGCGCCGGGTGAGCTGATCAGCGCGCTGGCGGCCGCTCCGCAGCAGACCGTCGAGACGCGGCTGCGGCAGATCCGGGCGCGGCTGGAGAACGGCGACGCCGAGGCGGCGCTGATGTCCCTGGCCAAGCTGGAGGAGGAGCGGCCCGACGACTGGCGGGTGGTCTGGTACCGGGGCGTGACCGCCCTGGTGACCGGCGACTTCGAGGGCGCCGCGCTGGCCTTTGACGCGATCTACGACGCCTTCCCGGGCGAGGCCGCGCCCAAGCTGGCGCTCGGCCTGTGCGCGGAGGTGCTGGGCCAGCTGGACAACGCCGCCGAGTACTACCGCCTGGTGTGGTCGACCGACCCGAGCTTCGTGAGCGCGGCGTTCGGGCTGGCCCGCGTCCAGCTGGCGGCGGGCGACCGGCGCGGTGCCGTACGGACGCTGGAGTCGGTGCCCGAGTCCTCGATCCACTACACGGCCGCGCGCGTGGCCGCCGTACGGGCGAGACTGAGGCGACGCACGGCGACCGCCGCGGACGCGGCGTTCCTGGACGACCTGACCGCCGCCGCGCGCCAGGTCGAGGCGCTGGACGCGTACGGCCTGGACCCGGCGCGCCGCGAGCAGTTGTCCGCGGAAGTGCTCGGCTGCGCGCTGGACTGGATACTCTCCGGTGGCCAGAGCGCCCAGCCCGCCGCCGGCGGACGGGTCCTGCTCGGCAGCGGCCTGGACGAGCGCGGCCTGCGCTTCGGCCTGGAACGCTCGTACCGCACGCTGGCCCGGCTCGCGCCCGGCGGCGAGGAGAGGATCGACCTGGTGGAACGGGCCAACCGTTACCGCCCCCGGACGTGGGTGTAGTTGATGTCGCAGATGCCCCAGCAGGCCGCAGTGTCGAAGTGCCCGAACTGCGCGGAGCCGCTTGAGTCGAGTGACCGTTTCTGCGGTGCGTGCGGGTACGACCTGTCGGTGGTGCCCGCCCCGCCGCAGGACCACCCGACGCTCACCATGAGCGGTTCCGCCGGCTCCGGGGACGACCCCGACTGGCCCCACGCGTCCGAGCCGCACGGCTCCGACACACCGGCGGCGGTGCATCTGCCGACGGATCTGCCCGGGACCGACTCGGGCGGCTCGCCGCCGGCCGCGCCGTCGGGCTCCCCGGTGTCCCCCGCCTCCGGCGTGCGGTTCGACCGGCCGCCGGAGCCGGAGGAGTACCCGCTGCAGGCGCCCGACCCGCGGGTGGCCGCGGACGTCACGGCGCCGGCCGAGGAGGCCAAGGTGTGCGTGGCCTGCCGGGCGGGCCGGGTGGACAGCGACGGCTACTGCGAGAACTGCGGGCACGCCCAGCCCCGCGAACGCGACCACATGGAGCAGGAGTCGGGCCCGGTGGCCGCGGTCAGCGACCGCGGGCTGCGCCACCACCGCAACGAGGACGCGTTCCGCGTCGGCCACACCGCGCTGCCCGACGGCATGCCCGCGTCCGTGGCGATCGTCTGCGACGGCGTGTCCTCGGCGACCCGTCCCGACGCCGCCTCCCTCGCCGCGTCCGAGGCGGCGGGCGAGTCACTGCTGACCGCCCTGCCGCGCGGCACGCACCCGCAGCAGGCGATGCACGAGGCGATCGTGGCGGCCTCGCAGGCGGTCAACGCGCTGGCCGAGGAGCCCGCCACGGCCCGCGAGCACTCCCCGCACCAGAACGCCCCGGCCTGCACGATCGTCGGCGCCGTGGTCACCTCGGGGCTGCTGGTCGTCGGCTGGGTCGGCGACAGCCGCGCCTACTGGGTGCCGGTGGACCGCTCCGCTCCCCCGGCCCGGCTCACCGAGGACGACTCCTGGGCCGCGCAGATGGTCGCCGCGGGTCTGATGAGCGAGGCCGAGGCGTACGCCGACGAGCGCGCCCACGCGATCACCGGCTGGCTCGGCGCGGACGCCTACGAACTGGAGCCGCACACCGCTTCCTTCAAGCCGGACCGGCCGGGTGTGGTCGTGGTGTGCACGGACGGCCTGTGGAACTACGCCGAGGCGGCCGAGGAGATGGCCGAGGCCGTGCCCTCGGACGCGGCCACCCGTCCGCTGCACAGCGCCCGGGTCCTGGTCGGTCACGCCCTGGACGGCGGGGGCCACGACAACGTAACAGTGGCCGTCCTGCCGTTCCCGGCACCGCCGCAGGGGGCAGGATCGGCCTGAGGCCGTACGACGGGGAAGCCTCACAGGACCGGAGGGGACCGGTCCGCACACAGTCATCGCCCACGAGATCCGTGGGGTCGAAGGGGGATCGAACCAAGCATGGCCAATTTCTCCAAGTCGAACGTGCCGACGTTCTCGATGGACGTCTACCAGAACGAGTACCTGCCCGAGGGCGGCCGCGAGGTCAGCGCGATCGTCACCGTCACCGCCACGGGTGGCGGCACGGTCGGCAGCGCGGTCGCCGCGCCGCACATGTACTCGGCCGGACAGGGCCCGTCCGCGGCGGTGGCGATCATGGTCGACTGTTCGGGGTCGATGGACTACCCGCCGACCAAGATGCGCAACGCCCGGGACGCCACGGCCGCCGCGATCGACACCCTGCGCGACGGCGTCCACTTCGCGGTGATCGGCGGCACGCACATCGCCAAGGAGGTCTACCCCGGCAACGGGCGCCTCGCCGTCGCCGACGCCACCACCCGCGGCCAGGCCAAGGAGGCGCTGCGCAAGCTCAGCGCGGGCGGCGGTACGGCCATCGGCACCTGGCTGCGGCTCGCCGACCGGCTGCTGTCCTCGGCGGACGTGGCGATCCGGCACGGCATCCTGCTCACCGACGGCCGCAACGAGCACGAGTCGCCCGAGGACCTGCGTGCGGCGCTCGACGCCTGCGCCGGACGTTTCACCTGTGACGCGCGGGGCGTGGGCACCGACTGGGAAGTGAAAGAAGTCACAGGGATCGCCTCCGCGCTGCTCGGCACCGCCGACATCGTCGCCGACCCGAGCGGCCTCGCCGCCGACTTCACGCAGATGATGGAGACGGCCATGGGCAAGGAGGTCGCGGACGTCGCGCTGCGGCTGTGGACGCCGGTCGGCACCACCATCAAGTTCGTCAAGCAAGTGGCGCCTACGGTCGTGGAGTTGACCGACCGTCGCACCGAGGCGGGCCCCCGCGCCGGGGACTACCCCACCGGTTCCTGGGGCGACGAGTCCCGCGACTACCACGTCTGCGTCGAGGTCCCCGTGGCGGGCATCGGCCAGGAGATGCTGGCCGCCCGGGTGTCCCTGGTCGTCCCCCAACCCGACGGCACCGCCCAGAACCTGGGCGCGCAGGGCCTGGTACGGGCCGTGTGGACCGACGACATGGCGGCGTCCACCTCGATCAACCCCCAGGTCGCCCACTACACCGGCCAGGCGGAACTGGCACAGGTCATCCAGCAGGGATTGGACCTGCGCAAAGCGGGCGATATGGATGGAGCAACGGCCAAACTGGGCCGTGCCGTTCAGCTCGCGAGTGCCTCCGGCAACGCCGATACTGCGAAACTGCTTGCGAAGGTGGTGGACGTCGTCGACGCCGCGACAGGTACTGTGCGACTGAAGGCGAAGGTCGCGGAAGCGGACGAGATGACCCTGGAAACACGGTCCACAAAGACTGTTCGTGTAAAGAAGTGACCTGCCCCGCCCCGGACAGACGCACAGCGAGCTCAGGAAAAACCTGACAGAGAGGGAAGCGCCGACATGCCGACCTGCCCGAACGGACACCAGTCGGGTTCCGACGACTGGTGCGAGGTCTGCGGTCACCGCATGGCCGG
>NZ_JADDRL010000105.1 GCF_021538895.1 Streptomyces olivochromogenes | reverse complement strand
TCATGACGTCCAGGGTCGGCCTGCCCGCCGCCCGGGTCCAGGGACCTTGCCCAAAGGGATCCGTACGGGATCCAACTCTTGACCTTCAGAACAGCCCGTCCTGCAGACCCGCCGCCTCACCTCTGAACTCCCTTACCGGCACGGTAAGTTCGCCGCCCGCACCACCCGGGCCCAGCTCCCACCCGGTCATCAGCCGGGAGTCGAGGACGACGAGCCCGCGCGCGGTGGCCAGGTGCAGATCGGGTCCGGCGACCGCGGCCAACTCGCCGCTGACCGTGCCCCCGTGGACCAGTTCGGCCACCTCGCCCACGGCGGCGGGCAGCCCCTGGAGCCCGAACACGCCCACGTGGTCGACGGGTTGGCACGGCTGACGGACGAGCGACTCGGGCCAGGCGTCGAGTTCCAGTGCCCGCGCGTGCAGCGCCGTCACCTCCGCGGCCCGCTCGGCCTCGGTCTCCGGCAGCGCGGACCGCACGGCGCGCTTGGCGGCGTACGGGATCCGGTCGGGGACCTTGAGCGCGGCCCGCAACAGCTCCTCCGTGCGCCGAGCGGCCATCAGCGGGCCGACGCCGAGCCAGCTGAAACAGACGGCGCCCTGCTCAAGCAGCCGGGCCGGGCCCCGCTCGGCGGCCGTGATCCCGACCTTGACCATGCCCGGCCCGAACCACGCCAGGTAGACGCGGTAGGGCCGGGGGTCGTCCGCGATCGTGTCGGCGGCCACGGAGTGCGCCCGGTCCAGCCGGGCGCACTCCTCGCACCGCGCGCCGGTACTGCGTCCCGACACGACCGCCCGCACCGGACACGGGTTCCCCCGCGCTCCCACGCAACGCCGCCCACCCTCTCCGGCGACCTCGAAGGCCACGCTCTTCCCCCTGGACAGCGCGCTGCGCCGCCCCCCGTCCCACACCAGCACGGCACCGTCGGCCGCCCACCGCAGTCCCGCGCACTTCCACACCTGTGCCATCGCTCTTGAGGGTAGGACGACCCACTGACAGCGCCAGCGGCAGCGGGGCGCCGCAGTGGGGAGCCGCGGGGGTGTGCGCGGGGGTTCCCGTGCTCGATCAGCCTCCGGCCTCCGCCGACGCCGGCTCCGGGTCCCCGGTCGCGGCGGCCGGCCGGGGTTCGAGGGTCGAGGTGCCGCGGGTGCGGCCCGCAAGGCGGCAGCCGACGCAGCCGGGGTGGCCCTGACGGGCTCCGGTGTCCCGCACCCCCAGGGGCCACTGCGACCTGGGGCGGTGGCCCGGGGGCTTGCCCCAGCCGGCGAGATGGAGGTACCAGGTGACCAGGACGGCGACGGCGATGACGGCCCCGCCGACGACCACCCAGGGGACCGAGGCCATGATCACCCCCGCCCCCACCGCCGCGGTCCCGATGGTCGCGATGCCGAAACCGGTCCAGCCCGCGACCGTGTGCCCCTCGTCGTGCAGATGACCGCTCACGTACCCGCCTCCGTCTCGTAGACAGCGCAAACCCCGCGTCCGGCGTGAGGGCACCTAGACTCCCTCACCACGAAAGAAATTTACTCCCTAAATCCCTCACGAGCTAAGAGAATCGGGAAACATGCACGGCACGCCGCGACCGGCCGCCACCGGGGCCCAGGCGCTGTCGGCGATGGACCACCTCATCGCCGCCCACCTGATCGGACAGCAGGAACTGGCCCGGCGGCTGGGTCTGAACGTCACCGACCTCACCTGTTTCGCCTTCGTCCTGGAGGCCGGCGAGGACCTGCTCACCGCCGGCGACCTGGCGGCCCGCGCCCACGTCACCACGGGGGCGGTCACCGGAATCCTCAACCGCCTCGAACGCGCCGGCTACGTCACCCGCCGCCCCGACCCGGCGGACCGCCGTCGGGTGCGCGTGGCCGCCGTGCCGGACGCCGTCGCCCGCGTCGAGGCCGGCTACGCGGGCCACTACAAGCGCCTGACGGAGCTGTTCGGCGACTACTCCCCCGACGAACTCTCGGTGCTGACGGACTGGTTCACCCGCGCGACCGCCCTGGCCCACGAGTATCTGGAGAAGCTGAACCGGAACGACCCGGAGGAGCAGTGCTGACGGGCCGGGTCTATGTCTCGCCCGCGGGCGACATGAGCTGTTCGGTCCAGATGATCTTTCCGGTGTCCGTGTAGCGCGTCCCCCAGAGGTGGGTCATCTGGGCGATGATGAACAGCCCCCGGCCGCCTTCGTCGTCGCTCGCGGCGTGCCGCAGGTTGGGGGTCGTGTGCCCGGTGTCGGAGACCTCGCAGATCAGGGTCCGGTCCCGGATCAGACGGACCTGGATCGGTCCGCCGACGTAACGGATGGCGTTGGTGACCAGCTCGCTGATGACGAGCTCGGTGGTGAACGACAGATCGTGCAGCCCCCACTCGTCGAGCTGCTTGCTGACGGTGGTGCGCAGCGAACCGACCGCGGCCGGGTCCGCGGTCACCTCCCACTGGGCGAACTGGTTCCGGTCGAGCATGCGGGTGCGGGCCAGCAGCAGCGTCGCGTCCTCGTCGACCGCCCCGGGCAGCAGACAGGTCACCGCCTCGTCGCACAGCTGGTACAGCGGCCGCCGGTACTCGGCGAGGACCCGGCCGAGCCGCCGCAGCCCGTCGGCGGGACCGTCGGCCGCCTGGAGGAGGCCGTCCGTGAACAGGGCGACGACACTGCCCGGCGCGAGCCGCAGTTCGGCGCTCTCATAGGGCGGGCCGCCGACTCCCAGCGGCGGCCCGGTCGGCAGTTCCGGGAAGCCTGTGACACCCGTACGCGGATCGACGACCGCCAGGGGAGAGGGCCCCGCCCGGGCCAGGGTGCACCGTCCCGAGACCGGGTCGTACACCGCGTACAGGCAGGTCACCGCGCTGATCTCGGTGGCGTGCGGCCGTGCGAGGAAGGAGTGGTGGCCGGGTGCGCGCTCGTGCGCGGTCTGCTCGACCAGGTCGTGCAGGCGGGTGAGGACCTCGTCCGGGGCCAGGTCCAGCCGGGCCAGCACCCGCACGCCCGTGCTCAGCCGCCCCATGGCCGCGGCGGCGTGCAGCCCGTGGCCGAGTACGTCCCCGACGACCAGGCCGACCCGGGTGCCCGAGAGCGGGATGACGTCGAACCAGTCGCCCCCGACGCCGGTCCCGCTGTCGGCGGGCAGATAGCGGCGGGCCGACTCGATGGCGGTCTGCGGCGGCAGATGGCGCGGAAGCAGACTCCGCTGGAGCTTGAGGGCGGCCGTGTGCCCGCGGGTGACCAGCGGCATCAGCACGAGACCGATCAGCAACGCGCCGAGGCCCACGACCGTGACCCCGCCGGTCGGTCCGATCAGCGGCAGGTCGACGGTGGTCGCGCCGTACCCGGGGGCCGCGTAGACGAAGACGGCGTAGAAGAAGAGGAGGAGCATCACCAGCCCGCCCAGCCCGGGCAACAGACCCTTGAAGACCAGGTCCTTGACGCTGCGGCCGAGGATCTTGCGGTAGTACCAGAGGCAGGCGAAGCCGGTCAGTCCGTACTGGAAGGTGATCGCGAGGCCGACCGAGTCGACCGTGTCCACCAGGACGTTTCCGCTGAACGACGTCAGCAGGACCAGAAAGGCGATCGACGCCGCTCCCATGCCGAGGGTTCCCCAGGTCGGGGTGAGGAATCTGCGGTGCACCCGGGCGAACTGGGAGGGGAGCGCCTTGTGGACCGCCATGGAGAAGACGGTCCTGGCCAGGGGCAGGATGGTGGTCTGGGCGGAGGCCAGCGCCGAGGTCAGCACCATCAGGATCAGCAGTCTGAGCAGGACGAGCCCCGCGTCCTGGTTCCCGAACACGGCCTCGCCGAGGCCCGAGAGCACGTCGTCCACGTTGCCCTCGTTGGCCAGCCCGATGCCCGAGGTGCCGACCCCCGCGAACGCCTGCGCCGAGGTGGCCACCAGCGCGTACATGCCCAGCAGGATCACGGTGGACATGACCGCGGCGCGCCCGGGGACGCGCGCGCTGTCGACGGTCTCCTCGTTGACCGAGACGGCGCTGTCCCAGCCCCAGTAGATGAAGACGCCCGCCAGGAGGCCTGAGGTCAGCGCCTTCGTCGAGGTCACCTCGAAGGGGTTGAACCAGGAGGCGGACACATGGATCGCCGTCGACGGAGGGTCGGTGTAGACCCTCACCAGCGCGGCGACGGAGAACAGGATCAGCATCACCACTTCCAGGCACAGCAGCCAGCGCTGGACCGCGGCCGAGAACTCGATGCCGACGTAACAGACCACGGTCATCACGGCGAGCCAGACGATGCCCGCGACGGTGGTCCACGTCCGGTTCTCCGCCAGCCCGTCCAGGCCCACCAACCGGAAGCTGTAGGTACCGGCGAGCACGGCGAGGTTCCCCATGACGATGATGTTGGCGACGATGATCCCCCAGCCGCCCATCCAGCCGGGGCGCGGGCCGAAGGCGCGCGTGGCCCAGGTGAAGGTGGTGCCGCAGTCGGCGTTGCTCGCGTTGAGCTCCCGGAAGGCGTACGCGATCAGCAGCATCGGGATGAACGACAGCATGGTGACGATCGGGGCCTGCAGCCCGACCGCGGCCACGATGATCCCCAGCGTGGCGGCCATGCTGTAGGCCGGGGCGGTGGAGGCCAGACCGATGACGACCGAGGAGAACATGCCCAGTGCGTCGGCCTTGAGTCCTTTCCGGCCGGGCCCCGTGCCCGGAGCGGGTCGGCCGACGGAAACGGCATCGCCGAAGAGCCTCACACTCGATTGCAACTCCGCGCCTCGCCGGTCCGCAACAGCAGCGGACGGCCACGGGGGCGGCCGTCGTACGACCGGACGGTCCGGCCGGACCGGCGGGCGGACCGGGGGCGCACCCGCGGCGGGCGCCGGTCACCACGCGTCGACGACCGGCGCCTCGGGTTCGTTCTGCCGCCAGGCCGCACTGAGGCGTACGAGCCGGTCCGCGGCGGCGATGCCGCGCAGGGACGCGATCTTGCCGTCGCCGACCTCGAACGCCACGGCGCCCACGACGCGGTCGTCGATCACGGCGACGACGGCCGGGGAGCCGTTGACCCACGCGATGTGGAGCGCGGGGGAGCCGCCGGCCAGCCGCCGCTTCGCCGCGGTGGGCTTGAAGCCGGCCCGCACGTAGGAGGCGATGCGCTCGCGCGTCGTGTACCGCAGCAGCCGCCTGGCCAGTCCGGCGCCGTCCGAGACCGCGGTCGCGTCGGCGGTGAGCATCGCCACCAGCCGTTCGGTGCGCCCCGATGTGGCGGCGGCGAGGAACTCCTCGACGATCCGGCGCGCGGACGCGGGGTCCACCTCGCCGCCCCGGCGCTCGGCGACGACCCGGCGTCGGGCCCGGTGGACGTGCTGCTGGCTCGCGGACTCGGTGATGTCGAGGAGCACGGCGATCTCGGCGTGGGGGTACGAGAACGCCTCGCGCAGGACGTAGGCGGCCCGCTCGACCGGCGCGAGGCGCTCCATGAGGGTCAGTACGGCCAAGGACACCGATTCGCGCTGCTCGAAGGTGTCGGCGGGGCCGAGCATCGGGTCGCCTTCGAGGAGCGGCTCGGGCAGCCAGTCGCCGACGGCGCGTTCATGGCGTGCCTGCGCCGAGCGGAGCCGGTCGAGGCAGAGATTGGTGACGACCTTGGTCAGCCACGCCTCGGGCACCTCGATCCGTTCCCGGTCCGCGGCCTGCCAGCGCAGGAACGTGTCCTGTACGGCGTCCTCGGCGTCGGCGGCCGAGCCGAGCAGACGGTACGCGAGCGAGGCCAGCCGGTCCCGGCCGGCCTCGAACCGATCGAGGGCTGCGCTGTCCATGCGGGGCAGCCTAGGCGGCGGCCCGCACACCGCCCCGGTCGGGCGCGGTGGCCAGGCGGCGCTTGCGCTTCGGCAGGCCGAAGGTCGGGTGGACGATGCTCCACCCGGCCCCCTTGAGCACGCCCGACTTGAGGCGCGCGGCGGTCCGGCCGCCCAGGTACCAGGACTTCGACCGGACGTCCCCGTCCACCATCTGGAAGATCGCGTCCCGCCGCCCGAGGCTGATGTGGTTGCCGTAGTACTTCAGCCCGGTGGTCGGGACCTCGCCGCCCGTCAGGCGCGCGATGATCGCGGCGGTCGCCTGCATGTTGGTGTAGCCGGCCGAGGCGCAGGACATCGGCAGCGGCCGGCCGTTCTCGCCGATCGCGTAGGCGCAGTCACCGGCGGCGTAGACGTCCGGGTGCGAGACCGAGCGCATCGTGCGGTCGACGACGATCCGGCCGGTCCCGGCGACCTCCAGGCCGGCGGCTGCCGCGATGGTGGGCACGGCGAACCCGGCGGACCACACGGTCACGTCGGCCGGGACGGACGTACCGTCGGCGGCGATCGCCCGGGTGGGCTCGACGGCTTCGATGCCGGTGTGCTCGTGGACGGTGATGCCGAGCCGGTCGAAGGCCCGGCGCAGGTGACGGCGGGCCTTCGGGGAGAGCCGGGCGCCCAGCTCGCCGCGGGCGGCGAGCGCGACCGAGAGGTCGGGCCGGGACTCGGCGAACTCGGTGGCGGTCTCGATGCCGGTCAGCCCCTCGCCGACGACCAGCACGGTGCCGCCCTCGCCCAGGCCGGCCAGGCGCTCGCGCAGCCGCAGCGCCGAGGACCGGCCGGTCACGTCGAAGGCGTACTCGGCCACGCCGGGCACGCCGTGCCGGGCCACGGAGCTGCCGAGCGTGCAGAGGAGCGTGTCGTACGCGAGCTCTCCGTCGCCGTCCTCACCCGTCACGGCGACGATCCGGCGCTCGGGGTCGACGGCGGTGACGCGCGCCAGCCGCAGCCGCACCCCGGTGCCCGCGAACACGTCGGCGAGCTTGCGGAACGCGAGGTCCTGGCCGATCGCGAGCTGGTGGAGCCGCATCCGCTCGACGAAGTCGGGTACGGCGTTGACGACGGTGATCTCGGTGTCGGCGGGGGAGAGCCGGCGGGCCAGGTTCCCCGCGGCGAAGGCCCCGGCGTATCCAGCGCCGAGTACGACGATGCGGTGCTTCATGTCGTTGCTCCTGTCTCGTTCGCGTGCCCCTTGAACGAGACGGCGCCCCGATTGCTGACAGAAGCCGGGTGTGACCCGGGCCACCGAACAGGCAAAAGCCAGAGGCCCCGTGGATAATCCACAGGGCCTCTGGCGTGCTGCGCACTCGGCAGGATTCGAACCTGCAACCTTCTGATCCGTAGGATCGGGCAGGCGGCCGTGCGGGGGCTCCACCTCCTCCCGGCTGATCGCTGATGGCCGTGATCAACGGTCTCTGTGTGCCGTCGTTGCCGTCAGGGTTGCCGTCGGTGGCTCATGTCAGAACTCGGCCTGGCCGGGCCCCGCGTCAGGGCGCGACGGTGCCAGGGTCGAGTTCGTCTGCGCGCTCGCCCGTGACGAGGTAGACCACGCGCTGGGCGACGGAGACGGCGTGGTCGGCGAAGCGTTCGTAGTAGCGGCCGACCAGCGTGACGTCGACGGCCGTCTCTACCCCGTGCTTCCACCTGTCGTCCAGGAGGTGCTGGAAGATCGTGCGGTGCAGCTCGTCCATGCGGTCGTCGTCTTGTTCGAGCTGCAACGCTGCGGCGATGTCCTTGGTGATGAGTACTTCGGCGGCCTGAGCCATGAGGCGCTGGGCGAGCTGGCCCATTTCCAGGATTGTGCGGTGCAGATCGCCCGGAATCGCTTGTTCGGGGAACCGGAGCCTGGCCAGCTTGGCCACATGCTGGGCCAGGTCCCCGGACCGTTCCAGGTCCGCGCTCATGCGCAGGGAGGTGACCACGGTCCGCAGGTCGGTGGCGACCGGCTGTTGTCGAGCCAGTAGGGCGATCGCCCGGTCCTCCAGATCCCGCTGAAGGTCGTCGACCTTCACGTCAGCCGCGATGACGCTCTCCGCCAGCGGCAGGTCGGCGTCCAGGAGGGCGGTGGTGGCCCGGCCGATCGCGGAACCTACCAGCCGAGCCATCTCGACCAGTGCATCGCATAGCGCGGCCAGCTCCTCGTGATACGCCTCCCGCATCGCACTCCCTCTCGCAGTGTGTTCATCCGAATACCGTCAGCTGCCAGACTTTCACACCCTTTCTGCAGGCCCCTGCCTGCACTACGGCCGCCTGCCGCGCCCGTGAGGGTGGCGGTCTGCGTCTGCGTCGGGCCTGCAGCGCAGCGCTACCAGCGCGGCGTCGTCGTGAAGCCGGCCCCCGGCGTGGGCGAGCAGATCGCGCCGGAGGTGATGCAGCAGCGCTTCGGGACTACTGCCGCTCCACCGGGCGGCCCGCTGCGTGAGCTGGTAGAAGGTGCCGGTGGCGTCTCGGGCCTCGATGACACCGTCGGTGTAGAGCAGGAGGGTGTCGCCGGGCGCGAGGGAGAAAACATCGAGGGTGTAGTCCACCGGCACTGAACCGCTGACCCCGAGCGGGGGCGCGGGATGGACAGGAATCGTCACGGCGCTGCCGTGGCTGAGCAGCAGAGGTGGCGGATGTCCGCAGCTGACGACCCGGATAACGGGGCCTTCATCGGGCATCTCCACCAACAGCACGGTGGCGAACCGTTCGCCCTCTTCCCCGTCCACCTCCAAGTGGGCCAGGTTGCGGTCCGCGCTCTGTTCCAGGGCAGCGGCCAGCGCCGGCAGGGTGGTGTGCTGGTGAGCGGCCTCGCGGAAGGCCCCGATCAGTAGGGCGGCCTCGCCGATGGCGGACAGCCCCTTGCCTCGTACGTCACCGATCATGACCCGCACACAGCTGTCGATGTACGTGGCGGCGTACAGGTCACCTCCGATCTGTGCCTCGTCCTCGGCGGCCAGGTACAGGCAGGCGATCTGCACAGGGCCGATCTGCCCAGGCAGCGGCCACAGCAGAGCGTGCTGCGTGGCCTCGGCGACCGAGCGCACCTGGGCCAGCTGGCGGCGGTGACGCTCGCGCATCACGCAGAAGAAGACGATCAGGGCTGAGAGCACCGCCAGGGCGAGGATCTGCACCAGCACATTTCGGGAGAACAGGACGTGGAAGTGCCACCCGATGTAGCCCTGCGCCGCCACAGCCAGGAACCCGATCAGCCCGGTCAGCCAGGGACCGGCAAACGAGGCGGTGATCGCAGGAGAAATGACCAGCAGCGGACCGAGGTGGACATCGGCCGGGACCAACTGGTCCACCACCGTGATCACCACGATGAGCACGATCGGGATCACCAGCAGCGCATGGCTTGACTGCCACGGCGGCCGCACACCAGCCCAGCCTCGCCGTATGTCCACGGCTCCACACTGCACCGTGACGTGAGCGTTTGCGAACCCTCGCGATACCTAAGCTGCGGCCATAGACGCGGGAGAAACAGTAAGGAGCCCATGACAGAGACGGAACCGGCGATCCGTGCCCTGGCGCAGCTGGCTGATACTTGGGATCGAGCAGCGTGTTGTGCGGGCGCTCGGCCCTCCTCCGGACTGGTGGTCGTGTTCAACGGCCTCTGTGTGACGTCGTTGCCGGCAGGGTTGCCGTCACCGCGATCCACCAGGTCAGCCGAGATAGGGCTGCTCACGGATTCCGACGTCCTGTTGGACGGCAGGATGCTCGTGCCCATGGCGAGCAACCAGCAGACCAGACCATGCATCGGTGAACTGGCGAAGGACACAGCCAGTGGACGTATCGGCGTCGTCACGGTCCCGTCAGCGCTGAAGGAGCATGCGCCCTTCGTCGTCGGTAACCACGGCCGACGCAGCGACCACCCAGCTGTTCGGCTCAGGTGCCGCTGGGTCGTCGTAGTACTCGGTCCGTGCCATGCTCACCCTTTTCGGACCGGCGTCGCGGTAACGATCTTTGGGCGCTCCCCGGTGGCGGTATGGAGATGACCGACTCGCTCCCGGGAACTGCCGTCCGCGAGGTGAAGGAGGAAACGGGTCTGGACGTAGAGATCACCGGGCTCGTGGGCACGTACACCGACCCTCGCCACATCATTGCCTACTCGGACGGCGAGGTACGCAGACAGTTCAACATCTGCTTCACCGCCCGTGTGGTCGGCGGCCGACTCGCGATCTCGGACGAGTCCACGGAGCTGCGATTCGTCCAGCCAGAGGAGATTGATCGACTGCCGATGCACCACACGCAGCAGCTTCGGATCCGTCACTTCCTGGTGAGGTCTGCGCCCGGGTGCAGATAAGGCCCGTCGGTGGTGGCGTCGACTGGGACGCCCTGCCGGACAACGTGGTGGCGCCGACGGCGCGGGAGGAACTAAGCACCGCGACCAGCAGCCCTGCCCCGCCGAATTCCAGGGGACCGGGCACTTGAGCTAGCGGGCCCCACCAACTGAAGCACTCACAGGTGTGTCAGTGACCTCGCGTAGCGTGCATGCCGAATGCGTGGGGCAGTGACCTGCGTGGATGGGGTGGGGAGAGCGGCATGAGTGACCGTATTGAGTGGCCGACGGGGCGTGACAAGGATGCCGCGCTGATCATCAGGACCGACTATGACGATGAGCAAGCGTGGTCGGCCGTGAAAGCGGCGCTGATGATGACCTGGGGCGAGGACGACGACTTCGAGCCGTATATCCATGTCGTCGACGACCCACGGTGGACGGGAATCACACCTGCTCAGGCTCTCTCCGAGGCGTCCGCGCATAAAGAGCACCACGGCGTTGTCTACCTTGCCGACCGCGTCTCGATGCGGGAGACCCCCGTCACATTGCTGGCGCTGTCGCTGCTGACCAGGGAGCAGTGCGAAAGCGACGAGGAGTTCGAGGCGTACGGCGGCGCGTTCCGCGTGGTGCCGTACGGGATCCACGAGATGAACGCGAACCTGATGATCGCCAACCTGGACTTCGGCGATTTCGCGGACGCGGCCAGGAACGATCCCGAGGGCGTCTTCCGAGGATTTGCCAACTGAAGCGTTCAGCTGCATCCGGAAAAACAGACATCGACTCACGAACTGTCCCCTTAGCCGACTGGCCTTGACTGGGGGGATGCGTCATGCGCCGGACAGCCCTCAGCGGACGCGCCCTGTCGCCGTCACTGGGCAGCCAAGCCGATCATCGCGAGGTCAGCCGTCCCGCCTCGATGCCCCGCAATCCAGGCGTACTGGCACCCGGATGACCGTCGAGCAGGCAGGTGACCGGAACTCCAGCAACTCAGGGAACCAGGAAGCCGACCAACAAGGCGAGGGGCAAGGCAATCAAGGGAACTGACATGAGCCAGCCCATGCCCGAGGACGTTCTCGAACCGACAAGGATGCAGAACGGCGCCATGAGGAGCACGTAGAAGAAGAACACCGCCAAGACAATGATGCCTGCCCCCGACCCCACAGTTCCTCCCCGCGGTACCCGCCGCAATACCGGCGGGAACTTCTGCGCCGCCTCCCGCACGACAATTATTTGAACACGTTCAAATCTATTCTGTCCAGAACGCCGGTACAGAAGTCCAAGCCGAACGGCCCCTGGCAGTCCTTCGACGCCGCCCGTGATCACCGGTCTGCGTGTGCCGTCGTTGCCGCCAGGATTGCCGTTCTCCCACCTGGTCAACCTGCCTCTTCAGCTCTTCAGGTCAAGAACGATCAGGTGCATGCTGTCCGTGCCGGCGTACGTGACGAACACACCCGCGCCCTTGGTAATGGCGTTCGGGGTGCTGGTCGCTTCCGGCAGGGGCTTGGCGGCGCCCGTTGTGACGGATATGGAGACCGGAGTCCTCGGCATGTCCTCGCCGGCCTCGCCGTAGGCGGTACCGTCGTCGCCGACAGCCTCGAGGGTGATCTTCTTGGCGCCCTCACCGCTGTCCGTGCACGTGCCCCTGCCCGTCTCCAGGTCGAAGACGTTGCCGCCCTTGACCAGGTAGCGGCCGTTGGGAGACAGGGCCGGCTGCACCTCCGCGAGGTTCTTCGGGCTCGGAACATCCGCGTCGTACTCGGTCTGCTCGGTCCGGCACGGGGCGGTGGCCTTGACGGCGCCGGTCGCGATGTCGTGGACAGCGGAGATGCCGCCCGCCCCCTTGATCCAGTTGGCGATCACGTAGTTGCCGGCGGCACCGACGATGCGGCCGTTCGGTGTCTCCTCCATGCCGAAGCCCACGTTCTCCTCCCTGCGGACGGCTTCGACGCCGGGCGGAGCCGCCTTCGTGCTCTGCCAACCACCGTCGGCACCGAAGCCGCCGTCACCCCCGGCGCCTTCGTCACCGTTGGTCACGAGCCCCTCCGGGCCCTGGAACGACATCAGATAGTCGGGGTCGACGGCCTTCCCGTTGAGCGTGACCCTCGCGTCGCTGGTGTCGGTGACCTTGCCGTCGGGAGACAACAGGATGCTGTCGCCGCCGTACGAGGTGACGACCAGGCCCGCGGGTCCGGGGAAGACACTGGGCCGGTCGAACTCGCCGTCCGGCGCCTCGGCGTTCCCCGCGCCGACCGGGGACAGGTCCTTCCCGGAGGCGTCGGCCGGGTAGAAGGCCACGGAGATGACCTCCTTGTACTCGTGGAGCGCATCTTTGCGCGCCTGGCCACGCGCCCACACCGCGAAGTAGTCGCGCTTCGTGCCAGGGATCAGAGCGATCTGCGGGACGGCCAGATCGCCGGACTGCTCGTCGCTCTGATCCTCGGTGAGCTTGGGGCCTTTCCACGGCTTGCTCGTGGACAGCACCTTGCCGGACGACGCCACTCGGACGTTCAGGACATAGCCCTGCTCGGTCTTGTCGAGGTACGCGACCAAATCACCCTTCCCCGAAACCGCATAGGGCAAGGGCTGCCCCTGGGGAAGCCAGTCGGCCTCGGCCTCCCAGCCCTTGGCACTGTCGAAGGCGGCCGGAGCAGCGATCTTGCTCTTCAACGGGACGCCGCTCGTACCCCCAGTGCCGCCCCCGTGCGCACTGTCGCCGCCAGTGGCGCCGCCGTCAGATCCGCAGCCCGACAGGGTGCCCAGGAGCGCACCCGCCAGCAGCACCGGCATCACCGTCTTGTCGATCCTCATCCTCAGTCCCTCTGGATTCATGGGGCGATGAGGCGAAGTGCCATCTCCCCCCGGTGGATGGTCTTCGAACGATCAAGCAAAGGTGGGGATTAGCAGCCGTGCGCGGTCCAGGTTGAAGACTCAATGAGACTCCGTTCGGCTCCCAGGCGCTGTGTGCCCGCGTGGGAGTCCATGAGGTTTGCTTCCGTGACCTGCGCCATATGTGCGCGTCCGTACTCCAGGAGCAGGGCGCCGACACTCGCATGATCAACGATCCCGATGATGACGACGGCGCGGCGGGCGTCCTTGCAGCGGTCTGATCCACCCCGCACCCGCCCACTCAGGTGGTTGCCGTCAAACACTGCCGTCAAAGCAAAAGCCAAAGGCCCTGTGGATCTCTCCACAGGGCCTTTGGCGTGCTGCGCACTCGGCAGGATTCGAACCTGCAACCTTCTGATCCGTAGTCAGATGCTCTATCCGTTAAGCTACGAGTGCTTGCTTTTCTCTTATTTTGTCCCCGCTCCCGGCCCTTCCGGCCCGCTCGCGGCGACAGGAAGAACATTACATGACTGCCGCCGTCATGTGAAATCCGTTTGGCACATCCCTTGTGACCTGCGGAAATGACTCATCAGAGGGTTCTGGCGAGGTCGCGCGGCGATCGGGGAGAGATCGGGAAGCACCGAAGCCCCGATCCTTGTGGACCGGGGCTTCGGTGATCAGGTGCGGAGGCGGAGGGATTTGAACCCTCGATGGGCTTTAAGGCCCAAACCGCATTAGCAGTGCGGCGCCATAGACCGGACTAGGCGACGCCTCCAGCACAACCCTCCACGCGAGCGCGTGAGTGGGTGCGTGCAGATGATGACACAGTCGAGCGTGCTGTCACCAATCGCCCCCCACGGTACTAGGCACTCGGGTCGCAGGGCAAAGCCCTTGTCATCGGCGGGGCGGGGGCGCAACGTCCGGCGTCCGCGGGCGTTGGGCAGGGCATGTTGCTGGTCTTCTCGCGAGCCGTCGTGGCGTCCGCCGCCGCCTTCGCCTCGGTGTCCGCCGTCGCCGCCGTCCCCGCGACCGCCGCCACCGATTCCGCCGCCTCCGCCGCGCCCGCCGCCTCCGTCTCCGTGCCCCGGCCCGTCGCCGCGCCTCCGCCCGTCCGGGACGAGGACCGGGCGGTCGGGTCCGGCGACCGTCTGACCGTCACCGTCCGGCACGCGGGTGCCGGGCGGGACGGGACGTACGAGCTGTCCTGTCACCCGGGCGCCGGCAGTCACCCGGACGTGGATGACGCCTGCCGGGCCGTGGACCGGAACACCCGCTGGGGCCGGGAGCCCTTCGCGCCGGTGGCGCCGGGCAGCGTCTGCACCATGCTGTACGGCGGCCCGGCCACCGCCCATGTCACCGGAACGTGGGCCGGACGCCCGGTCGACGCCTCGTTCGACCGCAGCAACGGGTGCGAGATCGGGCGGTGGGACCGGATGGTGCCGCTGCTGCCCGGCCTGGGGACCTAGCCCTCCCGTGATCGGCTCGGCTCGCCGGGTTGCCGCACAGGTGTTTCATGGCGGAATCCCCGGTCCCGTAAAAGTCCCGCGAAGGTCTCGCGAAGCCTGAGCAGGCGGTCACACGTTCACCGTCACTTCCACGTGCGACCTCCCTCTCATCCGGCATCCCGAGCGCAACCGCTGCCCTTAGACTCCCTCGCGTGACACGTCGCGGGCCGGTTGGCAAGATGGCCCGAGCGGTCGGCAAGGTGCGGTAACAGGGAGGAAGCGTCTCGTGAGCAGCAGGCCATCCCGAGGCGCTGCTCGCCTCGCAGCCATACTCGACGCGCTTCCCGACGCGTTGGTGCTGGTCAACGCGAACGGAACCGTGGTCAACGCCAACACGATCGCCCTGGAGGCCTTCGAGGCGCCGGGTACTGCGTTGGTGGGGCGGGGCCTGCTCGATCTGCTGCCGCAGTTCGACTCCAAGCTGATCCCGGGCTCCATGCGGCGGCCCGACTCCATGGACCCGCACGGGCGGACCAAGCCGACTCGGATGATCGCCCGACGGACGGACGGGAGCGAGTTCCCCGTCGAGGTCACCAGTGCGAACCTGGAGAACGGACAGCAGGCGTACGACGGTTACGGCTACACCGGCGACGAGCTGCTGATGCTCGTCGTACGCGACCTGTCCGGCACCGTGGACACCGAGGCCGAGCTCGCGCGCTCGCAGCGGCAGACCGAGATGATCCTGCGGGCCGCCTCGGAGGGTGTCGTCGGCACCGACACCGACGGCCGGATCGTGCTCGTCAACCCGGCGGCCGCCCAGATAATGGGGTACCGGGCCGGCGAGCTCGGCGGCAAGGAGCTGCACACCCTCTTCCTGCACTCCCGCCCCGACGGCTCGCCCTTCCCGTACGGGGAGTCGCCCCTCGCCGACACCCTGCGCTCCGGACGCAAGCACCGGGTGCGCGGGCAGGTGATGTGGTCCAAGGGCGACCAGAAGGTGCCGGTCGACCTGACGACGGCGCCCGTGCGCGACGGCGACCAGCTGGTCGGCGCCGTGATGACCTTCACCGACCGGCGGCCGTACGACAGCCTCACCGACGAGAAGGACGCGGCCGAGCAGCGGCACGCGCAGGAGCTGGGGCGGCTCTCCGAGGAGCACGCCGCCGACCTCACCGCGCTGCGCCAGCAGCACGTCACCGAGCTGGAGGAGCTGCGCGAGCGGCACACGGAGGAGCTGGCGGCCGGCGAGGACCGGTACGCCGCGCTCGGCGAACGGGAGAAGGACCGCTACGAGGCCTTGTCCGGCCGGCACGAGCAGCTGCTCACCCTGCTGGCCCGCTCCCTGCGCGGGCCCCTCGACGAGCTGCGCCGCGAGCTGGCCGCCCTGGCCGCCGACGACGCCGGCCAGCTGTGGCCCGAGGCCAACCAGGTGCTCCACCACCTCTCGGCCGGCTACTCGCGCATCACCCAGCTCATCGACAACGTGCTCGGCTACCAGCGGCTGGACGCGGGCACCGAGGACATCACCCGTACGAAGGTGATGCTCGACGCCGTCGTCGCCGCCGGTGTCGACGGGGCCGTCGACCTCATCGGGCCGGGACGCGTGCAGTTCGCCGTGCACGCGCCGCCCATCGAGGCCGAGGTCGACCCGCAGCGGCTCGCGACCGCGCTCGCGCATCTCGTCGCGGACGTGGCCGGGGTCGACGCCACCGGCAACGCGCCCGTGTCGGCGGGCGGTTATATGGACAACACGGTCGTCGTCGCGGCGGCGCAGCGCGGCGAGGTCGTCCGCATCGAGGTGCGCGGTCCGTACGCCGGGGGAGACCCGGTGCACGAGCCGATCGTCCGGGGGATCGTGCGGGCGCACGGCGGTGTGCTGCAGACGCACGAGGTGCCGGGCATGAGCGGCAGCGCGTACGTGCTGGAGGTGCCGCTGGGCGGTGGCGCGGGAGCCGTCGCCGCCCCGGCCCCCGCGGTCGACGCGGCCCCGGCCGTCGACGAGGGCGGTCCCGACGAGAGTGCCCCGGCCGACCAGACCTCCGGTGGCGGACGGCGGCGGGCCCGGCGGTCCTCCGTGGACGCCTTCCTGGAGAGCGAGGTCCCCGGCGAGTCCGGCGGTGCCGAGGCGGAGGCGCCCGTACCGACCGGACGGCGCCGGGGGCGTGCGGCCGAGGGCCCGGCGCCCGTGGCCATCGAGAGCGGCGAGGGCTCCAGCGGCGGCACGGGACGGCGACGCGGCCGGCCGGCCGAGGACGCCACAGGCGACGAGAGTGTGTCCGAGGGTGCCGTGCTGACCGCGGCCGAGCACGCGGCGGGGACCGCCGCCGTCGGCTCGGGGCTCGGCGGGACCGTACCGCCGCAGGGCGTGCCCGCACCGACCGGGCGGCGTGCCCGGCGCGACAACGGCGAACGCCAGGCGCTGCCGCCCGCGCTGCCCGCGGCGCCCGCGGTCGGTTCCGCCGCGCCCGCGGACGAGGCCGTCGAGGCCCCCGCGGCCGACGACGCGCAGCCGACCGGGCGCCGTCGACGCGCCCTGGCCGCCGCGCAGGAGCGTGCCGCCGCGCAGGAGGCGGGGGCCCGCACGGTCTTCGCGCTGCCGCCCGCGGAGGCGGATCGCTCGCCCGAGGCCGGTGCCGGCAGTGCCGGTGCCCAGGTCGTGGACGGGCAGGGGTCCGGACAGGTTCCGGTGCGGGCTCAGGTGCCCGCAGACGGTGTGCCGATCGCGCTTCCGGGTGGTTCCCAGGTCGACGACGGCCGGCACGATGCCGTGGCGCACCACCAGGCCGAGGACCACACCCCGCCGCAGCCGCACCCCACCAGCGCGCCGACGGGCCGCCGCCGACGGGCCGTGGCCCAGCCGGCGGAGGTGTCCGGCACGCCCGCACAGGGAGTGCCCGCGCAGGAGACCGCCGGGCAGGCCGTTGCGGCACAGGGCACGCCCGCCCAGGGGGTGCCGGTGCAGGCCGCTCCGGCGGGGCAGGCCGGTATGCCGGTCCAGCCCGGCCTCGTGGCACCGGCGGCCCCCGCCCCGCAGGCACTGCCGAGTGCTCCCGTGCCCGCGCAGGGCACCGTGGGTCAGGGCGTGCAGATGGCGCCCGGCCAGCCGGTCCCCGCGCAGATGGCTCAGGCGCAGTTGGCTCCGGCACAGCCGGTGCCGCCGCAGGCGCTCGTCGCCCCCGCTCTTCCCGGCCAGGACGCCGGGCAGAACGCCGGACAGCCCGCCCCGGGTCAGCTCCCGGCCGCCCAGCCGCTCCCCGCGGAGGCGGTCGGCGTTCCGGTCACCCCCGGCCAGGCGGTCCCGGCGCAGGCCGGTCCGGCGACCCCGCCCCAAGGGGTCCCGGCCCAGCAGAACGCCCCCGGTCAGGCCCCCGTGGCCCAGCCGGCTCCCACCCCGAACGCGCACGACACCGCCGGCGCCGGCACCCCGCTGCCGCCGGAGCACCCCGCCGCGCAGTCGCGCGCTGCCCAGCCGCTGCCCGCCGAGGCGGCGGCCGCGGCCGCCGCGCCCGTCGACCCCAACTCGACGCAGGGGCGGGCGATCAGCGTGCGGACGCTGGGCCAGGGCGTGCCGTTCAGCAGGCAGGCGCTGCAGGTCCAGCAGCCGACGGCCACCCCGCCCCCGCATGCGTCGAGCGGTTCCGGCCGCCGCCGCAAGCTGGGCACGCCGCCCGACCCGGCCGCGCGCACCGAGCAGCGCCCGGAGCAGGCGGCCCGCCCGCACCCGCCGACCGAGCAGTCGGCCGCGCAGCCGTCGGCGGCCGGACAGTCCCGGCCGGCCCCGGCCCTTGAGGGCCCCGGACGGTCGTACGCCATAGGCGCCCCGGACGAGAACGCCGCCGAGGGTCCCGAGCCGCTGGACGGGCCGGGCGGCGCGATCGAGATCGCGGACACCCCGCGCCCGCAGCCGATGGACGACGAGCTGCCGCCGGAGCCGCTGGACAACCCGCGGCGGCTGCTGGTGTGGCCCGCCCCGGACGTCACGACCCAGCAGGCGCTCAGCGACCGCGGCTACCGGCCGGTCATCGTGCACTCGCGCGAGGAGGTCGACGCGCAGATCGCGGCGTTCCCGGCCGCGTTGTTCGTGGACCCGCTGACCGGGCCGATCACCCGTACCGCGCTCCAGTCGCTGCGGCAGGCCGCCGTGGCGGCGGAGGTGCCGGTGCTGGTCACGGCCGGGCTCGGACAGGCGACGCGGGAGGCGGCGTACGGCGCCGATCCCGCCGTCCTGCTGAAGGCGCTCGCCCCGCGGGACAGCGAGCAGCACCCGCCGCGCGTGCTGCTCATCGAGGAGCACGCGGAGATCGCGCTGGCGCTGACCTCGACGCTGGAGCGGCGCGGGATGCAGGTCGCGCGGGCAGCGAGCGACGCCGACGCGGTGACGCTGGCCGGGCAGCTCAGGCCGAACCTGGTCGTGATGGACCTGATGCAGGTGCACCGTCGGCAGGCCGGGATCATCGACTGGCTGCGGGCGAACGGGCAGCTCAACCGCACCCCGCTCGTCGTCTACACGGCGGCCGTCGACCAGGCGGACCTGCCGCGGCTGGCCTCCGGCGAGACGGTGCTGTTCCTGGCCGAGCGCTCCACGAGCCCCGAGGTACAGGGCCGGATCGTGGACCTGCTGGCCAGGGTCGGCACCAACTAGGCCCCGGCCGACCGATGATCAGGCGGCCGGCTTCGGGGCGATAGGGCGGCGGGCCGCCTCCTTGACCCAGGCCCGCAGGCGTGCGCGGTCGGAGTCCTCGGTGCCCGCGAGCGCGGCGGCCTTCTTCGGGCAGTGGTCCCGGCGCCGGTGTGGGCGACCACGTCGGTGCCGGTACGGGGGTGACGCGGGCCGCGCCGGGCGGGGTGCCGTGGAGCACCTCACCCGGCGTGAGGCCGTGTCGCTCAGAGGCGGGTGACGTCCAGCTCCCCCTCCGCGTACCGCCTGCGCAGCACCTTCTTGTCGAACTTGCCCACGCTCGTCTTCGGCACCGCCTCGATGACCGTCCAGCGCTCCGGGAGCTGCCACTTGGCGATCTTCGCCTCCTCGGCGAGGAAGGTGCGCAGGGTCGCGAAGTCGGTGCTGGAGCCCTCCCTCAGGACGACCGTGGCCAGCGGGCGCTCGCCCCACTTGTCGTCGGGCACGGCGACCACGGCGGCCTCGGCGACGTCCGGGTGGGACATCAGGGCGTTCTCCAGGTCCACCGAGGAGATCCACTCGCCGCCGGACTTGATGACGTCCTTGGCCCGGTCGGTGAGGGTGAGGAAGCCGTCGGGGCTGATGACGCCGACGTCGCCCGTCTTCAGCCAGCCGTCCTCGCTGAACTTGTCGGCGGGACGCAGCGGTTCGGCGTCGGGGCCGTTGTAGTAGGCGCCCGCGATCCACGGGCCGCGCACCTCCAGCTCGCCGGCGGACTCGCCGTCCCAGGGCAGGCGCTCGCCGCCGGGGCCGGTGAGGCGGGCCTCGACGCCGGCCGGGAAGCGGCCCTGGGTGAGGCGGTAGGCGAACTCGTCCTCGGTGCCGATCGCGTGGGCCGGCGGGCGGGCCACCGTGCCCAGCGGGGAGGTCTCCGTCATGCCCCAGGCGTGGCAGACCCGCATGCCGAGCTCGTCGAAGGCCTTCATGAGGGAGGGCGGGCAGGCCGAGCCGCCGATGGTGACCTGGGTGAGCGAGGAGACGTCCCGGGGCTTGGCGTTGAGCTCGGCGAGCAGGCCCTGCCAGATGGTGGGGACGGCGGCCGCGTGGGTCGGCCTCTCGCTCTCGATCATCTCGGCGAGCGGGGCCGGCTGCAGGAAGCGGTCCGGCATCAGCATGTTGACGCCGGTCATGAAGGTGGCGTGCGGCAGGCCCCAGGCGTTGACGTGGAACTGAGGCACCACGACGAGCGAGGTGTCCTGGTCGGTCAGGCCCATCGACTCGGTCATGTTGACCTGCATGGAGTGCAGGTAGATCGAACGGTGGCTGTAGACCACGCCCTTGGGGTCGCCGGTGGTGCCGGAGGTGTAGCACATGGCGGCGGCCTGGCGTTCGTCGATCTCCGGCCAGTCGAACGTCGTCGGCTTGTCCGCGATCAGCTCCTCGTACTCGTGCACCCGGGCCGTGGCACCGGCCAGCGGGGCGCGGTCGCCGGGGCCGGAGACGACGATGTGCTCGACCGTCTTCAGGCTGGGCAGCAGCGGGGCGAGCAGGGGGATCAGCGAGCCGTTGACGATGATCACGCGGTCGGCGGCGTGGTTGACGATCCAGGCCAGCTGCTCGGCGGGCAGCCGGAGGTTGAGGGTGTGCAGCACCGCGCCCATGGAGGGGATCGCGAAGTACGCCTCGACGTGCTCGGCGTTGTTCCACATCAGGGTGGCGACCCGGTCGTCGCCCCGGATGCCGAGGTCGTCGCGCAGGGCGTTCGCGAGCCGCACCGCGCGGGCGCCCGCCTCGGCGAAGCTGCGCCGCTGGGGCTCGCCCTCCCCGGTCCAGGTGGTGATCTGGGACTGTCCGTGAACCAGCACACCGTGCACAAGGATGCGGGTGACGGTCAGCGGTACGTCCTGCATGGTGCTCAGCACGGAGTCCTCCCGGGGCGGCACTGCCTACGCGGTAGTAAGGGCTGCGCTGATTCTGCGCACATACCGCTCGGTATGTCACTAGGGGAGGCAGGTTCCCTTCGCTACATCACCAGTCCGAGTTCGGGATCCTCGCGCAGCTTGCCGAGCGCCCGCGACACCGCCGACTTCACGGTCCCCACGGACACCCCGAGCACCTCGGCCGTCTGAGCCTCGCTCAGATCCTCGTAGTACCGCAGCACGACCATCGCCCGCTGCCGCGCGGGAAGTCTCGTGATCGCCCGCCACATCGCGTCGTGCAGCGCCTGGCGCTCCGCCGGGTCGTCCCCGCCGGGCACGGGCTCCGGCTCGGGCAGTTCGTCGCACACGAACTCGTCGACCTTGCGCTTGCGCCACTGCGAGGTCCGCGTGTTCAGCAGGGCCCGGCGCACATAGCCGTCGAGCGCCCGGTGGTCCTCGATCCGCTCCCAGGCCACGTACGTCTTGGTGAGCGCGGTCTGCAGCAGGTCCTCCGCGTCGCTCGGGTTCGCGGTCAGCGACCGGGCGGTACGCAGCAGCACCGGCTGACGGGCCCGGACGTACGAGGAGAACGACGGGTACGTGCAGGTCCCCCCCGTCGAACGGAGTCGAGGCTGAGGGAGGGTCTGCGGGGTGGCGACGTTCGAAGCGCTGGTGCAGACGGGTGTGGTCATGGCTCCACGCTATGAGCGGGGCCCGCTTCGGCGGATCGGCCGCAGGTCCCGAAGCAGAGTCCGCCTCAGGTTGTAGGAATGGGGCCGGCTACAC
This sequence comes from Streptomyces olivochromogenes, assembly GCF_021538895.1. GTDB lineage: Bacteria > Actinomycetota > Actinomycetes > Streptomycetales > Streptomycetaceae > Streptomyces > Streptomyces olivochromogenes_A. The sequence continues at coordinate 11,039 of NZ_JADDRL010000105.1, read as the reverse complement.
CTCCTGAAGGTGGACGGGGGAGAGCACCCCCTACGGGTTCAACCCTGAGGACTCAGCCCTCCGTCGCAAGAACCAGCCCCGACGTCGGCACCCCCGTCCCCGCCGTCACCAGGACCCGGCCCGCCCCGGGCACCTGGTTCACCGCCGTGCCCCGCACCTGCCGCACGCCTTCCGCGATCCCGTTCACCCCGTGCAGATACGCCTCCCCCAGCTGTCCCCCGTGCGTGTTCAGCGGCAGCCGCTCCTCGGCCACGAAGTCCGCCGCCTCCCCCCTGCCGCAGAACCCGAACTCCTCCAACTGCATCAGGACGAACGGGGTGAAGTGGTCGTAGAGGATGCCCACGTCGATGTCGGCCGGGGCCAGCCCCGAGGTGCGCCACAGCTGGCGGGCCACCACGCCCATCTCCGGCAGCCCGCTCAGGTCGTCGCGGTAGAAGCTGGTCATCTGCTCCTGGGCGCGGCCGGCCCCCTGCGCGGCGGCCGCGATCACGGCGGGCGGGTGTGGCAGGTCGCGGGCCCGCTCCACCGAGGTGACGACCAGGGCCTGTCCGCCGTCCGTCTCCTGGCAGCAGTCGAGGAGCCGCAGCGGTTCGACGATCCAGCGCGAAGCCGCGTGGTCGGCGAGCGTGATCGGGCGGCCGTGGAAGTAGGCCGCCGGATTGGTCGCCGCGTACTTGCGGTCCACGACGGCCACCTGCCCGAACGCCTCCGGTCCCAGGCCGTACGTGTGCAGATAGCGCTGCGCCGCCATGGCCACCCAGGACGCCGGCGTGAGCAGTCCGAACGGCAGCACCCAGCCGAGCGCCGCGCCCTCCGCCGACGGCTCCCGGTGCTGCACGCCCGAGCCGAACCTGCGTCCCGACCGCTCGTTGAACGCCCGGTAGCAGACCACCACCTCGGCCACGCCCGTCGCCACCGCGAGGGCCGCCTGCTGGACGGTCGCGCAGGCCGCGCCGCCGCCGTAGTGGATCCGGGAGAAGAAGGACAGCTCCCCGATGCCGCAGGCCTGGGCCACCGTGATCTCCGGGCTGGTGTCCATCGTGAACGTCACCATCCCGTCCACGTCGCCCGGTGTCAGCCCGGCGTCGTCGAGCGCGGCCCGCACCGCCTCCACCGCCAGCCGCAGTTCGCTGCGGCCCGAGTCCTTGGAGAACTCCGTGGCGCCGATGCCGACGACGGCCGCGCGTCCGCCGAGCGAGTCCCCGGTCCGTACGCTCACCCCGCACCCCCTGTCGGCACGGTGACCGTCACCGTCCCGGTCACGTGCTTGCCGATGCCGTTGGCCCCGACCACCCGGACCGTGGCGGTGTCGCCGTCCACCTCCTCGATCCTGCCGGTCAACACCATCGTGTCGCCGGGGTAGTTGGGCGCCCCGAGCCGGATGGCGACCTTGCGGAGCACCGCGGTCGGGCCGAAGTGGTCCGTGATGTACCTGCCGACCAGGCCGTTCGTGGTCAGGATGTTCATGAACACGTCCGGGGAGCCCCTGCGCCTCGCGAGCTCCGCGTCGTGGTGCACGTCCTGGTAGTCCCGGGACGCGATGGCGCCGGCCACGATCAGCGTGCGCGTGACCGGGATCTCCAGCGGCGGCAGCTCCGTGCCCGCCCTCAGCTGCGGCGTCACCGCCATGGCTCACTCCCCATTCGCGATCAACTCCCCCAGTTCCTGGAGCACTTCGGCTCCGCAGCCGAGATAGGCGTCCAGCTGGCGCCCCCACAGGAAGTGCCGGTGCACCGGATGGTCGAGGTCGGCGCCCGCGCCGCCGTGCAGATGCTGACCCGCGTGCACCACCCGCCGGCCCGCCTCGGACGCCCACCAGGCGGCGGTCAGCGCGTGCGTGGCGTACGGCAGGCCCGCGTCCCGCCGCCAGGCCGCCTCGTACGCCGTCACCCGGATCGCCTCGGTGTCCAGGTGGGCGTCGGCGGCCCGGAGCTGAACGGCCTGCCGCGTGGCGAGCGGACGCCCGAACTGCTCCCGGCCGTTCACATGCGCCACGGCCCGCGCGAGCGACCCCGCGCACACGCCGGCCTGGAGCCCGGCGAAGGCGACGCGGGCGGTGGCCAGGTGGTCGGCGTAGGCGTGGGGGCCGTCGGGGTCCGGTTCCTCGCCGATGCGTTCCGCGCGGGCGCCCTCCAGGGTGAGGCGGCCCGCCGACCAGGGTGCGGTCAGCTCGACCGGGGTGACCGTGGTGCCCTCGCCGAGCGGAGCCAGCCACAGACGGCGATGGTCGTCGGCGACCAGGACGTGCGTGGCCTCACGCAGCCAGGGGACGACGGGGACGGTGCCGGTCAACTCGCCTTGGGAGGAGGCGCGTACGCCGCCCTGTGCCGGGAGCGCCCCGCTGACCACCACCGAGCCGTCGCCGATGCCCGGCAGCAGCCGGTCCCGCTGATCCGGGGTGCCGTGGGCCGTGAGTGCCAGGAGGCCGTGGACACAGGTGGCCGCGTACGGCACCTGGGCCGTCGTGCGGCCCTGTTCCTCCAGGAGCAGCACCAGCCCGAGCAGGCCCAGCTCCTCCACCGCGGCGACCAGGCCCGCCCCGCACAGGGCCTTCCACAGTTCCGGGTCACCGCCGGTGCCGCAGCCGGCGAGCCGCTCCGGCGTGGCGAGGTCGCCGAAGATCCGCGCGGCCAGCGCGCGGGCCTCGTCCTGTTCCTGGGTGGGCGTGAAGTCCATGTCAGCCCTCGCCCTCGGTGACCCGGAAGACCGGCAGGACCAGCCCGTCCCCGTCGGCGCCCTCGGCTCCGTCCTCGTATCGCCGGAACTCCACCCGCACCGGCAGTCCGATGCGCACCTTGTCGTACGGCACCCCCACCACGTTGCTCACCATCCGCACGCCCTCGGCCAGTTCGATCAGGCCGACCGCGTAGGGAGGGTCGAACGCCGGGAAGGGCGGGTGGTGCATCACGACGTAAGAGTGGACCGTGCCCTCGCCGCTCGCCTCGACGGTGTCCCAGTCCAGGCAGCCGCACGCGTTGCAGCCGGGCAGCCAGGGGTGGCGCAGGGTGCCGCAGTCCGCGCAGCGCTGAATGAGCAGCTGCTGCCGGCTCACGCCCTCCCAGAAGCCGGCGTTGTCCCGGTTGACCACCGGGCGGGGGCGCCGGGGGCGTGGGGTCCGCTCCTTGCGGCGCGCCGGGGCGTACTTGAGGACGCGGAAGCGGTGGGTGCCCACCAGGTCCGCGCCCACGCGTATGTCCGTGCGGGTCGTGATGAAGTACCCCGTGCCGAGCTTGGTCGTCTTCCGCTCCGACACCGTCTCGATCACCGTGTCGAAGGTGACCTCGTCCCCCGGCCGCAGCGGCCGCAGGTACTCCTGCTCGCAGTCGGTGGCGACGATCGAGGTGCAGCCCGCCTCGTCGAGCTGGGCGAACAGGTCGTCGAACGTCTCGGTGCGGCCCTCGTGTCCGGACAGTCCGCCCATGGTCCACGCCTGAAGCATGGTGGGCGGAGCGACGGCCTCCGGCCCCTCGTACGCCGGGTTGGTGTCCCCCATCGCCTCGCACCAGTGCCGGATCATCGCCACGTTGACCGGATCCTTACCGGAACAGGCGAGAGCGGCGGCCTGCCCTTCGTACGCCGTGAGCCGCGCCCCCAACTCGTCGGGCGTGCCGGACGCGGACGGGCTTTCGTCGGGGACACTCACCGCTGGCGCCTTGGCGGGCGTGCCGGACGCGGACGGGTTCTTGTCAGGGACACTCACCGCTGCCGCCTTGGCGGACCTGCCGGACGCGGACGGGCTCTCGTCGGGCGTGCCGGTCACGGCAGCCGCCTCATTGGGCGTGCCGGTCACGGCTGCCCCCTCGCCGGGCGTGCCGATCCCGGCTACCGCCTCATTGGGCGTGCCGGTCCCGGCTGCCGCCACGGTCGGGCGAACACTCACCGCCGCCGCCTCGGCGGACCCGCCGGACACGGACGGGTTCTCGTCGGGCGTGCCGGTCAGGGCAGCCCCCTCGGCGGACCCGCCGATCCCTGCTGTCGCCTCGGTTGAACCACCGCGCACCGCCGCCGCCTCGGCCGACCCCTCGGACACGGCCGCCCCCTCGTCGGGCGTGCCGGTCACAGCAGTGCCTTCGTCGGGCCCGCCGCCCACCGCCGCCGTCTCGGCCGAGTCGCCGCTCACCGCCGCCACCTCAGCGGACCCACCGGGCACAACCGCCCCCTCGTCGGGCGTGCCGGTCACGGCAGCCGCCTCGTCGAGCCCGCCACGCACCGCCGCCCTCTCGGCCGACCCGCCGCTCACCGCCGCCACCTCAGCCGACCCACCAGGCACAACCGCCCCCTCGTCAAGCCCGCCACTCACCGCCGCCACCTCGCCAGGCCAACCACTCACCGCCGCCCTCTCGGCCGACCCGCCGCTTACGACCGCGCCCTCGTCGGGCGGGCGGGTCACGGCAGCCCCCTCGGCCGACCCGCCGCTCACCGCCGCCCCTTCGCCAGGCCCGCCACTCACCGTCGCCCCCGCGTCAATCCGAGCCGCATCGTCGCGACGATCTCCCGTTGCACCTCGCTCACCCCGCCCCCGAACGTGTTGATCTGCGCCGCCCTGTTCAGCCGTTCCAGTTCGCCGTCCTCGAACGCGCCCGGAGATCCCGAACGCACCAGCCCCGCCAGCCCGTCCGTCCCGATCGCGTGCTGGCACATCCGGTACACCGCCACGGCCGACTCGGTCCCCGCGACCTTCACGCCGCTCGCGTCGCCGGGCGCCAGCCGGCCCGCCCCCACGTCGCCCACCAGGCGCCAGTTGAGCAGCCGCGTCGCCGCCAGCCGGGCGTGCGCCTCGGCCAGCTGCGCCCGCACCCACGGCTCCTCGATCCGGCGCCGTCCGGTCACCGCATCGGGCGTGCGGGCGGCGGTGAGCGCGGCCGCGTGGAAGTCCTCGGCCTGCATGCCGACGGCGGCGAGGGCGACCCGCTCGTGGTTCAGCTGGCTGGTGATCAGCGACCAGCCCTCGTGCTCGGCGCCGACGAGGTTCTCGGCGGGCACCTGGACCCCGTCGTAGTAGGTGGCCGTCGTCGTCTGTCCGCCCACCGTCTCGATCGGCGTCCACGAGAAGCCGGTCGCGTCGGTGGGGACGATTACGATCGAGATGCCGCGGTGCTTGGGCGCCTCGGGGTCGGTGCGGCAGGCGAGCCAGATCCAGTCGGCGTGCTGGGCGCCGGAGGTGAACACCTTCTGCCCGTCGATCCGCCAGCCGTCGCCCTCGCGCACGGCCCGGGTCCGCAGCGACGCCAGGTCGGTGCCGGCGGACGGCTCGGTGTAGCCGATCGCGAAGACGACCTCCCCGCGCAGGATCCGGGGCAGGAAGAAGTTCTTCTGCTGCTCGCTGCCGTACTTCATCAGCGTGGGCCCGACGGTGTTCAGGGTGACCATCGAGACGGGGGCGCCCGCGCGGTACGCCTCGTCGAAGAACACGAACTGCTCGTCGGCGCCCCGGCCCTGACCGCCGTACTCGACCGGCCAGCCGAGCCCGAGCAGTCCGTCGGCGCCGATGCGGCGCAACAACGTCCGCTGGGCCGACGGATCGGACGGACCGGGCGAGCCGGTCGGATCGAACGGGTCGGACGGGTCGGACAAGTCGGGTCGGCCGTCCGGCATCAACGCCCGGAAGTACGCCCGGAGTTCGGCGCGCAGCCGCTGCTGGCGCTCGGTGGGGGCGAGGTGCACGGCGGGGGCCTCCCGACCTCGAACGGAACCACGACGGTGGGAACCGGAACGGCTTCGCCTCCGGCCCTCCGCACACAGGGACGGTTTCTGACTGTCCGTCAGATACCGTCGAGTGTCAAGGTCACGAACGGGCACGGGAAAACGCCTGCGCGGCGGTACCGAAGCACCGCCGCGCAGGCGCGTTACGACCCCACAAAGCACCCCACGAAGGGACTTCGGAGCCGACAGGCCGCACGGATTCCCCAATCCGCGCAGGGCAGCGCCGGCCCCGCCCGGCTCACCAGAGGTTCACGAAGTGGATGAGGACGTTCTCGTTGCCCTGATTGATGCCCGTGAAGGCGGAACCGTTGACCTGGGCGGTGTTGCTCTGGTTCGAGGCACCGGCGCCGACCGCGTTCTGCTGCGTGGTGGACGAGTTGCCGCTGTTGTTGTGGCCGACACCACTGCCGACGACGCTCGCCACGCCGGCGTTCGATCCGTCGTCCGCGAAGGCACCGTTGTCCGCCGCCGCGACACCGGTGAACAGTGCGGCTGCGAGCGGGATCGCGGAGACGGCGGCCAGAACACGGGCGGTACGGATGCTTGCCATGTTGTTCCTCCAGAACGAGTACCCACCGGACACATGGCCCGAGGCACGTCAAGTAAGGCTGCTACCAGGGAAGTTGGCCGACCACCCCGGCGGTTGTGCACGACGTCGCGAGTCCAGAGTTGCCCACCGAATCCCTGGTGAACCACCTCGGAAGGAGTGATTCGCCCTCAAGCGTGATGACAAGTCGATAAACCCCTATCGCCATCTTTGGTGATCTCATTCCCCAACGTCGCCGACAGGGACATCTCCACCCCAAGCGCCGCAAGCGAGGAATCGTTCCAGCACCTTTCCGGCCAACCTGCCGGGCCCGGCGAGTCGACCCCGACCCCTCTTCCCTTTTTCGAACGCACGTACGAACATGGGGGTATGGCCACCACAGACCGGCAGGCCACGACGCTGGCCCTCGCACACGCGCTGTCAGCCGCCGAACGCGGCCTGGCCGTCATCCCCCTGTCCCGGACGAAACTCCCGGCCCTGCGCTCCCCCCATCGCGACCACCCCGACCCCGCGCCCTGTCACGGCGAGTGCGGCCGCTTCGGCCACGGCGTGTACGACGCCTCGGCCGACCCGGCGCGCATCCGCGCGTTGTTCGCCGCGGCCCCCTGGGCCACCGGCTACGGCATCGCCTGTGGGCTGCCCCCGCACCACCTGATCGGCATCGACCTCGACACCAAGTCCGGTACGGACTCCTCGGCCGCCCTGCGCGAACTGGCGCTGCGGCACCTGTTCACCATCCCCGAGACGGTCGTGGTGCTCACCCCCAGCGGCGGCCGACACCTCTGGCTCAGCGGCCCGCCGGACGTCGTCGTCCCCAACTCGGCCGGCCGGCTCGCCCCCGGCATCGACATCCGGGGCGCCGGCGGCTACCTCGTGGGCCCCGGCTCCCGCACCGATCACGGCGTCTACGGCACCGCCCCCGGCACCGCGCACCTGGCTCCCGCCGTCTGTCCGCCCGCCCTGCTGCGCCTGCTCCTGCCACCACCGCGCCCGGCCCAGCCCACGCCGTCCGCGACCGGGGACCGCGGCCAGGGGCTGGTGCAGTTCGTCCTCGCCGCCCACCCGGGCCAGCGCAACACCCGCCTGTTCTGGGCGGCGTGCCGGGCCTATGAGAACGGCATCGGTCCGGCGCTCGTCGACCCCCTGGTCGACGCGGCCCGCAACACCGGCCTGTCCGAACACGAGGCCCGCGCGACGATCGCGTCGGCGGCGCGGATGACGGGGCACCATCCGTGAGTCCCACGTACACGAGAACGTGAAATCGGCGTACGCGAGAAGGGGTGTCTCCTCGTGAGAGACACCCCTTCGTAGCTTTATCGACCCTTTCGGTGCTTTCAGCGCTTTCGGTGCTTGGTCAGCGCCGGACGAGCCACACCGCTACCGCGACCACGAGGCCCATGACAGCGAGCGGGCCCAGGAACATTGCGGGGCTGAGATGTGCGAACATATTTCCTCCCGGAGCCGAAAAGGCTTTCCGCTAGACCAGAGCTCCGCCGCCACCACCGGCCTTGTTGCACCAGACCTCTTCGCTCGCGGTCCAGCTGGAGCCCGTCTCGAGCTTCGCGGTCCATACGGTCGAGGCGTGGGCCAGGCCGCGCGCGTCGATCCACGTGTCGGGCTTGGTGTTCGAGAATTCGCTGAACGGCACGAAGTTCCGGTGGCCGGCCTCGCCCTTGTAAATCTTGTCGATCTTCGTGTTGTTCTTGTGGAACAGCACGGAAATCCTGACCTGGCTCACCTTGACGCCCATGACCTTGTCGGTCTTGGTGTACCAGGCCGACCGGTCTCCCGCGCGAATGGCACCGAACGAGCCGAATCCGTCCCGCCACCCGGACGACGCCTGGAGGCCGGAGGCGTCGGCCGTTCCCTCGGCGCTGCTCTCCCCGTCGGCACCGCCGCTCTCGGTTTCGAGAACCACGTCACCGCCGTTGAGGACCTTCGTGCCGGAGCCCGCCGCCGACGCCCCGGACACGGGCCGGCTCGCGAACTCCAGGAAGTCCTTGACGTGGCCGGGGTCACCGATGATGTGCAGGAACTCGACCTGGTCGGCCTCGGACAGCGCCTTGAACTCCCCGAGGGTCTCGGCGGCCCCGCCACCCGGATTCTCCGATTCCTGCCCGGCGAGCCATGCCATGTAGGCGGAAGGCGTCGACGTGGGATTCTCGGCGGCGGACGCGGTACCACCGACCGCCGCGAGAGACATCACACAGAAAACGCCCGCGATTCCGGCACCGAGAATCGACTTCACCTTCACTGCTTCCCCCTTGCATTCACTTGTCACCCCGCCCCGCGGCAATCCCGAAGGAATCCACGGAAGAGACTGGTCGGGTCTCTCGGAAATCAATTCCGGCGAGCAATGGCATGAGCATAGCGAGCCGCCGTCGACCGGGAAGAGCCATCACGGAATGCTGAGCATCTTTTGAGCTTCCGATGCCGGAGGGCCGGCGACGAAAAGACCCGGCGTATGGGACTCACTCCGGCATCCCGGAAGCCGCGCGGCTCTGATCACCTCGCCGAGGCCACGGGCCGACATGCCACCGGCCGCCGATTGGCCCTCGCCCTAAAGCGGCGTGTCAGGGGAGACTGCGGGTCTGGTTCCTTACGCGAAGGAGTGGTGATGCAGGTAGCCGTAGTCACCTTCGACGGGTTCAACGAGCTCGACAGCTTCATCGCCGCCGCGCTGATCAACCGGTGCCGCAAGGACGGTCTGGAAGCCTTCATCACGACGCCGACGCCGGTGGTCACGTCGATGAACGGCGTCGAGGTGACCGGGCAGCGCCCGATGGAGTTCGTGACCGAGGCCGAGGTCGTGCTGATCGGCAGCGGCGTGAAGGCACGGGACGTGGTCGCCGACGACCAACTGATCTCCCGGCTCCGGCTCGACCCCTCGCGACAGCTCATCGGATCCCAGTGCTCCGGCGCGCTGGTGCTCGCCCGGCTGGGGCTGCTGAACGGCATGCCGGTCTGCACGGACATGAAGACCAGGCCCTTCGTCGAAGCGTGCGACGTCACCGTGCTGGACGCGCCGTTCCACTCCGAGGGGAACATCGCGACGGCGGGTGGCTGCCTGGCGTCCCAGTACCTCGCGACCTGGGTGATCACCCGCACGCTGGGAGAGAACGCCGCGCGCGACGTGCTCGACTACGTGGCTCCCGTCGGCGAGAACCGCGAGACCGTCGACCGCGCCCTGCGCGCCGTCCGGACGGGCGAGGCCGCACTGCACTGACACCCGGCCGCTCGGCTGGCCACAGAGTCAGCAGCCGGCCGGCGATCCACACCAGCATGAGCGTGCACGGTTCCCCCTCGCTTCTCGACCGCGCACAACGGCCCCTGACCGGACTGACCGGTCAGGGGCCGTTGTTCTGGCGGTGGGTGTGGGATTTGAACCCACGGTGACATCGCTGCCACGACGGTTTTCAAGACCGTTCCCTTAGGCCGCTCGGGCAACCCACCCCGCGTCCGCCCATGTGGTGCGGAGCGGGTACAGCGTACCCGGCGGGCGCGCTCGCACGGGACGGTGATCCTGTGACGGGGCGGTGAGCCGCGTGGCCAAAGGGGTGTCGGCGGTGGGGAGTCAGGCAGTGGGCGCGGCCTGCGGGCCGGGCGTCAGCTGTCGCCCGACCGGGCGCCCAGGGTCAGATCGACCGTGTGCTCCTGGCCGCCGCGCTCGTAGGTGATCTTGACCGTGTCGCCCGGCTTGTGCGTCCAGATCTCGCCGATCAGGGTCGGGCCGGAGTCGATCACATGGTCGTCGAGCTTGGTGATGACGTCGCCGGGCTTGAGGCCCGCCTTCTCCGCGGGACCACCCGTCTCGACCGCGGCGGAGCCGCTGGCACCCGTGTCCGTGATCTTCGCGCCCTCGGTGGTGTCCTCCAGGGAGACGGACGCGCCGATCTTGGCGTAGACGGGCTTGCCGGTCTTGATCAGCTGCTGGGCGACGTACTTGGCCTGGTTGATCGGGATGGCGAAGCCCAGGCCGATCGAGCCGGACTGGCCGGAGCCGCCCAGACCGCCGCTGCTGGAGGACTGGATCGCGGAGTTGATGCCGATGACCGCGCCGCCCGCGTCGAGCAGGGGGCCGCCGGAGTTGCCCGGGTTGATGGACGCGTCGGTCTGCAGGGCGCTCATGTAGGAGGCCTTGCTGGAGGCGCTGCCGTCGCTGGAGGCGACCGGGCGGTTCTTGGCGCTGATGATGCCGGTCGTCACCGTGTTGGACAGGCCGAACGGGGCGCCGATGGCGATCGTCTCGTCCCCCACGGCCACCTTGTCGGAGTCACCGAGGGCGAGCGGCTTGAGGTCGGAGGGGGCGTTCTTGAGCTTGATGACCGCGACGTCGTAGCCCTGGGCGTGTCCGACGACCTCGGCGTCGAACTTCTTGCCGCTGGGGAAGGTCGCGGTGAGCTTGCCGCCGTCCACGGCGTCGGCCACGACGTGGTTGTTCGTGACGATGTGGCCCTGGGTGTCGAAGACGAACCCGGTGCCGGTGCCGCCCTCGCCGTTCGTCGACTCGGCCTCGATGGTGACCGTGCTGGGCAGCGCCCTGGCGGCGACGGCCGCGATGGTGCCCGGGGAGCGCTTGATCTGGGAGACGCCGTTGTCGGAGGCGGAGACGGTGGTGGAGCCGGTCTCATCGTGGTTCTTGGCCAGGGTGTAGCCGAGTCCGCCACCCAGACCGCCCGCGACCAGCGCGGCCACCAGGATGGCGGCGACCATCCCGCCGCGCCCGCTGCGGGGCTTCGGCGCGGGCTGCTGGTACCCCGAGCCCCAGCCGGATCCCGCGCCGGCGCCG
>NZ_JADDRL010000104.1 GCF_021538895.1 Streptomyces olivochromogenes | reverse complement strand
CGGTCTCCGCCGACGGCGCGCGCCTGCACGTCGAGGTGCACGGCCCGAAGGACGCGCCCCCCGTCGTCCTCGCCCACGGCTGGACCTGCTCGACCGCCTTCTGGGCGGCGCAGATCCGGGACCTGGCCGCGGACCACCGGGTCATCGCGTACGACCAGAGGGGCCACGGGCGCAGCCCGGCGAGCCCCGCCTGTACCACCGAGGCGCTCGCGGACGACCTGGAGGCGGTGCTCGCCCACACGCTCGCGCCCGGCGAGAAGGCCGTCGTCGTGGGGCACTCCATGGGCGGGATGACGGTGATGGCCGCCTCCGCGCGCCCCCGGTTCCGGGAACACGCGGTGGCCGTCCTGCTGTGCAGCACGGGCAGTTCGCGGCTCGTCGCGGAGTCCCGCGTGGTGCCGCTGCGCGCCGGCCGCCTGCGCACCTGGCTCACCGCGCGCGTTCTCGGGTCGCCCGCCCCGCTCGGTCCGGTCACGCCTATCGCCAAGCGGATCCTCAAGTACGCCACGATGGGCGCCGGTTCCGCCCCGCACATGGTCGAGGCCTGCGCGCGGATCGTGCACGCCTGCCCGCGCACCGTGCGGCACGCCTGGTCGAAGGTGCTGGAGCGGCTCGACCTCGACCAGAACGTACGGGAGTTGACGGTGCCGACGGCGGTCCTCGTCGGCACCGCCGACCGGCTCACGCCACCGGTGCACGCGCGGGCGCTCGTCGCCGCGCTTCCGGCGTGCGTCGGCATGACCGAGCTTCCCGGGCTCGGCCACATGACACCGGTGGAGGCACCCGAGTTGGTCACCGGGAAGATCCGGGAACTCGTCACCACGTACGCACACATCAAGGAGGGCGCATGAGCAGGGTCGGCCTCGAAGGACAGGTAGTGGTCGTCACCGGAGCCGCGCGCGGTGTCGGTGAGCTGCTCGCCCGCAAACTCTCCGCGCGCGGCGCCAAGCTGGCGCTGGTCGGTCTGGAGGCGGACGCGCTCAAGGAGGTCTCCGGGCGGCTCCATAGTGAGAGCGACCACTGGTACGCCGACGTCACCGACCACGAGGCGATGACCCGGGTGGCGCACGAGGTCAAGGAGCGCTTCGGCAAGGTCGACATCGTCGTCGCCAACGCCGGTGTGGCGAACGGCGGTCCGTTCGTCGACTCCGATCCGCAGGCCTGGCGGCGGGTGATCGAGGTCAACCTGATCGGCTCGGCGGTGACCGCCCGCGCCTTCCTGCCGGTGCTCACCGAGAGCCGCGGCTATCTGCTGCAGGTCGCCTCGCTCGCCGCGATCACCCCGGCGCCGATGATGACGGCGTACTGCGCGTCCAAGTCGGGCGTGGAGGCGTACGCGCACTGCCTGCGCGCCGAGGTCGCCCACGAGGGCGTGCGCGTCGGCGTCGCGTATCTGTCGTGGACCGACACGGACATGGTGCGCGGAGCCGACCAGGACGACGTCATGCGGGAGCTGCGGCAGCGGCTGCCCTGGCCGGCCAACAAGACCTATCCGCTGGGCCCGGCGGTGGACCGGATCGTCGCCGGGATCGAGCGCCGCTCCAGCCATGTGTACGGGCAGCGGTGGCTGCGCGGCATGCAGGGGGTGCGCGGGTATCTGCCGGGGCTCATCGGGACGGTGGGCGGGCGCGAGATGCGGCGGTTCGCGCCGCGGCTGCGCGGCATGCGCACGGGGCTGGTCGGTGCGGGCGGAGAGGCCGACGAACAGGCGCGTGCTACGCACCGTGACTGATCGACATGCGGAGCGTGTCCGGCCGTGTGAATCTGGTCGAGGCCCCACAGGGCCCCGTCGCGGGGCCGATCCCGGGGCCGTTTCCCCCACCCACCACGGGAGTGAACCCTCATGGGTATGAAGGACCAGCACCAGGACCAGGGCAAGCAGAAGGCGGGCCAGGCCCGCGAGAAGGCCGGCCAGCGCGCCCAGCAGCAGCCCCAGCGGGGTCAGCAGCAGCCGCAGCGTGGCCAGCAGCCGCGTGACCGTGCCCACCAGCCGAGCGAGGACACGGACATGGAGATGCGCGACCGCCTCGACCAGGACTATGACGCCTGACGCAGTGCGGTAGGCCGTCGGCCGGAAAGGGTGCCCCTGACGAGGGGCACCCTTTTCCCTGTCCGTCCGTGTCTTTCCCGGTCCTCGCTACGCCCGCGGCGGCAGCTTCGGCCGGGAGCGGTCCGGTACGTCGCTCAGGTCGGGCGGGGTCGCCGCCGGATTCGTGGTCAGCAGGTCCAGGGCCAGCTGCACCGCGTCGTCCATCTCGACATGGCGGCCCTCCGCCCAGTCCAGCGGGGTGCGCAGGATGTCCAGGTCGGGGGCGACACCGTGGTTCTCCACGGACCAGCCGTACGCGTCGAACCAGGCCGCGTTCATCGGCACCGTGATCACCGTGCCGTCGCCCAGCCGGTGCCGCCCGGTCATCCCGACCACGCCGCCCCAGGTGCGCTGGCCGACGACCGGACCGAGCTTGAGCAGCTTGAAGGCCGCCGTGATCATGTCGCCGTCGGAGGAGGTGGCCTCGTCCGCGAGGGCGACGATCGGGCCGCGGGGCGCGTTCGAGGTGTACGACACCGGCTGGGCGTTGCGCGTCAGGTCCCAGCCGAGGATGACCCGCGTCAGCTTCTCGATGACCAGCTCGCTGATGTGCCCGCCCGCGTTGCCGCGCACGTCCACGATCAGCGCGGGCCGGGACACCTCCATGCGCACGTCGCGGTTGAACTGGGCCCAGCCCGAGCCGCCCATGTCGGGGATGTGCAGATAGCCGCACCGGCCGCCGCTCAACTCCCGGACCACCGCGCGGCGTTTGGCCACCCAGTCCTGGTAGCGCAGCGGCCGCTCGTCGATCAGCGGGAGCACCGCGACCCGCCGCGCCCGCCCGGCCTCCCCCTCCGCCGGTACGAACGTCAGCTCCACGGTCGTACCGCCGGAGCCGGCGAGCAGCGGATACGGTCCCGTCACCGGATCCACCGGCCGGCCGTCCACGTGGGTGAGCACCGCGCCCTCGCGGATGCCGGTACCGGCCAGCGGGGAGCGGGCCTTGGAGTCGGAGGAGTCGCCGGGCAGGATCCGCCGGACGACCCAGCCGCCGTCCCGGCACACGAGGTTGGCGCCGAGCAGGCCCTGGTAGCGCTGGTAGCTGGGCGGGCCCTCGTTGCGGCGGGCGGCGGTGACATAGGCGTGGGAGGTGCCCAGCTCGCCGAGCACCTCGCGCAGCAGGTCGGCGAACTCGTCGGGGGAGGCGACCCGTTCGACCAGTGGCCGGTACTGGTCGAGGACCGCGTCCCAGTCGATGCCGCACATCCCGGGATCCCAGAAGTAGGCCCGGATGAGGCGGCCGGCCTCGTCGTAGGCCTGGCGCCATTCGGCGGGCGGGTCCACCCAGTGCAGGATCCGGCGCAGGTCGATCCAGGTGGTCGTGTCGCTGTCGCCGGACTCGGTGGAGGGCACGGCCCGCAGGTCGCCCTCGTCCATGACCACCAGCCGGGTCCCGTCGCCGCTGACCCTGAACCAGTCCAGGTGGGCCACGAGTTCGGACTTCTTCGCCTTGGTGAGGTTGAAGTACTCCAGGGTGGGGCGCTCACTGGGGTCGCTGGGGTTCGCGAACGTCTCGCCCAGCGCCCCCGAGATCGGCCAGCGCAGCCAGACCAGGCCGCCGCCGTTGACCGGGTGCAGCCCCGAGTACTTGGAGGCCGAGACCGGGAACGGGGTGACCCTGTTCTCCAGTCCCTCGGTCTCCACGGTCACCGCGCTGCTGTCGCCGGTGTCCTCGTCCTCCAGGGGATCCAGGCCCCCGGCGGCCGGCCGGCCCTCCGGGTTCAGGGCGAACGGGGAGGGGGTGGCCGAGGACAGCGGGACGAGGTAGGGGCGGCAGCCGAGCGGGAAGGACAGGTCGCCGGTGTGCACGTCGTACACCGGGTCGAAGCCGCGCCAGGACAGGAACGCCAGATAGCGGCCGTCCCGGGTGAACACCGGGTTCTCGTCCTCGAAGCGGCCGTTGGTGACGTCGACGATCAGCCGGTCCTTGATCCGGGCCAGCTTGATCTGCCGCAGCGTGCGGCCGATCCCCGGGTGCGACCAGGTCAGCCAGGAGCCGTCCGGCGCGAAGGCCAGGTCCCGCACGGGCCCGTTGAGGGAATGGATCAGCTCGGTGACCTCGCCGCCCGAGTCCTCGGTCGCGTCGAGCAGCAGCAGCCGGCCGTCGTGCGCGGCGATGGCGAGGCGCTCGCCCAGCGGGTCCGACACCAGTTCCAGGACCCGGCCGAGCTCGCCGGAGGCCAGCCGGCGCGGCGGGCGGTCACCGGTGGCCCGGGGCAGGCAGGCGATCTCGATCGCGTCCTCGCCCTCGGCGTCGGTGACGTAGGCGACCTGCCCGGTCGAGCCGAGCATCTCCGGCAGCCGGACGCGGACGCCGGGCGTGTCCGTGAGGGTGCGGGCGGGGCCGTCGCGGTGGGTGAGCCAGTACAGGCTGCCGCGCACGACGACGGCGCTGGCGCGTCCGGTCTCGTCGACCGAGAGGCCGCCCACGTGCTGGGCGGCCGGCACCTGGTAGCGGCGGCGCCCCGCGCGCGGGCCGGACAGGCGCACGTCGAGCTTGTGCGGCACCGCGTCCGGCGCCAGGTCGTCCACGAGCCACAGGTCGCCCGCGCACTGGTACACGATCCGGGTGCCGTCGCCGGCGGCGTGCCGGGCGTAGAAGGCGTCGTGGTCGGTGTGGCGGCGCAGGTCGGTGCCGTCGTACGCGCAGGAGTAGAGGTTGCCGACGCCCTCGTGGTCGGAGAGGAAGGCGATCCGGCCGCCGACGAACATGGGGGAGTCCAGGTGGCCGCCGATGCCCTCCAGCAGCCGCTGCCCGTGCAGCCACAACCGGCCCATGGCGCCGCCGCGGTAGCGCTTCCAGGAGGCGGGTTCGTGCGGCGGGGTGCCGGTCAGGAGCAGGGTCCGGTGCCCCTCGTCGAGGTCGGCGACCTGGATGTCGGAGACCGGTCCCCAGGGGAGCTTGCGGCCGGGGTCGCCGTCGGTGGCGACCTTGTAGGCCCAGGTGAAGTACGAGAAGGGCTGGCCGTGGGAGGCGACGGCGAGGATCTCGCCGTCCGGGGTCCAGCCGCAGACCCGGGTGTCGGCGCTTCCCCAGTACGTCAGCCGCTGCCCGGGCCCGCCGTCCACGCCGACCAGGTGGATCTCGGGCGCGAGGCTGCGCCAGCTCGTGTACGCGATGTGGCTGCCGTCGGGGGAGAAGCGGGGGTGGCCGGTCTTGGCGCGGTCCACGGTGAGCCGCGAGGCGCGGCCCGGGGCGTCGAGGGGGGCCAGCCAGAGATCGTCCTCCGCCACGAAGCACAGCTGTTCGCCGCTGAGATGCGGCATGCGCAGATAGCTCACCTACCCATGCTTTTCCCGGGGATGGAGTGGAGCAACTCGTGACAGGTCCGGGCGCCTCGGTACGGCGTGACTCAGGACACGTACGAAACTGTTTCGTTTCGCAGGGGGCTGCGCTACATTCGTGTCGTACGAAACGGTGTCGTTCGATGCAGAACGTCGAAGCGGGAAGGTGGGAGAGATGACCGAGGTCGCGACAGCGCGCCGCAGTCGTATCACGCCGGAGCGCGAGGCCGAGTTGTACGAGGCCGTGCTCGACCTGCTCCGCGAGGTCGGCTACGACGCCCTGACCATGGACGCCGTGGCCGCCCGCACGCGGTCCAGCAAGGCCACGCTCTACCGCCAGTGGGGCGGCAAGGCCGAACTGGTGGCGAAGGCGGTGCGGCACAGCAAGCCGGGCGGCTCCGCCGACGAGGTCGACACCGGGTCGCTCAAGGGCGATCTGCACGCCCTCACCCTGCGGTCGGACGACTGCGAGATGGAACAGAACTCCGCGCTGATGCGGGGTCTGGCCATGGCGATCCACGGAAACCCGGACCTCCTGAAGGCGTTCCGGGAGCACCTGATCGAGCCGGAGATGGCGGAGTTCCGGACCGTGCTGCAACGGGCGATCGACCGGGGCGAGATCCATGCGGACAACCCCGCGATCGACTACGTGATGCACATGATGATCGGCGGGTTCGCCGCCCGCACCCTGATCGACGAGCAGCCGCCGACACAGGCGTTCCTGCTGTCGTACATCGACGCCGTTGTGCTCCCCGCCCTCGGCGCCCCCACTCACTGACACTTCCCCGCAGCCCCACCAGCCCCACCTGACGTCACCGCTCACGTCGTCGGGCCGGTCACCCCTGCCACCCACGGGGTTGATCACCCCTGCCCTGAACACCCCACGACTGATCGGGAGTACGCCCTCGTGGCCACGTTCCTCTACAAACTGGGCCGACTCGCCTTCCGGCGACGGCACTTCGTCGCCCTCATATGGGTGGCGCTGCTGACGCTGGCCGGCGTCGGCGCGGCGAGTGCGCCCGCGGCCGGCAACAGTTCCTTCTCCGTTCCCGGCACGGAGTCCCAGAAGGCCTTCGATCTGCTGGAACAGCGCTTCCCCGGCACGACCGCCGACGGCGCCACCGCACGTGTCGTCTTCAAGGCGCCGAGCGGCGAGAAGATGACGGCCGCCGCCAACAAGAAGATCGTGAAGAAGACGGTCGCGGAGCTGAAGGACGGCTCCGAGGTCGCCAAGGTCGACGACCCCTACAAGACCAGGGCCGTCAGCAAGGACGGCACGGTCGCCTACGCCTCGGTGCGGTACAAGGTCTCCGGCATGGAGCTGGAGGACTCCACGCGGGACGCCCTCAAGGAGGCCGCGCAGCACGCGCGGGGCGCCGGGCTGACCGTCGAGGTCGGCGGTGACGCGCTGACCGCCGCGCCCGAGACCGGCGCCACCGAGGTCATCGGCATCGCCATCGCCGCGGTCGTCCTCGTCATCACCTTCGGCTCGCTGCTCGCGGCCGGACTGCCGCTGGTCACCGCCCTCATCGGCGTCGGCATCGGCGTCTCCACCATCGCCGCGCTCGCCAGCGCGCTGGACCTGGGCACCACCACCTCCACCCTGGCCTCGATGATCGGCCTCGCCGTCGGCATCGACTACGCGCTGTTCATCGTCTCCCGCTACCGCGCCGAACTGGCCGAGGGCCGCGAGCGCGAGGAAGCGGCCGGGCGGGCCGCCGGCACGGCGGGCTCAGCGGTCGTCTTCGCGGGCCTGACCGTGGTGATCGCCCTGGTCGGCCTGTCCGTGGTCAACATCCCGATGCTGACCAAGATGGGCGTGGCCGCCGCGGGCACGGTCGCCATCGCGGTCCTCATCGCGCTCACCCTCATCCCGGCGCTGCTCGGCTACGCGGGCCGCAAGGTGCGCCCGGCGGGCGAGAAGAGCAAGCTGCTGGGCGGCGGCCGCAAGGCCAAGCACCCCCACAAGGCCGGCCGTCCGAACATGGGCACCCGCTGGGCGAGCTTCGTCGTGCGCCGCCCGGTCGCCGTCCTGCTGCTGGGCGTCGTCGGCCTCGGTGCCGCGGCCGTCCCCGCCGCCTCGCTCGAACTGGGACTGCCCGACGACGGCTCCCAGCCGACGTCGACCACGCAGCGCCGCGCCTACGACCTGCTCTCCGACGGCTTCGGCCCCGGGTTCAACGGCCCCCTCATGGTCGTGGTCGACGCCAAGGGCAGCGACCACCCCAAGACCGCCTTCAAGGAGGTCGGCAAGGAGATCAAGGGCCTCAAGGACGTCGTCACGGTGACCCCGGCCGCGCCCAACGAGGCCGGCGACACCGCGACGATCACCGTGATCCCGAAGTCCAAGCCGTCCTCGACGACCACCGAGGACCTGGTGCACGCGATCCGCGACAAGGGCGCGGACATCAAGGCCGACACGGACGCGCAGGTCCTGGTCACCGGCACGACGGCGATGAACATCGACACGTCGCAGAAGCTGAACGACGCGCTCGTCCCGTACCTGGCGCTGGTCGTCGGCCTGGCCTTCCTCCTCCTGATCCTGGTCTTCCGCTCGATCCTGGTCCCCCTGAAGGCGGCCCTCGGCTTCCTGCTCAGCGTGATGGCGGCCCTCGGCGCCGTGGTCGCGGTCTTCCAATGGGGCTGGCTGTCCGGCCTCATGGGCGTCGATGAGACCGGACCGATCATGTCGATGATGCCGATCTTCATGGTCGGCGTGGTCTTCGGTCTCGCCATGGACTACGAGGTGTTCCTCGTGACCCGGATGCGGGAGGCGTACGTCCACGGGGAGAAGCCGAGCCAGGCCGTGGTGACCGGCTTCAAGCACGGCGCCCGGGTGGTGACCGCCGCCGCGGTGATCATGATCGCGGTCTTCTCCGGCTTCATCGGCTCCAGCGAGTCGATGATCAAGATGATCGGCTTCGGCCTGGCGGTCGCGGTGTTCTTCGACGCCTTCATCGTCCGGATGGCGATCGTCCCGGCGGTGCTCGCGCTGCTCGGCAAGAAGGCCTGGTGGCTGCCGAAGTGGCTGGACCGCGCCCTGCCCAACGTCGATGTGGAGGGCGAGGGCCTGCGTACGCGGGACGAGGACCGGCCCCGGGACGGGGACGTGGACCGGGAGCTGGTGCGCGCCTGACGCGCCGCTTTTGCCGAAGGACCGGCCGGTGAGGGATCCGTGGGGACGGGGCGCCCTCACCGGCCACTTTCCCGTGGTAAACCCGTTCGCCCGCCTCGTATCCGTACCGCTAGCGTGCCGGGCATGACGACGACAGCCGCCACTGACGCCGATGACGAGGGCTCCGGAGCCCACCCCCGGTTCGCCGCCGCGCTGGAAGAACTGGGCCTCGGCGAACTCCACTCCCGGATCCGGCGCTTCCCGGACGCGACCCGTACCGCGGCCGAGGCCGCGGCGGCCGTCGGCTGCGAGCTGAGCCAGATCTGCAAGTCCCTGATCTTCACCGTGTTCGCGGCCGTCTTCGCCCACGAGGTGCCCGACCGCTGGGGGGCCGCCGGGGTCGCGCTGACCTGTGCCGGCATCACCGGTGTCGCGCTGTGGGGGCTGCGCGGGCGCCGGCCCGACTGGGCCGCGATCGGGGCCGCCCTGGCGACGGGGCTGTCCATCGCCGCGTACACCGTCGTCGACGGACTCGGCGTCCGCGCCTCGGGCTCCCCCGTCGGGTACACCGCCTGGCTGATGGTGATCCAGGGCGTGGCGATCCCGGCGTACGCCGTCGGCCGCTGGCGCGGCGAGACCGCCGCCCGCCTGCGGCCGTTCGCCCTGCTCGGACTGTTCGGCGCCGTCCTGTCGGTCTGCGCGTACGGGCTCGTGCTGTGGGCGCAGACCCGGGCCGAGCCGGCGCCGATCGCGGCCCTGCGGGAGTCGTCGGTCAACCCCCGTTCAAGCAGTAATAACTTCGCAGGTCAGGGCGCTGGATGAGGGCATCCCGTTGACTGCGGCGTCGCCCCTCCCCGTGCGTGCTCGGTTCGGCCTACGGCGCCATCGACAGGGAGCGTCCCAGCAGGAGGCGACTTCTGCGCGGCCTACTCACGCGCCTGGTGATTCTTCCCGGTCTGCGGGGGCGGGTCCCTTCGAGACCGGGAGGTGGCCGTGCAACAGGAGGCTGACAAGCTGGCCCACCACCGCCTCGCCCGGCGGTATGCGGTTCACCGCGGCCAGGTACACGACGGTTCCGGAGTAGATGTCGACCATCAGTGAGGTATCGGTGTCCGGCGGCAACCGGCCTTCGAGGCGGGCCCGCTCCAACAGCTTCACGACCGACGCGCGGCGGGGTTCGATGAGCTCGGCGAAGGCTCCGGTGCCGGTGGGATCCTCGATCACGTCGGCGAGCAGCGCCGGGAGGATCAGGCAAGTGGGCATGGCGGAGACGAGCTCGATGGTGAGACGGACGGCCGTGCGGAGGTCGGCTTCGAGGTCGCCGGTCTCGTGGATGGCAGGCAGGGGGACTTCCCCGCTGAGGGCCTCGATCACGAGTGCGGCCTTGTTCGGCCACCACCGATAGATGGTGGCCTTGCTGACTCCGGCCCGCCGGGCGATGCCTTCGAAGGTTAGCCGCTGGTATCCGACCTCGCTGAGGAGGTCTTTCGTGGCTCGGAGCACGGCTTCGTGAGATTCCCGGCGTCGCCGACGCGAGTCAGGCGCGATGTGGTCGGGCTGGGCGGCGTACTCAGGAGCCAAAGCGCTCTGGCGGCCGTCTTGCCGCCTGGGAGTGTCCACGGCATGTCTCCCTTGTGAGCCATTGGCACCCCGTTGATTTTGCCCTGAAAGTGGCCCTAATATTGACGAAACGGTGCGTTTCGTACTGTATGCTCCGTCTTGTACTCAATAGTAGGATCCGCAAGCCTGCTTGGAAAATGCTGGGACGTGGTTCAGCAGGTCCGGCGGGTGGATCACCACGCGTCAGACCCGCGCGCAGGATCTGGCGCCTATGGGCGTTCCCCTGAGCGCCCGAGAACCCTGTTGCGACCCCCGGAAGGGGGACATCATGCGCGCAACTACGGGCAGGATGCGGCGGATAGCCGCTGTGATCTGCACAGCACCCATCTTTGCCATCGCGGCCGGAGCCGGCGCTGCCAGCGCGGCCGCTTTCCCCTCGTCGTCCCATGTTGCTTCGGCTCCCTCCCACGACAGCAAGGGCCTGGGAGATCGCTGCTTCTACGGCTGGGGCTGGGGCTGGGGCTGGGGAGACCGCTGCTTCTACGGTGGCGGCTGGGGCTGGGGAGACCGCGGCCACTCCGGTGACGGCTGGGGTTGGGGAGACCGCGGCGGTGGCGGGTACGGCGGTGGTGACCATGGCGGTGGCGGGTACGGCGGTGGTGACCATGGCGGTGGCGGGAACGGCGGTGGTGACCGCGGCGGTGGCGGGAACGGCGGTGGTGGGCACGGCTACTGACGCTCCAGCGCAGTGAGCTCGCGATCAACGTTCGGCGGTTTCGTGAGTGCCGAATCCGGATGCCCGGACACCTCGGGCATCCGGACCCGTCTGAAGCGACAGGCCTCCCATCCGACTGATAGTCGGGGCGGTGGGCAGCGGTGAGGATCGTGTGCGTCGGTGCGGGGCCTGCGGGGCTGTACTTCGCGATCTCGGCCAAGTTGCGCGATGCCGGGCACGAGATCACCGTGTACGACCGTGACCCGCCCGCGGCCACCTACGGCTGGGGCGTCGTGTACTGGGACGACCTGTTGGACGTCCTCTATCGCAACGATCCGGAAAGCGCGCGGGAGGTCACCGCCAGGTCCGTGCTGTGGCAGGACCAGGAGGTGCGTGTGCACGGCTCGGGCGGCGGGCAGACGGCGCACTTCGGGGGTTACGGATACAGCATCAGCCGATCTGCATTGCTCGACGTCCTGGCCCGGCGTGCCTCGCAGCTCGGCGTCGACGTCCAGTATGGCCACCACGTTGCAGATCACTCGACGCTTCCCGAAGCGGACCTTCTCGTTGCCGCCGACGGTGCGAACAGCGGGATCCGGGGGCAGAGCGCAGCGTTCGGAACTCGCATCGAAGTCGGTCTCAATCCCTACGTCTGGCTCGGCACGGACCAGGCGTTCCGCGGCTTCGTGTTCAACTTCGAGCAGACGTCCGCCGGATGGATCTGGTTTCACGCCTACCCCTCGGTCGCGGGAATCAGCACCTGCATCGTCGAATGCTCACCGCAGACCTGGCACAGTCTGGGACTGGACGTGCTCGGCCGCGACCAGGGAGTGCGACTGCTGGAGGACACCTTCAAGCGCGCACTCGACGGCCACCGCTTGATCAGTCGATCACGGGGCGCGCCGGCGCACTGGCAGCGCTTCGCGCACGTGACCAACGAGACCTGGTACCACGGCACGACGGTGCTCGTCGGCGACGCTGCCCACACCACCCACTTCACGCTGGGGTCGGGCACCAGACTGGCGATCATCGACGCGATCGTCCTCGCACACAGCCTGCAGAAATACCTTGACGTGGAGGACGCCTTGCGGGAGTACGACCGCCATCGCCGCGTGGAACTCCATCCGGTGCAGGCGGCCTCGCGTACGAGCATGGCGTGGTTCGAGCACTTGGACCAGTACATCGACCGCGACGCTGTGGCGTTCGCGCACGCCATGTCGGTACGCCACGGCGGCCAGAGCCCCTGGCACCACCAGCTCCACATTGCCACCCAGATCGCTGCCGTACGCACGGCACGGCGCGCCTTTGCCACTGGCCGACGTTGGTACCTCGCCCGCCGACGAGGCGATGGGAAAGACGCCCAGTCACGTCAAACTGGCCGACTACCGTGCCCGCCCGGACTTGATCAGCCGGGAAACCGTGACGGGTAGAGAGCGGGGGCACGGGCCTTCGACGCCGCCTTGCAGATCTCCTGCCGACGCGGTCCTGCGCGACGACGTGGCCATGATGGTGAGTCAATCCTTGCTCATGCGGTAATAACTTCGCTGTTCAGGGGGCTATATGAGGATTTCGTACACCCGTTCGTATCTCGCGCCATGAATCCTCGGTACAGCCTGCGGCAACATCGAGACGGAGATCCTTCCCGCAGGGGGCGCGGCTTCTTCGCGGTCGAGTGCTACCGACGCTTGGCCGCGCAAGTCGTCGATCCTGGTCGGCGCGGCGATCGGCGCCCTGTTCTTCAAGGAGCGGTTCGGTGCGCCGCGGATCGCCGCCGCGGGGCTCCTGGTGGCGGGGATCGGGCTGATGCTGCACGCCGGTTAGCGGTACGGGACGGCGGGCTGGGGGAACATGGCCTGGGCGGCCCGCCGAAGCGCCGTACCGACCGCACGGATCAGGAAGTTGACGTCATGACAGACAAGCTCACCGTGAGCGTCCTGGGCACCGGGATCATGGGGGCCGCGATGGCCCGCAACCTCATGAAGGCCGGGCACACCGTCCGCGCCTGGAACCGCAGCCGCGCCAAGGCCGAGCCGCTGGCCGCCGACGGCGCCCTTGTCGCGGGCAGCCCCGCCGAGGCGGTCCAGGGCGCCGACGTCGTCCTGACCATGCTGTACGACGGCCCGGTCACCCTTCAGGTCATGCGCGAGGCCGCTCCCGCGCTGCGCCCCGGCGTCGCCTGGATGCAGTCGACGACGGCGGGCATCGAGGCGGTCGCCGAACTGGCCGCCTTCGCCGACGAGCACGGGCTCGTCTTCTACGACGCCCCGGTGCTCGGCACCCGGCAGCCCGCGGAGGCCGGGCAGCTGACCGTGCTGGCCGCGGGCCCCGAGGAGGGCCGGGCGGCGGTCGTGCCGGTGTTCGAGGCGGTCGGCGCCCACACCGTGTGGAGCGGCGACGACGGGGCCGCGGCCGGTGCCACCCGGCTGAAGCTGGTCGCCAACAGTTGGGTCCTCGCGGCCACCGCGGCCACCGGCGAGGTCCTCGCCCTCGCCCGGGCGCTCGGCGTCGATCCGCAGGACTTCTTCGACCTCATCGCGGGCGGGCCGCTCGACATGGGCTATCTGCGGGCCAAGGCGGGGCTCGTCCTGGACGGTCGGCTGACCCCGGCCCAGTTCGCGGTGGGCACCGCCGAGAAGGACGCGCGGCTGATCGTCCGGGCCGGCGAGACCCACGGGGTCCGCCTCGACGTCGCCGCCGCGTCCGCCGAGCGGTTCGCCCGGGCCGCCGCGCAGGGGCACGCCGACGAGGACATGGCCGCCGCGTACTTCGCGAGCTTCGACGAGGAACCCGCCTCCTGAAATCGCCGCGGGCGACCGTGGCCGCCGACGTGACGCCGGAGGCGCTGAGGCGCACCCTGGAAGCAGTAATTCCGGAGGTGGTCCAGATGACGCACACCACTGTGGGCTGGCATGTCGAGCTGGAGTTCCAGGAGGACGACGAGCACACGCGTGCGGTCGCGTTGGTGCGGCTGCCCGACAGCTCGGAGGTACGGGCGCACGGGCATGCAACCCGGCATCACACCGACTCCAATCAGCCACGGGTCGGCGAGGAGATCGCCGGAGCGCGGGCGCTCAACGAACTGGCGATGCAACTGCTGACCAAGGCACACGGGGAGATAGACGCGGAGTCCGGGCGGATCTCGCACCCGATCCACGTGTGAGCGGGTTCGGCCGGAGCCGGTGACGCGGTTCAGCGCGCGCCCGCGTCCAGGGCCGTACGGACCGCGCGCACCAGCGCCTGCGCCCGCGGGTCCGCGGTCACGCTCTTGCGGAAGCCGTTGGTCACATAGCCGAAGGCGATGCCCGACTCGGGATCGGCGAAGCCGAGCGGGCCGCCCCGGCCGGGATGCCCGAAGGAGGCGGGGGACAGGAGCGGGGAAGCCGCTCCGTGCAGCATGTAGCCGAGGCCGAACCGCGTGCCCACGACCAGCACGCGGTCCGGGCCCGCCGACCGCTCGCCCCGGGCCAGTTCCACCGTCTCGGGGCTGAACAGCCGTGTGCCGCCGTCGCCTTCGCCGATCAGCGCGGCGTAGAACCGGGCCAGCCCGTCGGCCGTGGCGATGCCGTTGGAGGCGGGTAGCACGGCGGCGCGGTAGGCGGGGTCGTTCTCGTCGGGCAGCGGGGTGATCGCGGCGAAGGCGCGGCGGGTCAGCGACTCGGGGTCGGCGTAGGCGTCCGAGACCGCCCGCTTGGGCCGGGTCTTCAGCCCGCCGCCCGCCGGGGCCTCGATCGGGCCCACCCGGCCGACGCGCCCGGCCTCCGCCTCGGGCAGCCCGAGCCACAGGTCCGCCCCGGCCGGACCGGCGATCTCGCTCGCGATCCACTCGCCGATCGGCCGGCCGGTGACCCGGCGCACCAGCTCACCCGTCAGCCAGCTGTACGTCTGCGCGTGGTAGCCGTGATCCGTGCCCGGCTCCCAGGCGGGCGCCTGCGTCGCGACGGCCCGCGCGCCGAGGTCGGGGTCGGCGGCCTGCTCGGGAGTGAGGGGCTGGTCCAGGACGGGGACGCCGGCCCGGTGCGCGAGCAGGTGCCACACCCGCGTGCGCTCCTTGCCCGCCGTCTTGTACTCCGGCCAGTAGGCACCGACCGGCGCGTCCAGGTCCAGCTCTCCGCGCTGGTGCAGCAGCAGCGGTACGGCGGCGGCGACGCCCTTGGTCGCGGAGCGCACGATCTGAGCGGTGCCCCGCTGCCAGGGACCGGTGCCGTCGACGGCTTCGGTGCCGCCCCACAGGTCGACGACCCGGCGGCCCTCCCGGTAGACGGTGACCGCCGCGCCCCGCTCGCCGAGCAGCTGGAAGTTGCGCACGAACGCGTCCCGGACCGGCTCGAAGCCCTCGGCCACTGTGCCGTTCACGTCCACGCCCGCGGCTCCCTTCGACTTGCCTTCGGCAGTGGGTGGAACAACCACCCTGAGCCTGGGATTCCTCTGCGCCGCTAGCCGAGCAGGATCGTTACGTCGATGTTGCCTCGGGTGGCGTTGGAGTACGGGCACACCTCGTGGGCCGCGTCCACCAGCTTGCCCGCGACCTCCTCGTCGAGGACCGGGAGGGAGACGCTGAGGGCGACCGCGAGGCCGTAGCCGCGCGTCTTGTTGGGGCCGATGCCGACCTTCGCGGCGACCGTGGAGCCGGTCAGGTCGTAGCCGGCGCGGTTGCCGACCAGGATCAGCGCGTTGTGGAAGCAGGAGCTGTAGCCGGCGGCGAACAGCTGCTCCGGGTTGGTGCCGTTGCCGTCGCCGCCCAGCTCCGGCGGCATCGCCACCTTCAGGTCGATCTGCCCGTCCTGACTGGTCACATAGCCGTCCCGGCCGCCGTGCGCGGTCGCCTCGGCGACGTACATGATCTTCGTGGGACGGGTGTCGATCGCGGCGGTGTCGGTGTCGCTGTCGGTGTCGGCGGCGGTGTCGACGGCGCGGCCTTCGAGCATGGCGGGACCTCCCTCGGGGGGTTACGCGACGGCAGGCAATACAAGTGCGTGCAAGTACATCGTGCACAAGGTACCGACCGGTAAGGATGCGGTCCACGTCAGGGGGTGAGACCGGGGGTAACCGGGTGCCCGTGGCGTTCAGCGTGTGCGGTCGGCCGCGGCCTCCGCCCGCTGCGCGAGCTGCCGCAACTCCTCGCGCAACCGCGCGACCTCCGCCCCGCCGAGCCCCGTCGCCGTGAGCAGCGCGCCGGGCACCCGTGCCGCCCGCTCCCTCAGCTCCTCCGCGCGCCCGGTGTACGTGATGAGCACCGAGCGCTCGTCGTGCTCGGCGCGCTCCCGGCGTACATAACCCGCGGCCTCCAGCCGCTTGAGCAGCGGTGACACCGTGCCGTAGTCCAGCCGCAGGGCCGCCGCCAGCTCCTTCACCGTGGTCTCGCCGCGCTCCCAGAGCACGAGCAGCACCAGGTACTGCGGGTAGGTGAGGCCGAGGTCGTCGAGGAGCGGGCGGTACGCGGCGGTCACGGCGCGCTGGGCGGCGTACAGCGCGAAGCACAGCTGGTCGTCGAGGCGCGGGGAGCCGGCCGCCGGGGTGTCCGCGCCTGCGTCGTCCCCGTGGCCCTCGTTCGTCACGCGCCCATTGTCAGGGACGGCCGGTCCTGGCGGACACGGACCGCGGGTCGAAGCCGAAGGGCAGCTCCAGTCGGTGGGCGCTCATCAGGGCGTCGTCGGACAGCAGTTCGTCCGTCGGACCGTCCGCGGCGATCACGCCGTCGCTCAGGATCAGCGAGCGCGGGCACAGCTCCAGGGCGTACGGCAGGTCGTGCGTGACCATCAGGACCGTGACGTCCAACGAGCGCAGGATGTCGGCCAGTTCACGGCGGGAGGCCGGGTCGAGGTTGGAGGAGGGCTCGTCCAGGACGAGGATCTCCGGCTCCATCGCCAGCACGGTCGCGACGGCGACCCGGCGGCGCTGGCCGAAGGACAGATGGTGCGGCGGTCGCTCGGCGAAGTCCTGCATACCGACCCGCTCCAGGGCCGTACGCACCCGCTCCTGAAGCGCGGCCCCCTTCAGCCCGGCGGCCGCCGGGCCGAACGCCACGTCCTCGCGCACGGTCGGCATGAACAGCTGGTCGTCCGGGTCCTGGAAGACGATGCCGACCTTCTGCCGGATCTCGGCCATGTGCTTCCTGCCGACCGGCAGCCCGGCCACGGTCACCGTCCCGGCACCGCCGCTCAGGATGCCGTTGAGGTGCAGCACGAGCGTCGTCTTGCCGGCGCCGTTCGGGCCGAGCAGCGCGACGCGCTCCCCGCGCGCGAGGGAGAAGTCCACGCCGAACAGGGCCTGATGGCCGTCGGGGTAGGCGAAGGCGAGGCCGGAGACCGCCAGCGAGGCGGGCACGGCGGACACATCGGTCACGGCAGCAGTCACAGGGCCCATCCCAGCAGACAGACGACAAGGGCGGCGAAGGGGAGGGCGAGGGCGTACGACCACTGCGCCCGGGACGCGGTCACCTCGTCGATGACCGGCATCGAACCGGCGTACCCCCGGCTCACCATGGCCAGGTGCACGCGCTCCCCGCGCTCGTAGGAGCGGATGAACAGCGCGCCGGCGGACTTGGCGAGCACGCCCCAGTGGCGCACGCCCCTCGCCTCGAAGCCGCGCGACTCGCGCGCGATGCGCATCCGACGCATCTCGTCGGTGATGACGTCTCCGTAGCGGATCATGAAGGACGCGATCTGCACCAGCAGCGGCGGGAGCTTGAGCCGCTGCAGACCGAGGAGGAGTTCGCGCAGTTCGGTGGTGGCGGCCAGCAGGACGGAGGCGGCGACGCCCAGGGTGCCCTTGGCGAGCACGTTCCAGGCGCCCCACAGGCCGTTGACGCTCAGCGACAGGCCGAGGACGTCGACCCGCTCGCCCTCCGCCACGAACGGCATGAGCACCGCGAACGCGACGAACGGCACCTCGATCAGCAGCCGCTTGAGCAGGAACCCCGCGGGTACGCGCGCGAGGTACGCCACGTACGCGAGCAGCACGGCGTACAGCCCGAAGGCCCACACCGCCTCGCGCGGGGTCAACACCACGACCACCACGAACGCGAAGACGGCGGCCAGCTTGGTGTGCGGCGGCAGGGCGTGCACGGGGGAGTGCCCGTGCCGGTAGAGCCTGTGCGCGTGTCCCGCACCCATGTCAGACGCCCGTGCTCACGGGCGAGACGTCCTGCGTACGGCGCCTGCGCACCGCCCAGAACACCGCGCTGCCCGCGACGACCGTGACACCGACGCCGACCACGCCCGCGAGACCGCCGGAGAGGCGGGCGTCGGAGACGTCCTTCACGCCGTAGCCGGCCAGCGGGGAGTCGGAGGACGCGTGCTTCTCCACCTTCCGGTCGATGCCCTTGTCGTGCGCGACCTTCTCCAGGCCGTCGGGGTTCGCGGAGGCGTAGAAGCTGACGAACCCGGCGAGCACGAGGGAGGCGACCAGGCCGGTGATCCACAGCTTGCGGTGCGAGCCGGCGGCGCCCGCGGCGGGGACCGGCCGGGCCGTGGGCGCGTCGACGAGCTCGCCGTTCACCCTGAGCTTCAGCCGCTGCTGGAGCCCGCGGGCGCCGTGCACGAGGTCCGGCCGTACGGCGATGACGGCGCCGACCGTGAGCGCGGTGATCGCGGCCTCGCCGAGGCCGATGAGGACATGGACGCCGATCATCGCGGTGGCGACCTTGCCGATGGACACGTCGGTGGTGCCGCCGACCGCGTAGATGAGGGTGAAGGCGACGGCGGCGGCCGGGACGGAGAGCAGCGCGGCCGCGAACGAGGCCGCGGTCACCGTGCGCCGTCCGCGCGGGAGCACCTTCACCAGGAGACGGAAGACGGCGTAGGAGACGACCGTCGTCACGATCGCCATGTCGGTGATGTTCACACCGAGCGCGGTCAGGCCGCCGTCGGCGAAGAGGATGCCCTGCATGAGCAGGACGACGGAGACGCAGAGGACGCCCGTGTAGGGGCCGACGAGTATCGCGGCGAGGGCGCCGCCGAGAAGATGGCCGCTTGTTCCGGCCGCGACGGGGAAGTTGAGCATCTGTACGGCGAAGATGAACGCCGCCACCAATCCGGCCAGCGGGGCGGTGCGCTCGTCGAGCTCGCGTCGCGCGCCGCGCA
Source organism: Streptomyces olivochromogenes (assembly GCF_021538895.1). GTDB lineage: Bacteria > Actinomycetota > Actinomycetes > Streptomycetales > Streptomycetaceae > Streptomyces > Streptomyces olivochromogenes_A. The sequence continues at coordinate 13,926 of NZ_JADDRL010000104.1, read as the reverse complement.
GGCTCACGGCGAGGGCGCCGGCGGCGACCGCTCCGGTGACCGCGGAGGTGGGGGCGTCGATGAATCCGTCAGGTACGTGCACCGTCCGATTCTAGTGGCTTGTTGCGAACGTTTTGCAAGAACGAGTAAGTCGTCGGATTCGGCTCGCTCACCCGTGAGGTGCACCCACCCGATGAGCGCATTTCGGGATATATGCGACATTGGAGTGGAGGCGGATACAGCTTTCGCAGAGGTCACGCAGTGTAAGGGGCCGTCCGATGTCCGTAGTCGAACAGTATGCGCGAGCCCACATAGTCACTGACGAGGACATTCGCGAGGAACCGGACGCCGTGCCGGTCGTCCTGCGGTACGACCCGGAGGGCGATCCGCGGTCGGTGCGGGTCGACCTGCCCGGGCCGCACGATCAGCCGCACGAGTGGACGTTCTCGCGAGCGCTGCTGGAACAGGGGCTGAGAGCGCCGGCCGAGAGCGGCGACGTACGGGTGTGGCCGCTCGGCCGCGTCCAGGCCGTCGTGGAGCTCCACTCGTCGCACGGCGTCTCCGTCGTGCAGTTCGAGTCGAAGGCGCTCCTCAGGTTCCTGCGCCGGACGTACATGGCCGCGGAGCCCGTGGCCCGCTGAGGTACTGGCTCGGCCGCCCGTCGGGTCGCCGGCGGGCCGGCTCAGCCGCCCAGCTTGAGCAGCGCCGCCACGATCGGCCCCGCCGTGTCTCCGCCGTGTCCGCCCGCCTGGACCACACCAGCGGCCGCGAGGTCGCCCCGGTACGCGGTGAACCAGCCGTTGGGCTTCTTCTGGCCGTCGACCTCCGCCGAGCCGGTCTTGGCGCCGTAGTCGGGGCCGAGACCGGACATGGCCTCGGCCGCCGTGCCGTACGTGGCCGTGTAGTTCAACAGGTCGCGCAGTTGCGCGAGCGTGGACGCGGACATCTTGCGGGACGCGGTGGCCGTCGTGCGGTGGTCCACCGAGGGGGAGACCAGGTAGGGCTGGTGGAAGACGCCCGCCTTGACCGTCGAGGCGACCGACGCCATGTTCAGCGGGTTCATCCGCACCCCGCCCTGGCCGATCAGGGAGGCCGCCATCTGGGCCGCCGACTGCACCGGCACCGCGCCGTCGAAGGTCGGCACGCCGACCGCCCAGTTGTTCATGGACAGGCCGAAGACCTGCTGGGCCTGCCGGGTCAGGTCGGCGTCGTGGAGCTCCTTCGCCTGGCTGATGAAGGCGGTGTTGCAGGAGCGGGCGAAGCTGGCCTTGAAGGTGCCGCCCTTGATCTCGAAGTCGTCGTCGTTGTGGAAGGTCCAGCCGCCGTACTTCACGGTCTTGGGGCAGGGGTGCGGCTCGTCCGCGGACGCCAGGTGCTTCTCGATCAGCAGCGACGAGGTGATGACCTTCATCGTGGAGCCGGGCGCCAGGGAGCCCTGGAAGGCGGTGTTGAAGCCGTGGCTGGCGTTCGCCACGGCGAGGATCTCGCCGGTCGAGGGGCGCATCACCACGACCGAGGACCGTGCCTTCTTGCCCACCTGCTTCTCGGCGGCCGCCTGGAGGGTCGGGCTCAGCGTCGTCCTCACCGTGCCCGGGGTGCCCTTGCTCAGCTCCACGAGCGTCTTGTCGGACAGCTTGTCCGCGGTCGACTTCTTGCCGCGGACCACGCGCAGCTCGACGCCGGCCTTGCCGCCCGCCTTCTTGCCGTACTTCTCGCGCAGCCCGTCGAGGACCGTCCCCAGGGACGGGTACTTGGCGGCCGTCAGCTCCGCGCCGGCGCGGTCCAGCGCCTTGATCGGCGGGGTGCCGGACTCGCCGGTGACCAGCTTGTCGCCGTCCTTCAGATCGGGGTGGACGACCGAGGCGTGCCAGCCGACCACCGGCTTGCCGTCACGGGCGCCGCGCACGACGGTGACCGCGCTGTCGTACGTCAGCGGCTTGCTGACGCCGTTGTAGGACACCGTCGCCTTGACGGAGAAGGGGAGCTGATCACCCTTGCGGGTGCCGGGGGTGAGCGTGACGTCCTTGACGCGGGCGTCCTTGGTGTAGCCGGTGAGCTGGGAGGCGGCGGCGGTGGAGTCGTCGGTCGCGGCGGCGGCCTGGGTGACCTGGCCGCGCTGCCACGCCGTGAGGAAGCGCTCGGCGGTCGTACGGACCTCGGTCGCGGACAGCGGGCCGGTCTTGACCTTCTTGTGGCCGACCGAGGACGACTGTGCGTCGGCCGTTGCCCCGCCGCCGTACAGGGCGTAGACGCCGAAACCGGCACCGCCGACCACGACGGCGATCACTCCGCCGATGACGGCCGGCCCCGGCCGGTTCTTCCGTCTCTCGTCGACACGCCTTCTCTTGCCCACCTGTCCTGTTCCTCCGCGTTTTCCCCAGGGTCTGTGTCGTCTATGTAGCCCTCGTAGCCTCCATGCTCCTCAACGACGCCCCCCACCCTAGAGTCCCGACCTGTCCGGGTGACGTCAGCCGCCTGTCCGTAGCACAGCTGCGACAATCGGCCCGGCCGCGTCGACGCCGTGTCCGCCGTCCTGGGTCATGGCGGCCGCGGCGATGTCGTTGCGGTAGCCGGTGAACCAACTGTTGGACCTGGTCTGCCCGTCGACCTCGGCGGAGCCCGTCTTCGCGCCGACCCTGCCGCTCAGGCCGGACATCACACCGGCCGCGGTGCCGCTGGTCGCGGTGCGGTTCATCATCGCGCGCAGCTGCTGGACCGTACCCGCCGACAGGCCACGGGCGTGTGCCGGTTCGCGGCCGTCCAGGCGCAGCGGGACGACGACCGGCTGCCGGAAGGTGCCCGTCATCGCGGTCGCCGTCACCGACGCCATGTTCAGCGGGCTCATCTGGACCTGGCCCTGCCCGATCAGGTTGGCGGCGGTGTCCGGGCCGCCGGACGCGGGGACCCTGCCGTCGAAGGAGGGGATGCCGACCTTCCAGTCGTTCCGCCCGAGCCCGAACCGCTCCTGGGCCTCCCGGGTGAGCGAGTCCACCTTCACCTCGTCCGCGAACTTCACGAACGCCGTGTTGCAGGAGCGGGCGAAGCTGTCGGAGAGGGTGGCGTGCTCGTCGGGGGCCAGGCCCTTGAGGTTGCTGAAGGTCTGGCTCTGCCAGGTCGCGGTCGGCGGGCAGGGGGCCGGGCGGTCGGCCGCGGTGATCCCGTTGTCGATGAGGGTCGCGGCGCTGACGATCTTCATCGTGGAGCCGGGGGCGAGCTCGCCGAGGAAGGCCGCGTTGAAGCCGTCGGCACGGTGGTTGGCGACGGCCAGCACCTCACCGGTGCTCGGCTTGACGGCCACCACCGAGGACTCGGCGTACTTGAGCACCGCCGTCTCGGCCGCCGCCTGCGCGCCGGCGCTCAGTGTCGTGGGGAGCCGGCCCGCCTTGCCCTTGACGAGGGTCAGCAGGGAGGTGTCCGCCTGCTCGGCGTCCTCGTGCCGGATCGCCAGCTCGATCCCGGGCGTGCCGCCGGCCTTCTCGCCGTACCGCTTGCGCAGCTCGTCCAGGAGGGGGCCGAGGGACGGATACCGGTCCTTCGTCAGCACCTTCCCGTCGCGGTCCACGGCCTCGACGGGCGGGTCCGCGGACTCGCCGGTGACGAGTGTGTCGCCCTTGCGCAGCTGGGGGTGCACGACGGAGGGCTGCCAGTCGACGAGCGCGCGATGCGTGGTCCGGCCGCGCACCACGGTCAGGCGGCTCTTGTAGGCGAGCGGCTCGGACTTGCCGTCGTAGGACACCGTCGCCGCGACCGTGAAGGGCACGGTGGTGCCGGTCGCCGTCCCTGGCGTGATGCGCACCTTGGTGATGTGCGCGTCCGTGCCGTACGCCGTCAGCAGGGGACCGGCCTCGGCCGCGTTGTTCGTGTACGACGCCGCGGTCGTCGCCCGCCCCTTCTCCCAGGCGGCGAAGAACTTCCCCGTCGTCTCCTTCACCTCGTCACCGCTGGGCGGCCCGGTCCTCACGGCGGCGGCCCCGCCGCCGGTCCCCGGGTCGTGCAGCGCGGACAGGATGTTGTACGCCCCGTATCCGGCCCCGCCCACCATCACCACGAACACCCCGCCGACTATGGCGGTCCTGACCCCCTTGCGCATGGCGCGATCCCTCTCCCCGTGTAGGCCTGCCGCCCTTTGTGAACGCGTTCAAAAGCAGGTCGCGGGTCGCACTGTATGCGCTTTCATGACTGCCGGGGGCCGGAGTTGTCGATTGTTGTCCGAACGGAGATCAGAACCGTGACGGCAGAGACGGCCGCGCCGGTGTGAAGGTCCCGGCTCGAACGTCCCGGTGTCAGGCCTCGGCGCGCTGGGTGATGGCCGCCTCGGTGCGGTCACCGAGGAACTCGTACCACCGGCGTTCCAGGCAGACGTAGCGGACGTCCGCCTCGACCAGACTGAGGAATCCCGACACGGTCTCGGTGAGGCGTTCCTGCAGTCCCCGGTCGGCCAGCGTTCCGTCTTCGGCGAAGGCCTGATAGCTGTCGGGCAGGCTGAACATGTCCGGGTAGACGCGGGTGCCCAGGTGTTCCAGGGGGATCCTCAGGGCCCACAGCCCACGGTTCCCGCCGACGAGGGACGGCGATGCCGAGACGAGCATCGCGTGCTTGGTCTTGAACGGCTGCGGCCGGACCCGGGAGACCCAGTCGATGGCGTTCTTCAGCACGCCCGGCACGGAGGCGTTGTACTCCGGCGAGGAGATGACGACGGCGTCGCTGCTCTCAAGCCGCTCGCGCAGCGCGAGGGCGCCGGGCGGCAGCCCTTCGGCGGTCTCCATGTCGCCGTCGTACAAAGGCATGTCGAAGTCGCGCATGGCGGCGAGGTCGACGGTGGCACCGGTGTCGGAGATGAGCCGGGCCACGAGAGAAGCGAGACGCGCGTTGGCCGAATCGGCCCGCAGCGCCGCACCGAAGACAAGAAACCGCAACGGTCCGGGAGACGTGTCCGGGGTCATGGTCCCGCCCTTCCGTCGTAACTACGCGCCACCGTCCGGGGCGCCCCACAGACCAGTGTGATTCGGAGAGGGCGGCCGTGCGACCGACGCAGCCTTCACCAGTCGGCCAGGGGAGGGGTAGTACGGCAGCAGGCGGGTGACGGCCGCCTGCTGCTCTCGGTCCTCGGGGGGCGGCTGCCCGGCTAGACCCAGGTATCCAGCCACATCCTCGACCGCCAGCTGTCGATGGGGATCGCCGTCCCCGTGTACAGCGGCCAGAAGTAGATGAAGTTCCAGCTGATCAGGAGGACCAGGACGCCGGCGCCCGCGGCGCCGATGACGCGGCGGGTGTCCGTGGAGCCCGGGGGGCCGATGATCGCGCCGATCAGCATGGCCACCGCCAGGCAGAGGAACGGTACGAAGACGACCGCGTAGAAGAGGAAGATCGTGCGCTCCTGGTACAGGAACCAGGGCAGGTAGCCGGCCGCGATCCCGCAGGCGATGGCGCCCGCGCGCCAGTCGCGGCGGAAGAACCAGCGCCACAGGACGTACAGGATCGCGACGCAGGCCGTCCACCACAGCAGCGGCGTGCCGAGGGCGAGGACCTCCCGGGCGCACTTCTGGCCCGCGTCGGCGGGGCAGCCGTCCGAGCCGGGGGAGGGGGACTCGTAGAAGTACGAGACCGGGCGGCCCAGGACGATCCAGCTCCACGGGTTCGACTGGTACGTGTGCGGGGACGACAGGCCGACGTGGAACTTGTACACCTCGTGCTCGTAGTGCCACAGGCTGCGCACCCAGTCCGGCAGGAAGGCCCAGCTGCCGCCCTTGCCGTCGGTGGCCGCCCAGTTGCGGAAGTAGCCGCCGGTGCCGTCGGTCGGGGAGAGGATCCAGCCGATCCAGGAGGTCAGGTACACGGCGATCGCCACCGGGACCGTCGCCACGAACGTGATGCCCGTGTCGTGCTTGAGGACCGCCGTGTACGGGCGCCGGGCGCCGGCCACCTTGCGGGCGCCGACGTCCCAGAGCAGCGCCATCACGCAGAACGCGGCCAGGATGTACAGGCCGTTCCACTTGGTGCCGATGGCGAGGCCGAGCAGCAGACCGGCCGCCCAGCGCCACGGCCGCCAGCCCAGCTGGAGGGTGTCGCCGATGTACGCGTCGGGGCGGACGCGGCCGTCCGGGTCGGTGGGCAGCGCGGCGGCGAGCCGCTCCCTGGCCTTGTCCCGGTCGATGACCAGGCAGCCGAAGGCCGCCAGCACGAAGAACATCAGCACGCCGTCGAGCAGCGAGGTCCGGCTCATCACGAAGTGCAGGCCGTCCACCGCCATCAGCGCGCCCGCCAGACAGCCCAGGAACGTGGAGCGGAACATACGGCGCCCGATCCGGCACAGCAGCAGCACGCTGAGCGTGCCCAGCAGCGCCGTCATGAACCGCCAGCCGAACGGATTGAACCCGAAGATCAGTTCGCCGAGCCCGATGACGTACTTGCCGACGGGCGGGTGCACGACGTACGCCGCGTCCGTCGGGATGCCGATGTACCCCGCCTTCTGCAGGATCAGATCGTTGGCGTTCTTGTCCCAGTTGACCTCGAAGCCGCGGTGGACGAGCGCCCAGGCGTCCTTGGCGTAGTACGTCTCGTCGAATATCACCGCCTTCGGGCTGCCCAGGTTCCAGAACCGCATCAGGCCCGCCATCAGCGTCACCAGCAGCGGACCGCCCCAGCCAGACCAGCGGGTGATCCGCTCGGCCGGCGTCTTCGGCACGCCCAGCGCCAGCCACAGGCGGGGGCTGGGCTCGGTGTACGGCGGCACGAGCCGGTCGCGGACGTCGACTCTCGGCCCCGCCGTGTAGCCGAAGCGGCGCAGCCGCTGCTGCCACGTCGGCCGCTCGTCGTGCGGGGCCAGGCCATGCCGGGTGTCCGTCGAGGACGCGGTACTGGTCACCGCGCCATCGTAGGGAACCCTTCTGTGTGAGTCCCGTGCATGGGCCGTACCGGTTGCGGTGCGTTGGCCTCCGGCGGGAGGACGGGGGCGCTGACGTGGGGCGGGGCCCGGGGGTGCGGCCTGGGCGGTGCCCGTGACCGCGGGTGCGTTCGGGTGTCCGCGGCCCTGGGAGGATGGGGGTGTGACTGGAACCCTTGTTTTGGCGGGCACCCCCATCGGCGACATCGCGGACGCGCCGCCCCGGCTCGCCCGGGAGCTGGAGGGCGCGGACGTGGTCGCCGCCGAGGACACGCGGCGGCTGCGTCGGCTGACGCAGGCGCTGGGCGTCACGCCCAAGGGGCGGGTGGTGTCGTACTTCGAGGGCAACGAGTCCGCCCGCACGCCCGAGCTGGTCGAGGAACTGCTGGGCGGCGCGCGCGTGCTCCTCGTCACGGACGCCGGGATGCCGTCGGTGTCCGACCCCGGCTATCGGCTGGTCGCCGCGGCCGTCGAGAAGGACGTCCATGTCACGGCCGTCCCCGGACCGTCCGCCGTACTCACCGCGCTCGCCCTGTCGGGGCTGCCGGTCGACCGGTTCTGCTTCGAGGGGTTCCTGCCGCGCAAGGCCGGCGAACGGCTGTCCCGGCTGCGCGAGGTCGCCGAGGAGCGGCGCACGCTCGTCTACTTCGAGGCGCCGCACCGGCTCGACGACACCCTCGCCGCGATGGCCGAGGTGTTCGGCGCGGAGCGGCGCGCCGCCGTCTGCCGTGAGCTGACCAAGACGTACGAGGAGGTACGGCGCGGACCGCTCGCCGAGCTGGCGGCCTGGGCGGCCGAGGGGGTACGCGGTGAGATCACCGTCGTCGTCGAGGGCGCCCCCGAGCGCGGTCCCGAGGAGCTCGACGCCGAGGAACTCGTGCGCCGGGTGCGGGTGCGCGAGGAGGCGGGGGAGCGCCGCAAGGAGGCGATCGCGGCGGTGGCCGCGGAGGCCGGTCTCCCCAAGCGCGAGGTGTTCGACGCGGTGGTGGCGGCGAAGAAGGCGGGCGACGCCGGCCGCTGAGCGGTTCGTGAACGCGAACGCCGGGGCGCACGTGGCTGGGGCGCGCGAGGCTGGGGGCGCGCGTGGCCGGGTCGGGTGGGACTTGGGCGCGGCGCACGTGGCCGGGGCGCGCTCGGCCGCGTCGCATGTGGCCGGGTCGCACGTGGCTGAGGCGCTCCCGACCAGGTCGCCGCGGCCGCCGGGTAGCCGCGCAGCCAGGTCGTGCGCAGCCCGGTCGTGTACAGCCGGCTGAGGCGCGCGTGACGCGAGTAGGCACACTCGGCGGTCGCCCCGCGCCGGGCCTCGCGCGCCGGATGCGTACGGCGAACGGGTGGCGTGGTGGGCTGTGCTCGGTGAGCCGGTGTGCGCTGTTGTTCGAGTGGGGCGTGTGACGGTCGGGCACGCGCCCCTGGCCCCTGGACTTGCCCTCTGAGCAGCAGGCTTCTCCCATGAGCACATGCCCCATGGGAGGGCAAAGGGGCGTTGTGCAAGGCAAAGCCCAGACCCGGTGCCCGGGGCCGCTTTGGCAAGGAAGGTCCAAATCGCCTCCAACACTCGACAGGCCGGATGCATTCGCGCCGGTGGAGGCGTCCACTGGTCGAAGGGACGCACCCGTCCCTCGCCCCCAAAGGGATTCCGGGGGGAATCCCCGTACCGGGGGCGCTTGTCCAGCGGACAAGAGGAGCAGTTGGCATGAGTGAGATCCCAGGGCAGACCGGCCTCCGCGGCGGGGCGACAGCCGTCGTACACGAGTCCTATTCCTTCGCCTGCATGCGCTGCGGGCACGGCTGGGAGCAGTCGTACGAGATAGAGCACCACACGGACGCCGACGGCCAGGAGTTCGTCATATACGTGGCGAACGGCCAGATCGTCCCGTCCCCGCTGAGCCGGCCCGAGTGCCACAACTGCGACGGCCACGTCGTACGGATCATGCGGCCGGGGCAGGTCTCGTCGGTGCTCAGCGCGGCGCGACGGCAGCACGGCCCGGCGCCGCAGACCGCACCGGCCGAGGGGTCGGAGGCGACGGAGGCACCGGCGCAGGCCAAGGGACATCACCACTGGCATCTGTCCGATCTCCTGCATCCGTTCCACCGCAGGGCGAGCTGAGCGGATCGCCGGCGTTCGCGGGCATCCTCCTTTCGTAGGATCGGGGCATGCCTTCGAACGCCGACAAGAACGCGGCACCGCCCCTCCCGGAGCCCCTCCGGGTGCCGGTCGCCGACTCCCACACCCACCTCGACATGCAGTCCGGCACGGTGGAGGAAGGCCTCGCGAAGGCCGCGTCGGTGGGAGTGACGACCGTCGTCCAGGTCGGCTGCGACATCAAGGGCTCGCGGTGGGCCGCCGAGACCGCGGCGGCGTACGACAGCGTCCACGCGACCGTCGCCCTGCACCCCAACGAGGCCCCGCGCATCGTCCACGGGGACCCCGACGGCTGGTCGAGGCAGGGCGCGCGCGAGCCGGGCGGCGACGCGGCCCTCGACGAGGCGCTGGCCGAGATGGACAGGCTGGCCGGGCTGCCCCAGGTCAAGGGCGTCGGCGAGACCGGGCTCGACTACTTCCGCACCGGACCCGAGGGCAAGGCCGCCCAGGAGAGGTCCTTCCGCGGGCACATCGAGATCGCCAAGCGGCACGGCAAGGCGCTGGTCATCCACGACCGGGACGCCCACGCCGACGTGCTGCGCGTGCTCAAGGAGGAGGGCGCCCCCGAGCGCACCGTCTTCCACTGCTACTCGGGAGACGCCGAGATGGCCGAGGTGTGCGCCCGCGAGGGCTACTACATGTCCTTCGCCGGCAACGTCACCTTCAAGAACGCCCAGAACCTGCGCGACGCCCTGGTCGTCGCCCCGCTGGAACTGGTCCTCGTGGAGACCGACGCGCCCTTCCTCACCCCGGCGCCCTACCGCGGACGGCCCAACGCCCCGTATCTCATTCCGGTCACGGTGCGCGCGATGGCCGCCGTGCGCGGCATCGACGAGGACGCGCTGGCCACGGCCCTGGGGGCGAACACGGCCCGCGCCTTCGATTACTGAACGTATTCGATCCGTAACTGATGGATAACGCTCACGCGGGCCGAGCCTGAGGCTCGTGGCGACGGTGCGTAGTCGTGCCGTTTTGGAGAGTGACGGACGCTCCGCTAGGTTCTGGTGGCCCGATCCGGACCCCTCTGGCTCTCTGGAGCGTGTCGGCGTGAGCAACTCGCAGTACGAGACGTACGAGATGTACGGAACGCACGGCCCGAGCTGGGGCTGGGTGCCCGAACCGCCGCTACCGGCGTACGGCGCCCACCGCGCCCCCCACGACGTGCACACCGCGGACACGGTGCCGTACGGCGTGAACCGGCCGACGGAGCACGAGGACACGTACCGCCCCGCCTACGAGACGCGTCGGCGCACGGCCACCGAGCCGGTGCTGCCACGTCAGGCGGGCGGCGAGCCCGAGGGCGCGGCGTGGGCGCCCGGTGCGCGCTCCGGCCTCGGCAGGCGTGCCGGGCGTCGGCGCAGGGCGCGGTTCGGTGAGCGCCCGGAGAATGCCGTGCGCCGCCTGCTGCCGCAGGCGCTCGTCGTCGCCTTCCTCGCCGGCGGCACCACCGCGTTCGTCGCCAAGGACAAGGCGATCGAGCTGAGCGTCGACGGGAAGCCGCGTACCCTGCACACCTTCGCCGACGACGTGACCGAGCTGCTCACCGAGGAAGGCCTGAAGGTCGGCGCGCACGACGTGGTCGCGCCCGCCCCCGGTGCGGCCCTCGCCAGCGGCGACGAGATCGCGGTGCACCACGGCCGCCCCGTCCGGCTCACCCTCGACGGTCACCGGCGCGAGGTGTGGACGACGGCGCGCACCGTGGACGAGGCCCTCCAGCAGTGGGGGGTGCGGGCCGAGGGTGCCTACCTGTCGACCTCGCGCTCCCTGCCCATCGGACGCGCCGGACTCGCACTCGACGTACGCACCGAGCGCGCCGTCACGATCATGGCGGACGGCCGGTCCCGCACCATCCGCACCAACGCGGCCACCGTCGGCGAGGCGATCGAGGAGGCCGGGATCACCCTGCACGGCCAGGACACCACCTCCGTCTCGCCCGCCAGCTTCCCGCGCGACGGACAGACGGTCACCGTGCTGCGGGTGGTCGGCAAGAAGGAGGTCCGCGAGGAGCTGATCCCCTTCGCCGTGACGCGGACCGAGGACCCCACGCTGTTCCGGGGCACGGAGGTCGTCGAGCGGCCCGGGCAGCAGGGGCTGCGACGGGTCACCTACCTCATGCGGACCGTCAACGGCGTCCGGCAGAAGCCGCACCGGGAGACGTCCGAGGTGGTGCGGCAGCCGCGGACGCAGCTGGTGCAGGTGGGCACGAAACCGCACCCCGACTCGACGAAGGGCGCCGACCACCTGGACTGGCACGGTCTCGCGGTCTGCGAGTCCGGCGCGCGGCCCCACGCGGTGGACGCGTCGGGGACGTACGGGGGCCTCTACCAGTTCGACGCGCACACCTGGCACAGCCTCGGCGGTCGCGGGCGCCCGCAGGACGCGCCCTCGGCCGAGCAGACCTACCGGGCCAAGAAGCTGTACCTGCGGCGGGGCGCGAGCCCGTGGCCGCACTGCGGGGACCGTTTGCAGGGGTGAGCGCCGGGCGCCCGGCGAGGGGGCCCGTCATGGCCCCGTACCCTTGTCCCGTGAGCAGCCCCACCCCCGACGCCCTCCTGGGCCCCGCCGACATCCGCGAACTCGCGGCAGCGCTGGGCGTGCGTCCCACCAAGCAGCGCGGCCAGAACTTCGTGATCGACGCCAACACGGTCCGCCGCATCGTCCGCACCGCGGAGGTCCGCCCCGACGACGTGGTCGTCGAGGTCGGCCCGGGGCTCGGCTCCCTCACCCTCGCGCTGCTGGAGGCCGCCGACCGGGTCACCGCCGTCGAGATCGACGACGTGCTGGCCGGCGCGCTGCCCGCGACGGTCGCCGCCCGCATGCCGCAGCGCGCCGACCGGTTCGCGCTGGTGCACTCCGACGCGATGCACGTCGCCGAGCTGCCCGGCCCCGCACCGACCGCGCTGGTCGCGAACCTGCCCTACAACGTGGCCGTGCCGGTGCTGCTGCACATGCTCGACACCTTCCCGAGCATCGAGCGGACGCTGGTGATGGTGCAGGCCGAGGTCGCCGACCGGCTCGCCGCCCCGCCCGGCTCCAAGGTGTACGGCGTGCCCTCGGTCAAGGCGAACTGGTACGCCGACGTGAAGCGGGCCGGTGCCATCGGCCGCAACGTCTTCTGGCCCGCGCCGAACGTCGACAGCGGGCTCGTCTCCCTCGTCCGGCGGGCCGAGCCGATCAAGACCACGGCCGCCAAGCGGGAGGTCTTCGCGGTGGTCGACGCGGCGTTCGCCCAGCGCCGCAAGACGCTGCGCGCGGCGCTCGCCGGCTGGGCCGGATCGGCCGCGGCCGCCGAGGCGGCCCTCGTCGCCGCCGGCGTCTCGCCGCAGGCGCGCGGGGAGTCGCTGACGGTGGAGGAGTTCGCCCGGATCGCCGAGCACAGGGAGTCCGACAAGTGAGCGTCACGGTACGGGTCCCGGCCAAGGTCAACGTCCAGCTCGCCGTGGGTGCCGCGCGGCCGGACGGGTTCCACGACCTGGCCAACGTCTTCCTCGCGGTCGGCCTGTACGACGAGGTCACCGTGACGCCGGCGGACGAGCTGCGCGTCACCTGCGAGGGGCCGGACGCCGCGCAGGTCCCGCTGGACCGTACGAACCTCGCGGCGCGCGCGGCCCTCGCCCTCGCCGAGCGCCGGGGCATCGAGCCCGCGGTGCACATCCACATCGCCAAGGACATCCCGGTCGCCGGCGGCATGGCGGGCGGCAGCGCGGACGGCGCGGGCGCGCTGCTCGCCTGCGACCGGCTGTGGGGTGCGGGCGCCTCGCGTGCCGAACTCCTCGCCATCTGCGCCGAGTTGGGCAGCGACGTGCCCTTCAGCCTGGTGGGCGGGGCGGCCCTGGGCACCGGGCGCGGGGAGCAGCTGACGGCTCTGGAGGTCGGCGGGACCTTCCACTGGGTGTTCGCGATGGCCGACCGCGGGCTGTCGACCCCGGCGGTCTTCCGCGAGTTCGACCGGCTCGCGCAGGGGCGGGACATTCCGGAACCGGTGGCATCGCCGGACCTCCTTGAGGCGCTCGCCAAGGGCGACCCGGACGCGCTGGCGGCGGCCGTCTCCAACGACCTTCAGCCCGCCGCGCTGTCCCTCTTCCCGGAACTGGCCGACCCGCTGGAGGCGGGACGCGGGGCCGGTGCGCTCGCCACGTTGGTCTCCGGGTCGGGGCCGACGACGGCGTTCCTCGCGCGTGATGCCGAGTCGGCGGAGAAGGTGGCTCGGGCGCTTCGGGGGTCGGGGACGTGTCGGTCGGTGCGGATTGCCGCGGGGCCGGTGGCGGGAGCGACGGTGCTCTGAGGGGCTCAGCGCTCGCCGATGGTCAGATCGATGTCGATGGGGTACGGCTTGTCGACCTTGATGCGGTCGCGGTACAGGCCCATGTGCACGTAGGAATTGGTGAGTGGGTCGAGCTCATAAACATGGATGACGGGCCCGCTGGTGGTTCCGTTTTCCTCGACGCGCCAGAAGTTGGGGATCCCCGCGGCGGCGTACTTCTGCGGTTTGGTCGTACGGTCGCGGGATTCGGAGTCGGGGGAGACGACCTCCACAGCGAGCAGGACGTCCTCCGCCTGAAATCTGGTCTGGTCCAGCCCGGTGACCGCGCCGGCTCGGACCACGCTCACATCGGGTTCGGGGCCGTTGCGGTTGTCGAGGATGACAGTCATCTCCCGTTCAACACTGAACTCCGGGTCCAGAGAGCTGCGCAGGCCGGTGACCAACAGGTCGATCACAAGGAAATGGAAGCGGCGCTGCGGACTCACGAAAACCAGACTCCCGTCGATCAGCTCGGTGTGAGGCGGGAGATCCGGCAGCGTGAACAGGTCGTCCACGGTGTAGCCGTCCGGGGGTGGCACCGGCCAGCGGCGGCGCTCTACGGACTCGGCGGCGGTCATGGTTCCTCCCATGGACGGGATCCTGCTGCCTGTCCTCCAC
>NZ_JADDRL010000103.1 GCF_021538895.1 Streptomyces olivochromogenes | reverse complement strand
GGCGCTGGGCTCTCCCCCCACTCCTCCTGCCCGTCGGGCCCGAGCAAGCCGACCCCCCGGCTGTGAGAGGGGATCGGGGATGCCGCCGACTCGGACGAGGCGGGGTTTCAGGTGGTGTCGGCGGCTGGGTCCTGGCCGACGAGGTAGATCCGTTTGCGGAGTTCCGTCTCGGCCCAGTCCAGGTCAGCTCGTAGGTCGAGCCAGACCCGGTCCTTGCGTTTGCTGGGCTGGTCGAGTCTGACGGCGACCCAGGAAAACGCGCCCTGGAGGATCTCCCGTTTGTGTCCGGGGCTGGTCACGGAGAGCGCGAAGGGCAGGGCGATGCCGGCCCGGGTCACGATCATGTGGCTCGCATCGTCCGGTCGGGGGCGGCCTCCGGTGAGGTAGCGCGGAACGTCGAGGACCTTGATCCACTCCAGAACCGCTCCAGGGACCTGCTCGTCCAAGATCCCCGCGATGGAGTCGCGCACCGCGACGGCGGGTTGTTCACCGAGCCAGTCCAGCCAGTGCTTGGAATCCGTGAGCTTGGTGAAGTCGTCCTTGGGTGGGCCGTAGTTCGGATTCTCCACGAACTCGCCGGTCAGCTTCCCGTCCTCGCCGACCCGCCAGACACCCTGGACGGCTTCCCCCGGGACGTAGCCGTTGGGGTCGCCAATGAGGTCAGGATCGATCACCGCAACCGACCCGCCCGGGTTCGCAGCCGCCTCCGCGACGAGCTCGGGCGGAGGTGACTGCAGAATGCGACGCCGCTCGGCCGATATGTCCCCCACGTAAGCAACCCTTCGCCTGGTTCGTCTGAGGAGGTCAGCACCACCCCGCCTGGGGCATATTTCCATGAGCGCTGTCGACCGACGCTTCAGGGGCTGGATTGAAGCCGGTTCTCATTACGGATCATGCGGAGGCTGGTGCGGGCGGCGGCGAGGTCGTTCTCGAGCGCGGTGACTTGTTGCTGGAGCTCTGCGTTCTTGGTGGCCGTCTGCCGTTCCACTGCGGACAGCCAGAGGTTCTCCTCGGTGAGTTCGTTGATGCGGTCGACCAGGTCGTGGTTGCCGAGTTGTTCGACCTGCTGTCCGAGGTGAAGTCGGGCCTGTTGCCGCAGGTGGTCGTTCTCGCTTTGGAATCGCTTGATCTCCTGGCGCGCGAGCAGGAGGTCGGTCTGCTTGCTGGCGGCGGAGACCTTCCTTCCGCTCTGCCGGTCCTGATGGCCTTGGGCGGCTTGGCGGGCGCGTGCGTGGTCGATGCGTTTACGGAGGACCCGGTGCATAGGCAAGGGCCCGAGCGGCTGCTGAGAGCAGGCGCCGTGCGCGGGAGTACGAGGGTGTGCCCGCGGAGATCGTGGAGTTGCTGGAGTCAGAGGGCCTCCTGCCGGAGTCGATGAAATTGCCCTGACCGCAGGATAGGGACAGCTCTGCCCAACTCCACTCGATGACAGATGTGTTGGTGTGCGGTCTCACCGAGAACTCCATAGCGCGACCGGATCGCGTCGTGTCGTGCGGAGAGAGGTGGGGTACGGCTTTTGGCATCGGCCGTCGTGGGGGGAGGCTGCGGGGTGGGGAAGGCGAGCCGGGCCAAGCGGGAGCGCAGCAGGGACAAGGCCGGGCAGTGGACGGCGGCGAGTGCGGCACGGGCGGCGCACCGCCTGCGGGAGGAGACACAGCGGTGTCTGGCCGGCAATCCGTGGGTGCAGATGATGCTCGCTTCCAACATGAACAACGTCATCACCGAACTGCGCGGCGTGCTGTTGCACAGCGATCTCGCGGACATGGCCGCCCGGCCCGAGGGCCTGGAGTGGGATGCGGCGCTGTCGATGACGCTGGGCAAGCAGGGCTACCGGCCGCCGTGGCCGCGGGAGCCGCGGGAGGCGGCCGCGTGGGAGATACGCCAGATGGGGAAACTGCTGCGGCAGGCCGAGGTTCTCGTCATCTCTCCGGCCGCGCACGCTGCGGTCATGGCGGCGGCCGCCACCCTTGAGCCGGCCGACGTCAGCACGCTGGACCGTGACCGGGACATCCTTGTGCCCACCGGGCTGCTGGTGCTGCCCGAGCCGGTCGTGGTCGTCAATCGCACCGGCTCCCTGTCGGACACCAAGGCTTTCGGCTGGCAGTTCATCACCCAGCACCAGATCCTGCCCTCCGCCCAGTACCCCGGCGTGCGGGTGACGACGTTCATGGACCGGGACGGGCCCGTGCAGCCGCCTGGATGGCAGCAGGCAGTCTCCCAGGCGCGCGCTTCCGGAAGTCCGCTGCCGCCGCTGATGCCGGACGGCATGTACGGGATGCGGGGTGATGCGTGCCTGGCGGAGGAAAGCAGTGAGGTACTTGCAGATCTGTCCGAGCACCACCGCCAGCTCCAGAAGGCTCTCACCCAGGCCTCCGGGTGGCGCTCCGAGCCGGTCCCCGAGATAGGGGAGTGGGGCGGCGGCCATGTGGAGGACCCGTACGACGACTTTGTGGGCCGCTACATGTTCGCCTTCTGGCGGCTGATCGCCCAGGGCGTGACGGCCGTCGGCCCGTCTCAGGCCGCACCCGGGGTGCGCACAGCCGCAAACGGGCCTGACGGCTCTGAACCGCGGGACCCCGATGTGCGGGTTATCCGGCTCGCTGCGCCCTCTCCCCGCCCGTCGGATGCGGCGGGGGAGACCAAGCGGGTGTACCACCACCGGTGGCCGGTGCGGATGCACAAGGTGAGGCAGTGGTACCCCAGCCGTCAAGAACACCGCGTGATCTGGCGCGGCCCCTACATCAAGGGGCCCGCCGATGCGCCGCTGATGACGGGCGAGAAGGCGTATCTGGTGGACTCGTAGACCGGGTGTGACCGCGGCGGCTGCGCCCGTCAGGTCGTCGGCTGGGGTAGGCATGAGCGGCGGCGAGTCCCCCCGCCGCCTGGCCAGCGAATGGTCACATGCCGGGAGCTGGGACGGCCCGGAGAAGGCCGGCAGCGATTCCGATCAGGGCTTCTGCCTCCCCGCGGCGATCCGCTCGTCCGGATCGGCGGACGATGCCGACTGCTCGGCGCGGGCCGCGGGCGTCCCGCCCGCAGGCGGGGCAGCGGCGGCAACACCGCGGTGTTCGCGGTCCCGCAGCACCCACTCACGCAGGGTGGCCCTGTTGATGCCCGGGTCAGCGGCGATGCTCTTGTGTGTCGCCCCGGGCGCGGACTCGTACAGGGCCACGGCATCGGCCTTGAACTCGTCCCGGTAGTCCTTCATCGCCATCGGCGGTCTTCTCGCTTCCTCCGGATCAAGCAGATCCAGTATCAGCGTGTCCACCACTCAGGGGGAGGCCCCGGTCATAGACATAGCGAGTTGGTGTCGTGTCGGTCAAGTCGGCGCGCGGTGGAAGTGCAGCAGCGCGGATTCTGGCTTGCAAACGGCCAACGCGCGTCTCAGAGAGCCCTGTTATCGATGTGGCGGCTGTGATGGGATCGCAGCAATGGTGGGGTGGCTCAAAGGCGCGCCTCATCAAGGAGGCAACTTCAGGGGGAAGTTTTGCACTTGAAGAGATTGCTGTTATCCGCTGTCGCAGCGGCTGGGGTACTCGGCGCAATGCTCCCGGCAGGTCCGGCCGCTGCTGATCCGGCAACCGCACTGCATGCCGCCAAGCCTCGGCCTGTGGCCGTGACTGGCCTGGGTTCCGAGCCGGCGGCCAAGCCCGCTGAGAACCGCGACATCCAAGCTGCGGCCGAGAACTGCTCGACCCCAAACGCTGACGGGGCGGGGGCATGCCTGCGGCCGATCCCGGCCAGTAGGCAGTCGACGCTTCTTCACGGGAGTCCCACCCCTCAGGCGGGCGTGAACCCCCCGCAGTGGTGTGAGGACGCCCGCGGTCGGATCCTTGGGACCCGGGAAGCCGTTTGCTGGGTCGCCGGCCTGAGCTACGAGACGTACCGCACCGTGAATGGCCAGCGGCAGACGACCGGCAAGGCCGAGATGAACGTCATCAACTACAGCTACGGCGACTCCGGGCTGCCCACGTGGGCCTATCAGATCGAAGTGTCTGCCTACAGCGGCTGGGGCGACGCCATGAAGGCGTCCATCAGTGGTAAGGCCACCAAGAGCGGCGCGTGCAAGGTCACCGAGTCAACGTTCCCCTCGAAGAAGCTGGCCCCGCTGAATTCATGGAAGCTGGGCGAGTCGTTCTTCGACACCACGGCCACCCGCCAGGGCGCGATCGGCCACTGCGCCACCACATGGACGCTGACCTTTACGAACGCGCCCTACACCCCGGCAACAACCACATACAAACTCAACGAGTTCCGATGCGACAACGCCACCGCGGGCCGGTCTCGGGTCGGCTGCGTCGTGCCGTGGTACGCCTCTGCGCTCATCTACAGCAAGAGCAGGGCACCAGAACTCGCATCCCACATCACTCGCGCCCAGAACTCGGGCCTGCCGGGGGCTACCTTCAAGCGCCCCCTGACCCGGACGACCAACGCGACAACGATTGCCCGGAACCGGGACCGGGCATGCCCGCCCCGTGAGACACGGCCCCACGGGAAGACCTGCGACGAATATCCCGTGGCCACGTCGAAGCAGGGCCTGTCCGCCGGTGGCGAGCGTCGCAGCTTCCCGGGATGCTCCATCCGAGGAGTGCCCTCGCGTACGGGGCCCAAGGGCGCGAGTGCCTGCATGATCAGCGAGGCAGACCAGGACTACCAGGGCGGGAAGAACAGCGGCTTCTACAAGGCCGAACGGATGCTTGACGGAGACCCCTTCCGGGTCCTGATCGGCAACTGACCACCTCAGGATGCGGGTGCTGCGGGTTCTCCGCAGCGCCTGCATCTTTTCCCTTCCCCCCGGTAGCCTCGCAGACGTGACCACATCGTCTGTCATGTTCGTCAACGAAGGAATGTTCGCCGTCTCGGACGAGGCCGAGGAGCCAGTGGAAACAGCGCGCTGGTCGAACGGTCTCGCCGCTCCTATGCAGTACGGAGCATGGATCCTCACCGGCATCAACACCGGAAACGTCCGCGTGCGCGCCGATGTCCTTGACGCCGCACCGCCTGTGGATACGTCCTCCTGGGACGAGATCGTCGAGATCAGTGTGCAGTCCGTCCTTGGAGATCTGCGCATCCACTCCGGCTACGAGATCACACCCGATGATCTTCCGGTGCTCAATCCCTGCGGGCCAGGCTGGTACCGGATGCGTGTCCACGCTCGGGGCCGTTCAGTCAACCCGGACGGTGTCAGCCAAGAACCGGTCGAGGACTATCTCATCACCATCTGGCCCCAGGAACAGGCGGCGTCCGAGGTTCTCCGCACCAGTGAGAGGATCGAAGAGGCGCTGCGCATCAATGCCGGTGAGACGCCAGGGAAGCCTCAACCTTCCCCCGAACAGGAGCCAGCTCCCAAGCCGCCTATCACAGCCGAACGGGCACGGCTTCTGCGTCACCTGAAACGTGGCTAACCACCGAGCCGTGTGTCCGGATGATCTCCGCGAGGAGCGTCACGGCAAGCGCGATCACCGCGCCGACGATCACCGCCAGCAGTGAAATCATCTTCGAAAACCTCTCTGCTTGACCATCGGAGTCAGCCCGGCAGGGCCCCTCCCCGCGTGCCATGGATCCAACCGCCGAGAGGAAGGCGCGGGTCTACCACCACCGGTGGCCGGTGCGGATGCACAAGGTCCGGCAGTGGTACCCCAGCCGTCAGGAACACCGGGTGATCTGGCGCGGCCCCTACATCAAAGGGCCCGCCGATGCGCCGCTGATGGCGGGGGAGAAGACATACCTCGTGGACTCGTAGACGTCCGGACAAGCACATAGCGGGCTCAACGGGAATCCGCCGAGCCTGCCTCTTGCGCTTGGTACGAAAACCGCGATGCCGTTCCCTGACGCTGTGCCGCCTTCTAATCTCGGCTCATGGACTGGTTGATGGCCGCGTGGGTGGGGGTGGCTGGTGGCGCCACCATGGAGGCCGTTGACGTCATCAAGTCCATCAAGTGGCACCGCAAGATGCCATGGAACGTGCAGCCGGACACGATCGAACCTCCGCGGCGCCAGCCCGATGTGCGGCCGGGAGAGGAGCAGTTACCCGCGCCCGGCTGGCAAGGTTACTGCGTTGCCGCAGTGCTGCGGTTGTTCGTAAGCGGGGCGCCGACAGGCGCACTCGCCGCGACGTACCCGCACAGTGTGAACCCGCTCGTGGCCTACATGGTCGGCCTAGGGGCGCTGTCAGTCGTGCAGCAACTTGCCTCGCTGGTGCCCCTAGCGGTCAAGAGCGCCGGCCGGGCTGCCTTGGGCGGTGTGGTTGAGGAGGCACAACAGCAAACCGTTCAGCAATATCCAAACGGTCATGGGCCGACCAATGGTGTTCCTGGCCCGACGCCACCTGGCGGTAGCACCACACACATTCCGCAGCCAGGTACCGGCATCACCGCGCCACAGGGACCAGCGGACGCCGGGGGGCAGGTATGACCCTGGCTGCTGAGTCCTTCACCGGCCGCGTCCTGGCCGTCTTCTCACGACGGTCCCCAGGCTTTCGGCCGGCCGCTGTGCCGTCCAGGCCCGCTGCCACTCGGGTGCAGACCGTCGTTCCGCCCGTTCCTTCGCCTGCTAGCGCCCCCGAAGCCCCCGAAGCCCCCGAAGCGCCTGAAGCCTCTGAACCGCCTGAAGCTTCTGAACCGCCTGAAGCACCGCCAGCCGACATGGACCGCGCTGAAGCACGGCCAAGTGACGTCTCAACCCCGCACCGGCCTCCCCTTGGTCGCCGTCTGCTCACGTCAGCCCTGCGCATCTGGAGGCACCCAGCGAAGGCGTCCGGCGCATCTGCGCGGAATGAAGGACGGAAAGCGACAGCACGGACGAGCAGCCCCACCCCGCCGCCGCACACACCAAGCGCACGGCCACGGCCCCAGCAGAAGGGACATCCCGGGTACGAAGGCGGCGCCGTGCCGCAACGCCTGCCCGGCGAGGACCGCCAGGAATACGGCTCGCGGTGGCAGGGGGCGGTTCCGCAGCATTTGTTGAGCGAAGACCGCCCGGAATACGAACGGATCCTCGACGAGGCGCTGCGCTCCGCACCAAACCGACCGGAACTGGCCGCTGTGGGACAGCGGCTCACCCTCCAACAGCTGCGCACCATGGCGCTCAACGCCACCGCACTCATCACGGCGGCCGCGGCGCCCGAGTACCAGCACTACGTGAAGGTCCGCGAGGAACTGCGCGACCGGGCATTGTCCACCCCGTCCTCCGTAGCCGCGTCAGGCGCTACGGAGCCGGACGCGGACCGGATGGGGCTCGCCGCCACGCTTGGTGAGGCCGCCGAGACCGAGACTGAGCGTGTGGGCGCTGTTGCTGTCGTCGCGGTGCTGGCCCCTGTCTGCGCCGGCACAGCCGCCGCAATGCTGCTCCTCGTTGGGTATCTCCTGACGGTAGCCCAACCCCAGTCAGCGTTGGCCCGAACCATGATCACAACTGGTTGGGTGTTCGGCGCCGCGACCGCGGCCGCGGTCCTCGCTGCTGCGGTAGGACTCCTTCTCACCGCCCTGCGCAACGCTCCCTCGCTCCATTCGGGGCCATATGGCGAACTGAGCGGCGAGATGGAGCGGGCCAGGGCGACCTGGCGTGAGGCCCTGCTGGAGCGCGGCATCTTCCCCTTCCTGCAGTATGCCCTCGATACCCCCGGCACGGCGGCCGACCTGCACCGTACGGCACCTTCGGCGCCGACCGGCCGCATGCCTCGTCTCGGCTTCGACCGCCCGGGCTTCAGCAACCCCGACGACGGCTCGGCCTGGGGATCGCGCCCGAGCTTCACCAGCCCCGACTACACCAGTCCGGACTTCGGGGGCCCGGAACACCAGCAAGAGTGACCGGGCCGGAGATGAGCGGCTCCTCCCCCCACAACGTCGTTTCCGCTGGGAGCCGGCGGCGTGGCAAGGAGAGTCGAGCCGGAGTCGACGGCCTGGGCGACGTCCGCCTGCAGCGAGCCCGCCTCATTGAACCCGTCAATACCTCTGCAAGGCACGGTCTGGCTGGAACGCCCCGGCCCGCCGTACGGCCCCACCCGCACCACCATGGCCGACCCCGCCCTTGTCGAACTGGTCATCAGCCCCGACAGTGACGAGGCCGCCCGGGCCCGGGCACTGCGGCTCCTCTGGTTCGCCGCCGAGCTGCCGGTCCGCGTCGCCGCCGTACGGTCACCGGTCCCGCTCGACCGGGTCGGCGCGCTCGTCTGCCCTGGCCACCCGGTGAAGGTGGCGCCGCTCGCCGACGTGGGCGTGCTCCTGGTCATGCCCTTAGACGCGGCCCGCCTCCCGGCCGATGTGCGCGCGGTCGGTGCGGCCGGGAGCCCCGACCGTGCCGCGCAGCGTGGCATCGGGAACCAGCCCGGCGGGGAGCGGGACAGGCGGGCATGTCGGTCTGGGCGCCAGGGCATGCTCCGGGGACAGGATCCCGAAAGGTGCGCGATGGAGCCGAAGTCGCCCACAGCCGAGCTCTTCGAACTGGCCGGCCGGGTGACCGGACGGATCGTCACGTACCGCTTCGCGGTTTCGCACGTGGTGGGCCGAGACTGGACCGAGCTTGCCGAGGACGATGTAGTGGCCGCCCAACGACTGGTCATGGCCGACCTGAATCACGACATGGAACGCGCGTCCGTGCTGGCGCGCCTCACGGTCCTTGCAGCCGCGGCCCGATGGGGAGAGGACCGGGACTCGCCGTGGTGGCAGGCCGCAGACGTGTATGTAGAGGCGACACGCCAACGGTTGAGCTACGTGGCCGACGGCGACCGGCTCCACGAGGCCGTCGAGGTGGTTTCCCGTCAGATCGCGATCCTGGACGAGCGGCTCCACGATCTGCGTAGGCGCCGCTTCCGCCCTCGGGTCCGGGCGGCCCTGATCAAGCGCGAGGAACAGGAGTTGGCCGACACGCTGCAGGGAGCGGCAGCGCTCGTTCTGGGCCCCTACCTGGCGAACTACGACAAGCAGGCGGTATGGGAAACGCTCAACAACTGGGTCGATGTCGTCGGCCCCGGGCGCCGTCTTGTGCGGCCGACCCCGGACTCGGACGAGCCCTATCACTTCTTGCAGGGAGACCTCCAGGTCCGCGAGGACGCGGAGAAGATCCCCATGCCGTCTCCGGTCCGGGCCGCAGACGCCGCACTCGCCTACCTCGACAAGGCGCTGACCACGGCCCGGGGTCACATCAGAGGGCTCTGCCTGTTCAAGAAGGTACTGGCACTGGACTTCCTGTGGGCCGTGGGCGGCTACGGCGAGGACTTCGAGTTCGAAGACCTGATGCTCGACACGGCTAGGGAAGCGCTTGACCACCTAGACGGTGAGAAAGCTCCGGAAGACCGCATGATCCTTATCGAGCTGTTGGTCAGATACGGTGTCATACCCAAGCCGCGCCACCTTTCCGACCTGCTCGCCTCCCCGGTCAACGAACTCAGAGCTACGCACGGGCCCGGTGATGCCCTGAGGACCCTGATCATGCTGGGGGAGTTCGTGAGCGCTCCCGACATCCTCTCCGAGCTCAAGGCGAGTGCGGAGGAGATCTTGGACGACGTGGCCGACCGGCGGTTGATCCTTGGCTATTACGACATGATTGTGCACCGGTTCCCGGAGAACACGTTCCCTTGTCCGGGCAAGCACTACAAGGGCGACAGAGTTGCGGTAGAGAATTCCCTTCCGCAGTTACCGGCGATCCACCAGCGATCACCCTCCGCTGCTGCCGCGACCCTGCTCCACGTGATCAGCCATGTCCGGGACGCCGACATTCCCGTAGCGATGGCTCTGCTGGACAAGGTGTCGGAGTTGGACCCGGTGTTCGCCGGAGCACACAAATGGCTGATGCTCCACATATCGGTCAGCGCTGGGCGCCGGTACGCGGGACTGCTCGCCGAGTCGGGCAGGCTGCGCGAGGCGCTCCTGGCGTACGACGACATAGCTGAGGACCTGGGGCGACTTGTGGAGCACTTGCGCCTCCCCGCGACGCTGATGCAGGCCTTCGCCCACGAGGTCTTCCGTCGCTGCGGACCCGGTGAGCAGTCGGAGGAATCAGACCTCCTAGCCTCGCTCCTGCTCGCGGCACTCAATCCCGTGATGCGTTCACTCACGCCGTCCAGAACGCCGGAGCACGAGGATTTCGTCCATGGGTTCGGCGTTCTGGTCGACCAGAGGCTGCGAGTTTCGGACAGCTTCCTGACCTTCATACATCACTGCATGTTCAAAGGAGTTGACGTCGGCATCTTGCTCGACAACGCCCGGCGTCGGAACATCGGCCTGCTTTCCTCGCAGTTGCTCCAGGAGATCCGCGCCCGCGAGGCGGCCCTGGGGCCGTACGTCCCCCCGCGGATCGACGAGATCGAGGAGAGCGTTGAGTGGGTGCCGAGCGGCACATCCGCGCTGTACTACGTGACGCTCGGCGAGTCGGCGCCGGACTCCCGCGAGGATGGTTCCATGGCGAGCCTGCGCAAGGCGTTCGACCGATCCGTCACGAGCGACCTGCTGACGGATCTGCTGACTTCAGACCACCCTGGCCTCTCGACGCGGCATCCCATCACCGAACTTGATCGGATCAGGGACCTGCTTCCGAAGGACACGGTACTCGTCTCCCTGTTCTTGGGAGAGCTGTCGGGCACGGCCACGCAAGAAGTTCCGGTCAACAACTCCTGCCTCACCATGTTCACGATGACTGCCGACGGCTGGCAGACGTACCTGCTGCGTATGAATGGGATGGCCGGCGTGGTCGGGATCGGGAGTGGAGACCAGCTGTTGCGGTTTCATCCGCTGGCCGTCGATGTGGCCGAACTGCGTCTCCGCCTCACCGCCGACGCGCACAGTCGATCGGTCGGCCCGCATGCCAAGGGGCTGCTCGAACGCCACTACGGCCGGTTCGGCGGTCCCCCGGCGGAAGCTCTGGCGCGCTGGCGTGCCGAGGGCAGGACACACCTGTGCGTATGGCCGCACGGCCCACTGCACTACGTTCCGTTCCATCTCCTGCACCACGACGGCCGTCCACTGGCCGACGACTGGACAGTGACGACGATCCCGACCCCCGCTGTCCTGGCCAGCGCACCGTCGGCGTTGGCGGAACGCCGGATCGTGTTCGCCGGTACCCGCACCAGTCACCCGGGCTTCGGACTGACCGTGCAAGCCGCGGTGAGCGAACACGTGCAGAACCTCGCCGCCCGGGTACGGCCTAGCCGACTGCTCGTCGACGCCGAGGTCACCCCGTCGAGCCTGTTAGCGGCTGCCGAGCATGCCACCCACCTGCATATTGCCGCGCACGGGTCACACGACGCGGAAGCCGCCTGGTTCCAGTGTCTCTATCTCAATCCCGACCCCGACAACGACGGCAGGCTGTTCGCCTTCCAGGTCGCACAGGCGGATCTGAGCGCAGTCGACCTGGTCACTCTCAGCGCCTGCGAGTCGGCCATGGGCCGTTACGACCTCAACGACAACCTGCGCGGCCTGCCTGCCGCCTTTCTGCTGGCGGGAGCATCCACGGTCATCGGTGCCCTGTGGCCCGTGACAGCCGATGCCGCATCGACTTTCTTCGAACGGCTCTACATGTGTCTGAGTGCTGGCGACGGGAAACGGGCTGCATTCCGCACTGCTCAGCTGTTGACCCGGCAGCGCTGCCCGGCCTACAGGGACTGGGGGGCATTCACCTACATCGGCAGCTGGGACTGAGCGTGGGCGCCCCTATCGTGTCAGCTCCGTCACTGCGAGGAAGTGTGGGATCCGCGCCTTGAAGTGGAGGAAGCCGACACGCTTCTTTCTGATGGTTGCGGACAAGGACAGCACGGCATCGCATCGCACGCCTTTGGGCGTGTCGACGATGAGCGTGAGCTGATGCGGGTGGTCCAGTTCCTGCGGGGCAACGCGGCGGAACGACCACTGGACGGACGGCGTACCGACGCCGTCGGTAAGCAGGTAGGCCTCGCCCACCTCTCCCTGGCGACTGTGCTCTGCCTCGGGCTTCAACATACCGAAGTCGGCCTTGAAGGCGATCTTCGAACTGCGGATCTGGGGGGTGCTCAGCGTGAGCGGAGACATGCGCAGGACGACACCGGGTCTGGTGTGTGCGTGAGGTCCGGTGCTCACTGTTACCTCGAGGCTCGCCATGAGGATCGGTTCACCGGCCATGTGCCGGAAGTTGAGGTCCAGCAGCATGAGACCGAAGGTCCGGAGATGGGAGTTCTGCTCCCCGTACGGCTTGAGATCCTCGGGTAATTGGTCGGGAGTGAGCTGCCACACCGTCGGGTGGCCGAGATAGACCCGTTCCCGAACGATGTGCGGGTCGAACGGCCCGTGGAGCAAAGGAACGGGATCGAGTTCCAGCTCGACATAGGACGGTTCCGGCACATCGACTTCGAATTCCATGGTCCCCCAGGGTATTGGCTACCGTGCCATTGTCGTGTTGACATCGGTGACCGGACAGCGGGGCTTGTGGCGCGGCGCCGGTGCACCCCGGCGCCAGCGGCGGTGGAGCACGGTCGGCCGTGTGTACGGCGCATGTGGAACGCCTGGGCGGGCCAATCCCTGCTCCTGGATCTCCCAGCACTACCAGCCGCTGGCCTTCCGGTGAGGCCACAGCTTCCAACACCGCTGCGGTGGCCTCTCGGTACGGGTTCTGCGCCACTTGTCGACCTGCTCCAGCTGCAGCCTCGGCGGCAGGTCCTCCTCGGTCATCTCGCCGCGCTCCACGAGTTCCCGCCATACCCGGGCCGGCAGCTCCGGGCGCGGTGGACCCCACGCCAGCAGCGGTGCCTCGAACACCTGGTGCAGCCCGATCGCGGGCTGCTCACCGGCCCGTTCGTCCGGTCCGAGGACGTCGAGGTTCAGCCGGCGGTAGGCCTGTACCAGGCGCTGGCGGTAGCGGGTTACGGCCGCATCTGCCTCGGCTTCGGCACTGGAAGCAGCTTCGGTGCGGCGGCGGGTGTCCATGGTCTCCTGGTGGGCATCCTCCAGCAGCCGCTTCCAGTCCTTGTACGCCTCGCTCTGTAGCCAGGCCGGACGGACGTGGCTTTCAGGGGTGAGTGTTGAGGTGCCGATCCAGGATTCCCAGACGGCGACCACGGCCAGCACCTGCTCGAAGCTGTCCGGGCGTGGGGCGCTGAAGTCCTCCGGACGCCGTGGTGTCCAGCGGCTGGCTACCTTCCCCTCGAACGAGGAAGCACCTGGCAGCTTGGTCAGGCGCACCTGTTTCTCCAGCGCCTTCTGTAGCCCGCCGGCCCGGCCATGGGCCCGGTGTGCGGCCTCCGCGTCGGTGCGTAGCTTCCGCAGCCGCCGGTGCAGCGTCTGCCGGTGAACTCCCATGGCCTCCCCGTCCTGTACGGACCCCGTACCAGCCATCCGGTTCACCTCGGGTGCCTGAAACGGGTGGATCGGGCAGCCGCACGGCACGGGATCGACCTGCAGGTTAGTGCTCAATCCGCCGCACTCACCCCGCAATTGGAATTACTGCCCCCTGTGCGAGCGAGTCTCGAACCAACGCCGGGCCCGGCGATCCACATCTGTCCCGCAACCAGGGGAAAACGATCATGACTGTCCGTCGCCGCAAGCCCACCGCCACGCCACCCACCCAAAGCAGTCCCGCAGTCCGGCGCAGCGGATCCCGCGACATCGCGCCGCCGCGTCCTCTGTGGCGGGAAGCCGGCCGTCGCGCTGTGCTCGGTCTCGCCGGTTCCGCCGGAGCCGCCGCCGTCGCGGTCGTGAACTGGTGGATCACGCACCACTGAGGTCCGATCCTGGTAGGACGCCCCTGCGGGCCTGCGCTACCCGCGCGTGCCGGCACCGTGTGGCGGCCGCTGTCGACCCCGAAGGGCACCAGCACCATGGCACTCCTGGCCGAGTACAGCTGTAAAGCCGCCCCCGGCCGCCGCATCGTGGAGGTCTACGACGCGGACGCCTATCTCGGCGACGACGACGCCATGGCAGCCGCCCGCAGATAGGTGGTAGCCGGCGACGGCTACCACCTGTACCTGCGCAGCCTCCAGCCGGACATCGACGTCGAGGTCACCATCCGCATCTGGGACACCCCTCCCTCCGTGCCGGCCGAGGCCGAAGGCCACGTCGACATCAGCATCGAATCCGAGACCGGCATCCTTGTCGTTAACCAGCTCGCCCTTGGCCCTGCGGGCGACATGACCCTGCCGCGCCCCGGCGTCTATGAGGGCCACGCCTGGTGGGTCAATCGTCAGGCGGCTGCCGACTACTACGACAGCACCCTCGACCAGCTCACCAGCGAAACTCCCGACGGGTGGCTGATCGAAGCCTGGGACAACTGCCCTGTCACCGAACGCTATGTCCTGGACCTCGCCTACATCCGAGAACCCGAACCCGTTGATGACGAGGACTGGGCATAGGGCCAATCGCTGCCAGGTCGAGCGCCCCTGCGCACAACGCCCGCACCCGGAAGGTCCGGGTGCGGGCAATGGCTAGTGTCGGCTGGCCGTCAGTCGAGCTGGGCGACCTTGGGCAGGTCGCTGCCGGCCGCGGCGTCGGCGGGGGGAAGGGCGAAGGGATAGACGCGGACGTCGCTGATCGCGCCGTTGGTGTATTCACCGTACGTGCCGGACGAGAGCTTCCGGCCGATCTGCAGGGGGCCGGTGGCGTTCCATGGGGTGTAGGTCCAGTCCCTGGTGGCGGTGAGTTTGCCGTCGACGTAGAGGCGGATCTCCTTCGTGGAGGCGTCGTAGATGCCGACCAGGTGGGTCCACTTGCCGGTGGCGGCCTTGCTGCCGTAGGCGGCCCGCCAGACTGCGCCGCTGGCATCGGTGCTGTGCCGGCCGAAGGCCCAGACCTGGGCGCCGGAGGAGTAGTACAGCTGGAAGCCGTTGTTGGTGGTGCCGTTCTGGGACAGGAACGTGCTGTTGGCGGTCAGTGAGTTGAGCTTGACCCAGGCGGACACGGTGAAGCTCTTGGAGGTGTCCAGGGCCGGGCCGGTCGTGCTGCCGTAACCGGTGGTGCCGCTGAGGTTGAGGGCGTTGCCGCGGGTGGTGTCGGTCGTCCAGGAGTAGGCGCCGGACAGGGTGGCGTTCAGTGTTCCGGTGCTGTCGGCGGTGGTGGCGCCGGTGCCTTCGGCGAGTTTCCACCAGTGGGTGGCGGTGTCCGTGACTGAGCCCAGCGAGACCGGCGGGGCGAAGTCGTAGGTGGGCGGGGAGGTCAGGACCGGGCTCTGCCGGTAGTTGTACTCGACGAGTTGGCCGAAGGCGTCGACGGTGTACAGGTCGGGGATGCCGTCCGGGCCGCCGGGGTTGGTGTCGCCTGTCTGGACCGGGCTGTTGACGTCGCCGGGGGAGGCGACGACCGGGTAGACGGTCGGTGGCAGGGTGAGCCGCAGGCTGGTGTGTGTGGTCGGGTGGAGCAGGGTGGGGACCAGGGTGGTCGGGTCGATTGTGATCGGGTAGCTGTACAGGTCGCCGGTCGCCTTGTCGCGGGACCACAGGACCGGCTTGCCCTTGAAGGTGCCCGCGGCGATCAGGTTCTGGCCCGTCCAGTCGCCGTCGCCGAGCAGGATCGGGTTCTTCAGGTGGTAGCCGCCGTCGGACTGGTAGATCCACAGCTCCTTGTTCTCGACGGTGATGACGGCGGGGTAGTCGTTGGTGTTGCCGAAGACGTTGCCCGGAGCGATGAGCTGGCTGACGTTCCAGTTCTTGCTGTCGTAGTCGGTGCTGCGGCAGCGGGTGTCGTCGGCGACGACGTCGGAGGGCGCGCAGGCGTCCTTGACGACGTGGTCGAACCGCTTGTGGACGAAGCCGCCGAAGGTGGACCAGGGCGTTCTCGGGAAGGACGAGTCGTCGACGGGGTCCAGGTCGTTCTTGACGATGTAGAGGTTCCCGTTCGTCTTGTTGTACGCCCACAGGTCGTCGCCGTTCGCGCCGTGCAGGTTGCCGCGGTGGGCGATCAGGTAGTTGTCCCAGCCGGTGCCGTCGGGGGAGTCCTCCTTGGTGGACACGGTGACCGGGCCGGTGACCGTCGGCGGGGTGCCGGTGACCGGGTCGCTGTGGACCGGGGTGGTGGCCTGGGCCGGGTCCCGGTCGCCGGGAATCAGGTCGAGGTCGCCGGTCTTGGTGGTGGCGAGCAGGTCGGGCACGCCATCGCCGGAGATGTCACCGGGTTTGATCGTGGTGGCCGGGTCCCACGGCACCGTGAAGGTGTAGCTGGCGGGGCTGGTGGAGATGTTGCCGGCCTTGTCGACGCCGGCCACGTACAGGGTGTGCACGCCCCAGTCCTGGATCGGGACCGGGATGGTGGCGGTGGACCGGCCCTGGCTGTCGGTGCCGGAGACCGTGGCGGGGTGGCTGTCGGCGGCGGTGGGGGGCGAGTCGAGCTGCCACAGGAAGGACGCCATGCCGCTGGACTTGCAGGCGCTGGGGGTGCAGCTGTCGTCGGAGGCCGGGCTGTCGGTGCCGGCCACGG
The DNA here is from genome assembly GCF_021538895.1 of Streptomyces olivochromogenes. Lineage (GTDB taxonomy): Bacteria > Actinomycetota > Actinomycetes > Streptomycetales > Streptomycetaceae > Streptomyces > Streptomyces olivochromogenes_A. The sequence continues at coordinate 16,609 of NZ_JADDRL010000103.1, read as the reverse complement.
TGAAGTTGGTGGTTTTGCCCGGGCCGGCGTAGACGGGGTCGCCATCGCGCGCGGTTCCGACCTGCGGGAAGGCGGGGTTGCCGGAGATGTCCGGGGTGGGCGGCGCGGTGAAGTCGGTGTTGAACCAGCAGTGGTCGGACTTGCCTGAGGTCAGGTTCTGGTCGGGTGAGTCGTCCTCGGCGTAGACGTCCCAGCCGTATTGGTGGCCGTCCTTCAGGGTGGCGCCGATCTTCATCGCGGCGTCGGTGCCCGAGGCAAGGAAGGCGCTGTCCGGGGTCGAGACGGAGGCGCCGTTGCCGTCGAGGTCGGGGTCGACCGTGCGGTCCCAGACGTAGTAGTGCGCCTTGACGTTCTCGCCGGAGATCTGGCTGGTGACGGTGGAGTGCAGGGTGATGTCGCTGCCGGCGTCCGAGTAGGTGGTGGCGCCGATCCAGCCCACGCCGCTGGTGGTGCAGGCGGCCGAGGCGCCGGTGGCCGGCGGGGTGGTGTGCAGGTTGCTCGGTATGCCCGGCGGGATGTCGAACTTGGTGGTGAGGGTCAGCGTGGTCGACATGCGCAGGTAGTCGTCGTTGCCTGAGGTCTGCGACTCGTTGCCGTACAGGCCGATGGTCCAGGTGTTGGTGCCGTCGCCGAAGATGCCGTTCGCGTCGTAGCCGTTGCCGTCCTGGTCGGCGATCTTTTGGGCCTGGTCCTTGACGTGGAAGGTGGCGGTGCTGTTGCTGCAGGAGCTGCCGGAGTTGGCGCCGCTGGGCACGGTGTCCGTCACTGGCGGGAAGGCGGTGTCGTGGACGCCGGGCCGGGAGAGCCAGTCGGTGCTGGAGCTGATCGCGTTGGTGGTGTGGAGGGTGAGCGGCTGGTTCTGGCTGCAGTTGTAGCTCGCTGCGAACGTGGTGGAGATCTTCACGTAGGCGTCGTAGACGACGAACGAGGAGTGCAGTCCGCTGGTGTTGATCGCCCAGTAGGAGCGTTCCAGGCCGACGCCGCAGGCGCCGCCCCACCGTTGGTAGCCCGCGCCCTGGCCGTTGGTCTGCGCCTTGTCGTACTGCGGTGAGTTGTCGCAGGCCGAGCTGGAGTAGACCTCGGTGTAGTGGCCGGCGGTGGAGGAGTCCGGGTTGGTGTACTTGTCGATGTACACCGGATAGGTGGTGTCCGAGTCGGTGAGCATGCCCGCGTCCGGGGTCAGCGTCACGGCCTTGCTTGTGGCGGTCATGGCGACCGGCTCGGTGTCGGCTCCGGGGCCCGGGCCGTCCACGGACGAGGTCAGTTCGGCGGCCGGGCCGTCGGTCTTCGAGGGTGTGGGTGTGGTGCCCGAGTCCCACATCACTGGCTGGGGGCTGGTGTAGGCCAGGTCGCCGTCGGCGGCGGTGGCGGTCATGGTGTCGCCGTCGGTGGTGGCCAGGTCGAGGCCGTGGGTGTCGGCAGCCAGCGTGAGCTTCTTCAGTTCGGGGTTCGCCGCCGCGTCCTGGTCGTGCACGACCAGGACATCGCTGAAGCCGCCTTGGTCAGTGACCGACACCGACAGGTCGACGCCGGGCAGCACCGAGGGATACAGCGCGGTGTCGCCGCTGACGTCCGGCTTGGGCAGCGTGAACGGCAGGGTCAGAGCCATGCTGGGTCCGTCGGCGTGGGTGAGGGTGACCAGCGGGCCGTCGCCACCGCCGGAGAGGGTGACCCCGTTCGGGGTGGCCGTGGGTGCGTAGCCGCCATGGCCGTCGGAGACCAGGGTGGGGTCCAGCGAGGTCCACTCGCCGTCCTTGAACACCCGGGTGGGCAGCGCGCTGGTGGTGTTGGTGAAGGTGCCGTCCGGCAGTGCCTCGGTGGTGGAGACCTCCGTGGTCACTGCGTCCACCGGGACGGTCTTTCCCGTGGAGAGGGCCTCCGCCCGGGCCGCCAGCAGCGGGTCGGCCGGGGTGGTGGAGATTTCGTCGGCGACCGCGGGCAGTGCGGGGAGGACCGTCACCAGGCTCAGCGCGGCGGCGAACAGGGCCAGTTGGCTGGCTGGAAATGCGCGTCTACGGCCGGTGCGTATCGGTGGTCTCAACACCTTGCGGGCTTCCTTCGGGTCGCGGGCAGCGGGGTGGGGGAAGCCCGGTTGCCACAGAGATCTGAGAAGTGATCATTTTCGGCACAGAAACTACACAGCATCTGTCATGAACACGCATGGTCTTTCCCTGGAAACGGCAAAGGGTCTTGAGGCGTGATCATGACCGAATCTAGCCTCCGGTCGATCACTCACCTGTGATCTGACTGCGTGTGACGGCCCTTCAACGGGCCTGTCGTTGGGGGTATGCGTGAGTGGCAGACGGCGCTGGTTCGCGGGAACGTGGCACCGGAGATTCTTCGGCGTACTGGGGCTGTGGACCATTCCGGTCGCCCTGCTCGCGCTCCTGCTACCGGTGGCGATCGCCGGGGGCTTCGGCATGCCGGGCTTCCTCCCCGGCCACTCGGACGACGACGGATTCGGCCACCACGGCGGCTTCAAGTTCGACGGCACGGTGTGGCGCCCCAAGAAGCTTCCCGCCACCAAGGCCGTAGGGGCGCACCTCCTGCAGCCGAAGACGTCCAAGCACCCCAAGGGGTACAAGCCGCTGGACACTTACCGGGCGCAGCCGGCCCGATGGCCCAAGCCCGGCACCGCCGTCGTCGACCTGGACGCGCACGGCAAGACCAAGCCGGTCAAGGCGGGTGCCCTGCCCGTCTGGGTGGCGCCTGCCGACACCGCGCACGGTGTCGATTCCGTGCGGGTGCAGGCCGCGTCCCACACCCAGACGCTGCGGACCGGCGCCAACGGCATGCTCCTCGGCATCACCCCCTCCGGCACGACCTCCGCTCGCGGCCGGGTGAAGGTGGTCATCGACTACTCGGCGATAGCCCGGGCGTACGGCGGGGGTTACGGTTCCCGACTGCGGCTGGTGCAACTGCCAGGCTGCGCGCTGACCACCCCGCAGAAGGCGGAGTGCCAGAAGGCCACCCCGCTGAAGTTCACCAACCGGGCCTCCGCAAAGCAGCTGACGGCGACGGTCACCATGCGCTCCGCGTCCGGCAACGACGAAGGCACGGACGATTCCAAGTCGGGCAACGACAAAAGCAGTTCGCAGCCGACCGCCGGCGCGAACCCGTCACAGCCCGCCGGTGACACCGATACCGCCGCTTCCCCGGAGCCGACCCAGACCACCGCGTCCCCGGAGCCGACCCAGAGCACGCAATCCCCGAAGCCGACCCAGAGCGCACACGGACCGACCACGATGTCGGCCCGCACCGCACCGCTGAGCGCGGACGCTGCCGCCGGCACCACGGCGCTCGCCGTGACCTCCGGCACCTCCGGCTCCCAGGGTGACTACGGGGCGACCGAGCTGTCGGCCGCCGGTACCTGGCAGGCTTCCGCCACCGGCTCGTTCACTTACGCCTACCCGATCTCCGTGCCGTCCGCGGTCGGCAGTAACGCGCCGTCCGTCGGCCTGAACTACGATTCGCAGACCGTCGACGGCGAGACCACCGCACGCAACTCCCAGGCCTCCTGGGTCGGAGACGGCTGGACCTACCAGGTCGGTTCTGTGGAGCGGGCTTACCGCAAGTGCGGCTCCCTGCTCGACTCCAGCGGAGACAAGATTGTCAACGGTTCCGGTGATGAGTGCTGGGGTGGGGACAACGCCACGCTGTCCTTCGGCTCGCACTCCGGAACGCTCGTGCCCGACGGGGTGGACTCGAGCGTGCCCGGGGAGATCAAGCAGTGGCGGCTGCAGGGTGACGACGGCACCCTCGTGCAGGAACTGTCCGGCGCCGACAACGGTCTGCACGACGGTGTCTACTACCGGGTCCTGACCACGGACGGCACCGCCGCCTACTTCGGCGCCGACCATTCCCCGAGCGGCGCAGGCAGTGCCACCATGCCCGCGAACCCCGCCGACTCCTCCACGCACTCCGCCTGGGGCGTCCCCGTCCTGCACCCGCGCTCGACGGACCCGTGCCACGACGACACCAAGGGCAAGGCCTCCCAGTGTGACAAGCCGGAGGGCTGGCGCTGGAACCTCGACTTCGTGGTGTCGCCGGCCGGATTCGTGCAGCGGTACGACTACACCACCGAATCCAACTACTACGACCTCGGCGGCGGCCAGGCGGCCGAGTCGAGCGATCCGGACGACACCGGCACCCTGACCTCGTACACCCGCGGCGGAGCGCTGACCCTGATCTCGTACGGCTACACGCTGGCCGACGAACAGGCCGGGCGCTCCCCGGCCGCCGAGGTGGACTTCGGCCTGGCCCAACGGTGCCAGACCACCAGCACCTTCACCGACTGCTCGGCCTCGAATCTCAAGGACAGCACCGCGACCCACTGGCCGGACGTGCCATGGGACCTGCACTGCGACTCGACGGACAAGACCAAGCTCCCGGACGGCGCCACCACCGTCCCCGACGACGTGTGCATCACGTCGGGACCCAGCTTCTGGACCACCACCAGGCTGGCCTCCATCACCACCAAGGTCCATGTGAAGGCGACCGACCAGCTCACCGCGGTCGACTCCTACAAGCTGGGCCACGTCTATTCGGACGCGGGCGGCACCGTCGACCCGGTCACCGGCACCACGGTGGACCCCAAGGACGCCGGAATGCTGCAGGCCGTGATGTGGCTGCAGTCGATCCAGCACACCGGCAAGGACACCTACAACAACGGCAACGACGACATCACGCTGAACCAGGTGTCGTTCACCGGCACGGAGATCGACAACCGGGTCAACGACGACTCCCCGTCCGCACCGCCGCTGTACCGGCCGCGCATCTCCAGCGTGCAGACGGAGACCGGTGAATCCATCGCAGTCGAGTACAACTCGGCTCCCTGCGCGGGCCTGACCCTCTCGATCTCCCAGGCAGACAGCAACACCCACTCCTGCTACCCCGTCTACTGGACCGTTCCCGGCGCCTCGAAGCCCATTACGGACTGGTTCAACAAGGTCACCGTGAACAGCGTGGCCGTGTCCGACCTGACCATCGCCGGCCAGTACAAGCCGGACGCCCAGAACAACCCGGCCGGCTCCGAGGCCCAGATCTCCCGCTACAGCTACTCGGGGCCGGCCTGGCACCGCGACGACTCGGCGCAGACCGACGACCAGTACCGCACCTGGGACCAGTTCCGCGGCTTCCGCACCGTCACCGTGCAGACCGGCCAGGCTCCGGAACCGGTCACCCAGCAGACCACCACCTATCTGCAGGGCATGGACGGCGACTACAAGGCCGACGGCACCCGTCGCTCCGTCACCGTCGACGCCAAGGTCGGCGGCAACACCGTGCTGAGCGTCACCGACGCCGACCAACTGGCCGGCACCACGCTGCAGGACGACACCTACACCCAGGCCGGCGGCACGGTCGACGCCGTCAGCGTCAACGGCCCGTTCACCTTCACCACCACCGCCTCCGCCAACCAGACCCCCTGGACGGACTGGACGCAGGAGGACAACCCCGGCGAGACCAAGCCGCCCCTGTCCACCCTGCCCGACCTCACCGCGTACCGGCTCAAGTCCAGCAGCTCCATGCAATACGAGCACCTCGCCAACGGGACCTGGCGGCACACCAAGGCCGACACCGCGTACGACAGTCAGGGCCGCCTGTCCACTGTCAACGAGCACGGTGACGGCGTCGACCCGGACCAGGAGAAGTGCGCCACCACGACCTACGCGACGCCGCCGTCCGGTAACTCGATGGCCCTCGCCTATCCGGATCAGGTCACCGCCGTCAGTGGCCCGTGCGGCACCGCGCCCAGCGCCACCACGCTGCTGTCCGACAGGAAGCTCTACTACGACGGTGACGGCAGCCTCACGAACCTGGGCACCTTCGGGCAGCTCGAGCAGACCGGCAGCACGGCGATCGGTCGGGTCACCGCCGTGCGCACGGCCACCGGCTACACCGGCACCACGGAAAACTGGCAGACCAACTCGGCGATGAAGTACGACGGCGCCGGGCGGATCACCGACACGCTGGACGTCACCGGGCAGAACACCCACACGGCCTTCACCCCGCCCTGGACCTCCGCGGGCGGCAATACCAACCCGACCGACATCACCACCACCAACTCCCAAAACTGGACGGTCACTTCCTCCCTCGACGCGCTGCGCGGACTGCCCACCGAGAACGTCGATGCCAACGGCCGCAAGACCGAGATGACCTACGACGCGCTCGGCAGGCGCACCGCGGTGTGGCTGCCCGGCCGGGACAAGGCAGCCGGCCAGAGCGCGGACCGCACCTTCGAGTACTCCATCAACCCTGGCGCCGTACCCGCACCCGGAGACACGATCACCCAGCCCGGCGCACCGACGTCCGTCACGGCGAAGACTCTGCGCGAGGACGGCACGTACGCCACCTCGATCACGATCTACGACGGCATGCTGCAGCCGCGGCAGGCACAGGCCACCGCGATGGGCGACTCGAACTCGGGCCGGATCATCTCGGACACCTTCTACGACTCGCACGGCTGGCAGGTCGCGGCCTACGCCCCGTACTCCGAGCCGAACAACTTCCCCTCGACCACGCTGTACGCGGCGAACGAGAACCAGATCCCCTCGGAGACCACCACCACCTACGACGGCCAGGGCCGGACCCTCAAGCAGACCCTCTGGCACCAGGCCGTCGAGCAGTGGCACACCTCCACCAGCTACCCGGGGGCCGATGAGGTCGACACCACGGCACCTGCCGGGGGCCGTTCCACCGCCTCCTTCACCAACGCCATCGGCCAGACCACCAGCACCGTGGTGAAGAACACCGGCTCCACGGTCACCCTGCCCGGCGGCTCGGTGATTCCCTCGGGCACCTCGCTGACCTCCAACAGCGTGCGTCTGACGATGCAGGCGGACGGCAACCTCGTGCTCTCCTCCCTGGCGACCGGCGCGACGATCTGGTCCTCCGCCACCGGCGGTCACCCCGGCGCCTGGGCCAAGTTCGGCACCGACGGCAACCTGGTCATCTACAGCACGGCCGCGGCCCAGCTGTGGACCACCGGTCTGACGGCCACCACCGGCGCCACCTTCCAGGTGCGCAACGACTCCACCGTGGCCGTCGTCGCCTCCGGCGGCGCCATGCCGTGGAAGCAGGGCACCGCGGGCAACCTCCCGGCCGCCGACGCCACCACCCGCTACACCTACACCCCCGCGGGCCGGGTCGAGTCGATCAAGGACAACGCGGGCAACACCTGGTCGTACACCTACAACCTGCTCGGCCAGAAGCTCACCCAGACCGACCCGAACACCGGCACGACCACGTTCGACAAGTACGACGTGGCCGGCAACCTGCTGCAGACCACCGACGCGCGCGGCCAGGCACGGTCCTTCACCTACGACTGGGACAACCGCGCCACGGCCGAGTACGCCGCCGCCTGGTCGGCCACCCCGGACGCGTCCAAGCTGCTGGTGTCCCATGTGTACGACACGCTGGAGAAGGGCTACGAGACCTCAGCCACCCGTTACGTCGGGGGCGCCTCGGGATCGGCGTACACACAGGCCGTCACCGGTTACAACACGGCCTATCAGCCGCTCGGAACCACGCTGACGATCCCGGGCACCGACGGCTTCGCCGCGGCCGGGCAGAGCAGCGCCCCCGCCACGGGCAACGTCACCTACACGTCCACTGCCCGCTACACCCCGAACGTCGGGCTGCTCTCCACCGCGCACTACCAGGCGGACGGCAACCTGCCGGCCGAGGACATCGACTACGGCTACACCCAGCAGGGCAATCTCGACGGCATCGGCGGCTTCATCAACTCCGCCAACACGCCCGCCTATCTGGACACCGCCGTGCACGACGCGTTCGGGCGGGTGCTGCAGGCCAACTACGGGCCGGTGGGCAAGGAACTGGCGACTTTCGCCCAGTACGACGCCACCACCGGGCGCGTTACCCAGAACAGCAGCATGGTGCAGACCTCGGCCACGGCCCTGGACGTCGTCAACCTGCGCTACAACCAGGCCGGCGAACTCACCGCCATTGACGACCTGCAGAACAACACCACGCACGACACCCAGTGCTTCACCTACGACTCCTTCCAGCGGCTGACCGCCGCCTGGACGGACACGGCCGGCATCACCGACCCGAACGCGGCCACGCCCGGCGCGATCGGCGGCTGCAACACCGCACGCGTGCAGACCACCACCACTGCCCCCATCAAGACGACGACGGTGGGAGGTCCCGCCCCCTACTGGCAGACCTACACCTACGACCAGCTCGGCGACCGCACCGGCATGGTCAACCACGACACCACCGGCAACGCGCTCAGCGACACCACCCAGAGCGTCGCCTACCCCGGCGTGAACGGCACGACGCCCGCGACGCTGCCCGACCAGGCGGGGACCGCCACCCTCACCAACCCGGCCGGTACGGCGACCACCACGTCGACGTACACCGACCCTGCCCACGGCAACGTGAACGCCGGCGACACCATCAGCCGGAAGGTGACGGCTGTCGGCCCGCTGACCAGTTCCTTCACCATCTCCGGCGGCGGCAAGCGCTGCGTCGACGATGCGGGGGGCTCCACCACGGCCGGCACCAAGGTGCAGATCAACACCTGCAACGGTGCCACCAGCGAGAAGTGGACGATCGGCACCGACGGCACGGTGAAGGTCCTTGGCATGTGCCTGGACACCACGGGCAACGCGACCACCAGCGGCACCCTCGTGGTGATCGACACCTGCAAGACCGACGCCACCCAGAAGTGGAAGGTCACCACCACCGGCACCCTGGTCAGCAACGCCAACAGCGCGATGTGCCTGACCGACCCGGGAGCCTCCGCCACCACCGGCACCCAGCTGACCCTCGCCACCTGCGGCGGCAGCGGCCAGACCTGGACCAACGCTCAGAGCGGCGCCGTCCCGGCCGGCCAGAGCCAGACCTTCACCTATGACGCCGAGGGCCGCACGGCCACCGTGGCCACAACCTCCGGCACCCACACCAACACCAGCAAGTACCTGTACGACGCCAAGGGCGGCCTGCTGGAGCAGACCGCCGCGGTCGACGGCGTGGACAAGACCCGCATCCTCTACCTCTTCGGCGGCGCCGAGCAGATCACCCTCAACGTCGCCGCCAAGACCTGGACCGGCCTGCGCAACATCACCGGCCCCGACGGCACCACCGTCACCCGCTCCACCACCGGCACCGTCACCTACCAGGTCCCCAACGGCCAGGGCACCGCCCTGACCGCCGTCGACGCCTCCACCCTGGCCGTCACCCGCCGCTCCTACGACCCCTGGGGCAACACACGCGGCACCAAACCCAGTTCCTGGGTCGCACCCGACGAGAACCACGGCTTCCTCGGCCAGCCCGCCGATCCCGTCACCGGCCTCAACCTGCTGGGCGCCCGCAACTACGACCCCGTCGTGGGCCGCTTCCTGACCCCCGACCCGCTCTTCGAGGCGGGTGACCCCAACCAGATGGGCGGCTACACCTACGCCGGCGACGACCCGGCGTCGGGCAGCGACCCGACCGGCACCATCAAAATCAACTCCGACGGCACGCAGTGCAGCGGCGGCTGGAAGAAATGCGGTCCGGGAACCGGTGGCGGAGGCGGCACCTCATCACACGAAGGCACCACCAAAACCTCCAGCGGCAACAGCGGTAACACCGGCGGCACGGGTGGCGGCGGCTGCAACCAGGCATCCAAGTTCGGCTGCGACGTCTCCAACGCACAGCACGACACGACGCCTCCACCGAACGCCGAGCAAGTCGTCGATGTCCTGGGCCTGTCCGTAGTGAGCTTCGCGATCGCCACCAGCTTCTCGGCCTGTGAAGTCGACACGGCCTTCTGGGCGAGTCCTGCCTGCATCGCCGGAGCGGGCGAAGCCTTCACCGCCGCGTGCGCGGGAATCATGGGCGACTGCGGGCCCGGCGCAGGGCGCCCGGGCGAAGAGGCCGGCCAAGACTCTCCCAGGCGCGCTGCCGCGGGAGAAACGGCAGGCGCCGAAACCAAGGCCGTCAACGAAGCCGCCGCCGACGTGGCCGACATCACCGCTGCGAAGCGCGCCAACGCGCAGGAACAAGCTGTCCAGGCGGAAACGGAAGCGACAAGACCGAGCAAGCCGGAAGCAGGCAACGCAGGCACGAAGGAAGCCCGCTGCAGCTTCTCACCCGAGACGCCCGTCCTCATGACCGGCGGCAGGACCAAAGCGATCGGCAAGATCAAGGTCGGCGACAAGGTTGAATCAGCCGATCAAAAGACGGGCAAGCACGTAGGCGCCCGCACGGTCCAGCACGTGTGGATCAACCACGACCACGACCTGCTCGACCTCACCATCCGCACCAAGGACGGCCACGCCGCCACCATCCACACCACCGCCAACCACCCCTTCTGGGACGACACCACACGCACCTGGGTCCCCGCTGGCAAACTCCATCACGGCGACAACCTCAACACCCCCACGGGCCACGACGCCTACGTCGTCGCCACCCACCCCACACCCGGCGCTGCCAACCGCTGGAACCTCACCGTCCAGCAACTCCACACGTACTATGTTGTGGCGGACGGCACGTCGATCTTGGTCCACAACACGAATTGCCCAACCAAGAGCCCAGACGAACTCCGTGCAGATGCGCAGGCCTTGCACGACGCAGGGATTCGAAATATTCAGGATCCGCCGTCCACTGGTAACCGGAAAGCAGACCAGGGCATCACGGTTGCGACTGGTCAGCTTGGTGGACGGCTTGTTTACGCCGTAAGTAATAACGCTACAACGCCGGAGATGCGCACCCTTGCCCAATCTCTGGGGTATGAGCGAATTCACGGAGCCGATTATGTTACTCCGGGCCTTGAAACTCATGCCGAGCAGATTCTGTTCAATGCCATTGAAGACGGGACACTTGAGGGCGCAGGCACTATCGCTCCGTCAAGGCCAGCATGTGGGCCATTGCGTCAAGACTGTGCCGGCCGAGCGGTCAACTTCCCGGGGGTCAATCTAACTGACCAACCCCGGATCTCCCCGTGGGATCGGTAGTAAACTGCCCCTGCGACGCCGCGCCGCGCCGCCTAAGTGACGCGGCGCGGCGCTGACCTGTACGAATGAGATCGGTGGGTGCACGTGCTTCTTTGGGATGCAGAGAGCCGTTCGTGGGGAGCGTTGATCGAGCCGCTCTCATCCACGGGCAAGCGGATACTTTCTCTTGATGCGATTGAGCTCTGTTTCACATCATTTAGACCATCTTTTGAAGGATCATTCGCCCCAGAAACCGTAGGATTTGCACGCGAAGCCTTGGCGCTGTTGCGTCAGAGGATTCAAGAAGATTCTCTCGGTGTGCCTGAGGGTGAGTTCTTCGATAACCTTTATGCTCTTCAAGAGCGAGACCATTCACCTGGGACAGCGTCTATCGTTATGGCGATTTCTGAGTACGCTGATTCAATGAGCCGTTCCCTCTCGGCCTCCGACGTCCTTGCTATCATGTCGGCATGCTATGAGGCGGTCCTGAATAGTGAACGGATTCCTCGTGTTACGGCAGAGGCCGAGCGAGGGAACGAAAACTGCGTGCGCCTAATTGCTGCTCAGCGGACCTTGATTGATTCAGCTGCGAACGCATAAGTGGCCCGGTCCACGATAAGCGGCCCGTCGAGTGGATCACTCGGCGGGCCGCTTCAATCGTCTGCCAGCAGTAGCTCACGCACGGCTCCGCCGAGGAGATCACCACTCTGCTCCACGACGTGCGGGCTTCCCGCGCAATGCCCGGACGGCGGCGCAGTGAGCGACGCGATGCATATCGTCCTGGACGACACCGCCATGGCCGCAGTCAGCCAAGGCAACGTCCTTGCCTCCCGGTTAATCCACCGCACCCACGTGGAGTCCGGCTGGTACCTCTACGCCCCGGTGTGCGCCCTGGTCGAAGCCGACCGCGCCCGACCTGGTACGGCAGAGCACCTTGCGGCCCTGCCCGGCATCACCGTCCTGGACCTTGATCTGCCTGCCGCCCTGGCCGTGGCCCGGCAGGACACGTGGGCTGCTGCGCATGCCCAATACGCGGCGCAGCCCACCCCTGACCGTCCCGACGGTGCAATCATCGCCACCACTGCCCCTGAGCGGTGGGTCGGCCAGTCGGTCCGCGTTCTGGACCTCACCCCCTGATCGCAGCAAAGCGTCGCTCTGCCGGCCAGCTGGGGCAGCCGCGCGTGAGCGGATGTGAGCCGACGGCAGCGACTCAAGCGACCGAGCAGGGCAAGTCCTCCGAGGCCAGCCGGAGGTGAGCCGGCTGGCCTTGGCGGCGGCGCACGCGGTGCGCTTCCTGGCCGAGTACGGATGAACGTCGCCAATTGCCCGATGATGAGTACTTCGTAGCAAGGCGCGTAGTCGTGGATGGGGTGCTTGGCGGGCATGGCCGATGACTTCGGCCATGCGCAGCGCCTGGAGTAGGTCGGAATGATGAGCCTGGCGGCCGGGAAGCAGGCGATGCGGCGACGGTGTCAGGGCCCCGTGCTGCGGGCACCAACGGTCGATGCTTCTCCTGCTGCTGATTTCACTCATCGGCAACGAGCCCATGAAGTTGAAAAATTGCCAAAAAATCGCTTGTTGAGAAATCACATAATGCGGCCCCTGTCCTTGGAGCAATCTCCCTCAGGGGAGGGAGGTTGGCCCTCCGATAAAGGGGCGTGCACACGGCATAGCTCGCGGGTAGATTTGGGGCGATCTCGAGCGTGCCCAGGCCACGGGGGTCTGCCGGGAAATGTCGGGGTCAGGGAGGGCCGTTATGACCCGACGAATTAATACGGAAGGTCCGGCTTGTTCGTACCGGCGCACGGGACACAATCCCGCGCTAGGTGCGAGGAGGCTGGAGAGCCTGACCGAGCGGGAGCGTGAAGTGTTCCTGCTACTCGGGACAGGCTTGGGCAACCGGGAACTGGCTCGGGAGCTGGGAATCGCAGAGCGCACCGTGAAGGCGCACATCGCGAACATCGTGGACAAGACCGAGCAGGAGACCCGTACACAGGCCGCGATCCTTGCTGCGCTGGCCCACGACGAGTTGTGTTCGGATTCGGCATGTACGCGGCGCCTGGGGAAGACCCTGGAGCAGAGCCGGAAGTCCACGGCCGCATAGCAGGGTTCTGTGTTGGCCCCGAGCGGGCGCGGGTGTGCACTGGCTGCACGGATCCCAGGATGCACTCCCATTCGGGCAATGCCCCATGGGACACCTCCCCAACAGACGTGGCGGCAGCGGAAATTCGCGCCTATGTTCGATCACTCAGGCAGGTCGGCAGATCACGGAGATGCGATGAGCAAGGATGCCACCTCGTTCACGGTCGCCGCTGCGGCCGAGGCAGAGATGGTCGCCATCTCGGACCCGGCACAGGCCGCGCAGCAACCCCTATGTCCACGCCCGGCTGGAACGCGTGCGCGCACCTCACGTGCGCATGCCGATGGATGGCAGCGCCTGGAACCACGCAGGCTTCATCGTGGCCGAGTGCGCCGTCATCGGCGGTCCGGCCGCCAGCGCTAGGACAACACGCACGGCTGCGGCCGAGGGTGCGTGAGTCACGCCGGGCTGGTCCCTGCCGACATCAGCGAGTGGCTGCGGCGCATCCGCGACGCAGCCACTCGCTGATGTCCCTTTCCCGTACCGAAGGAGAAACATGAGGCCCTTTCGGGCAAATGCAAGCTCTCGTATCCGGAAAGCCTTAATCGTCGCAAGCTCGGTTTTGGTCGCGACTGCCGCCTACATCACGGCCCCCGCGACGCCCGCGAACGCCGTACCGGTGGCCGGTTCTGCACCAGCCAAGGGGTGCAGAACCCTCAGTTCCACGCAGACACGTCTGGTCGGGGCGGACGGGAAGACCGTGCCGCCGTCGGCTTCCGCAGCCGTGCGAGCCGCAGCCGGGAAGGAGTTTAGGTACCGCCTGCCGGGCGGCGCGACCATGTCGACGATCGTCCCGCCTCAGGGTTTCCGGCCGCAGACAGCAGGGCCCGCGACGGCGCGCGCCTACGGCTTCGACGCCCCGGACAACCCGAAGGCTCTGGCGGCGTGGCGGGCCAAGTACCAGGGGTACCGTGAGACCATCCCGTCTGTGCCGTGCGTGGGGCCGTCCGGCAAGTCGGCACTGCGATTCGCCACCTACAGCGGTAACTGGGGCGGCTATGTGGCCACCGGACACTCCAACTACAACGAGGTCTACGACGACCAGAACATCCCCAGCTACTCTGCGAGTTGCGGCCCCAACCGCAGCACGCTGGCGGCCCCGTGGATCGGCCTCGGTGGTTATCACCAAACTGGGAAGCTGATCCAGCAGGGCTTCGCCTCGGGCTCCGGCACGGCCACTCAGGGGGCCTCGCTGTGGTACGAGTACCTCAATTCGTCGCACCAGAACCCGCCCGTCTGGATCGGGCGCACGAACAAGACCGGACACGTCATCTCGCAGTACATGACCTACAGTCGCGGAAAGGTCGGGTTCCACTGGTACGACCGGACCGCCGGATCCGGCTGGTCACCCGTCAACGTGTCCGGTCTTTCCAGTTACTACGACGGGACGACTGCGGACTTCATCACGGAGCGGCCGGCCGGTTACAAACTGCGTAAGTTCAGTCGGCAGACGTTCAGCGCCGCCGGTGCCAGGTACGGCAGCACCTTCAAGGATCTCTTCAAGCTGCCGACCACCGACGTGCGGCTGACGACCAGCGGCTCCTCGTCCGGTGCGGCCATGATTACCAACCACCGCTCCAGCTCCAGCAAGTTCGACCAGACCTGGAAGCGCTGCTCCTAGCGTCTGGCGTGCCGTGCCGGGGTATCGCCGGGAGCCGCCGTGTGCTCCCGGCGATACCGCTATTGGGGGCACTCGTGCGCGGTTGGTTACTTGGTCGTGCGGAGCCTCACCTTATGACCGTCGGCCGTGACCGCGTACCTGACGGGCGAGCCTTTGCCGGTGACCGAACAGTAGACGGCGACGGTGCCGCCGGGAACGTCGGGCAGAACGTCCCCGGGTTTGGTGTTCTTGGCCGCCAGGTGCTTCGCGCGGACGTGTTCGACGGTGGTGAAAGTGCCGGTAAAGGCGGACTCGCGTCCGAGCGCCTTCCTGCACACGGACGTCATGGAGGCGCGCGAACTGATCGTGGTGTCCTCGCGCCACAGAGCAACGAGCCGCTTGTGGCTGTCCAGGAACCGCAGCGTTCGGGCCCCCGAACCATCCGGATCGTCCACGGCGACGGAGGCGGTCCGCGCGACCGCGTTTTGGAGATCGGGCGGCGGCGTGGTGAGCATGGGGCACGACTGGAACCGTCGTGGCGGCACCGTGGCGTTGAACGAGCCGTCCGGCTGCAGAGTGAAGCTGCCGCCGACCTGAGGGCCGCAGGCGCTGTTCACCTGCCATGCATTCGGTTGCCCGTCGGCGCCAATGATGATGTTCGCCGGAATGCCGCTGGCGTCGCGCCACGACGCGACGTCACGACCGTCGATCCGGATGGCGATCCACCGCCCGCCGAGGCCTTCGGCGGTCAGGGCTGAGGTGCCGAAGCTGGGAGTGGCCACGGTGTTGCTCCTGCCGTGGTCCGCCTGCGTTACGACGGCCACCGATCCGGCGAGGGCCACGACGCAGGCGAACACGCCGGCGACGGCAAGGCGTCGACGCTGGCGCCGCCTCGTCCCTGAGCGGACCGCTTCGTCGATATCGATGTGGCCGGCGGGAGCGCTGATGCTGATGGCCGCGATACGCGCGGCGAGTTCGTCCGGCGCATGGTGGGGGTTCACGATGCTCCTTCGATCCTGGTCGGTCGTACGTCCTTGGTGGGTCGCGTCCGGAGCACGGAGCGCAGAGCCTCCAGGCCGCGGCTCGTCTGGCTCTTGACGTTGCCCGGACTCGTCCTGAGCAGGGCCGCGGCCTGCTCGACGGACAGATCCTCGAAGAAGCGCAAAACGAGCACGGTCCGCTGCCCGACCGGGACCGTCAGCAGCGCGGCGATCAGCTCGTCGTCACGCTCGTCCATACTGGCGTGCGGGTGTGCGTGTAACGAGGCCACATCCGCCTCGCTGATCTCACGTCTGGCCGGTCGACGTCGGTAGTCGGTGTGCAGGTTGCACAGGATCCGACGGACGTACGCACGCGGATCGCCGCCTGCTACCACCTTGCCCCACCTGGAGTAGAGCCGACCGAGCGCGTCCTGGACGAGATCATCGGCGAGGTACCAGTCACCGCAGAGCAGAAATGCCGTCGTCCGCAGGCGCGTTCGATGCTCGAGCACCCAGGTACGGAACTCGCTCTCGCGGGAATGATCGGTCACGCTCTTCCTCGTCTCACGCATCGAAGCGTCGGACCCACGTAGACCCAGATCCGCCTCTCCCTACGCCCTACACGGAACCCGCGCCGCCTAGGGTTGCACGGGGCAACGAACTTCCTGCCCAAGCCTTGATCTGCATGACTCATTGATGAACAGCATCAGCGCCAGACCCGATGTTCACGAACGACGCCGCCCCCTTTGTCAGGGGGCGGACGTTGTCGGGAAGACCCAACGCGCGGCTGCCCGGGGCTCACTGCCCGTGCAGGCCCCACTTGTCGAGCCCCGAGTACACGAGTGCCACGCGGCGCACGCGGCCGGAGAAGCATTCCGCCTCGCCGTTGTGCAGCGCCACCAGCGAGTCCGGGCCCCGCCACCACGTGTCGACGATGCCCCGTACCTCC
>NZ_JADDRL010000102.1 GCF_021538895.1 Streptomyces olivochromogenes | reverse complement strand
GTGACGACAGGCCCTAGGGGCCCTTCGGCGTCGCACGGGCTGGTTACTCTTCCCGGGTGACCACCACTCAAGACTTCGCCACGTACATCGCGGGCCTCCCCCGTGTGCTCGCCGGGGCCGCCGCCCTGTTCCGCGACGCCGAGGGCCGGGTGCTGCTCGTCGAGCCCAACTACCGCGAGGGGTGGGCGCTGCCGGGCGGCACCATCGAGTCCGACGACGGGGAGACCCCGCGCCAGGGCGCGCGCCGGGAGACGGCCGAGGAGATCGGCCTCGACCGTGAGCTCGGGCGGCTCCTCGCGGTGGACTGGGTGCACGGCACGGGGCGGCCGCCGCTGGTGGCGTACCTGTACGACGGCGGCGTCCTCGGCGAGGACGACTTCGCGGCGATCAGGCTGCAGGAGGAGGAACTCCTGTCCTGGCGCCTGGTGGCCCGCGAGGACATCACCGACCACCTGCCGGGCGCCCTGGGCCGCCGCGTCCTGGCCGCCCTGAACACCCTGGCGGACGGCTCCGGAACGGCCGAACTGGAAAACGGCCACCGCGCCTCCTGAACCCGGCACCACCGGGCCCGCCCGGTAGTCACCGTCCGCGGCGGCAGCCCTTCACCGGCTCGGGCGTGGCGTCGACGGGAGCGGCGGACGGTGCATTCGCGCCCGAAGCCCGGTTACGTCTCTGGAGCCGGCTGACTCGACGGAGCAGACACGAGGAGGAGGTGGAGAGGCGGCCTCACCGGAGAACCCGAGTTGCAGCGACCGGCCTATGCCCGGGAGCCGACCAGGGATGACTCGTGCACGGCGAACACGGCGTCACACCGATCCCGGACACCGGCATCGTGGGTGGCGATGACCACGGCGCATCCGGCGTCCCTCATCTCCCGCAGGATGTCGACGACAACAGCGCTGTTGGCATCGTCGAGCGCGCCGGTCGGCTCGTCCGCGAGGACCAGGGCCGGCCGCTGGACCATGAGACGGGCCAGCGCCACGCGCTGCTGTTCCCCACCGCTGAGATGGTGGATCATCTCCTTTTCCCGCCCTGCCAGACCGACACGGTCAAGGGCTTCGGCGACGGCCGCACGACACTTGTCCGGGCTCTTGCCCTCGCTCAGCGCCGACCGCCGTGGCTTGACGACCACGTCCAGGTTCTCCACGACCGTCGCGTTCTCGATCAGCGCATAGTGCTGGAACAGGTAGCCGAGGGTGTCGCGGCGGAACCGACGGACATCGCTTCGACCGAATCGGGTGATGTCCTTGTCCTCGTACCGAATGATCCCGGTACTCGGCCTGTCGAGCAGCCCAAGACAGTTGAGGAGGGTCGACTTGCCGGATCCACTCGGTCCCACAAGGGCGAGCATCTCACCGCGATTGATGGTGAGATTGACATTGCGCCACAGGGTCCGGGCGCCGAAGACCTTCGAAAGATTCTCGATATCGATCACAACATACTCCGGCTCGGTGGAAAGGCTTTCGTACCGGCGGGGCTCACGCCTTCGTCGCCCCTTCCTTGACGATGCGACGATGGAAAAATGCGAGGGCGACAAACACGGCGCCCAGCTCGAAGACAACAAGACCGGTGATGACGGTGAGATCCAGCGCAGTGACATGAGCCGCCTGGAAGGGGGCAGGCGCACCGGCCGCCGCGAACTTCTCCAGTTCTTGATTCCGCTGCCACGCCTGAAGAGGAACCCGCGTAGCGAAGACGGCAGCGATGGCCACTTCCACGGCGAGAATAAAACGATGGTTGGCGACATATCTCCAGCCACCGATGTGTCGTGCGAATATACTCTGCGCGTTCTTTCGCGAGTAGATAAGACAGACTCCGACCCCGGCAATGAGGAGTACTATCACGGCAACGACAAGGTTGAAAATCTGTAGACGAAGTTTGTTGACCGAGTTCCGGAGGTCCAGAGCGGTTTTCTGCCCGACTGGACTCACAGAATTGACGTAGTTATAGACCTGTTTCGACTTGATAGCATTGAATACGTTATCAGGGTCGGGGAAAACCACTCCATCCTGAGAGGCGAATGAGGTGTAAGCGTCGTTCGTGAGGAAATGTGAACCATTGGGCACGACGACAAGAACCGGATCGCGCACCAGGGACCTGTCCTCGTCCGCGCTGTGCGCCGAGTTGTAGGCGTAGGTGCCGGTGTTGTAGCCGAAAAGGCGCTGTCCGGTCCTGCTGTTGCGCGCTTCGATCGGGATGTGCCGGCTGAGATCAGGATCAATGATCCTGGAGACCGCCTTGGTGATGGTCGGCGTGCGCGAGGAAAGGGAATCGGGAACGATGACCTGGAGCGGGCGCGAGTCCGGCGCTTTTCCGCTCCGCGCCTCGGAGGTATAACGCCGTCCCGATGGGTCGAGCACCGCCTGCTTACTGAGATACGTGTCGTTGACGATGAGAATCTCGCCGGCCGGCAGCCGCGCGTTCGGGGCGGAGACCTGGAGGTCCCTGCGCCCGGCGACAATCACCTCGCCCCGCCTGTCAGCCTGGCGCAGCCACGGACCGACATGGTCGTTCAACTGGTCCATGTGCATGGCGAAAGCGCCGTTGAGACGGATCGAGACCGCGTCGCCCACGGTGCTGTAGATGTCCCGGTTCTCCTGGCGTGTCAGTACATCCCGGCTCGCGAGGGTGACATCCGTGGCGATGCCGAGAGCGAGCAGCAGCGCGGGGATACGGACGAGGTAGACGCTGATGGACGCCGCTCGCGAAGGCAGTTCGCCCTTGAGGGCGCCCAGTACGTCGACCTTGTACGTCAGGGCCAGGGCGGCCGCGTGCGTGGCCAGCGCCAGGGCGCCGAGCAGGACGGCGATGCCCGCGGCCAGCGAGGCGTACAGCCCCACCCAGGCGAGACCGTTGTAGAAGCCAAGGAAGGCGAGCGCCGCAACCGTGACGGTGGCGACCGCCGCCGACCAGAACACCGCCAGCTGCCGCAGATCGCGAAGCAGGATGCCGGCGAAGGACATGCCCTGCAGCCGAAGGACTCCGTACGCCTTCGCGTTGAGCAGCACGCTCGCGCCGGTCATCGTCAGAACGGCGAGGGCGACCACGCAGAGGGCCCAGTACAGGGGATCGTCCGAGTACTGATCGACCAGTTCCTGGTGCGACAAGGGGTGGGTGACGGCCACGGTCATGCCGAGGTCGTCGAACTCGGCCCGCAGGGCATCGGCCGCCGAGGGTGACCCGAACACGTAGTAGGAACCGCGCGGGTCCTGTTGTCCGATCTCGGAGATCGGATGCACGCGCGTTTCATAGTTCCTGCTGAACTCCGGGTATCCCTTGTCCAGCCATTCCGCCGTCATGGAATGGGGCCCGCCCGGAGCCAGATACAGATGCCGAACCCCGTCGGAGTTCTTCAGATCGGGCACCTCGCGAGCCACCCCGACCGAGTGCTCGACGGAGAACGACGTGATGTCCCGGACGATCTGAGCACTGCTGACGGAATCGTCCGAATCCACCACGTCGATCAGAGCCGAGTTCCCGAGGACCCCGCCCTCGTCCAGGCCCCGCAGGAACAGAAAGGCCAGCACTGCGGAGAAGGCCAGGACGGCGGCGTGGACGAAACGTATACCTCGATGCAGCATGGGATACCTAGGTTGAGGGCGCTCGCTCGGGAGCGCGCGTCCGCGAATTCGGGGTCCGAGAGAAAAGCTGTGGAGACGAGAGAGACTCGCCTCCACAGCCCATAAGCCCATCCGGAAGGCCCAGCCGAGCAGTCGCGAGCGGCGTCACTCGCGGCGGCTGCCTAGGCTTGTCGGGATTCGAACCGGAGGCTTAGCAGTTCGGGTCGTAGTAGTACGACACCGAGCCGTTCAGCCCGGCCGAAGCCAGGGACCACTGGCCCTTGGCCGTGCAGCCGCTGCCGAATACGTGGCCGCCCGTCTTCACCGAAGACGCGTGCTTGTTGTCCGGGTGCTTGTAGTTCGACCACGCGGTGTGGGCGCCCTTGTCGTAGCTCCACTTACCACCGCCGACATCGACAGTGGTGGCCAATGCCGGCGTGGCCGCGGCCACGATGATGGCGGTGGCCGCCAGCGCAGCCTTTACCCCGTTTCGCATGCTCAAGACTGACTCCTAGTCATCTGTTCTGGTCAGAACAGGGATAGATCTTGATCGAGACATTGATCCTGAGCAACCGAATATTCGAGTGACCCAGATCACGGCACAATTCGGCCAGGGAACGCGCGGGTGGATGCCAAAGGGCCTTTCGCGGTTGCGTCAGATATCGCCAATCCTTGACAGCATTTTTCAGCCACAACGCCCAGGGTGTAGCGACATTTTCCGTCTGCATGTACTATCAGCGAGTTCCGAGGCGGCGCATGCAGTGCCCCCTGCCTATTCGGGCAGGATAGATGGCGCTATTCCGCGGCACTTCCGCGCGACCCGAAAGCCGGTCCGGTGGGTCTTGGCCATGTCGACGAACGCCGATTTCAGTTCGTACCGCTACGCCGAGGACCTGACCGCCTTCATGAATCCCCTCATAACCATCGGTCGCCGCCCCCTGCCCATGTGGCCGATCTCCGCGCTGTGGACCGTGGCTCTGGGCCTGTGGGGACTGCCCCGGCAGCACAGTCTGTGGCGGGACGAGGCGGCGACCTGGCAGGTGGCCCAGCGGCCCACCGCCGAGATCTGGCACATGGTGGGACACGTTGACGCCGTACACGGGCTCTACTACCTGCTGATGCACGGACTGTTCGAGTGCTTCGGGCCCGGCGTGACGACGCTGCGGCTGCCCTCCGTACTGGCCATGGCGGTGGCGGCGGCCTGTGTGACCGTCATCGGCCACCGGCTGGCCGGGGTGTGGGCGGGTCTGGGGGGAGGGCTGGCGCTCGGACTGCTTCCGGCGGTGCAGTTCTATCTGCAGGAGGGCCGCTCGTACGCGCTGGTCGCGGCCGGCGCCGCGATCTCGACGCTGCTGCTGGTGACCGTGCTCAAGGGCCGTGACAGAAAGGCACGTTGGGCGGCCTACGGCGGCACGGTCCTGCTGTGCGGGCTGCTGAACTGGCTGTCGCTGATGATCCTGCCGGCGCACGGGGTGACCCTGGTCTGGGCGCGGGCCCGGTACGGAGTGTGGATTCGCTGGGCGGTGGCCTCGGTGGTAGCTGTCGCGGGTGTGCTGCCACTGATCCTCTTCAGCCGGAGCCAGTCCGACCAGATCTCCTGGATACCGCCGCTGACCTGGCACATGCTGATCGGCCCGGCGATTCTGCTGGCGATCGGCGCTCTCGGAGCCCTGCTGGACCGGTCGCGGAAGGGCCGGCTGTCGGTGACGTCGGTGGGGCTGCCCCTGCTCGTGGTGCCTCAGCTCATCCTGATCGGCCTCTCCCTGGTCCAGCCACTGTTCCTGGACCGGTACGTCCTGTTCAGTCTGCTGGGTCTGGCGCTGCTGATCGGTACGGCACTGGGCACGGCGATACGGGCGGCCGCGCCGCGCTTCCCGAGGGCGGCCCCGTGGATCCTCCCCCTGACCGTCGCCGTGGCGATGACGGCACTGCTGCCCCAGTCGCTGGCCAAGCGCTCCGCGGCGAGCCGGGTGGACGACGTGCTGGCCGTGGCGGCGGACGTACGGCGGCTCAAGGAGCCCGGAGACGCGGTCCTCTTCGTACCGGCGGCGCGCCGCGACACCAAGTCGGTCTCCCCGCACGCCTTCGCCGGCCTGGGGGACATCGCGCTGGCCGAGAGCCCGCGGAAGTCCGGAACCCTGAAGGGCGTGGAGGCCGGCCCGGCCCGGATCCGCGCCGCGATGCTGGCCCAGCGGCGGATCCTCCTGGTGACGGACGCAGGGAAGGTCGCGAGACCGGTGTCGGCGAAGCGGGACCAGATGAAGACCTGGGTACTGAAGGAGTACTTCACGCCGGTGGCGGACGAGCAGGTCCGGGGCCGCAGGGTGACGGTGTACCGACGCAACGACACATGAACCGCGGCCGTCCGGCGGAGCCGTCAGGTGAGGGGCACGCCCCGGTATCCGCTCGCTCCGATATCCGCTCGCTCCGAGCAGGCACACGTCCTACTCTCGGGCCTATGAACAGGCCACTCGTCGCCATCCTCAGTGGCGCAGGGATCTCCACCGATTCCGGCATCCCTGACTACCGCGGTCCCAACGGGCTGTGGCGGAAGGATCCCGAGGCCGAGAAGCTCGTGACGTACGAGTACTACATGGGCGATCCGGAGATCCGGCGGCGGTCGTGGCAGATGCGGCGCAGGAACCGGACGCTGAAGGCCGAGCCGAACGCCGCGCACCGGGCCGTCGCCGAGCTGGAGAAGTCCGGGATCCCGGTCCGGGTGATCACCCAGAACGTGGACGGGCTGCACCAGCTCGCCGGTCTGTCGGCCCGCAAGGTGCTGGAACTGCACGGCACCGCACGGCAGTTCGTGTGCACCCAGTGCCATGCCCGGGGGCCCATGGAGGACGCGCTCGCGCGGGTCGAGGCCGGGGAGGAGGACCCCTCGTGCCTGGAGTGCGGCGGGATCCTCAAGTCGGCCACCGTCATGTTCGGCCAGCGGCTCGATCCCGTGGTCCTCGGTGAGGCCCTCGCGATCACCAAGGCCTGCACGGTGTTCATCGCCGTCGGCAGCAGCCTCCAGGTCCAGCCCGCCGCCGGCCTCGCCGGTGTCGCCGCCGACCACGGCGCCCGGCTGATCATCGTCAACGCCGAGCCGACGCCGTACGACGACCGCGCCCAGGAGGTCGTGCGCGAGCCGATCGGCACGGCGCTGCCGGCGCTGCTGTCCCAACTGTCCGCGGAGTACGCCGCATAGAGCCCGGCAGGGGCTAGAACAGTGCCGTACCCCGCTCGAAGTCCAGCAGGCGGCGCTTGCGGTCCAGGCCGCCGCCGTAGCCGATGAGGCTGCCCGTGGAGCCGATGACCCGGTGGCAGGGCACGATGATGCCGACCGGGTTGCGGCCGTTGGCGAGGCCGACGGCGCGGGAAGCGTTGGGATTGCCCAGGGACTCGGCGAGTTCGCCGTAGGTCCGGGTCTCACCGTACGGGATCTTCGTCAGCCCCTCCCAGACGCGGCGCTGGAACGGCGTGCCGTCCAGGCGCAGTTCGAGGCCGAACTCCGTCAACTCGCCCGCGAAATAGGCCGCCAGCTGCTCCTCGGCCGCGGCGAACGGGGTGTCGTCGCGCTCGCCGAAGGTCTCCTCGGGCGGGCGGTGGCGCTGGTCGGTCATGTAGAGGCGGCACAGGACGCCGTCGTCGGCGACGAGGGTCAGGGGGCCGTACGGACTGTCGGTGACGGTGTGCTGTTTCGTCGGGCTCATCGGGTGTCCTACGTCCTTACACGGGCAGGAAGTTGATCGGGTGGCTGTCGGTCGCCCAGAGGTACTGGACCGCGTACGCCCGCCAGGGCTGCCAGGCAGCCGCGCGGGCGGTGAGCGCGGCCGGGGTCGAGGGCAGGCCCAGCTCCTGGGCGGCCCGACGGATGCCGAGGTCGGTGGCGAGGAACGCGTCGGGGTCGCCGAGCGCGCGCATGGCGATGACGTCCACCGTCCAGGGACCGAAGCCGGGCAGCGACAGCAGCTGGGCGCGGGACTGTGCCCAGTCGCTCTCCACGCCCAGGTGAAGGGTGCCGTCGGCCAGCCGACCGACCAGTGTGGTGAACGTGGCCCGGCGGGTGCGCGGCATCGCCAGCCGCTCCGGGTCGAGGCCGGCGAGCGCCTCCGGTGCCGGGAAGAGGTGGGTCAGACCGCCCTCCGGATCGTCCACCTGCTTGCCGTGCGCGGTGACCAGGCGGGCGGCGTGGGTACGGGCGGCGGCCGTGGAGACCTGCTGGCCGAGCACCGCGCGCACCGCGAACTCGGCCTCGTCGACGGTACGCGGCACACGCCGGCCCGGCGCCTTGTCGACCAGCGGCGCGAGGAGCGGGTCCGTGCGCAGCTGGTCGTCGACGGCGACCGGGTCGGCGTCGAGGTCGAGCAGGCGACGGCAGCGGCTGATGGCGACGGTGAGGTCGCGCAGGTCGCTGAGGGTGAGACGGCAGGCGATGTGGTCGGGCCGGGGGGTCAGGGCCACGATGCCGTGGCCGTACGGCAGGCGCAGCGTCCGCCGGTAGGCGCCGTCCCGCCACTCCTCCACCCCCGGTACGGCGGTCGCCGCCAGGTGCCCGAAGAGGTTGTCGGGGTTGAGCGGGGCGCGGAAGGGGAGGCGCAGGGACAGCGTCCCCGGGGTGGTGCTCGGGGTGGTGCTCGGGGCGGACCGCCGCGGGACCCGGCTGCGCAGTTCGCTCGGGGAGAGGGCGAAGACCTCGCGCACGGTGTCGTTGAAGGTGCGGATCGAGGAGAAGCCGGCCGCGAAGGCGATCTCGGCCATCGGCAGCGGGGTCGTCTCGACGAGGAGCCGGGCGGTCTGGGCGCGCTGGGCGCGGGCGAGCGCGAGGGGGCCGGCGCCGAGCTCGGCGAGCAGCTGGCGTTCGACCTGGCGGGTGCTGTAGCCGAGGCGGGCGGCGAGTCCGGGCACGCCCTCGCGGTCGACCACGCCGTCGGCGATCAACCGCATCGCACGGGCCACCAGGTCGGCGCGCTGGTTCCACTCCGGGGAGCCGGGGCTGGTGTCGGGCCGGCAGCGCTTGCAGGCCCGGAAGCCGGCCTGCTGGCAGGCGGCCGCGCTCGGGTAGAACGTCATGTTCTCGGGCTTGGGGGGTACGACGGGGCAGCTGGGCCGGCAGTAGATGCGAGTCGTCAGGACGGCCGTGAAGAACCATCCGTCGAACCGCGCGTCCTTGGACTGCACGGCACGTACACAGCGCTCCCGTTCGAGGTGCATCCCTGTCTGCATGCGTCCAGCATCGACCACGGGCGGGGACGGCCGCTGGCGAGAATCCGACACGTAGGTCGCCGGGCTCAGGAGCAGACGTAGGTGAAGGTCGCCTCCCCCTCGACCGGGGTCCGCTGGTGCGCGACGCGCAGACGGGCGGTGCCGTGGAAGGTGCCGGGGCCGCGGACCGTCCAGCGCAGGTGCACGGTGACCCGGCGTTCGCCGCTGTGGGCCGTACGGACCAGCTCGCCGGTGTCCTGGCCGTCGCTGCGCAGCCAGCGGTAGGTCACGGGGCCGCCGCGGCCGTCGGTACGCACCACGCCGACCATGTCGGCGGTCTGACCGCAGTGCAACTTCCCGGTGGGTGCCTGGACTTCGACGGCGGTGACGGTGGGGGCGGGGTCCGGACGCAGCAGCAGCCACAGCAGGACGGCCACGACGGTCAGGAGGGCGGTCGTGGCGATCCAGCCCCGGCGTCTTCGCCGCTCGCGCGGGTCGGGCGGCGGGGCCGCGGCGCTCCACCGGCCCCGGAGCGCCTCCTGCCCCTCGACGGGAACACCCGGACCGAACCGCAGCAGAATCTCGTCGGCGTCCGCTCCGGCGGGGGCCGGTACGAGGTCGTGCTGTTCCGGTGCGGGGTGGACGGGCCGGGTCCGGTGACGCTTGCCGAGGACGGTGGCCTGCTCGTCCGGGAGGGCGGGGTCGGGGGTACGGGCGCGACGGGCGCGGCTGGGCATGGTGAGCTGCGCGCCGGCCGGGGCGCCCTGGTCCGCCGCGGGGACGAGGACGGTGGGGTCGGGGCCCGCGGCCCCCGGACCCCGGTCCTCGGGATGGTCGCCCTGGACCGGCGCTCCCGGTTCATCCGCCACCCGTTCATCCGCCACCGGCTCAACCGCCGTCGGCTCAACCGCCACCGGCTCAACCACTGTCGGCCCCGCGGTCAGCTCCGGTGTCGTCGCCGTCACCGCCGCGCGCAGGGCCGTACGGCGCAGGAAGTCCGCCGGGAGCGCCGCGCGGCCGGCCACCAGTGCGTCCCGGGCCGCCGCGAGGCCCTCGGACTCGGCGGTGGCGGAGCAGCGGGCGAAGAGGTCGGCCGCGGGAGTGCCGGCGCCCGTCCACGCGTCGGCGAGGGTGCGGGCCAGGGCGGCCCAGGCCAGGACGTCGGCCTCGCGCCCGGCGGCGGCCCGCGCGTCGCCGAGGACCCTGCCCAGCGCGGACTCGGCGAGCAGGGCGACGCCGTCCGGTGCGCAGACGACGGTGTCCGTGCCCAGCGCCCCGTGGGTGAGGCCGGCCGCGTGCAGGGCGAGCAGCGTCTGCGCGGACTCGTTGAGCACGCTGGCCACGCTGCCCGCGTCCGGGCCGGTGGCAGCGCCGGTGGCGTCCAGCAGGTCGGCCACCGTGGGTACCGGTGGGCGGCTGGTGAGCAGCCACACCTCCCCGGCCTCCGCGACGAGGTCGACCGTGCCGAGGACGCCGGGCAGGCGGAGCCTGGCCACGGCGAGTACCGCGGCGGCCAGCCGCTCGCGCGTGCCCTCCGGGGCGAGCAGGGCGCGGTCGACGCGCAGCGCGCCGAGCGCGGGGTCGCCGGACCGGGCCGGCAGCAGCGCGTGCCAGGTGCCGTGGCGCGTGTCCCGCGACCAGCCCGACAGGGGTCGCCCGGCGACCGTGGTGACTGTCGTCATGTCGATCCGTTCTCGTTCCGGCTCGGTACGGCGCTCAGCACGGCGGTGCGTCGAGCGAGGCCGTCCGGGGCCCGCCGGCGGGCGCCGGGGTGCTGGTGAGGGAGACGATCCAGGTGCCCCGGCACGGGTGGTTCGAGAAGTCGGCCGTGAAGGTCACCGGGTAGTGCGTGCTGCCGGACAGCGGCTGCGTCTGGCTGCCGTAGGGATCGGCGGGCGTGTCGACGTAGAAGTCGGCGGTGACCGTCAGGGGCCCGGTGCCGGTGGTGTCGACGGTGGCCTGGGCGATCAGCGTGCCCGGGGCCGACCCGCGCTGCCAGGAGCCGATGGTGATCGTGATGGTGCCGGGCGAGTCCGTGGGCGTGGTCGCGACGGTGCTCGGGGTCGTCGGCGTGGGTGACTCCACCGGCGCGGCGGTGCTCTCGGAGGGCGTGGTCGTCGGGCTCTCGGAGGGCGTGCCGGAGGACGGGGCACCGGTCGTGGGCGGCGCGGAGGTCGGCGTCGCGGCCGCCGAGGTGCCGAGCGTGCCGGACGGCAGGGGCGCGCCGGAGACCGACGGCACCGAACTGGCCGCCGTCGTCGCGGTGTCGTGCGGCCGGGCCGTCGCGGACGTCACCCCGCCGGCGACGACCGCCAGCGCGGCGGCCCCCGCCGCGGCCTTCCAGCCACCGCGCTTCACCCGGCCCAGCAGGGTCAGGGCCCGCGCCGACCCGTCGAGCGTGGCCGTGGCGGTGAACGGGAACAACAGCGCCAGCAGCGCGGCGAGTTCGGCGAGCCGGCGCCGTCCGCGCTCCTCCCAGTCGGCGCCGTACCCCTCGACGGCGGACCGTTCGAGGTCGGCGAGGAACTCCTCGACACCGGGCCGCTCGGCCGGGTCCTTGGCCAGGCCCTCGCGCAGCAGCCCCTGGACCGGCGCGGGTACGTCGTCCAGCGTGACGGGGGCGCGCAGGTGCTGGAGCCGCAGCGCCGTCACGTCGTCGCCGGGGAACGGCCGCCGTCCGGTCAGGCACTCGAAGAACACCGCCGCGGCGGCGTACACGTCGCCGGCCGGTCCGGCGGGTTCGCCGCGCCACTGCTCGGGCGGCATGTAGGCGGGGGTGCCGGCGGCCTCGGTCTCGCGTCCGGTGCGGACGGCGATGCCGAAGTCGGCGAGCGCGCTGGTGCCGTCGGCGCGGACCAGGACGTTCTCCGGCTTGTAGTCGCGGTGGACCACCCCGGCCGCGTGGGCCGCGCCGAGCCCCAGCAGGGAGCCCTTGAGCAGGACGAGGGCGGCCTCGGGGCCGATCGACCCGTGCCGGCGCAGCAGCGCGCGCAGGCTGACGCCGTCCACGGCCTCCATGACGATCGCGGCGCCACGGCGCGCCTCGACGTACTCGTACAACGCCACCACGCACGGGTGCCGCAACTCGCCCAGCAGCCGGGCCTCGGCGCGGAAGCGGGCGACGAACTCACGGTCGTCCCGCAGGCGCAGGCTCAGGTACTTGATCGCGACGGGTACGCCGGTAGCGGTGTGCCGGGCCAGGACGACCCGGCCTCCGGCGCCCTCGCCGAGGACGCGTACGGCCTGGTAGCCGGGCACGGTCCACTCGGATTCCGTGCCCGGCGTGTGCTGTGTCATGCCGTCCCCTCCACGGCCGTGGCGACCGCCGCCGCCGGCTGCCCGGCCTTGTCCTGCCGGCGCCGCACGCGCCGTATCAGCCAGCGCACCGGCGCGACCCACACGGGGAACGCGACCAGGGCGACCACGGCCCCCTCGATCACCGCGTCCCACGGCGCGGCCACCCGCCCCGCCAGCAGGTCGCCGATCCGGGAGTGCCAGGCCAGCAGGGCGAGGACCAGGAAGCCGTAGGTGCCGACGACGATCGCGAGGCCGTAGGCGGCCATGCCCGCCTGGCGCGGTCCGGGCCGCTTGCCCGCGCGCAGGTCCTGCCAGAGCCCCTTGCGGAAGTAGGCGCTCGCCTCCTCGCGCAGCCGCGGCACGCGCAGCGCGTCGGTGAGGGCCTGGTAACCGTCCAGCGGCATCAGGGGGTTGAAGTTGTAGAGGGTGTTCAGGTACAGCCCGAAGGCGAGGTGGAAGAGGACGGCCGAGGCCGGTCCGGCGGGCAGGAGGGCCGCTCCCGTCGCGCACCAGCCGGCCAGGGCGGCCGTGGACAGCGGACCGGACAGCGCCACCACGACCCGCGACCAGCGCGTGCCGAACCACATGTCGCTGGTGTCCACGAACGCGAACGGCATGCCCATCATGAGCAGGAAGCCGCCGCGCCGGACCTTGCGGCCGTACGACTTCACGGCCAGGGCGTGCGTCAACTCGTGGACCACGAGGGCGGATATGTATCCGGCGGCGAGCAGCACCGGGCCCCAGACGCCCGCCCCGCCGAAGTCCAGCAGGTGCTGCCTGCCCTGTGCGACGAAGAACGCGCCGAGGCCGCCGACCAGCGACAGCCAGACCAGCGTCACGCCGGTCCGGGTGAAGAACCGCCAGCCGAAGGCGTGGTAGACGCGGGTGACGACCCGGTCCAGGCCGGGCACCGAGACCTCCAGCTTCAGCAGCGCCCGGTACAGGGCCCGCCCCGCCCGGCGCCAGCCCTTGAGCTCCGCCTCCTCCGAGCGCCCGGGCAGGCCGCGCAGCAGTCCCGCGGTCGCGAAGGCGGCCAGCGCGGCCTCGATCCGGGGCAGGGCCAGCTCGCCGTAGCGGTCGGCGTAGGCGAACAGCAGGTCCCGTACGGTGTTCTCGCCGTCGACGGCGTGCCAGAGGAAGACCTCGCGCTCGTCCAGCTCCAGGTACACGCCGGTGCGGGTGTTGTTCAGCACCCAGCGGGCCTCGCCGCGGTCGGAGGGCACCTGTTTGAGCGCCCAGCCTGAACGGCGGCGGGGGCGCGCGGTGAGCGGCCCGTTCGCCTCCGGCGCCTCCTCCTGTACGGCGGTGGGGAGTTGGGTGAGCTGCGTGCCGACGACCTGGGTGCGCTGGCCGATGTGGGCCTCGCGGGGCTGCTCGAACAGCAGGCGTACGTCGCCGACGGACAGCTCGGTGCCGTCGGCGAGGTGGGCCGCGCCGCCGTGCAGGTCGACGCCGGCCACGGCGGTGCCGTTGAACGAGTCCAGGTCCTCGACCCGGAAGCCCGACTCGGTGCGGACGATCCGGGCGTGGCTGCGGGACACGCTGGCGTCGGCCAGGACCACGTCGTTGTCCGCGCCCCGGCCCAGCGTGGTGACCGGGCCGGTGAGCGGGACGAGCAGGTCCGGGTCGTCGAGGCCGCGCAGGTGCGGCGCGGCGTACGACGTCGCTGCCGCACCGCGGCGGAGCGTGCCGCAGTGCAGGCAGTACGGGAAGTCGCGCCGCACGTGGACGCGACAGGCGTGGCAGAGCATGGGACGGGTCAGCCCGCGCCGGAGCCGCTGATGAACGTCCCGTCGGAGAACCCGCCGTCCGTGTCGGCGCCGGGCGCGGAGGGCGACAGGTGCGTGGCGACGTCGCCGATGCCGGAGGCACCGGGGAGGTTCACGCCGCCGCGCACGGTCTCGGAGCCTCCGATGGTCACACGGCCACGGCCGCCGTTCTCGCCGTCGCCGGGTTCGCCACCGCCGCCCTGGGGACGGTCGCCGTTCTCACCGCTGCCGCCGCTTTCGCCGCCACCGCCTTCGCCGCCACCGTGGCCGCTGCCGCCGGAGGGACGGTCACCGTTCTCACCACTGCCGCCGCCTTCACCGCCGCCGCCACCGGAGCCGCCGCCCTCACCACCACCGTCACCGCCACCGTGACCACCACCACCGGAAGGACGGTCACCGTTCTCACCGCTCCCACCGCCCTCACCGCCACCGCCACCACCGGAGCCGCCGCCCTCACCACCACCGCCGGAGCCGCCGCCCTCGCCGCCACCGTGGCCGTCGCCCTCGTCACGGTCGAAGATGCCGCCGTGTCCGAAGTGACCGGCGTCGCCGCCGCCGTCTGCGCCACCGCCGAATCCACCGAAGCCGCCGCCGTGACCGCCGCCGAAGGAACCGTCACCGCCGCCGTGCCCACCGAGGCCGCCGCCGAAGTCGCCCCCGGAACCGAACCCGCCGTCGCCGAACCCACCGTCGCCGAAGCCACCGGCGCCCCCGCCGGCACCGCCGTCACCGAAACCGCCGAAGCCACCGTCCGCGCCGCCGAAGCCGCCCTCGGTGCCGCCGAAACCACCGTCCGCACCACCGAAGCCACCCTCGGCACCACCGCCGAAGCCGCCCTCCGCACCGCCGGTGTGGTCGCCGAACCCGCCGAAGTCACCGAAGCCGCCGCCGAACTCGCCGAGGCCTCCGCCCACCTCACCCGGCGACTGGATCAGCTCGCCGCCCAGCAGGCTCTGGGCGTCCGTCGACGGTGTGCCGAGGCCGAGGGCGCTCTCGTGGCCGGCGCCGGCGGGACCGGACAGCTCCGCCGCGTGGTCGACGCCGGCGTGGTCCGCGGGCAGGTGGTCGCCGGACACGTGGTCGACCGGCATGTCGTGGTGCGCGAGCGAATGGGCCGCGCTCCCGAAGAACAGGGACGACTTGGACAGTCGTGGGTCGAGTGCGGCCGGTCCCCCGTCCGTGCCGGACTCGACGCGCAGGGAACGCAGTTCGGCCACCTGCGCGGGCGTGAGGCCGAGTCTTCGGGCCACCTCGTCGGTGTCACCGTCGAGCTCGGCTCTGAAGGCCGGGTCGACGGCGAGGCGGGTCATGGCATCGCGAAAGGCGTGGTCGGTCATGTCGTCGGGTCTCCGTGGGTCTGCGGTCTGCTGGTGCCGAGCCCGGCGGAGCTGAGGATCCCCCCTGGTCGGCGGCAACTGCCCATTCCGGCCATCCCCACCGATGCCTGCAGGGACGGTTATAGGGGTCATGACATGAACTGCGCAAGGCCGGGAGCCGGGAGCTTTGCGTGCATATGACACAGGGACGGTCGACCGCGACCCGTCCGTACCCGGTCGGACACGACCGGCTACGAGCGGCTACGAGCGGCCACGGCCGGTCGGCGGACGGTCACGCTGCGGCGGGGCGGCCTTCCGTCCGGTACCGGGCGATCCACTCCGACGTGGCCCGCAGCCCGCCGAAGGTGTAGAAGTGCACCTTCAGGTCGCCGTGGCGACGCGGGTCGTACGCATGGGCCAGCGCGTGCAGGAAGCGGTCGGGGCCGGCCGTACCCACGAGGTTGGTCAGCGAGAACCCGTACTTGCGGGCGATGGAGGCGCTGGTGCCGACGCCGAAGCGGGCCGCGTAGCCCAGCAGGCGGCGCACGCCGGCGGGTCCGGGCACACCGATCCGGATCGGCAGGTCCACGCCCCGGGAGCGCACCGCCTCGACCCAGGTGAGCACCGGGTCGACGTCGAAGCCGAACTGGGTGATGACGTCGCCCGCGAGCCGCTCGGTGCCGAGGACGGCGTGCTTGTCGGTGAGGGCGGACCACAGGGACCGCTCGGTGATGGCGGGGTGGCCCTCCGGGTAGCCGCTGATGCCGACGTGGCGGACGCCGTAGCGCTGGAGCAGCCCGGTGCGCAGGACGGCCAGGGCGTCCTCGTAGGGGCCCTCGGGGCGGGCGGGGTCGCCGCCCACGACGAACACGTTCTCGGCGGTGCCGTCGGCCGCCAGGGCGGCCAGGAACCGTTCGAGGTCGTCGTGGGAGGGGAGGCGGCGGGCCGAGATGTGCGGGACGGGGACGAAGCCCAGGCGCCTGACCGCGCGGGCGGCGTCCAGGCGCGTCGCCAGGTCCTCGTTGCCGAGGAAGGTGACGTTGATGCGGGTGCCCCGCGGGATCGTGGCGTGGGCCTCTTCGAGCTTCGGTACGTCCTTGCCGGTCATCTCCAGGGAGAAGTCGTCCAGCAGGGAGGCGACCGGCGCGGTCGGGGCCGTGGGACCCGGGTTCATCGTGCTCCTCAGTCTCGGGCCGTCCGGGCCCCGGCCGATGATGTCATGCGCGCCGCCGGCGCCGGCCACGAGGGCCGGGCGTCACTGCGCGAGCTGCTGGTACATCTCGGCCACGTCCCCGGACAGGGCGCTCTTGACCCAGCGCGTGATGTCGTCGCCCAGCACCTCGTGGGCGCCCGTCTCGATGCCCTCCAGGGCGGCCGCCGCGATGTCGTGGGCGTTCGCCTTGGGCCCGTCGATGCTCGCCGTCATGTCGGTGTCGACGTAGGCCATGTGCAGCCCGGTGACGGCGATGCCGCGCGGCCGCAGCTCCAGGCGGAGGCTGTTGGTCTGGGACCACAGCGCGGCCTTGGTGGAGCTGTAGGTGCTGCCGTCCGCGAGCCAGGACAGGGCCGAGTGCACGTTGAGGATGTGGCCGCCGCCGTTGCGCTCGATGACCGGCACGAAGGCGCGGGCCACCAGGAGCGGGCCGTAGTAGTTGATCTCGAACTCGCGCCGGATGTCGTCGAGCGAGGAGGTCAGGTAGCGGGCGCCGGTCGCGATACCGGCGTTGTTGATCAGGACGGTGACGTCCTGGGCCCGCTCGGCGAGCGCCGCCACGGACGCGGGGTCGCCGACCTCCAGGGGCAGCGGGACGGCGTCCGGGTGGGTGACGGTACGGGGGTCGCGGGCCGTGGCGTACACCTTCTCCGCGCCGCGCGCGTAGGCCTCCTCCACCAGCGACTTTCCGATGCCCCGGCTGCCGCCGGTGACGAGGACGACGGAACCCTTGATCGCGGTCATGACAGTCTCCAGACATGAGAAACCGATCGGTTTCCTCTATCGTAAACCGATCGGTTTCCATGTCAATGGCGCGACGGTGACGCCCCCCGTCAGCCGACCTGACCGGCGAACGCCTGGTACGCCGGCTCGTCGAAGAGCACGAACCTGACCTCCTCGACGGCCGTGTCCGCGGCGCGCACCGTCGCCACCGCGATCCGGGCGCCGTCGTCCATCGGCCAGCCGTAGATGCCGGTGGAGATGGCCGGGAACGCGACCGTACGGGCGCCGAGTTCGTCGGCGACCCTGAGTGACTCCCGGTAGCAGGAGGCCAGCAGCTCCGAGCGGTCCTCGGTGGACGACCAGACGGGACCCACCGTGTGGATCACCCAGGACGCGTCCAGCTCGCCCGCGGTCGTGGCGACCGCCTGGCCCGTGGGCAGGCCCTTGCCGTACCGGGAGGCACGCAGCGCGCGGCACTCCGCAAGGACGGCGGGGCCACCGCGCCGGTGGATCGCGCCGTCGACGCCCCCGCCGCCGAGCAGCGAGGAGTTCGCCGCGTTGACGATGGCGTCGGCGGTCTGCCGCGTGATGTCGCCCTGCACGAGCGTGATGGTGGTCATGGCCGCCTCTATACCAGCCGGTTCGCCCCGGGGCCGGGTGATTTCGGCCGGGGGCGCCGGGCGGCGTGGCGGTGGCGCTACCGCTGCTCGCGCAGCCTTCGCCAGACCGCCTTCGCCGCGTTGTGGCCCGACATGCCGTGCACGCCGGGGCCCGGCGGGGTGGCCGAGGAGCAGATGAAGACCGCCGGGTGCGGGGTGTGGTACGGGAACAGCGACAGCTTGGGCCGCAGCAGGATCTGCAGGCCGGACACCGCGCCGGACCCGATGTCGCCGCCCACGTAGTTGGCGTTGCGGGTGGCGAGTTCGGGCGGTCCTGCGGTGGCGCGGGCGAGGACGCGGTCACGGAACCCCGGGGCGAAGCGCTCCAGTTGGCGCTCCAGGACGTCCGTGAGGTCGCCGGTCCAGCCGCTGGGCACATGGCCGTACGCCCAGAAGACCTGCTTGCCCTCGGGCGCCCGGCTGGGGTCGGCGACGCTCGGCTGCACGGTGATCATGAAGGGCCGGTCGGGGGCGCGGCCCTCGCGGGACACGGCGCGCAGGGCGGTGCCGATCTCCGCGCTGTCGGCGCCGATCTGCACGGTGCCGGCGGTGCGCGCCTCGGGGGCGGTCCAGGGGACCGGGCCGTCCAGTGCGTAGTCGACCTTGAAGACGCCCGGGCCGTACCGGTAGCCCGCGTAGTAGCTGCCGAAGCCGGCGATGCGGGACAGGGCGGTGGGCGAGGTGTCGAAGACGTACGCGCGCGCGGGGGGCAGGTCGTCGAGCCGCTTGACCTCGTAGTCGGTGTGGACGGCGCCGCCGAGGTCCTTGAGGTAGGCGGCGAGGGCGTCGGAGATCGACTGGGAGCCGCCGCGGGCGAGCGGCCAGCCTCGGGCGTGCGCGGACAGGGCGAAGACGAGGCCGATCGCACTGGTGGCGAAGCCGCCGAGGGGGGCCATGACGTGGCCCACCAGGCCCGCGAAGAGGGTCCGGGCCCGTTCGTCGCGGAAGCGGCGCATGAGCCAGGTGGAGGGCGGCATCCCGGCCAGGCCGAAGCGGGCGAGGGTGACCGGGTCGCGCGGGAGCGAGGTGAGCGGCAGGGACATGAAGTCCCGGACCAGGCTGTCCCACTTGGGGAGGTACGGCTGGACCAGCCTGCGGTACGCGCCCGCGTCGCGCGGCCCGAACGAGGCGGCCGTCTCGGCCACGGACCGGGACAGCACCGCGGCGGTGCCGTCCGGGAACGGGTGGGCCATGGGCAGCTCGGGGTGCACCCACTGAAGGCCGTACCGGTCGAGGGGCATCGCGCGGAACGCGGGTGAGTTGATACCGAGGGGGTGCGCGGCGGAGCACGGGTCGTGCCGGAAGCCGGGCAGGGTGAGCTCTTCGGTGCGCGCTCCCCCGCCGATCGTGTCCCGGGCCTCGAAGAGGGCCACGGAGAACCCCCGCCGGGCCAGCTCCACGGCAGCCGTCAGCCCGTTCGGCCCCGCTCCCACCACGACCGCATCGAGCATCGACGGCACCTTCGGACCCCTTCGTCAGCCGATGGCCACTCGGGTTCAGGATATGCCGGGGGTACGACAGCTCAGGCGGCGCGGGTGGATTCAGGGGGCGGACCGGCCCCGAATCAGCCCGCCGCGCGCAGGAGTTCGTGCACGCGGCGCGCCGTGGCCGCGTCCCGTGCCGCCGTGAACGGCAGGGCGTTGCCGCCGGTGATACGGAAGGGTTCGCCGGTGAGGGTCAGGTGGGCGCCGCCGGCCTCCTCGACGAGCAGGAGGCCCGCCGCGTGGTCCCAGGCGGCTTCCCAGGAGAACGCGGTGGCGTCCAGCGCGCCGCGGGCGACGGCGAGGTACTCCAGGCCGGCCGAGCCGCAGGGGCGCGGGGCGATGCCGTCGGTGCGCAGGCCGAGGAGCGCGCGCTTTTGCTCGTCGGTGGTGTAGTCCGGGTGGGAGGTGGCCACGACCAGGTCCCGGCCGGGGGCGGGCGGGCCCGCGAGGAGCCGCTCGCCGTTGAGGAAGGCGCCCTGGCCCCGTACGGCCGTGGCGAGCTGGTCGAGGACCGGCGCGTACGTCCAGGAGGCCAGCAGGACGCCGCGGTGGGCGAGCGCGACCAGCGTGCAGAAGCCGGGGTCGCCGTGCACGAACTGGCGGGTGCCGTCGACCGGGTCGACGATCCACACCGGCGCGTCGCCCTGGATCGCCTCGTAGGTGGCCGGGTCGGCGTGCACCGCCTCCTCGCCGACCACGACGGAGCCGGGCAGCAGGGCGACGAGTGCCTCGGTGAGGAATTTCTCCGCCAGGCGGTCGGCGTCCGTCACCAGGTCGTGCGGGCCGCTCTTCTGGTCGACCTCGTCCTCGGCGAGCCGACGGAAGCGGGGCAGGATTTCGGTGGCGGCGGCCTTGTGCACCGCTTCCACCACGTCGGATGCGTGTCGAGCGAGAAACTCGTCGGTGGTTTCCATGTAGTCCATCACGCACCCCATGAGAGCACGCCCCACTGACAACCCACGCCCGCGGGGTGTACGAAAGGTGGAATCCGGGCGAACAACCGGCGCCGGTGATCGTCCGGCGGGGTCAGCGGCCGACCGCGTATCCCTGCATGCCGCGCGGGTTCGCCGCGGCCGACAGGATGCCCGTCTTCGGGTCGCGGGCCACCGCGCACAGCCGCCCTTCGGACCAGCCGGGGCCGACCGTGACGTCGTGGCCGCGTCGCCGCAGCTCCACGACGACCTCGGGGGCGACGCGGGATTCGACGGTGACGCTTCCGGGCCGCCACCCGCGCGGGTGGAAGGAGCCGGGGAAGCTGTCGTTGTGCCAGTTCGGCGCGTCGACGGCGCCCTGGAGGTCGAGCCCGCCACGGACCGGGGGGCGCAGCGCGAGCGCCAGGAGGAAGTGCAGCTGCCACTGGTCCTGCTGGTCCCCGCCGGGCGTGCCGAACGCCAGGACCGGGGTCCCGTCGCGCAGCGCGATCGACGGGGTCAGGGTGGTACGGGGGCGGCGCCCGGGGGTGAGCGAATTGGGCAGACCCTCCTCCAGCCAGGCCATCTGGAGCCGGGTGCCAAGGGGGAAGCCGAGCTCGGGCACGACGGGGTTGGACTGGAGCCAGCCGCCGCTGGGCGTGGCCGCGATCATGTTGCCCCAGCGGTCGACGACGTCGAGGTGGCAGGTGTCGCCCCGGGTGGCTCCGTCGGCGTCGACCTCCGGCTCGCCGGGCATCCGGGCGAGCCGCGCGACGGTCGGCTCGCCGGTGCCCATCGGGTCGAAGCCGGGGTCGGCGGCGGCCGGCACGCGCGCGTGCGCGCTCAGCCGGGGCGCGCGTCCGCCGGGGCTGCCGGGCCGCAGCTCGTACGACGCCGTGGCACCGACGAGCCCCCGCCGTCCGGCGTTGTAGGCGTCCGAGAGCAGTTCCGCGAGCGGCACCTCGGCGGCGTCGCCGTACCAGGCCTCGCGGTCGGCCATGGCGAGCTTGCAGCCCTCGATCAGCAGGTGGACGTAGTCCGCGGAGCCGTACGGGGGCAGCTCGGGCGGGAGCAGCGCGAGCTGCTGGAGGAGGACCGGGCCCTGGCTCCAGGGGCCGGCCTTGCACAGGGTCCAGCCGTTCCAGTCGTACGTCGCGGGCGCCTCGTAGGTCGCGGACCAGCCGGCCAGGTCGGCGGCGGTGAGCGTGCCGGTGCGGTGCTCGCCGCTGGTGTCCAGGGTGGGCCGCCCGGACTGCCGTACCAGCGCCTCGGCGACGAAGCCGGCGCGCCACACCTCCCGCGCCGCCTCGATCCGCGCCTCCCGGTCCCCCGCGCCCTCGGTCTCGGCGAGCAGCCGCTTCCAGGTCGCGGCGAGCGCGGGGTTGCGGAACAGGACGCCGGGCCGGGGCGGCTTCCCGCCGGGCAGGTAGACCTCCGCCGACGAGGTCCACTCCGTCTCGAACAGCTTCCGTACGCTCTCCACGGTCGCGCCGACGTTCTCCACGGGCGCGTGGCCGTGCTCGGCGTATCCGACGGCGTACTTCAGGACGTCGGGGAGGGATTTCGTGCCGTGGTCGCGCAGCAGCAGCATCCAGGCGTCGAAGGCGCCCGGGACCGCGGCCGCCAGGGGCCCGGTGCCGGGGACGAGGTCCAGGCCGAGCCCCCGGTAGTGCGCGACCGTCGCCGCCGCCGGTGCCACGCCCTGCCCGCACAGCACGCGCACCTCGCCGCCCGCCGGGGCGAGCAGGATCGGCACCTCGCCGGCCGGCCCGTTCAGGTGCGGCTCGACGACGTGCAGCACGAACGCGCCCGCGACCGCGGCGTCATAGGCGTTGCCGCCGTCCTCCAGGACGGCCATCGCCGTCTGCGAGGCCAGCCAGTGGGTGGAGGACACCATGCCGAAGGTGCCCTGGAGGGTGGGCCGGGTGGTGAACACGGGGGCTCCTCGCTGCGCGGCGGTGGCTCGTGATCGTACGTACCCGAAGGCTGTGCGCCGATGCGCGGCGACGCGCGGCGGGGGCGGGATCCCGGTTCAGGGCCGCGGGAACCTGGCCTCCGCCGGCCGGCCGGCGGATGAACCCCGGTGCGCCGTACGGCAGTTGCGACTGGCCGTACGCGAAATCGCCGCCCACCGCACCGCGCTGGTCCCGCCGGACCCGGACGAAAGCCGAACGGTCCGGGTGGGAGCCCGGACATAAAGGGACACACAGCCCGCCGTTGGCGCTCCACCGTCACCGCGCGGGCACGGAGCGAGTTGACACTTCCGCCCCACAGGGACTCGTGTGACACTGGCGTCCCGTCCGCAGTGTGGACTCCCTCCGCACCCCCTCCCCCACAGAGAAGTGCGCCGTGCGTGATCTTCCTCTGCCGCTCGCCCTGACCGCGCGCCTGTCGCCGGTCGTCGTGCTCGCCGCTGCCGGCTGGGCGATGTCGTCCGGCCCGTTCTCCGCGGCTCCGACCGCCGAGCACGAGCCGTCCCCGAAGACGCCCTCCCAGTCCGCCTCCGCACCGTCGTCGACGGCGGTGTCGAAGACGTACGCCGCGCCGCCGGCGCCCTGCGCGGGCGTCACGGGGACGACCGTCAAGTCACTGGTGCCCGGCGCCAAGACGGCCGGCAAGGAGATCCCCTCGACGGACACGAAGCTGCGCCGCACCTGCTCCTGGAACGCACTCAAGGGGTACGACTACCGCTGGCTCGACGTCTCCTACGAGATCACCCCCTCGGACCAGGCGGCCGAGAAGGAGTACAAGGCGCGCATCGCGGACAAGAGCGGCGGAGGGGAAGTTCCGGGCGTCGGCAACTCCGGCTACTCCGTGGTGAACCTGAGCACCGAGGACAAGCAGCAGACCCGCGAGGGCGTGGTGATCGTCCGTTCCTCCAACGCGCTCGTGATCGTCACCTTCAACGGCAGCGACTTCGAGACGAAGAAGGCGCCCGACTCGGACGTGATCAACAAGGGCGCCATCAAGGCGGCCAAGGACGCGGTGGCGGCGCTGGAGAACGGCCACACCGGGTGACCGTCCTCCGTGCCGCGGCCGGCCGCCGTCAGGCGACGGCCGGCCTCTTCCCGGTCAGCGTCATCAGCGCCAGGTACAGCACCAGGGACGTGCCCAGGCCCACCGCCCAGCCGTAGTCGGCGAGGGAGGACAGCGCCGGGATGGGCCTGCCGTCGATCAGCGGTTTGAAGCTGGCGCCGCCGACGGCCAGCACACCGCCCGCCACGAAGGCCACGACCGCCCGCCAGTTCCAGCCGCCCTCGTACCAGTAGCGGCCGCCCGTGCGGTACAGGTCGGCGAGGTCGAGGCGGGTGCGGCGCAGGATCCAGTAGTCGGCGATGAGGATGCCCGCGACTGTGCCGAGCAGGCCGCCGACCAGGCCGAGCCAGGTGAAGATGTAGCCCTGCGGGTCGGAGTACAGCTTCCACGGGAAGATCAGCACGCCGAGGACGCAGGTGGCCAGCGCGCCGGTGCGGAAACTGATCCTGCGGGGCGCGATGTTGGAGAAGTCGAAGGCCGGCGAGACCAGGTTGGCGGCGATGTTCACGGAGAGCGTGGCCACCAGCACGGTCACCAGCGCGTACAGCAGGCCCACCACGTTGTCGGTCTGGGCGGCCAGTTGTACCGGGTCCCAGATCGGCTTGCCGTACACCGCCTGCGAGCCGGAGGTCACCAGCACGGACAGGAAGGCGAAGAGGGTCATCGTGGTCGGCAGGCCGAGGGCCTGGCCCCACGTCTGGGCCTTCTGGCTTCTGCCGTAGCGGGTGAAGTCGGGGATGTTCAGGCTGAGCGTGGACCAGAAGCCGATCATTCCCATGAGGGAGGGCCAGAACAGCTTCCAGAAGTCGCCTCCCCAGCCCAGCTTGGACGGCTGGTCGAACAGCGGGCCGAGGCCTCCGGCCTTGTCGCTCATCCACCACAGCATCACGAACGCGCCGACGAGGACGAAGGGCGCCGCCCAGTTCTCGAAGCGGCGGATGGTGTCCATGCCCCGGTAGATGATGGCGACCTGGATGGCCCAGAAGAGCGCGAAGGAGAGCCACATCGTCCAGGCGTAGCCGCCGACCTTGGAGGCGTCGGTCCAGCTGTCGCCGATGAGCTTCCCGGCGAGGAAGTAGATGGCCTCGCCGCCGATCCAGGTCTGGATGCCGAACCAGCCGCACGCCACCAACGCCCGTACGACGGCGGGCAGGTTGGCGCCGCGCACGCCGAAGCTGGCGCGGGCGAAGACCGGGAAGGGGATGCCGTACTTCGGTCCCGCGTGCCCGGTGAGCAGCATCGGGACCAGCACGATCAGGTTGGCCAGGGCGATGGTGAACACCGCCTGCTTCCAGTCCATGCCGACGGCGATGAGACCGGAGGCCAGGGTCCAGGAGGCCGTGTTGTGGGCCATGCCGACCCACAGGGCCGAGAAGTTGTACGTGGTCCAGGTGCGCTTCTCGACGGGGACCGGGAGCAGGTCCGCGTTGGCGTACGGGCCGCTGGGCTGCGGCGAACCAGGAGCGATCTCCACCCGGCCGTCGGCGCGGGTGACTTGGGAGGTCGGCGGTATGGCTGTGGGAGCGGTGTCGGTCATGGGCAGGCCAATCAATGAGGTGGGTCGGGGAGGAAAGGCCGTGCGGGTTTCGCCGATGGGGGGTGCGCTCCTCGGGGCGTGGGCGGCCCGAAGAAGACCGATGGGGAGCGTCCTGGGCCCCCTTCCCCGGACGGTGGGAAGGGGGAGTTCACTTCAGGGGTGGTTCAGCCGTTGACGGCCGGGATGATCGTCGTCCCGTACGCGTCGATGACGGCTTCCTGCGCGTCGTGCATGTCGTAGAGGGCGAACTGGTCGACGCCCAGCTCGCGCAGGGCGCCGAGCTTCTCGATGTGCTTCTCGGCCGGTCCGATCAGACAGAACCGGTCGACGATCTCGTCGGGCACGAACTCGGTGTC
Organism: Streptomyces olivochromogenes; assembly: GCF_021538895.1. Classification (GTDB taxonomy): domain Bacteria; phylum Actinomycetota; class Actinomycetes; order Streptomycetales; family Streptomycetaceae; genus Streptomyces; species Streptomyces olivochromogenes_A. Next base: position 8,082 of record NZ_JADDRL010000102.1, on the reverse strand, counting down.
GGGGTTTCCGCTGCGCCCGTGGTGGGAGTAGTCGTACCCCTGCCGGGCCTTGATGTAGTCGGTGAGCTCCTCGGGGACTGCGGCGGAGTGCGCGCCGTACTTGGAGACGAGGTCGGCGACGTGGTTGCCGACCATCCCGCCGAACCACCGGCACTGGTCGCGCGCGTGGCCGAGGGCCTCGGGCGAGTCGTCCTCGGTGACATAGGCGGGCGCGGCGACGCAGATCTTCACCTCGGAGGGGTCGCGGCCCGCCGCGACGGCCGCGTCCTTCACGGCCTTGACCATGTACTCGGTGAGGTAGAGGTCGGCGAGCTGGAGGATGAAGCCGTCGGCCTCCTCGCCGGTCATCTTGAGGGCCTTGGGTCCGTACGCGGCCATCCAGACCGGGAGTTCGGCGCCCGGCTTGATCCACGGGAACTTGACGACCGTGCCGCCGCCGAGGTCGGCCGACTCGCCCCGTCCCAGGGCCCGGATCACCTTCATGGCCTCGCTGATGCGGGCCAGGGTGTTGGGCTTGCGGCCGGCCACGCGCATCGCGGAGTCGCCGCGGCCGATGCCGCACACCGTGCGGTTGCCGAACATGTCGTTGAGGGTGGCGAAGGTGGAGGCGGTGACCTCCCAGGTGCGGGTGCCGGGGTTGGTGACCATCGGGCCGACCGTGAGCTTCTCGGTGTTGGCGAGGATCTGGCTGTAGATGACGAACGGCTCCTGCCAGAGCACGGCGGAGTCGAAGGTCCAGCCGTAGGTGAAGCCGTTGTGTTCGGCCCGTTTCATCAGGCTGACGACGCGGGAGGCCGGCGGGTCGGTCTGCAGGACGAGTCCGAAGTCCATGGGCGCGACTCCTAGTTGAGGTACTGACAGGTGGAGCGCGGGGTGTAGACGCCGTGGCCGGCGTGTCCGGTGTACTCCCGCTCGGTGATGACGAGTTCGCCGCGCGAGAGCACGGTCTCGACGCGGCCGGTGAGGCGCTTGCCCTCGTACGCCGAGTAGTCGACGTTCATGTGGTGCGTCTCGGCGGACACGACCTGCTCGGCGTGCGGGTCGTAGATGACGACGTCGGCGTCGGCGCCCGGCGTGATCGTGCCCTTCTTCGGGTACAGGCCGAACATCCGCGCCGGGGTGGCGCAGGCGATCTCGATCCAGCGGCGGCGCGAGATGTGTCCGTCGACGACGGCCTGGTGCAGCAGGTCCATCCGGTTCTCGACGCCGGGCAGGCCGTTGGGGATCTTGGAGAAGTCGCCGCGGCCGAGTTCCTTCTGGCCCACGAAGCAGAAGGGGCAGTGGTCGGTGGAGACGACCTGGAGGTCGTTGGTCCTCAGCCCCTGCCAGAGCCTGGCCTGGTGCTCCTTGGGCCGCAGCGGGGTGCTGCACACGTACTTCGAGCCCTCGAAGTCCGGTTCGGCGAGGTTGTCGGTGGACAGGAACAGATACTGCGGGCAGGTCTCGCCGAAGACGTTCAGGCCCTCGTCGCGCGCCCTGGCCAGCTCGGCCACCGCCTCCATCGCCGAGACGTGCACGACGTACAGGGGTGCGCCCGCGACCTGGGCGAGCCTGATCGCGCGATGGGTGGCCTCGGCCTCCAGCAGGGCCTTGCGGACCTCGCCGTGGTAGCGGGGGTCGGTCTCACCGCGGGCCAGCGCCTGCTCGACCAGGACGTCGATCGCGATCCCGTTCTCCGCGTGCATCATGATCAGGCCGCCGTTCTCGGCGGAGCGCTGCATGGCGCGCAGGATCTGGCCGTCGTCGCTGTAGAAGACGCCGGGGTAGGCCATGAACTGCTTGAAGGAGGTGACGCCCTCCTCAACGAGCAGGTCCATTTCCTTGAGCGTGTCCTGGTTCACGTCGGAGACGATCATGTGGAAGCCGTAGTCGACGGCGCAGTTGCCCTCGGCCTTGGCGTGCCAGGCGTCCAGTCCCTCGCGCAGGGTGTGGCCGACGCTCTGCACGGCGAAGTCGATGATCGTGGTCGTGCCGCCCCAGGCGGCGGCGCGGGTGCCGGTCTCGAAGGTGTCGGAGGCGAAGGTGCCGCCGAACGGCAGCTCCATGTGGGTGTGGGCGTCGACTCCGCCCGGGATCACGTACTTCCCGGTGGCGTCTATGACCTTCTCGGCGGTGAAGGCCTCGGCGGCCGGGGTGCCGGAGGCGGCGAGGGCGGCGATACGGCCGTCCTCGATCAGGACGTCTGCGTGGATCTCGTCGGACGCGGTGATGACGAGTCCGCCGCGGATCACTGTGCGGCCGGTCATGGGGTCCTCTCCTTCGTGGTCACGTGCGGGTCCGACGTGGCTGGTCGCCCCCACGCGGCGGGAGCCGCGTGCTCGGCGCCGCCCCGCGCCCCTCGGGCGCGGGGCGCGCCGTTCGCTGCTACGGAGCCGTCAGCGGGCCGTACGCGTCGGGGCGGCGGTCGCGGAAGAACTGCCAGCGGTCGCGGACCTCGCGCAGCTTGGCCAGGTCCAGGTCGCGGACGACGAGTTCGGTCTCCTTGTCGGAGGCCACCTCGCCGACGAACTGGGCCTCCGGGTCCACGAAGTACGAGGTCCCGTAGAAGTCGTTGTCGCCCAGGTCCTCCACACCGACCCGGTTGATCGCGCCGACGAAGTACTCGTTGGCCGCGGCCGCCGCCGGCTGCTCCAGCTGCCACAGGTAGCGGGACAGTCCGCGCGAGGTGGCCGAGGGGTTGAAGACGATCTCGGCGCCGGCGAGCCCCAGCGCGCGCCAGCCCTCGGGGAAGTGCCGGTCGTAGCAGATGTACACGCCGATCCTGCCGACCGCCGTCTCGAACACCGGCCAGCCCGCGTTGCCGGGGCGGAAGTAGAACTTCTCCCAGAATCCGGGCACTTGGGGGATGTGGTGCTTGCGGTACTTGCCGAGGTACGAGCCGTCCGCGTCGAGGACGGCGGCGGTGTTGTAGAGGACGCCGGGCTGCTCCTCCTCGTACATCGGCAGGATCATGACGAGGCCCAGTTCCCGGGCCAGCGCCTGGAAGCGACGGACGATCGGGCCCTCGGGAATCGCCTCGGCGTACTCGTAGAACGCCTTGTCCTGGACCTGGCAGAAGTACGGTCCGTAGAACAGCTCCTGGAAGCACAGCACTTGAGCGCCCTGCGCGGCCGCGTCGCGGGCCGCCTGCTCGTGGACCTGGATCATCGACTCCTTGTCGCCGGTCCAGGCGGTCTGGAAGAGGGCGGCACGGATCACTCTGCTCATCGGGACCTCCGGTCGCTCGGTGTGCGGTGAGCCTAGAAAGTCCCCGGGACCGGATTGAGTGGCAGCGTGTCACGTCTGAGGGCGTGCGGCGTGCCACGCTGTCACGTTCGCGTGGGCCCATGTTTCACCGCCGTTTTCCCAGGTCGTTCGTTGTTTCACTGCTGTTGCGCGTCGTGCGCGAGGAGAGCGATGTGCACCGAGGCGGCCTGTTCGAAGTCGTCGAGGTCGACGCCCAGCCGCGTCTGTATGACCTCAAGACGGCGGTAGAGCGCGGGCCGGGAGACGTGGTGGAGCTGGGCGGTGCGGGACTTGTTGCGGCCGGTGGCGAGGAAGGTGCGCAGTACGGACAGCAGGTCCTCGTCGGCCGCGCACAGCAGCCCGTCCAACTCCCGCTCCGCGAAGGACTGCACATGCGGGTCGTCCCGCAACAGCCGCACCAGACCGCGCAGATGGACGTCCCTGAGACGCACGACGGGCGGCAGCTCCAGGGCGGCCGAGGAGTCGGCGACGGCGTCGGCGACGTGCTGGGCCTCGCGCAGCCCGGCGGGCACGTCGTCCCAGGAGATGCGGGGGCCGGCCGATGCGACGACGGTACGGGCCACCCCGGACTCGGCGCGCAGCCGCGTCGCGAAGTGGTCCGTGAGGGCCGGCGCGTCCTGGTCCCGGGCGAGGCTGAGCAGCACCGCGGTGGCCCCGTCGGCGAGTTCGGCGACGAGCCCCGGGAGCCCCAGCATGCGCAGGACGCGGTCGAGTTGGGCGGGCTCCCGGTCCCGGACGACCAGCGGCACGAAGGTCCGCCGGTTGACCGGCAGCCCGGCCGCCCGCGCCCGGGGCAGCAGTTGCCTGGCCGGTACGACACCGGAGACCAGGTCGGTCAGCAGACTCTGCGCCGACTGCTCCTCCCAGGTGTGGGCGGAGCCGCCACCGAGCATCCGGTGCAGCACGAGGGCCTCGGCGGCGCGGTCGGCGAGCAGCCGCCCGGTGGCCGTGTCGCCCCGGTGGCCGCACAGCACGATCCACCCCCACCGCTCGCCGCGCCCGCTCAGTTCGGCCCGGATCCAGCCGTCGCCCTCGCTGCCGCCGGCCTGCCGGGCGATGCGTTCCCAGTCGCGCAGCACGTCGTCCACCGCGGACCGCTCCCCCGCGGTGGCCAGGACGCGGTGGGCGAGGTTGGTGACGACGACGGGGCAGGCGCTGTGCTGGGCGATCTCGTCGAGCAGCCGCTGCAGCGGGGCGCCGGCGGTGATGAGGCCGGTGAGCGCGGTCCGCACCTGCTCCGACAGGCTGACCGCGGCGAACTTGCGCCGCACCAGCCGGGACTGGACCTCCTCCGTCAACTCGGCGAAGGGGAACGGCCGGTGCAGGACGACCAGGGGCAGCCCGCACCGCTCGGCGGCCCGGCGCATCACGTCGGGCGGCGAGGGGAACGCCCGGCCCAGGCCCAGGACGACGGCCGCGGCCTCCGCGCGGTGCAGGGACTGGATGTACTCGGCCTGCTTGACCTCGTCGCCGGCGAGCAGCACCCCGGTGGTGAGCACCATCTCGCCGCCGATGAGCATCACGCCGACGTCGGCGGCCTCGGCGACATGCACCCAGCGCACCGGCCGGTCCAACTGCCCGGCCCCGGCCACCACCTCGGGCTCCCCGGCCAGCACCCGTTCCAGGGCGAGGACCTGCCGAACCGACAGAACGGGTTCCAGGGACTCCAAGGCGGTCATGACGTTCTTCCTTCTTTTGTGGCTCGGTTCGCCTCCGGGGCGCTGGAAGCCTGTGTCGAGAGACCGACCGTGCTCAGCCCTCCGGGCCTCCGCGCGCTCGGCCTCTCGACACAGGCGCGCCCCTTCGGCTCACTCGCCCTGCACAACTGTTTGCTGCTACTGGACGGCGCCCCGCAGAGCGCGTTCGAGGACGGCGGCGCCCTCCTCGGCCTCGGCGACGGTCAGGGTCAGCGGGGGTGCGATGCGCAGGGCGCTGGTGTTGTGGCCGCCGCCCTTGCCGATGAGCAGTCCGCCCTCGCGGGCCGCCTCCAGGACCGCGGAGGCCGCCTGCGGATCGGCCTCGTCGGTGCCGGGTTTCACCAGCTCGATGCCGATCATCAGTCCGCGCCCGCGCACCTCCCGTACGCCGTCTAGCTGCGCGGCGACGGCCCGCAGCCGCTCGATGAGCAGCCCGCCGACGCGCCGGGCGTTGCCCTGGAGGTCGTGTTCCAGGAGGTACGAGAGGTTCGCCAGGCCCGCCGCCATGGTGAGCTGGGTCCCGCCGAATGTCGAAATGCTGTTGGCGTCCAGGCAGTTCATGATCTCGGCCGTGGCGACGACGCCGCCGATGGAGGAGCCGTTGCCGATGCCCTTGGCGAAGGTGAGCATGTCGGGCGGGCCGCTGCGGTCGTGCGCCTGCCAGCCCCAGAAGTGGTCGCCGGTGCGGCCCCAGCCGGTCTGCACCTCGTCGGCGATCCACAGGATGCCGTGCTCCTGGAGGACCTCGCGGAACGCGGCGTACAGCCCGTCGGGGGGTGAGGTGAAGCCGCCGACGCCCTGGATGGGCTCGGCGATCAGCGCGGCCGGCGGGCGGGTGTGGCCGAGGAGGTCCCGCAGGTCCTCGACGCAGGCCGCGATGAAGTCGGCGTCGCTCAGGCCGGCGAACGGGCCGCGGGTGCGGACGCCGCCGTGCACGTACAGCGTCTGGAGCGGGGACAGCGAGGTCGGGGACCAGCCGCGGTTGCCGGTGATGCCGACCGCGCTGAAGGAGCGGCCGTGGTAGCTGTTGCGCATCGCCAGGACCGTGTTGCTGCGCCGGTAGGCAGTGGCGAGCAGCAGGGCGGTGTCATTGGCCTCGGTGCCGGAGGTGGTGAAGAAGACCCGGGCGTCCGGGATCTGGGACAACTTGGCGATGCGTTCGGCGAGTTCGACCATCGGCCGGTTGAGGTAGAGCGTGGACGAGTGGATGATGCGCCCGGCCTGCTCGGTCACCGCCTTCGTCACCTCGGGCAGCGCGTGCGCGGTCATCGTGGTGAGGATGCCGCCGAAGAAGTCGAGGTACCGGTTGCCGTCGGCGTCCCATACGTGGCGGCCCTCGCCGTGGGTGATCTCCAGGGGGTTGTCGTAGTACAGCGCGAGCCAGTCGGGCAGGACCTTGCGATGGCGGGCGAAGAGGTCGTTCACGGCCGTACCAGCCCCTCGTACGCGTCCGGGCGTCGATCACGGTAGAAGGCCCATTGTTGCCGGACCTCCTCGATGAGATCGAAGTCGAGGTCGCGGACGACGAGTTCCTCGGCCTTGTCGTCGGCGACCTCGCCGACGAACCGACCGCGCGGGTCGACGAAGTAGCTCGTCCCGTAGAAGTCGTTGTCGCCGTACTCCTCCTGGCCCACGCGGTTGATCGCGGCGACGAAGTACTCGTTGGCGACGGCCGCCGCGGGCTGCTCCAGCTGCCACAGGTAGGCGGACAGGCCGCGCGAGGTGGCGGACGGGTTGTAGACCAACTGGGCTCCGTTGAGTCCGAGTTGCCGCCAGCCCTCGGGGAAGTGCCGGTCGTAGCAGATGTAGACGCCGACCTTGCCGACGGCCGTGTCGAACACCGGCCAGCCGACGTTGCCCGGCTTGAAGTAGTACTTCTCCCAGAAGCCCTTGACCTGCGGGATGTGGTGCTTGCGGTACTTTCCGAGGTAGGAGCCGTCCGCGTCGATCACGGCCGCGGTGTTGTAGTAGAAGCCGGACTGCTCGACCTCGAAGACCGGGACGACGATCACCATGCCGGTCTCGCGGGCGAGGTCCCGCATCCGGCGCACGGTCGGCCCGTCGGGCACCGGCTCGGCCCACCGGTAGTGCTCCGGCTCCTGGACCTGACAGAAGTAGGGGGCGTTGAAGACTTCCTGGAACCCGATGATCTTGGCACCCCGGCGGGCCGCCTCGCGGGCGTGCTCCTCGTGTTTCGCCACCATGGACTCGGTGTCGCCGGTCCAGGTGGCCTGGACCAGGGCGGCACGTACGACGTTGGCCATGAGCTGCTCCTTCGACGGGACGTCAGAGCCTCTACGCCCGTAGACGCAGGCCGTAGAGGCACGAACGTAAGGCTCCTGGACGGGCTTGCCAAGACCATCGTCGTCAACCCGCTGAGTCGATCGTGTTTCGCACCCCTGTGGGTGAGTCGCCGGGCCGGTCAGGCCGTGAATCCGGCGACTCTGAGCGCGTGGACCAGGTCCCAGTGGCGCTCCTGGGAGACGCCCCGGGCGGCCTCCAGCAGGAGCGGGACGAGGCGCTGCGGGTCGGGGGCGGCGCTGCGGGCCGCCTCCTCGGGGGTGCGGACGCGGACGTACGCGTCGAGGAGGGCGCGCACCTCGCGGCGGCGGCCCTGTCCGTCGAGCCCGCGCACGGCTTCGCCGATCTCCTCGGCGGGCCGTACGACGCCCTGCCGCAGGATCTGCTGCCCGTCGTCGGCGCGGCCGGCGGCCACCAGCGCGTCGGCCGCGGCGACCAGGCGGTCGGCGGGCAGCGAGGCGGCCTCCCAGAGCAGGGTCGTCCAGTCCGCGCCGAGGCCGGCCCGCTGCAGTTCGGCGGCGAGGGCCGGGAGGCGGGCGGCGGGCCAGTGCGCCACCTCGACGAGCAGGGCGTGCGCCTCGCCGGTACGGCCCTCACCGCGCAGCAGCACCAGCGCGGCCACGGTCTCCGCGACAGCCCGCCGCCCCTCCGCGTCCACGGCCTCCCCGCGCGCCTCCACCGGCTCGGCCGCCTCACCGACCCCGGCAAACCGAGCCCCACGCGGCACCCGCCGCCCAGCCGGCAACGCCGCCTCCGGCTCCTGCGGCACGACCACCGGCCCCGCTTCCTCCACAGCCATCCCGGCAAACCGCGCCCCTCCCCGCCGACGCTTGCGTTG
>NZ_JADDRL010000101.1 GCF_021538895.1 Streptomyces olivochromogenes | reverse complement strand
GAACGATGCCCGTCTGGCGCCGGGACGGCCCGCCCGTGGCAGCGCAACGGCTCAGACAGCCCACTCATGACGGGACGGGCGGCGCGGCCCATCCGGGACGTGCGAACGGCCGCCCCGAAGTGTCGGGGCGGCCGTTCGTCGGCTGGGGTGGGGCTCAGACCTGGAGGAGGGACTCCAGGGGGGCTCCGGAGAGGGCCGCTTCCAGGCGGGGGCGGCCGGCCAGGAAGGCCAGTTCCATCAGGACCGCGACACCCGCGACCTCGGCGCCGGCCCGGTGGATGAGCTGGATCGCCGCCTCGGCGGTGCCGCCCGTGGCGAGGACGTCGTCCACGATCAGGATGCGGTCGTCCGAGGTCAGGTCCTCGGCGTGCACCTCGATCTCGGCCGAGCCGTACTCCAGGTCGTACTTCTGGCGCAGCGTCGCCCCGGGGAGCTTGCCCGCCTTGCGCACCGGGATGAAGCCGAGGCCGGCGCGGACGGCGACCGGGGCGCCCAGGATGAAGCCCCGGGCCTCCAGGCCGACGACCTTGGTGGCACCCGTGCGCTCGGCGATCTCCGCCAGTGCGTCGGTCAGGGCCGTGAACGCCGCCGGATCCGCCAGCAGCGGCGTGATGTCCTTGAACATCACGCCCTGCTCCGGGTAGTCGGGGACGTCACGGATGCGGCTCAGCAGCAGCTCCCTGATGTCGGTCATCGGCGCTTCCCGGAGGGCCGACGCCGGTCGCGGCGGGCCGCCGACTGGTCACGCGGGCCCACGACCGCGGGCGCGGCGTCCTCGGGCCCGGCGCCGGACCGCGCCTCCGCCATCTCCTCCTCGGCAGCGGCCTGGGCCCGCTTGGCCAGGACGCGCTTCCTGAGCGCCTTCATCTGCGGCTCGCGCTCCTTGAGGTCGGCGACGAGCGGCGTGGCGATGAAGATCGAGGAGTACGCACCGGCCGCGAGGCCGACGAACAGCGACAGCGAGATGTCGTTCAGCGTGCCGGCGCCGAGGAAGCCGCCGCCGATGAACAGCAGACCGGCCACCGGCAGCAGGGCGACGACCGTGGTGTTGATCGAACGGACCAGGGTGCCGTTGATCGACATGTTGGCGATGTCGCTGTACGTGAACCGCGTCTGCTTGGTGATGTCCTTCGTCTGCTCCTTGAGGCTGTCGAAGACGACGACCGTGTCGTAGAGCGAGTAGCCGAGGATCGTCAGCAGACCGATCACCGTACCGGGCGTGACCTCGAAGCCGACCAGGGCGTAGATACCGGTGGTGATGGTGATGTCGTGGATCAGCGCGACGAGCGCCGCGACGGCCATGCGCCACTCGAAGGCGATCGCCAGGTAGATCACGACGAGGACCATGAAGATCGCCAGGCCCTCCCAGGCCTTGTTGGCGACCTGCTCACCCCAGCTGGGACCGACCAGGTCGGCGGCCAGCTTCTCGGAGTCGAGGTTCAGGTCCTTGGCCAGCGTCTGCTTGATCTCGTCGGACTGGTCGGTGTCGATGCCCGCGATCTGGATGCGTAGGCTGCCGTTGCCGAGCTTCTGCACGACCGCCTCGTGGCCGGAGGCGTCGCGCGCGTACCCCTCCGCCTGGGCCACCGAGGTGCTCATCTTGGTGGGCGTCGTGAAGACCGCTCCGCCCTGGAACTCGATGCCCATGTTCAGGCCGCGCACCGCCAGGCCGACGATGGCCGTGATGGTGATCAGGATGGAGACGCCGTACCAGATCTTGCGCTTGCCGACGAAGTCGTAGCTGATCTCGCCGCGGTGCAGTCGAGCGCCGAGGTTGCCGAGTTTCGACATCGCTCACGCCTCCTTCGGGTCGACGGAGCCGGCGGCAGGACCGGCGGGACGGCGGGTACGGCGCAGCGGCGGCTTGGCGCCCAGGCCCTTCGGGTCGAGGCCGGACCACTTGTGGCCGTTGGCGAAGAACTTCCGGCGGGCGAGGAGCGTCATCAGCGGCTTGGTGAAGAAGAAGACGACGACCACGTCGAGCACGGTGGTCAGACCCAGCGTGAACGCGAAGCCCTGGACCTTGCCGACGGTGACGACGAACAGCACGGCGGCGGCGAGGAACGACACGAAGTCGGAGACCAGGATGGTGCGCCGGGCACGCGGCCAGGCACGCTCGACGGCGGGACGCAGGGAGCGGCCCTCGCGGATCTCGTCCCGGATGCGTTCGAAGTACACGATGAACGAGTCCGCCGTGATACCGATGGCCACGATCGCACCGCAGACCGCCGGCAGGTTCAGCGCGAAGCCGATCGTCGGGCCGAGCAGCGCCATGATCACGTAGGTGAGGATCGCGGAGACCAGCAGCGAGGCCATCGCGACGAGCGACAGACCCCGGTAGTACACCACCAGGTAGATCACGACCAGGAGGAGACCGATCGCACCGGCGAGCAGACCGGCGTGCAGCTGCTCACCACCGAGCGCGGCGGTCACGGTCGTGACGCTCTGCTCCTGGAAGGACAGCGGGAGCGCGCCGTAGGACAGCATGTTGGCGAGGCTCTGGGCCTCGTCCTGGGTGAAGCTGCCGGAGATCTCCGCCTGGCCACCCGTGATGGACTGCTGCACGAACGGGCTGGAGACGACCTCGCCGTCCAGGACGATGCCGAACTCGTTCTGCGGCTGCTGCTTCTTGGCCAGCTCGCCGGTGATGTTCGCGAACTTGTCGGCGCCGCTGGAGTTGAACCGCATCTGGACCTGCCAGCCGGCGGCACCCTGCGTGTCGAACACCGCCTGGGCCTTCTTGACCTCGGTGCCGTCCACGGCGGCCGGGCCGAGCAGGTACTTGTACCAGACCTTGTTGATCTCGCCGCAGGCCACGGTGGGCTCGCCGGGCTTGGTGTTCTTGCCGGCGGTGGCGCGGACGGCGGGCTTGGAGCAGTCCAGGGCCGCGTACTGGGCCTGGAGCTTCGCCGTGCCGTTGTCCGTGCCGCTGCCGGCGGACGCCGACGGGCTGGCGGAGGGCTTGGAGCTCCCGGAGGCGGAGGGCGACGGCGTGGTGTCCTTCAGGGCGTCGGTGACGGCGCGGCCCTGCGTGGTGGCGGTGGCCGTCGGGGACGCGGAGGAGGACGAGGTCGCCTTCTGCTTCGAGGAGGCGCTGCTCGACGGGCTCGGCGAGGCGCTGCCGCTGGGGGAGGCGCTCGGCGAGGGGCTCGCGGCCGACGCGGAGGGCTCGCTGGCCAGGACCGGGCGGAAGTACAGCTTCGCGGTGGTGCCGACCTGCTGCTGGGCCTCCTTGGAGTTGGTGCCCTTGGGGATGTTGACAATGATGTTGTCGGTCCCCTGGGTCTGCACCTCCGCCTCGGAGACGCCGAGGCCGTTGACACGGCGGTTCATGATGTCGACCGCGGTGTCCATGTTGGCCTTGTTGATCGCGGACCCCTGGTCGGCCTTCGCCTTGAGCGTGATGCTCGTGCCGCCGGCGAGGTCAATGCCGAGGCGCGGGGTCGGGTGCCCGGAGGCGAACATGCCTCCGGTGAGCGCCACGATGGCGATCAGGATGAGGGCCAGCGAGCGCCCTGGCTTGCTCTGGGCGCTCGCGCTCCGGCCCTTCTTAGGTGCTGCCACCTTCTCGTACTCCCTCTCGGGCCGCCTCGCGTCCGGTCGGCGCGGTCGGCCATGACATGGTGTCGGGATCCCGTGCGAGATACAGACGCGCCCGGGGTGCGCGGGCGCGATGGGATCGCGCCGCACTCCCCGGGACGTGACTACTTCGCGTCGGAGTCGCCGTCGGTCTTCTTCGGCTCTTCGTCCGTCTTCGCCTCGGCGGCCTCGGCCGGCTCTTCGTCCGCGTCCTTCTTACCGAGGTCGACGGCCTTGTCGTCGGAGGCGGCGGCAGCGTCGGCGGGCGCGTCGCTCTCGGTGAGGGAGGAGGCATCGTCCGGGACGAGGTCGGCGTCGGACTTCAGGTCGTGCTCGATGCCGTGGACGATGCGGTTGTACTCGTCGTCGGTGAGGACGGCACCGATGGCGTTCTTCGCGAAGAGGAGATCGACGCCCGGGCCGGCGTCGAGGAGGACCGTGTCCTCGTTGACCTCCTTGACCGTCGCGTACATGCCCCCGATCGTGCGGACGCCGGAGCCGGGCTGCATCTCGTTCCGCATGTTGGCGGCCTGCTGCTGCTTCTTCTTGGCCGAACGCGTCATCAGGAACATGGCCGCGATGAGCACGATGAACGGGAGAAGGGTCAAGGTATTCACGGGACGGAGTTTCCTTCGCACGACCGCGGCGGGGAGCGGCCTGGTGGATGGGGGTTTATTCGGCGCTGCCCACAAGGGCGGCATCGGCGGAGTCTAAGCGAGTCCACGCGCATGGAACAACGCTCAGCATGGCACCTGGGTTCCTGACCCGGCCAATGTCCCCGCCGTCACGCCCCGAACAGGTCCTGTTGTCCGGTTCCGGTCGAGCGTGGCGGGGTGAGACCGAGGTGCTCCCATGCGGCGGGTGTGGCGACCCGGCCGCGCGGGGTGCGCGCGAGCAGGCCCTCCCTCACGAGGAAGGGTTCGGCGACCTCCTCCACGGTCTCACGTTCCTCCCCCACCGCGACAGCAAGTGTGGAGAGGCCCACAGGGCCGCCGCCGAACAACTTGAGCAGGGCCTGCAGAACGGCGCGGTCGAGGCGGTCGAGGCCGCGGGCGTCGACCTCGTACACCTTCAGGGCCGCCGCGGCGATGTCCCTGGTGATGATTCCGTCGGCCTTGACCTGCGCGTAGTCGCGGACGCGGCGCAGCAGTCGGTTGGCGATACGGGGCGTGCCGCGGGAGCGGCCGGCGATCTCGGCGGCGCCGTCGGAGTCGATCTCGACGTCGAGCAGACCGGCCGAGCGGTGCACGACCCGCTCCAGCTCGACGGGCTCGTAGAACTCCATGTGCGCGGTGAAGCCGAAGCGGTCGCGCAGCGGGGGCGGCAGCAGGCCCGCGCGCGTGGTGGCGCCGACCAGGGTGAACGGGGGCAGTTCCAGGGGGATCGCGGTGGCGCCGGGGCCCTTGCCGACGATGACGTCGACCCGGAAGTCCTCCATGGCCATGTAGAGCATCTCCTCGGCGGGCCGCGACATGCGGTGGATCTCGTCGAGGAAGAGGACCTCGCCCTCCTGGAGGGAGGAGAGGATCGCGGCGAGGTCGCCGGCGTGCTGGATGGCGGGGCCGCTGGTGATGCGGATGGGGGCGCCCATCTCGGCCGCGATGATCATCGAGAGGGTGGTCTTGCCGAGGCCGGGGGCGCCGGAGAGCAGCACGTGGTCGGCGGTGGCGCCACGCGCGCGTGCGGCGCGCAGGACGAGGTCGAGCTGCTCGCGGACCTTCTCCTGACCGATGAACTCGCCCAGGTCCTTGGGGCGCAGGGCGGCCTCGACGGCCTGGTCCTCACGGTCGGCGACCGGGCCCACGAGCCGCTCCGCGGCGGTGTCGGTCGTGTCGTCCCAGTTCATGTGATGTGCCTCAACGGTGGTGGGGTCAGCGAGCGCGGTTCAGGGTCTGCAGGGCGGCCTTCAGCAGTTGGCCCACCTGGGGCGTGCCGCCCTCGGCCTCGGCCTGCGGGGTCACGGCGGCCACGGCCTCGTCGGCCTCGCGCGTGGCGTAGCCGAGGCCGATCAGCGCGGCATGCAGCTGGTCGCGCCAGCCCTGGGTGACCGGGGCGCCGATCGCGGGGGCCGTCCCGACCGGCGAGCCGAGGCGGTCCTTCAGGTCCAGCAGCAGCTTCTGCGCGCCCTTCTTGCCGATGCCGGGGACCGCGGTGAGGGCCTTCTCGTCGGCGGTGGCGACCGCGCGGCGCAGCGCGTCCGGGGTGTGCACCGCGAGCATCGCCTGGGCGAGGCGCGGGCCGACGCCGCTCGCGGTCTGGAGCAGCTCGAAGACCTGGCGCTCGTCGTCGTCGGCGAAGCCGTACAGGGTGAGGGAGTCCTCGCGGACCACGAGCGAGGTGTGCAGCTTGGCGGGCTGTCCCATGCGGAGCGTGGACAGCGTGTTCGGCGTGCACTGCACGGCCATGCCGACGCCGCCGACCTCGACGACGGCGGCGTCGGGGGCGAGTGCGGCGACCGTGCCGCTCACGAAGGCGATCATCCCGTACGGCCTTTCGATGTGTGCAGGGCGACGGCCTGCTGGAGTCGGTTCTGGGCGGGGGCACGCCAGATGTGGCAGATGGCCAGCGCGAGGGCGTCGGCGGCGTCGGCGGGCTTGGGCGGGGCGTCCAGCCGGAGCAATCGCGTCACCATGGCGCCGACCTGGGCCTTGTCCGCGCGGCCGCTGCCGGTGACGGCGGCCTTGACCTCGCTGGGCGTGTGCAGGGCGACGGGGATGCCGCGGCGGGCGGCGCAGAGCATGGCGACGGCACTGGCCTGGGCGGTGCCCATCACCGTGCGGACGTTGTGCTGGCTGAACACGCGCTCCACGGCGACGAATTCGGGCCGGTGCTCGTCCAGCCAGGCCTCGATGCCCTGCTCGACCGCGAGGAGGCGGTGGCTCAACTCGGCGTCCGCGGGGGTGCGGACGACTCCGACGCCGAGCATCGTCAACGGCCGCCCCGCGACCCCCTCGACGACACCGACACCGCACCGCGTGAGTCCGGGGTCCACCCCGAGTACCCGCACACGCCCTCCCCTCGATCTCCCCCGGCTACCGCTGGGCGGTACCCGCGATTCGTGCAGGCTATCCGGTGCCACTGACAACGGCGGCGGGCCGGTGGGGTGTGTCCCACCGGCCCGCCTCGATCCGCTCGGCTCGCGGGAGCCTTACGCGTCGACCTTCTCCATGATCTCGTCGCTGACGTCGAAGTTGGCGAAGACGTTCTGCACGTCGTCGCTGTCCTCCAGGGCGTCGATCAGCTTGAAGATCTTCTTGGCGCCCTCCTCGTCCAACTCGACCTGGACGGACGGCACGAAGCTGGACTCGGCGGAGTCGTAGTCGACCCCGGCGTCCTGGAGGGCGGTGCGGACCGCGACCAGGTCGGTGGCCTCGCTGATGACCTCGTAGGTCTCGCCGAGGTCGTTGACCTCCTCGGCGCCCGCGTCCAGGACGGCGCCGAGGACGTCGTCCTCGGTCAGCTCGCCCTTGGGGACGATGACGACGCCCTTGCGGCTGAACATGTACGACACCGAGCCGGGGTCGGCCATGTTGCCGCCGTTGCGGGTCATGGCGACGCGCACGTCGGAGGCGGCGCGGTTGCGGTTGTCGGTGAGGCACTCGATGAGCACCGCGACACCGTTCGGGCCGTAACCCTCGTACATGATCGTCTCGTAGTCGGCGCCGCCGGCCTCCAGACCACCGCCGCGCTTGACCGCGGAGTCGATGTTCTTGTTGGGGACCGACTGCTTCTTGGCCTTCTGGATGGCGTCGTAGAGCGTCGGGTTGCCTTCGATGTCGACGCCGCCCATGCGCGCGGCGACCTCGATGTTCTTGATCAGCTTCGCGAAGAGCTTGCCGCGCTTGGCATCGATCACGGCCTTCTTGTGCTTCGTCGTAGCCCATTTAGAGTGGCCGGACATCTGCCTGTCTCCTTCGCGTAACCCATCTCTGCAACGAACTCCAGAGATCCTACAAGGACTCCGGTGTCCGATCGGCGCGCACCATGTCGACGAACAGGGCGTGCACGCGGTGGTCGCCGGTCAGTTCCGGGTGGAACGAAGTGGCCAGCGCATTGCCCTGGCGGACGGCGACGATGTGGCCGTCGTGCTCGGCGAGCACCTCGGCCTCGGCACCGACGGACTCCACCCAGGGGGCGCGGATGAAGACGCCCTCTACAGGATCGCCCTCGACACCGCGGACGTCGACCGCCGCCTCGAACGACTCGTTCTGCCGTCCGAAGGCGTTGCGGCGCACGATCATGTCGATGCCGCCGATGGTCTCCTGGCCCGAGCGCGGGTCGAGGATCTTGTCGGCGAGCATGATCATGCCCGCGCAGGTGCCGTAGACCGGCATGCCGTCCCGCACGCGCGCGCGGAGGGGCTCCATCACTCCGAAGAGGATGGCCAGCTTGGAGATGGTCGTGGACTCGCCGCCGGGCAGGACGAGGCCGTCGACCTCGGCGAGTTCCTCGGGACGCCGCACCGGCCTGGCCACGGCGTCCGCCGCGGCCAGGGCGATGAGGTGCTCCCGTACGTCGCCCTGGAGGGCCAGGACGCCAATGACAGGGGTGCTCATGGGGTCTCTACCAGGGCCTCTTACCAGCCGCGGTTGGCGTAGCGCTCGGTCTCGGGGAGGGTGTCGCAGTTGATGCCGACCATGGCCTCGCCGAGGTTGCGGGACGCGTCCGCGATGATCTTCGGGTCGTCGTAGAAGGTGGTGGCCTTCACGATGGCGGCGGCGCGCTTGGCCGGGTCGCCGGACTTGAAGATGCCGGAGCCGACGAAGACGCCCTCGGCGCCGAGCTGGCGCATGAGCGCGGCGTCGGCCGGGGTGGCCACGCCACCGGCGGAGAACAGCACGACCGGGAGCTTGCCGAGCTCGGCGACCTCCTTCACGAGCTCGTACGGGGCGCGCAGCTCCTTGGCGGCGGCGAACAGCTCGTGGTTGTCGAAGCCGCGCAGGCGGGCGATCTCGTTCTTGATCTGGCGCAGGTGGCGGACGGCCTCGACGACGTTGCCGGTGCCGGCCTCGCCCTTGGAGCGGATCATCGCGGCGCCCTCGGCGATGCGGCGCAGGGCCTCGCCCAGGTTGGTGGCACCGCAGACGAAGGGGGTGGTGAACGCCCACTTGTCGGAGTGGTTGACCTCGTCGGCCGGGGTGAGGACCTCGGACTCGTCGATGTAGTCGACGCCGAGGGCCTGCAGGACCTGGGCCTCGACGAAGTGGCCGATGCGGGACTTGGCCATGACCGGGATCGAGACGGCGTTGATGATGCCCTCGATCATGTCCGGGTCGGACATGCGGGCCACGCCGCCGTCCTTGCGGATGTCGGCCGGGACCCGCTCCAGGGCCATGACGGCGACGGCGCCCGCGTCCTCGGCGATCTTCGCCTGCTCCGGCGTGACGACGTCCATGATCACGCCGCCCTTGAGCTGCTCGGCCATGCCGCGCTTGACGCGGGCGGTGCCGGTCTCAGGGTTCTGGGCGGGGGTGGGGATCGTGGTGGACACGGGTGACCTCGCTCGGTGAAGACGGTTTTCTGCTCAAGCGAGGAAACGTGAATGGACCAGGCCACAGCAAGGGCCAATGCGAAGGCGGTGGATCCTTTTCACCTACGATCCCACGAAACCGCAGCTGGGCGCGGTCCTAGGCCGCCCGGTCCACCAGGGCCGCGGGCGGCTCGTCGTCCATCTCGAAGGCCAGCGGGAAGGGCGCGTGGCCGGCCAGCCGGAACCACCGCACCTTGCGGTGCTCACGGAGCCTGCGGGCCGCGCCCACGGCGTCGTTGTGGAAGCGCCGGGCCATCGGCACCCTGCGGACCGCCTCGGTCAGCTCGTGCGCGGCCGCGTCGCCGCCGGGCGCCTCCCGGACCGCCTCGACCTGCTGCGCCTCCGCGAACACGGCCCGCAGCGCCTGGCTCAGCTCGCTCTCGGCCACCTCCCGCTGCTCCTCCTCGGCCTGCCGGGCGGCATGCGCGGCCTCGTACAGCACGATCGAGGCGGCCGGGTCGAGCACACCGGAGGTGGCCAGTTCCTGGGCCACCGAGGCCCGGCGCAGCAGCTGCGCGTCCAGCGCGGCGCGGGTGGCGTCGATCCGTGCGTGCAGGCGGTCCAGTCGGCCGGCCGTCCAGCTCAGGTAGAGACCGATGACGACGAGGGCGACGAGGATCCAGATGAGTGTTGCGGTCACGGGCGGCAAGGCTACCGGGGCGCTCCGCTGGGGTGGGCCGGTGCCGTGTGGTGGCCGCGTGCCGTGTGGTGGGCGGTGTCGGTGTCAGCGTCCAGGGGCTGCCGCCCCCGGGCCCCCGCTTTCGGCCTGGACGGCCTCGTCCTCAAACGCCGGACGGGCTGGATGATCGCCGTCAGTCCCTGGCCAGGCCGAAGCGGGAGCGGAAGCCCGGGCGTTCGTCCGTGGCCACCGCGGCCGCGCCGGTCGTCACCGTCTCGTACACCGACAGGATGTCCGCGCCGACGGTGGACCAGTCGAAGCGGCGCACATGGGCGCTGCCGTGGTCGCGCAGCTGCGCGCGGCGGTCCGGGTCGGCCAGGAGGCGCAGGGCCGCGTCGGCCAGGGCGTCCGCGTCCTCGTTGGCGAACAGCTCCCCCGCCGCCCCCTGGTCGAGGACCTGGGCGAAGGCGTCCAGGTCGGAGGCGAGCACGGGGGCGCCCGCCGACATCGCCTCGACCAGGATGATGCCGAAGCTCTCGCCGCCGGTGTTGGGGGCCACGTACAGGTCGATGCTGCGCAGGAAGCGCGCCTTGTCCACGTCGCTGACCATGCCGAGGAACTCGACGCGGGAGCGGAGCTCGGCGGGCAGCGTCTCCACCGCCTCCTCCTCGTCGCCCCGGCCGGCCACCAGCAGCCGGGTCTGCGGACGGGCGGCGAGGATCTTCGGCAGGGCCTTCATGAGCACCGGCAGGCCCTTGCGGGGCTCGTCGATGCGGCCGATGAAGCCGATCGTGTCGCCCTGCCACTCGGGGTTCGGCTCGGCCTTGGCGAAGAAGTCCACGTCGACGCCGTTCGGGATCACGACGGCGTCGCCGCCCAGGTGCTCGACGAGCGTACGGCGGGCGTACTCGCTCACGGCGATCCGGGCGCTGATCTTCTCCAGCGCCGCTTGCAGGATCGAGTACGCGGCGATCATCGCGCGCGAGCGGGGGTTCGAGGTGTGGAAGGTCGCGACGATGGGTCCCTGGGCCGCCCAGCAGGTCAGCAGGCCGAGCGACGGCGAGGTGGGCTCGTGGATGTGGACCACGTCGAACGCGCCGTCGTGCAGCCAGCGCCGGACCCGGGCCGCCGAGAGGAAGCCGAAGTTCAGGCGGGCCACCGAGCCGTTGTACGGCACCGGGACCGCGCGGCCGGCGGAGACGACGTACGGCGGCAGGGGCGTGTCGTCGTCCGCGGGGGCCAGCACGGACACCTCGTGGCCCAGGCGGACGAAGTATTCGGCCAGGTCCCGGATGTGGAACTGGACCCCGCCCGGTACGTCCCAGGAGTACGGGCAGACGATGCCGATCCTCACGCGCGCTCCCCGTCGACGGGCCGCGGTTCCAGGTCCGCGAGCCACAAACGCTGCAGCATGTGCCAGTCCTCCGGATGGTCGGCGATCCCCGTGGCGAAGGCGTCGGCCAGCGCCTGTGTCATGACGGACGTCTTCTCGGCGCGCGTACCTGTCTCGGGTACCTCGACCGGGGGGTGGATCCGGCCGCGCATGACGGGCGAGTCGTCGTACCAGAGGGTGACGGGCAGCAGGAGCGCGCCCGTCTGCTGGGCGAGGAGGGACGGGCCCGCGGGCATCCGTGCCGTCTCGCCGAAGAACTTGACCTCCACGCCGGAGGCGGACAGGTCACGGTCGGCGACCAGGCAGACCAGGCCGCCGTCGCGCAGCCGCCGGGCCAGGGTGCCGAACGCGGAGCCGCCGCTGTGCGGCAGGACCTCCATGCCGAGGCCTTCGCGGTAGGCGACGAAGCGGTCGTAGAGGGTCTCGGGCTTGAGGCGCTCCGCGACGGTGGTGAAGGGGGTTTCGAGCTTGGTGGTGACCCAGGCGCCGGCGAGGTCCCAGTTGGCCAGGTGCGGCAGCGCGAGGATCACGCCCCGGTCGGAGGCCAGGCCGTCGGTCAGGTAGTGGGCGTCCTGGACGTCGAAGCCGGTCCTGACCCGCTCGGGGCTCCAGGCGGGCAGCCGGAAGGACTCCATCCAGTAGCGCAGGTACGAGCGCATGCCCGCGCGCGACAGCTCGGCCAGCCGCTCGGGGCTCGCGTCGGGGACCACGCGCGCGTAGTTGCTCTCCAGGCGCAGGACGCCCTTGCCGCGCCGCTTCCAGGCGAGGTCCGCGATGGTGCGGCCCAGGCCCGTGGCCACCGGCTCGGGAAGTTTCTTGACGGTGCTCCAGCCGAGCCCGTAGAGGGAGTCGGTCAACCGGTCGGCGATGCTCACTTCGCCGCCTCGCTCCCCTGGGACGCGTTGCTCCCCCGGGACGTGTTCGCGCCGTTCTCGGCGGCGGCCGCCGCCTCGGCCTCGGCGGACTCCCGGCGGACCGTGACGACGCGCTGGATCAGGGTGACCAGGCTGCCGACGGCAACGATCCACAGGGCGACCGGCAGCAGGTACTGGATGCCGGGCACGCCGAACTTGTGCAGGCCCGCCAAACCGGCGGCGACCAGCGAGATCACCAGCCGCTCGGCGCGCTCCACGAGCCCGTTGACGGCGACCGGCAGGCCGATCGACTCGCCGCGGGCCTTGGTGTACGACACCACCTGGCCGCTGGCCAGGCAGAAGATCGAGACGGCGCACAGGACGTTGTCGTCGCCGTTGCCCGCGTACCAGAGCGCGAAGCCGCCGAAGATGGCGCCGTCGGCGACCCGGTCCAGGGTGGAGTCCAGGAAGGCGCCCCAGCGGCTGGTGCGGCCCAGCTGGCGTGCCATGTTCCCGTCGACCAGGTCGGAGAAGACGAAGAGCGTGATCACGACCGTGCCCCAGAAGAACTCACCCCGGGGGTAGAAGACCAGTGCGCCCGCGACCACACCGGCGGTGCCGAGCAGCGTCACCGTGTCGGGGCTGACGCCCCTGCGGATGAGAAACGCGGCGAATGGTGTGAGGACACGCGTGAAGAATGCACGCGCGTACTTGTTCAGCATGGCCTTCCCGACGGTCAGTGTCGCCGCGCGGCCCCTGCTGGCCACCGGCTGGCCCATCGTAGCCACGCGCGCGTGTCGGCGACCGCCGGGCACCCGGACCCCGCTCCTTCGGACGCGGCGGACGGCCCGCCACCCACGGCCCGCGGCGGGATCGGGTCCGTCGTATGGACGCAACGTGACGGGAGTGGAAAGCTCGAAGGACCGCGGGCGTCGCCGGAGCCGCCAGTGCACGCGGTCCCGCGTGTCCGCGCCCCCAGTGACCTCACCGTGTACGGGAGGCAGGAACATGGGCGACAAGGCACAGACACACCCTGGAGCCGCCGGCAGGGCTACGGCGGCCGACCACCCCGCGTCCGTACGGAATGTGGTGCTGGTCGGCCACTCCGGATCGGGCAAGACAACTCTGGTGGAGGCTCTCGCGCTGACCGCGGGGGCCGTTAACCGGGCGGGCCGCGTGGAGGACGGCGGCACCCTCTCCGACTACGACGAGATCGAGCACCGGCAGCAGCGCTCCGTACAGCTGTCCCTGGTGCCCGTCGAGTGGAACGGCATCAAGATCAACCTTCTCGACACCCCCGGATACGCCGACTTCGTCGGAGAGCTGAGGGCCGGTCTGCGAGCCGCGGACGCGGCTCTCTTCGTCGTCTCGGCCTCGGACGGGGTGGACGGCTCGACCCGGATGGTGTGGGAGGAGTGCGCGGCCGTCGGCATGCCGCGGGCCATCGTCGTCACACACCTGGAGGCCGCCCGCGCGGACTTCGACGAGATGACCCGGGTGTGCGCGCAGGCGTTCGGCGGCGACGACCCCGACGCCGTGATCCCGCTGTACCTGCCGCTGTACGGCGCGCAGGGCCCCGACGGGCACGCGCCCGTGACCGGGCTGACCGGGCTGCTCTCGCAGAAGCTGTTCGACTACGCGAGCGGGGAGCGCAAGGAGTCCGAGCCGGACGCGGACCAGCTGCCGGGGATCGAGGAGGCGCGCAACCGGCTCATCGAGGGGATCATCTCGGAGAGCGAGGACGAGACCCTCATGGACCGCTACCTCGGCGGCGAGCAGGTCGACGTCAAGACGCTGATCGAGGACCTGGAGCGGGCCGTCGCCCGCGGGGTCTTCTTCCCCGTCCTGGCCGGCGCCCCCGCGGCCGAGGGCGCCAAGCAGGGCCTCGGCACCGTCGAGCTGCTGGAGCTGATCACGGGCGGCTTCCCGACCCCGCTGGAGCGGCGGGCCCCGGACGTCACCACGGTCGACGGCAAGCCGCGTGGGCTGAAGACCTGCGATCCCGGCGGGCCGCTGGTCGCCGAGGTCGTCAAGACCTCCTCCGACCCGTACGTGGGCCGGGTCTCCCTGGTCCGGGTCTTCTCCGGCACGCTGCGGCCCGACGAGACGGTGCACGTCTCCGGGCACGGGCTGGCCGACCGCGGGCACGAGGACCACGACGTCGACGAGCGGATCGGCGCCCTGTCCACGCCGTTCGGCAAGCAGCAGCGGCCGGTGTCGCACGCCGTCGCGGGCGATCTGGCGTGCGTGGCGAAGCTGGGCCGGGCCGAGACCGGGGACACCCTGTCGGCCAAGGACGATCCGCTGCTCATGGCGCCGTGGGAGATGCCCGACCCGCTGCTCCCGCTGGCCATCCAGGCGCACAGCAAACCGGACGAGGACAAGCTCTCGCAGGGCTTGAGCAGGCTGGTCGCCGAGGACCCGACGATGCGTCTGGAGCAGAACCAGAACACGCATCAGGTCGTGCTGTGGTGCCTGGGCGAGGCCCACGCGGACGTCGCTCTGGAGCGGCTGCGCAGCCGCTACGGCGTCCAGGTCGACGTCGTACCCCACCGGGTGTCGCTGCGGGAGACGTTCGCGAACAAGGCCGCCGGGCGCGGGCGCCATGTGAAGCAGTCCGGCGGGCACGGCCAGTACGCCATCTGCGAGGTCGAGGTCGAGCCGCTGCCCGGCGGTTCGGGCATCGAGTTCGTGGACAAGGTGGTCGGCGGCGCGGTGCCGCGGCAGTTCATCCCGTCCGTGGAGAAGGGCGTACGCGCCCAGGCGGTCAAGGGAGTCGCGGCCGGCTATCCGCTGGTCGACGTGCGCATCACGCTGCTCGACGGCAAGGCGCACTCCGTTGACTCCTCCGACGCCGCGTTCCAGACGGCGGGCGCGCTGGCGCTGCGGGAGGCCGCGGCGGACGCGAAGATCCATCTGCTGGAGCCGGTGGCCGAGGTGACCGTCCTGGTCGGCGACGACTACGTCGGCGCCGTGATGAGCGATCTGTCCGGGCGGCGCGGCCGGGTGCTCGGCACCGAACAGGTGGGCTCCGGACGGACGCTCGTACGGGCCGAGGTGCCGGAGTTCGAGATCGGCCGGTACGCGGTGGACCTGCGGTCGCTGTCGCACGGCACCGCCCGGTTCAGCCGTGCGTACGCGCGGCACGAGCCGATGCCGCCGCAGATCGCCGAGAAGATCCGCGAACAGGCCAAGGAAGCCTCCTAGTCGGCTTCCTCGGGACACTCCGTCGAGCTGTGCGGAACGCTCCCCTCCGAGTCGGCGGACGGCTTTGGCCGTCCGCCGACGCTTGTCGGTGCCTGCGGATACGCTGATCACGTGATCGCCATCGTGCCGCCACGGCACGATGGCCTGATCAACAGGTGTGCGGGGCAAGGAAGTCGGGAAGGCCGCAGGAGCGGAACCGCGGCGATCGGGGGCGGGAATGTCGGTGGGAACGGAGTGGGACGGGCCACAGGTGCCCATCTCGGGCGACGAGAGTCAGGCTGCGACCTTCGCCCTGGCCTCGGCCGCCTACCGGGACAGCCCGGTCGACGAGATCAAGAAGGCCGACAACGACTGGCACGAGTCGGCGGTGTCGGCCGGCAGAATCGCGCTGTTCCGGCCGAACCTCGGCGAGGCCTTCTCCCGGGCCGTGGTCGACCGCATGCTCGGTTCCGGACGCAAGCCGCTCATCCAGTCCTTCGGCATGGACCCCCAGGTCGTCGTGGAGCACTGCCTGGCGGCCAACAACATCCGCAGGACGCGGGACAACCGGCTGAGCGCCGTCATGGTGCTGTGCGGGCTGGTGTTCCTGCCGGGGCTGCTGATCTGGCTGCTGGTCTTCCAGATCCGCACGACCGTCGCCAAGCGCGACAACAACCGGGCCGGGGCGCTCGCCACCACCCTGCTCGTCGCGGTCGGCGCGCTCGCCGCGATCTTCCTGGTGCGCATGCCGTTCACCGGCTTCTGGGCCTGGTACGCGCGGGCGGCCGTCGTCGCCCCGGTGCTGGGCTGGTTCTGGGCCAAGCAGATCTGCGAGAAGACGGCGCAGGATCTGCGCGCCCGCTGGGACGGTCTGCTCTCCGGCAGCAGCGTCGGCGCGAAGGTCCCCGAGACCGTGCCGAGCGGTCCGGGCGAGACCGCGGCCGAGCAACTGCGCCAGTCCCTCGCCAAGCTGAGCGCCGAGCAGCGCTCCAACTCCGTCTTCTACGCCGGGCCCAAGGGCATACTCGGCATGGGCACGCGCTGGGGTGCCTGGCAGCTCGCCGAAGACCTGCTCCCGGCCGACCCCGCGCGGGAGATCCACCCGTTCCGCAGCTGGGACGTCATCCGGTCCGTCCACGACCAGCTGCGCATGCTGGAGCGCGGCCCGCTGAACACCGGCGGGTTCCCCAAGCCGTCGATCCGGCACTGGATCGTCACCCCGATCGGGGAGAACGCGAAGGCGGTGTCCCGTCCGGACGGCACGGACGTCGACGCGTACCAGGTCAAGACGCACGCGATACAGGACATCTGCAACAAGCAGCAGTTCGGCAGCGGTGACCGGCACTACCTCGGCGTGCAGTGGACGCTGTGGGACGGGCAGTTGATCATCACCATGCTGATCACGGTGACCGTGCTGCACCAGACGCTGCGCATCGAGGTGACCGGGCACGCGCTGGGGCCGGTGCACCCGCTGTTCACCTCGAAGCCGGAGGCGCCGACCAAGCAGGTCGCCAAGTCCCTCAAGCCCTGGGAGAACCGGACGATCAAACTGCCGCTGATCGGCACCGACGAGGTGGTCCGGCTCACCGCGCGGGCGCCGCTGACCTGGTACCCGCCACTGCTGAACTGGCTCGGCGGCTCGCTGGGACTGCCCGAGCCGTTCGGGCTGCGGCACGCGTGGGCGGACCAGCCGTGGCGGCACCGGTTCATGGCCGACGACGCGCTGCGCGCGGCCACGCCGGTGCTGCGGGTCGTGCACTCGGCCGCGATAAAGGTGCTGGAGGAGAACGGCGTCGACACGGAGAAGTTCGGCAATCGGTCGTCGTTCCTGAGCACGGCGGTGCAGGATCCTTCGCCGCGGAAGGCGGACCTCTACGACGCGTAGGCCTCCGGCGGTCCGGCCGGGTTGGTGGGGTGCGGGTCCTGGGGGCCGCGCCCCCAGACCCCCGCTTTCGGCCTGGACGGCCTCGTCCTCAGACGCCGGACGGGCCGGCAGGTGTCGGCCAGGCCTCTGCCAGCATTTTTCTCGTGTCGGCCAGTAGTTGTGGGAGCACCTTCGTGTGGCCGACGACCGGCATGAAGTTCGTGTCGCCGCCCCAGCGGGGGACGATGTGCTGGTGGAGGTGGGCGGCGATGCCCGCGCCCGCGACGGTGCCCTGGTTCATGCCGATGTTGAAGCCGTGGGCGCCGGAGGCGGAGCGCAGAGCCGTCATGGCCTGCTTGGTCAGCTCGGCGAGCTCGGCGGTCTCCGCCTCGGTCAGGTCGGTGTAGTCGGCGACGTGACGGTACGGGACGGTCATGAGGTGGCCGCCGTTGTACGGGTAGAGGTTCAGCACCGCGTAGACGTGCTCGCCGCGGCGGACGATCAGGCCGTCCTCGTCGGACTTGGCCGGGATCGAGCAGAACGGGCAGCCGTCCTCGGCTCCTGGGCCGGTCGGCTTGTTCTCGCCCTGGATGTAGGCCATCCGGTGGGGTGTCCACAGGCGCTGGAACGCGTCCTGCGTCCCCACTCCGATCTGCTGTTCCGGCTCACTCGTCATGCAAAGCAGCATATGGCTTCGCCCGTTCGTGGCGTGTCGCCGGGGCGTGCGCGGACAGGGCGAGGGGCCCTCGGCGGATCACTCCGCCGAGGGCCCCTTGGGCCGGGACGTCGGACCTGCCGACCTCAGACCTGTGTGCGGTCCGCCACGACCTTCGCGATCTTCGCGATGGCCTCGTCGAACGGGATGCCGTTCTCCTGCGAGCCGTCGCGGTAGCGGAAGGACACCGAACCGGCCGCCATGTCCTCGTCGCCCGCGATGACCATGAAGGGCACCTTCTGCTTCTGGGCGTTGCGGATCTTCTTCTGCATGCGGTCGGAGGAGGAGTCCACCTCCACCCGCAGGCCCTGCTTCTTCGCCGCCGCGGCGAACTTCTGCAGGTACTCGACGTGCCCGTCGCCGATCGGGATGCCGATCGCCTGGACCGGGGCCAGCCACGCCGGGAAGGCGCCCGCGTAGTGCTCCAGGAGCACCGCGAAGAACCGCTCGATGGAGCCGAACAGCGCGCGGTGGATCATGACCGGGCGCTGCTTGGAGCCGTCGGCCGCCGTGTACTCCAGGTCGAAGCGCTCGGGCAGGTTGAAGTCGAGCTGGATGGTCGACATCTGCCAGGTACGGCCGATGGCGTCCTTGGTCTGGACGGAGATCTTCGGGCCGTAGAAGGCGGCGCCGCCCGGGTCGGGAACCAGGGGAAGACCCTGCTTCTCGGCGACCTGGCGGAGGGTCTCCGTGGCCTCTTCCCAGACCTCGTCGGAGCCGACGAACTTCTCCGGGTCCTTGGTCGACAGCTCCAGGTAGAAGTCGGTCAGACCGTAGTCGCGGAGCAGGCCGAGGACGAAGGTGAGCGTCTTGTCGAGCTCGTCCGACATCTGCTCACGGGTGCAGTAGATGTGCGCGTCGTCCTGGGTGAAGCCGCGCGCGCGGGTCAGGCCGTGCACGACGCCCGACTTCTCGTACCGGTACACGGTCCCGAACTCGAAGAGGCGCAGCGGCAGTTCACGGTACGAGCGGCCGCGCGCGTCGAAGATCAGGTTGTGCATCGGGCAGTTCATGGGCTTGAGGTAGTAGTCCACGCCCTCGTCGAGCTGCATGGGCGGGTACATGCCCTCGGCGTACCAGTCCAGGTGGCCCGACGTCTCGAAGAGCTTCCCCTTCGTCGCGTGCGGGGTGTAGACGAACTCGTAGCCCTCCTCCTCGTGCCGGCGGCGCGAGTAGTCCTCCATCACGCGGCGGACGATGCCGCCCTTGGGGTGGAAGACGGCGAGGCCGGAGCCGATCTGCTCCGGGACGGAGAACAGGTCGAGCTCGTTGCCGAGCTTGCGGTGGTCGCGCTTCTCGGCCTCGGCGAGGAAGTCGAGGTAGCCCTTCAGCTCGTCCTTGGACGGCCAGGCGGTGCCGTAGATGCGCTGGAGCATCGGGTTCTTCTCGCTGCCGCGCCAGTAGGCGGCCGCGTTGCGCATCAGCTTGAACGCGGGGATCAGGCGGGTCGAGGGCAGGTGGGGACCGCGGCAGAGGTCCTTCCAGCACAGCTCGCCGGTCTTGGCGTCCAGGTTGTCGTAGATCGTCAGCTCGCCGGCGCCGACCTCGACGTCGGCGCCGTCCTCTGAGGAGGCGGAGCCCTTGAGGCCGATCAGTTCCAGCTTGTACGGCTCGTCCGCGAGCTCCTCGCGGGCGGCCTCGTCGGTGACCACGCGGCGGGAGAACTTCTGGCCCCGCTTCTGGATCTCCTGCATCTTCTTCTCGACGGCCTTGAGGTCCTCGGGCGTGAACGGCTTCTCGACGTCGAAGTCGTAGTAGAAGCCGTCCTTGACCGGCGGGCCGATGCCCAGCTTGGCCTCGGGGAAGAGTTCCTGCACGGCCTGCGCCATGACGTGGGCGGTGGAGTGGCGCAGGATGCCCAGGCCGTCCTCGGAGGAGATCTCGACGCCCTCGACGGTCTCGCCGTCCCGCACCTCGTAGGCGAGGTCCTTCAGCTCGCCGCCCACGCGCGCGGCGATGATCGAGCGCTCGCCGGCGAAGAGGTCGGCGGCCGTAGTGCCCGTCGTCACCACGCGTTCTTCCCGCTCGGAATCGCGTTGGATGATCACACGGACGTCTGACACCGGTCTCTCCTGACTGCAGGTGGGGTGCGGCGCCATACCGGGAGCGCGCGCATACCGGATCGTACCGACCCGGCCCCACCGACCGCGAAACGGTTACCGACAGTCGGCGGTCAGTCGCAGTCCTCCCCGCTGCACGCCTCCTCGAAGTAGTCGAGGTTCTCCTGCAGCGACTTCATCAGCCGGTCCCGCTCCGCCTCGTCGACCTGCACCGGTACGACCCCGGACGCGCCGGTCAGCCGCCGGAAGCCGCCCCGGCTCTCCAGCCGCCCGTGCAGCCGCACCGGCAGCCCGACCAGGTGCGCCTGCCCGGCGATCCGGTAGTCCTCCTCGTCCAGGATCACGCGCACGTGCGGCACCTCGGCGCCGGCGATCACCCGCAGCCGTACCGCGCCCTCGCCGCGCGGCCCCGACCTGCGCATCCGGACCACGGCAGCGGTGAGCCGCACCGGCACGGATGGTTCCTCGCGCAGATAGCGGGCCCCCGCCTCGCGCAGGACGGGCAGGTCGCCGGGCGAGAACTCGACAGGCTCGGCGGAGGCGGCGCAGTCCTCGGGGGCGCCGGCGGCCGGTGCCCACTCCACGGCGATGCGCGCACCCTCCGTACCGCGCACGAGGGCGATCAGTGCCTCGGTGAGTTCGCGGCTCACCCCGGCTTCGACGGCGCCGTCGAAGGCGTCCATCCCGCCGGTGGCGCGCTGGTAGTCGATGGCCTCGCGGGCGGCGTACAGGGCCTGGTGGAGACGTACGGCGAGCGGGCGCCCGGTGCCGACGGGCACGAAGGCGGTGAGCCGGCGGCCGCCCGTCGCCGCGCCGACGAGGACGTGTTCCAGCAGCGTGCCGGCCGAGCGGCGGTGCCGGGCGCCGTAGTAGCCCGCACGCGCGCGTGTGGCGAGCGCGCCGGCGAGCAGCATCTGGCGGGCTGCGGTGCGCAGCTGTTCCTCGACGGTCCAGGGGGCGGCGCCCGCCGGGCCGCTGGGCACGTCGCGCCACCAGCGGATCTCGTCGCTGGGCACGGCGAGCCCGACCAGGACCTCGCGCGCGGAGGGCGAGCCGCTGCGGGACAGGGCCACGAGCGCCTCGGCGAGCAGGTCCTCGCTGTCGGGGAAGGCGCGGCTCTCGGGCACCAGCAGGCTGGTACCGCTGCCGCCGGGCCCGGGTGGAGTCCAGCGGCCGTAGCGTCCGGCTGCTCCGCCGCGCCGCTGCCAGCCGTGCCGGAGCAGCAGGGCGCCGAGCACGGCGGGGTCGACGTCGGCGGGCTCGGGGGGACCGTTCCAGGGGAGGTCGACGGGATGGGGCCTGACTTCCCGCAGGGGCTCGTCGAACAGACGGTGCCTCATGGTCTGCCTCCCGTCCCGACCCGCGTCATGATCTCGCAGAGCGCCCGGTCGTCGAAGATGCGCGAGGTGGGTATCCGCACGGTGGTCCGGTGCCGGCCGGTGACGGCGTGGCCGGCCAGGTTGACCCAGTAGCAGCAGTGCCGCAGATCGAGCCGGTCGTGGCTGGCGCGCAGCCAGTCGTCCTGGGAACGCGGGACGAGCATCACGACCAGGATCTTGTGCACCGAGACCGGGGTGCGGGCGAGCTTCGCCAGATGGTCGTTGTCGAGCGTGAAGGAGAAGAAACGGCCGGGCGGGTTCGGCGCGATCTGGTAGGTGCACTTGAGCTGCACCTTGATGGTGACCTCGTCGTCGACGGTGTGCCCGGGGGAGCCGTGACTGACGTGCCAGTCGATGCCGTTGTCCGGGAATGGCTGGGACAGAGAGCAGCCGGCCGCTGCCGCGACCGCGTGCAGATACCCCACCTGCAGTGTCTCCATGCACGCGGTGGTGGCGAGTGTGCCGCGATGGGGGCCCGTGCGTTCGGGCAGCAGCCCGCCCCGCTCGGGCTGCGCTATCGCCATGACCTACAGCCTTCCACGCCAAGTGTTTCCCCGCTGCGGGCCGCTGAACTGCAAAGACCCGTACTCCTGTTGTGTCCTTCCGGCGTACGGCGCAAACGGCCCGGGTATCACCAAACGGGCAGAAGACGGAACGTCAGCTGCCGTGGGTGAACGAGGAGTTGTGTAGGCATGACGTGCTGGTACGAGGGGCCCTTGGCGGCTTTTGACACGGAGACCACGGGCGTGGACGTCGAGACCGACCGGATCGTGTCGGCCGCCGTCGTCGTCCAGGACGCCCCGGGCACCCGGCCACGGGTGACCCGCTGGCTGGTGAACCCGGGTGTGCCGGTGCCGGAGGCGGCGACAGCGGTACACGGACTGACGGAGGAACACCTGCAGCGCAACGGCCGTTGGCCAGCGCCGGTGATGTACGAGATAGCGGAGGAGCTGGCCGAGCACGCGACCATGCACCGTCCGCTCGTGGTGATGAACGCACCCTTCGATCTGACGCTCCTGGACCGGGAGCTGCGCCGGCATCGGGCCTCGTCGCTGGACCGCTGGTTCGCGTCGTCGCCGCTGCTGGTGCTCGATCCGCGGGTGCTCGACAAACACCTGGACCGCTACCGCAAGGGCCGTCGCACCCTGACCGACCTGTGCGGACACTACGGCGTCACGCTGGACGGCGCGCACGACGCGGGCGCGGACGCGCTCGCCGCGATGGAGGTGGTACGGGCGCTCGGGCGGCGTTTCGCGACCCGGCTGGAGCGCCTCTCCCCCGCCGAGCTGCACACGTTGCAGACGACGTGGCACGCGGCGCAGGCGCGCGGCCTGCAGGCCTGGTTCGCGCGCAGCGGCTCGGAGGAGACCGTGAACATGGACTGGCCGCTGCGCCCGGACCTGCCGGCGGCGGCGTGAGACACAAAAAAGGCCGGTCCGACTGAACGGACCGGCCTCTCCCGGTGGGCGATACTGGGTTCGAACCAGTGACCTCTTCGGTGTGAACGAAGCGCTCTCCCACTGAGCTAATCGCCCGGGAACGCACTGAACAATACAGGTCCGGGCGGGCTTCCTTCAAACCGCTTCGAGGTACGCGGCAAGCCCGCGCCGCCCGGCCCGCATCATCAGCCGGTGGTTGAGGCGGAAGAACGGGCGTCCGGGCACGGCCAGTCGCCGCAGCAGCGGCTTGTTGACCTCGACGACCTGGTCGTAGCGGGCGAGGCTCCCTGCGCCGTCCGCGGTGACCGTCCAGCGGACCCAGCCCGCCATGTCGCCGGACAGCGCGCTCTCCAGGATCCCGGCGTCCGGGTCGCGGCGTCCCTCGTGCGCGGTGAAGGTCAGGTCGTACGGGAGGAACGAACGGACGGTGAACAGGCCCGCGGTGTCGTTCAGCCGGTTCACCGAGCGCACCTGGGGCCACCAACGGGGATAGTCCTCGACCCGCTCCAGCGCGTCGTACACCGTGGCCGGGGGCGCGGGCAGGGGCCACAGGCTGCGGAAGCGGTAGTGGGACCAGTCCATGGGCAGAGTCTGCCCGTACGCGGCGCCTCCCACCGGGATATGAGTACGTTCTGAGTACGCGCACTCATGCCGGGTGACGTGACGCCGACCACACTTCGAGCCATGACGTACCTCCCGCCCCCGGCCGAGGAGCTGCGGCTCATCGACGCGGAGCTGTGGCAACTCGACGCGCGCCGCGCCCATTTGCTCCGACGCCGTGCCTGGCTCCTGGCCGCCCTGCCCGCACCGGTGCCGCCGGCGCCCCTCGCACCGCCCCTCGCACCACCCCACCCCGAGGCCTCCGCCCCGCGCGTCCAGAACGTGCTGCTGCTTCTCGGCGGTGTGCTCCTGACCGTGGCCGCGATGGCGTTCACGCTGGTCAGCTGGGGCCATCTGGGCATCGCCGGGCGGGCCCTGGTGCTCGGTGCGGTCACGCTGGCCACCCTCGCGGCGCCGGTGGCGCTGCTGAAGCGGGGGCTCGGATCGACCGCCGAGTCGGTGGCGGGCCTGGGGCTCGCCCTGACGGTGCTCGACGCGTACGCGCTGTACGAGGCGGCGCTCACCGGCACGGACGGCACGGCGTACGCGGCGCTCGCCGCGGCGGCGCTGGCGGGACTGTGGGCGGCGTACGGGCTGCTGCCGGTGACGCATCGGCTGCGTACGCCGATCCCGGCCGCACTGGCCTGCGCCCAACTCCCTTTGTTCCTCTGGGCGATGGCGGTCGACGCGGGCCCGTACGGCGGCGCGCTCGCGCTCCTGGTGACGGCCGGATTCGACACGGTCGTGGCGCTCCGCGGCAACGCCCGAACCCTCCGTCTCGTCGCTGCCGTCGCCGCCTGCGGCACCGGCGGCTCGGGTGCATGGACGGCCGGCCTGCTGTCCTGGGACGCGGCCGGCCCGGGCGCCGCCGCCCGTGCGGCGGCGCTCCTCGCCCTCGCGGCGGTGATCGCGCTCGGCGCCGCGTGGCGCCTGGAGCGGCCGGTCACCGCCGCGAGTGGCGCCCTGGCGGGCGGTCTGCTGCTGGTGGCGGCGTGCGGCGGCGTCCTGCGCGCGGTACTGCCGGACGACTGGACGGTGCCCGGCCATCTGCTCTGCGGCGTCGCCCTGTTGGCGGCCGTACGGGCTCCTCTCCCCGAGCCCGTACGGCGCGGTCTCGCCCTGGCTTCGGGCTGTGTCCAGGCCCTGGCGCTGCTCTGGGCCGTCCCGCTGGTCGCCGTCACCCTCGCGGGCCCCGCCGCCTGGGCGGGGCACGCCTGGTCCGGCGCCCCGTCCGACGCGCGCGCCGCGGTGACGGTCGACGCGCCGTGGCCGCCTCATGCGGCGACCGTGCCGGTCGTCCTCGCGATCGTCACCGCCGTCCTGCTGGTCACGGTCCGCGACACGGTCTGGCGCCCTCGGGCCCTCGTCGCCGCGCTGCCCCTGGCATGGGCGACGCTCCTCGTCCTCCCGCCGGTGCTCGAACTCCCTTACTCCGCAGGGCTGTCGGTCCAGGGGCTGGTGACGGCGGGAGCACTCCTGACGGCCGCGTTCGTACGGGGTCACGGGCCCGCGCAGCCCGCGGCCCAGTCGCCCGCGCAGGTGACCGCCCTGGTCCTCGCGCTGGTCGGCTCCCTCGCTCTCTCCTTCACGGCGCTCGCTTCGCGGTCGGCAACCCTGGCCGTGCTCTGTGTCCTGACGGCACTGTTCGCGGGCGCGTCCCGCCTCCCGCGGCTCGCCCCGTTCACGGCGCCGGCCGCGTTCGCGCACGCCACCGCGCTCGCCGTCGCCACGGGTGCCGGCGCCGGGTGGCAACCGGCGCACACGGCGCTGCTCGTCGTGCTGGTTCCCGCGGCCGCCGCGCTGCTCGCCGCGCGCCTCGGTGACTCCCCGGTGACCGTTCCGGTCGAGGTGGTGGGAGCGGTGGCCGGGCTGCTCGCGTCGGGGCTCACCGTCGCCGACCCGCCGCTGCTGGCCCTGGTGCTCGGCCTGTGCGCAGTGATCACCTCGGGCGTGGCGCTGCGCCCCGATCGCCGTCCCGTCGGCTACGCCGGCGCCGTCCTGTTCGCTCTGGCCGCCTGGGTGCTTCTGGCGTCGTGGGGTGTGGTGGCCCCCGAGGCGTACACGCTCCCGGTCACGGTCCCGGCGCTGCTCGTCGGCGTGCTGCGCAGGCGGCGCGAGCCGGGGACCTCGTCCTGGCCGGCGTACGGCCCCGGACTCGCCGCCACTCTCCTGCCGAGCCTCGCCGCGGCCTGGGGCGACCCGCACTGGACGCGCCCCCTGCTGCTGGGCGCGGCGGCGCTGCTGCTCACTCTGCTGGGCGCCCGGCACCGGCTGCAGGCACCGCTGGTGCTCGGCGGCGCCGTGCTCACCCTGATCGCGCTGCACGAACTCGCTCCGTACCTGATCCAGTTGACGGGCGCGCTCCCCCGCTGGGTACCGCCCGCCCTCGCCGGACTGCTGCTGCTCGCGCTCGGCGCGACCTACGAACGCCGCATCCGGGACGTCCGGCGGGTGCGGGAGGTCCTGGGGAAGCTGAACTGAGCGTCCATGACGGCGGCGGGGAAGTGATCCGGACTCAGATTGCCTGCGTCGACCTGGGACTTGGAGTCAAGGAGAATTCCTCTTTGTCGTACTTGCGAAGAAAGCCGACGGCATTCCGGAATACGTCGGGCGGATTTCCACCCGCGGCCCGCGTCCGGAACTTCTCCCGGCTTCTTCTCGAAGAGCGCGATGGCCTGATCGATCTTTTTCGCCCGCCCCTCGGCACCTCACCACGGGTAACGGATCGTCACCACTCCGCTCCCGGACCCGCCGCCGCCACCCTCTTGAATCATTTCAAGCAAGCGCTTGTCGACAGGCAGGGAGGGGGCGCGCCTGTCGGCGGGAACGACGACGGCCCGTCTGCTCTGTCGCAGACGGGCCGTCGTCCCGGGTGGGCGATACTGGGTTCGAACCAGTGACCTCTTCGGTGTGAACGAAGCGCTCTCCCACTGAGCTAATCGCCCGGGCGCAGGGAGAACATTACCCCAAGTCAGGCGGTGCCTCCGACCAGGTGGCGGCCGGCCGGCGCACGCTCCCCGCGCGGTCGGATCACTGATCCTTGAGCTTCCACGGCATCACCATGCCGAACTTCCAGAGGTAGATCCCGACCAGCACCGCCACGATCACCAGGCCGATCACGGTCAGGGCGATGTTGCGGCGCCGCACCTTGGGGTCGAGCGCCCGCTGGGCCGCCTCGGTGACCTTCCGCTTCGTCCAGCGCAGGACGAGCTGGGCCCAGACGAACTCGGTCGCCCAGATCGCCATGCCGCCGAAGATCACCACCCACCCCGGCCCGGGCAGCGGAAGCATGACGATGCCGACGCCCACGACCGCGAGGCCGACGACGAAGACGCCGACCTGCCAGCTCACGTGCAGGGCGCGGCGCGCCTTGATGAACTCCGGCGCCCGCGATCCGAGTCCCCGCTCGTCCCGCGCCACGTCCGCCTTCACCCCGTCAGCCTTCACCTCGTCCGACACCGCTGCGATCTCACCCGCCCCGTTACTCCCCGTATTCATACGGCCAAACCCTACCGGAGCGAATCAGTCACCGGAATGGACGTACCTCTCGTACTGGTTCTCGGCCGGAAGAGTTACGTAAAGACAGGCAAAACACTCAGAGGGGTTTACAACGGCACCGTAGGTGGCATGTCGATTTCGCCGACGTGCGAATCCCCGAGCGCACACTGAGCGAAAGGCCCTGGCGCTTATGAACACCACGGTCAGCTGCGAGCTGCACCTGCGCCTCGTTGTGTCGAGCGAGTCCTCCCTGCCTGTCCCCGCAGGCCTGCGGTACGACACGGCCGACCCCTACGCCGTGCACGCCACCTTCCACACCGGAGCCGAGGAGACCGTCGAGTGGGTGTTCGCCCGCGACCTCCTCGCCGAGGGGCTGCATCGGCCCACCGGCACCGGCGACGTCCGCGTCTGGCCGTCCCGTAGTCACGGTCAGGGCGTCGTATGCATCGCCCTGAGCTCCCCGGAGGGGGAGGCTCTGCTGGAGGCCCCTGCGCGGGCCCTGGAGTCGTTCCTGAAGCGGACGGACGCCGCCGTGCCTCCCGGCACGGAGCACCGGCACTTCGATCTGGATCAGGAGCTGTCGCACATCCTGGCGGAAAGCTAGGCCGCGACCCTCGAAGCCGCCCGGCGCCGTCCACTCGGGGAGACGGCTCGGGCCAGGACAACCGCATACGGCAGGACCGACGCCGTCACCGTGAACCCACGGGGACGGCGTCGGCTTGCCCGCACGGGAACCACCGGGGCGCCGCGGGCGTTCTCCCAGTAGGCAGCCGGCAGCGGGGCGGGCCCGATGCGGGCCGTACCGTTGTCGCTACCATCGGCCAGCATCGGCGGGCGTCCGCCCGACCCCCCAGGCCAGGGAGCGAAACGTGCTGATCACCCACGACACCCGGTGCGCCCTCGACACCGTGGTGGATCTGGTGAACACCGTGCCGGAGGACGACTCGGCGACGGACGGGCTGCCGGATGTCGCGACCCTCGAAGATTTCGTACGAAACCACAAAATCAGCGATGTCGGGGCCCTGTCGGAGTTCGATCTGTCGGCGGTGCGCAAGGTGCGCGGGCGGTTCGCGGGGATCTTCGCCGCCCCGGACGCCCGGACCGCGTCCGGGTTGATCAACGAACTGGTCGCCGCCGCCGGTACGACCCCCCGGCTCACGGACCACGACGGCTACGACTGGCATGTGCACTACTTCGCGCCCGGCGCCTCAGTGGCCGACCACCTCGCGGCCGACTGCGGGATGGCGCTGGCGTTCTTCGTGGTCGCCGGAGAGCAGGAGCGGCTGCGGCGCTGCGAGGCGCCCGACTGCCGGCGCGCGTTCGTCGATCTCTCCCGCAACCGCTCGCGGCGCTACTGCGACAGCCGCACCTGCGGGAACCGGCTGCACGTGGCCGCGTACCGGGCGCGGCGCAAGGAGGCGGCCGGCTGATCGCCGGACGGGCTCCTCGATGCCGACGCCAGCCCGGCGGGTGACGCCGGGACTGGCGTGTACGGCTCACAGCAACAGCAGGTCGTGCAGCGCAGCCATGAGGAGCAGACACCCGATCACCGCTAGGAAGATCATCAGCGGTGGCTGGGAAAGGGCGAAGAGGCACCCGCGGGGCTCGTCCTTCGGCGGCGCGGCCTCGCTCTGTTCTGTGTCCAGCATCTCGCGGCGATGATGACGCAGCAGGCGCCCCGAACGCGATCAACACGCCCGCAATGAGCGGGAGTTCGCCGCTTTCCGTGATCTTCGGTCCGGATCGGGTCGACCCATGAGCACTTCCGGGCGCGCCACCGACGCAGTGTGTCGTTTCAGCGGGCGTGCACCGGCGCACTGTGTCGTTTCAAACGGTCACGCGCGGGTCATATGCCGTGCTTCTTGAGGATGGCCTCGATGTCACTGAATTCGTCGGCGGAGCTCTTCGCCGCGGGGGCCGTCGCGGGCCGGGTCGACTGGCGTGCGCCGGGTCCGAGGGAGGGTGCCGAGGCCGCCGGGGCGACCGCGTCGCGCTGTGCGCCCCGGGCCGCCTTCCGCTCGGCGCGGGTGCCTCCGCGCCGGCGCTCCACGATGCGCGTGGTCGCGAACAGGGCCCAGGCCATGCCCAGCACGCCGAAGCCCGCCCAGGCGGTGGGGCTGAAGGCGGTGTCGGCCAGCCAGCCGACGACACCCGTCATCACCAGTCCGACCGGCACGAGCGAGTAGGCCGCGATGCGGGTGGCCGCGAGGAAGCGCTTGCGGTACGCGGTGACCACGGCGATGCCCAGTCCTGCCGCGGACGCGGCGGAACAGACGGTCTCGGCAATCATCCGGTCCTCCTGGCGGGCTCGGTCGGGCGCGGCGCGACGAACGCGGTGCGCCGCGTCCCCTCCATCGTGCACCTTTGGGTCCCCGGGATGCCACGGTCCTGCCGGACATCAGGGACATCTCCGGGTCGCCTCCTTCGCAGGTGCCGGTCCTCGGAGAGCGGTTCCGATTCGGTCCCCGGGGCCCCGCCTGGGAGACTGGTGCGCATGAACGACTCCTCCCCCGCGAGCACCGAAGTCCCCGTCCTCGACGTCTGGTGCGAACTCCAGTGCCCGGACTGCCGCAGCGCCCTGGACGACCTGCGTGCCCTGCGTGCCCGCTACGGCGACCGGCTGGAGCTGCGGCTGCGGCACTTCCCGCTGGAGAAGCACAAGCACGCGTTCGCCGGCGCGCAGGCCGCCGAGGAGGCTCTGGAGCAGGGGAAGGGCTGGGAGTACGTGGAGGCCGTGCTCGGCCGGGTCGAGGAACTGGACCGCGGGGGAGAGCCCTTCCTGGTCGAGATCGCCGGCGAACTCGGTCTGGACGCCGAGGAGTTCGACACCGCGCTGATCGACGGGCGGCACATCCTGATCGTCGACGCCGACCAGGCCGAGGGCAAGGCGATCGGCGTGACCGGCACCCCCACGTACGTCATCGGCGGCGAGCGCCTCGACGGCGGCAAGAGCCAGGAGGGCCTGCGCGAGCGCATCGAGGAGATCGCGGACCGGCTGCTGGCCGAGCGGGCCTGACCTCAGAGCAGGTTCTTGTACATCGAGTACGACGTCGGCACGTATCCCAGTGACGCGTACAGCTGCTCGGCCGGTGTGTTGCCGGCGAAGACGTTGAGGCCCAGGACGCGCTTTCCGGCAGCGATCGCCTGCGCCTCGGCCAGCAGCATCAGGGAACGTCCGTGGCCCCGGCCGCGGGCGTGCTCGTCGGTCTCGACGTCGTAGACGTACGCCGTGTCCCCGGCGAGGGACAGCCACAGGGTCCCGACCCCGGCTCCCTCCTGCTCCAGCACGCTCACCAGCATGTTCTCGGTCGCGAGGCCCTGGGGCAGCAGTTGTGCGTGGTCGTGCTCCGACTTGGCCCGCGCCTCGGCCTCGGGTACGCCGCGGTCGATCCAGTCCTGCGCGTACTCCGCGAGCTTGCGCACGAGCCAGGGCTCGAACTCGGCCTCGGTCATGGCTCTGCCCCGGCTGCCCGCGGGCAGTTGGGGAGGTGTGTCGCCGAGCGGCTTGTGCATGCCGCGGTTGCGGTGGACGTAGCCGAGCGCCGTGGAGAGCCGCAGCGCGCCGCCGGCGTCGGCGGGCACGGAGACCTCGATGCGCCGGCAGCCCCAGCCGCGCGCCACCTCCTCGGCGGCGAGCGCGGCCACCGCGCCCCGGCCGCGTCCGCGGTCGGGCTCCTCGATGCGCAGATCGTCGATCCGGGCGACGGAGGGGCCGAACACGGGGTGCGTGGACAGGTCCACCACACCGACGGGACGGCCGTTCACGCACACCTGGAAGTTGCGCGACAGCGCCCCGTCGTCGGCACGCTGAAGCGGCTCGGTCGGCCGCAGGGTAGTGGTCATCACGGGTGTTCTACCCGTTCCCGGCTCCCTGAGCAGCCCAATTTCCGGGACAGTGCGGGAGCGGCCGGGCCGGTCAGGGATCGAGGTCGTCCCCGGACCGTTCGTCGAAGATCTGCATCGCCTTGGCCGTCACCGGGCCCGGTGCGACGGGAAGTTCACGGTCGTCGACGCGGTGCACGGCCTGGACGTCGCGCAGGGTGGACGTCAGGAAGACCTCGTCGGCGCGTTCCAGGACGTCCAGCGGCAGGTCGGTCTCCTTGGCGCCGGTCCACTCGACGGTCAGGGCGCGGGTGATGCCGGGAAGGCAGCCGGAGGCGACCGGCGGCGTGTGGATCTCACCGTCGAGCACGACGAAGACATTGGAGCCCGTGCCCTCGCAGAGCTGTCCGACCGTGTTGGCGAACAGGGCCTCGGAGGCGCCGTGTTGGTGGGCGCGGGAGAGGGCGACGACGTTCTCGGCGTACGACGTCGTCTTCAGGCCGGTGAGCGCGCCGCGCTCGTTACGGGTCCAGGGGACCGTGATCACGGCGGTGGCGTCGGGGCGGCGGCCGGTCTCGCCGAGGGCGACGACCAGGGTCGGGCCGTGCTCGCCGCGGTCGGAGCCGAGGGGGCCGTGGCCGCCGGTGTAGGTGATGCGCAGCCGGCCCAGCGGCATCGGGTTGGCCTCAAGGACGGCGGCGCAGGCACGGCGCAGCTCGTCGTGGTCGGGGTCGGGCAGGCCCAGACCCCGGGCCGAGCGGGTCAGCCGGTCGAGGTGGCGGGTGAGCGCGAACGGCTTCCCGTCGACCGCCTTCACCGTCTCGAAGATGCCGTCGCCCACGGTCAGCCCGTGGTCGAACACGGAGACGCGGGCGGACTCCATGTCCTGCAGTCCGCCGTCGAGCCAGATCCTCATGACAGAGCCTCTCCACTCTCCTCGTACGTTCCCGACGCTACCGCGAGCAGCCGGGACGCCTTCAGCTCGGTCTCCCGCCACTCGCCCTCGGGGTCGGAGCCCCAGGTGATGCCGGCGCCGGTGCCGAAGCGCAGGACGGCCGCGCCCCCGGCCGGCCGGTCGATCCAGAAGGTGCGGATGCCCACGGCCAGCTCGCCGGTGCCCTCATCGGCGTCGACCCAGCCGATGCCGCCGCAGTAGGGGCCGCGGGGCGCCGTCTCCAGGGCGTCGATGATCCGCAGGGCGCTGGACTTGGGCGCGCCGGTGACCGAGCCGGGCGGGAAGGCGGCGGCGAGCAGCTGGGGCCAGCCGTTGCCGTCGCGCAGCTCGCCGCGGACCGTGGAGACCAGGTGGACGAGGCCGGGGTGCTTCTCCACGGCGCACAGGTCGGGGACGGTCACGCTGCCGGTGGCGCAGACCTGCCCGATGTCGTTGCGGACCAGGTCCACGATCATGACGTTCTCGGCGTAGTCCTTCTCCAGGAGGTCCGCCTCGGTGCGGCCGGTGCCCTTGATCGGCCCGGACTCGACGACCCGCCCGGCGCGGCGCAGGAAGAGCTCGGGGGAGGCCGTGGCGATCTCCACTCCGTGCCCCGGAAGCCGAATCGTTCCTGCGTACGGCGCCGGATTGCCGCGTGCGAGCAGCGCGGTCAGCGCGTCCACGTCGGCGTCGGGGGCGACGCGCGCGGAGAGCACCCGGCAGAGGTTGGCCTGGTAGACCTCGCCGGCCGCGATGTGCTCGCGGATCCGGCGGACTGCGGCCGTGTACGCGGCGCGGTCGAGGGACGACGTCCAGTCACCGACCGCGGGGCCCCGCCAGTTCCCCGGCGCCGGAGCGGGCACGGGCGCCTCCCGCACCTGGGCGAAGCGGGCGCAGGTCAGCCGTCCCTCGAAGTCGGCGCAGACCGCCCAGAACCCGGTGGAGTCCAGGGCCGCGGGGTCGCTGGTGACGTCGAGGAGGCCGGTGGCGACACGGTCGCCGAAGCGGGCGAGGGCAGGGAGGTGGAGCACGCAGTCGAGTCTAGGGCGGGTGTCGCAGGTGTACTGGGGACGGCCCCGGGATGGCCCATGGGTGCCCTGACCACGTCCTCCTGCGAGTGCAGCGCAGCACGCTGCGCAAACGCGTTTTTGTGCTGGCCCGGGAATCCGCTAGAGTTCAACACGTCGCCGGGACGCGGGAGCGGACCGAAACGACAAGCGGACGTAGCTCAGTTGGTAGAGCGCAACCTTGCCAAGGTTGAGGTCGCGAGTTCGAGCCTCGTCGTCCGCTCGATGGAACTAGGGGTCTTCCCGATCCCCTACACTCCTGGTGGAGTGGCCGAGAGGCGAGGCAACGGCCTGCAAAGCCGTCTACACGGGTTCAAATCCCGTCTCCACCTCCAAGGACGATTAGCTCAGCGGGAGAGCGCTTCCCTGACACGGAAGAGGTCACTGGTTCAATCCCAGTATCGTCCACTGGTCCGCAAGGACCTTGATCCGCGAGGATCCCCGCGCGATTAGCTCAGCGGGAGAGCGCTTCCCTGACACGGAAGAGGTCACTGGTTCAATCCCAGTATCGCGCACGCAGCATCCCGGACGATTAGCTCAGCGGGAGAGCGCTTCCCTGACACGGAAGAGGTCACTGGTTCAATCCCAGTATCGTCCACACACCCCGGAGCCCCCGGCCGTCTCGAACGGCCGGGGGCTTCGTCGTGCGCCCGGATCAGCTGGAGAACAGCATGTGGCCGAAGCTCTTGTGACGGTGGTGGCCGCTGTGACCGCCGTAGTGGCCGCCGCCGTGGTGACCGCCGTGCGGGG
>NZ_JADDRL010000100.1 GCF_021538895.1 Streptomyces olivochromogenes | reverse complement strand
GTCCCTGGACGGGTTCCCCGCAACCGGTCTCGTACACACGGGAGTTGCCGCGCCGGTTCACCCGGACCGGCACGACGCCGATCCTCGGGGTCGGCCATGGCGGAGTCTCGAGGCCGGCACGACGACGAACGGAGCCGCGGCGGAGGACCACAACAATCCGGCCGCGCCGGGGTCGGGGCGCGAAAGGGGCACGCCAGGGGGCACGGGGCGGACGCTCGGCGCGGGTCTCGGCCCCCGCCTGCGCGGCGAGCGCGGGGCGACGGCATAAGCTCGATGAATGGCGAAGTACTTCGACGTGCACCCCGACAACCCGCAACCGCGCAGCATCGCCCAGGTCGCCGACGCCGTGCGCGCGGGCTCGCTGATCGCGTACCCCACCGACTCCTGTTACGCCCTGGGCTGCCAGCTCGGCAGCCGCGACGGGATGGACCGGATCCGTTCGATCCGCCACCTCGACGACCGGCACCACTTCACGCTGATGTGCCGGGACTTCGCGCAGCTCGGCCAGTTCGTGCAGGTCGACAACGACGTGTTCCGGGCCGTGAAGGCGTCGACCCCCGGCAGCTACACCTTCATCCTCCCGGCGACCCGGGAGGTGCCGCGCAAGCTGCTGCACCCCAAGAAGAAGACCGTCGGCGTGCGCATCCCCGACCATGTCGTCACCCAGGCCCTGCTGGCCGAGCTCGACGAGCCGCTGCTGTCCAGCACGCTACTGCTGCCCGACGAGGACGAGCCGATGACCCAGGGCTGGGAGATCAAGGACCGCCTCGACCACGCGGTGGACGCGGTGGTCGACTCCGGGGACTGCGGCACCGAGCCGACCACGGTGATCGACTTCTCCGGCGGCGAGGCGGAGATCATCCGGCGGGGCGCGGGCGACACCACGCGTTTCGAGTGACCTGAGGAATGCAGGATTCCGGTGACGTTGGGCAGGCCGGGGCCGGAACTCGCGTGACAGCATTGCCGCACACGCAGCGTCGAGGGGGCGACCGGACCCCCTTTGACGATTCCTCAGGGAGGCTCTCTCGCCATGACCGCCGTACAGGGAAACGCCGTGGACATCCCGACCGAGGACGGTACCGCCGACGCCTACCTGGTCCACCCCGTCGACGGGCGCCCCCGTCCGGCCGTCCTCGTCTATCAGGACGCCTTCGGGCCGCGTCCGCATCTGTGGTCCATGGCCGACCGGATCGCCGAGGCCGGCTACACGGTCCTCGTGCCCCATGTGTTCTACCGTCACGGGCGGGCGCCCCTGGTCGAGTTGCCCGATTTCATCGACCCCTCGGTGCGTCCCGACCTCTTCGAGAAGCTCGGCCCGCTGATCCAGTCCCTCACTTCCGAGCCGGCCATGCGGGACGCCGGCGCCTACCTGAACTGGCTCGCCGACTCCCCCTTCGCGGCCGACGGCCCGGTCGCGGTGACCGGCTACTGCATGGGTGCCCGGCTGTCCCTGCTGACGGCCGGCACCTATCCGGACCGGGTCGCGGCGGCGGCCGGCTTCCACGGCGGGTGGCTGGCCACCGACGCCCCGGACAGCCCGCACCTGCTGGCCGAACGCATCACCGCCGAGCTGTACTTCGCGCACGCCGACGGGGACTCGGGGATGCCCGAGGAGCAGATGCGGCGCCTGGAGGACGCGCTGACCGCGGCGGGCGTCCGGCACCGCTGCGAGGTCTACCCGCAGGCGCCGCACGGTTTCACGCAGGCCGACACGGCCGCGTACCAGAAGGAGGGCGACGAGCGGCACTGGACGGCGCTGCTGGACCTGCTGGACCGCACCTTCTGAAGCAGGTCGCCCCGGTCGCGTCCCAACCGCCGGTTGTGGCGCGCGGCTTCGGAAACACAGGGTGCCCGCGGCGCGTCGGCCGCGGGCACCTTTGTTTCTCCCGCGTTCCACTTGTTGACATGAACGCAACCCGGCGCAACGCTGAGAGCGCTCTCAGAACAGGTACGGACCAATGTCCGTACGACCCCGACCCCCACACGGAGGTGGAGAGTGCTCCCACGATTCACACGCCCCGCGCTGCCCCTGGCGGCCGCCTCGGCCCTGGTCGGCGCGCTGCTCGCGCTGGGCACGCCGCAACCGGCCGGCGCCGCGGTGCCGGACACGATCGACCTGAAAGTGACCAACAACTCCGGCCGCGGCGAACCGCTGTACCTCTACGACCTAGGCACCCAGCTCTCCACGGGACGGCAGGGCTGGGCCGACGCGAACGGCGCCTTCCACGCCTGGCCCGCGGGCGGGAACCCGCCGACGCCCGCGCCGGACGCCTCGATCCCCGGGCCCGCCGCCGGGCAGTCGAAGACGATCCG
This sequence comes from Streptomyces olivochromogenes, assembly GCF_021538895.1. Taxonomy (GTDB): domain Bacteria; phylum Actinomycetota; class Actinomycetes; order Streptomycetales; family Streptomycetaceae; genus Streptomyces; species Streptomyces olivochromogenes_A. Next base: position 31,117 of record NZ_JADDRL010000100.1, on the reverse strand, counting down.
GATCCCGAAGTTCTCCGGCCGGATCTACTTCTCCTACGGCCAGAAGCTGGTGTTCAAGCTGACCACCGGCGGGCTGGTGCAGCCCGCCGTGCAGAACCCGAGCGACCCCAACCGGAACATCCTGTTCAACTGGTCCGAGTACTCGCTCAACGACTCCGGGCTGTGGCTCAACAGCACCCAGGTGGACATGTTCTCCGCGCCGTACGCGGTCGGGGTGCAGCGGGCCGACGGGAGCGTCAGCAGTACCGGACACCTCAAGCCGGGTGGCTACAACGGGGTGTTCACGGCCCTGCGCGGGCAGCCGGGCGGCTGGGGCGGACTGGTCCAGACGCGGTCCGACGGGGCCGTCCTGCGGGCCCTGTCACCGCTGTACGGGGTGGAGACCGGAGCCCTGTCGGCCAGCGTCCTGGACGACTACGTCAACCGGGTCTGGCAGAAGTACACCTCGACGACGCTGACCGTCACACCGTTCGCCGACCGGCCCGGCACCCGGTACTACGGCCGGGTCTCCGGGAACGTCATGAACTTCACCGACTCCTCCGGCGCGGTCGTCACCGCCTTCCAGAAGCCGGACGCGGACAGCGTGTTCGGCTGCCACAAGCGGCTCGACGCGCCCAACGACGCGGTGCGCGGGCCGATCTCCCGCACGCTGTGCGCGGGCTTCCACCGGTCCACGCTGCTGACCGGCACGAACCAGCCGGACACCGATCCGGCCGACTTCTACAAGGACCCGGTGACCAACCACTACGCCCGGATCGTCCACGGGCAGATGGCCGACGGCAAGGCGTACGCGTTCGCCTTCGACGACGTCGGCAACCAGGAGTCACTCGTGCACGACGGCGGCCCCCGGCAGGCGTATCTGACGCTGGATCCGTTCAGCTGACACGCGCGCGTCCCGCACGCGGACGGACTCCGCGTGCGGGACGCTCAGGGGCGGTGCGTCAGCTGGTCGTCAGGGCGGTGTCGTCCACGACGAAGCTGGTCTGCAGCGAGGAGTCCTCGACTCCGTTGAACTTGATCGTGACCGTCGAGCCCGCGAACGAGGACAGGTCGAAGGTCTTCAGGCTGTAGCCGGAGGCGGCGTTGAGGTTCGAGTACGTCGCCAGGGTCTTCGAACCGGCGGTGACCGTCAGCTTGTCGTACTGCGTGCTGCCGGTGGTCTCGTCGGTGTCGATGTGCAGGTAGTAGGTGAGCGAGGCCTTGCAACCGCTCGGGATCGTCACCGACTGGGACAGCGAGTCGGTGTGCGTGGAGCCATAGCCGTCGAGCCAGGCCTTGTAGGAGCCGGTGCGCGCCGCCTCACCGGAGTCGGTCGTGATCACACCGCTGGTGGCGCTCCACGTCGTGTTGCCCGACTCGAAGCCCGGGTTGCCGAGCAATTGGGCCGAGGTGCAGGTGCCGCCGCCACCGGAGCTCACGGTCCAGGAGAAGGAGGCCGTGCCGGTCGCGCCGGTCGAGTCGGTCACCGTGACGGTGGTGCTGTAGGTGCCCGCGGTGGTGGGCGTGCCGGTGATCAGGCCGGTCGAGCTGTTGATCGACAGGCCGGTCGGCAGTCCGCTCGCGGCGTAGCTCAGGGCGCCGCTGTTGGTGCTGCTCGCCGAGACCTGCAGGCTCACCGCGGTGCCGACGGTGGAGGACTGGCTGCCCGGGTTGGTGACCGTCACACCGCTGCTGGGCGGGGTGATGTGGCTGCCCACGTTGATACCGGCGAAGGCGTTGCCGACCCCGGCGTACTGGGCCGAGTTCGTGCCGTACAGCGCCGCGGCCGCGTTGAGCGCGGCGGTGCGGGCCCCGGCGTAGTTGGTGCTCGACGTCATGTACGTCGTCAGCGCCTTGTACCAGATCTGCAGGGCGGCGGCCCGGCCGATGCCGGTGACCGCGACGCCGTCCGAGGTCGGGCTGTTGTAGGTCACGCCGTTGATGACCTTGGTGCCGCTGCCCTCGGAGAGCAAGTAGAACATGTGGTTCGCGGGACCCGAGGAGTAGTGCACGTCGAGGTTGCCGACGCCGGAGTACCAGCTGTCGGCGGATCCGCCGTCCTTGCTGGGCTTGTCCATGTAACGCAGCGGGGTCCCGTTGCCGTTGATGTCGATCTTCTCGCCGATGAGGTAGTCGCCGACATCGGTGCTGTTGTTGGCATAGAACTCGACGCCGGTGCCGAAGATGTCGGAGGTGGCCTCGTTCAGGCCGCCGGACTCACCGGTGTACTCCAGTCCCGCGGTGTTGGAGGTGACACCGTGGCTCATCTCGTGACCGGCCACGTCGAGCGAGGTCAGCGGGTCGGCGTTGCCGGAACCGTCGCCGTATGTCATGCAGAAGCAGCCGTCGTCCCAGAACGCGTTCACGTACGCATTGCCGTAGTGCACGCGGGAGTAGGCGGCGACGCCGTCGTTCTTGATGCCGCTGCGGCCGAAGGTGTTCTTGTAGAAGTCCCAGGTCTCCTGCGCGCCGTAGTGGGCGTCCGCGCCCGCGGTGGCCGCGTTGGACGTGGTCCCGTTGCCCCAGGTGTCGCTGGTCTGGGAGAACAGCGTGCCCGTCCCCGAGGTGCCGTGGTTCAGGTTGTACGTCTTGTGGCCGCCGCGGGTTCCGTCGGTCAGCGTGTAGTTCGACCCCGACTGGGTCGTCGTCAGCGTGACCTGGCCGCTGTACTGGGTGTTGCCGATACCGGTGTCGATCGCCTGGTAGCGGTGGAGTTCCTTGCCGGTGGTGGCGTCGGTGATGACGTGCAGCCGGCTGGGCGTGCCGTCGTCCTGGAAGCCGCCGATCACGGTCTCCCAGGCGAGCTTCGGGGTGCCGGTGCCGGCCCAGATCACCTTGCGGGCGCCGTCGGTGGTGGCCTTCTTCGCGTCGAGGGCCTTGGCGGCCTTGAGGGCCTTGGTCCGGGCGGCCGACTTGGTGAAGGTCGCGGCGGTCGAGGCCACCTTGATGGTGTGCTTGTTGTTGAAGGTGGCGCTCACCGTGCCGGCGGCCACGGAGGCGGGCGGCGTGTGCACGACGAGGTCACCGCCGAGGACGGGCAGGCCGTCGTAGGTGCGCTCGTAACGGGTGTGCAGGGTGCCGTCGTTGTCCTTGGCGACGTCCTTGACGACCAGCTTCTCCTTGGCGCCGAGGCCCAGGGTGCGGGCGGTCGTGGCCGTCCGCTGCTGGGCGCTCTTGATCAGCGCGCCGTGCTGGGCCGGGGTCAGCTTGGCCTCCAGGCCACCGGTGCGCAGCGGACCGGGGTGGGGGGCCGCGGGCTTGGCGTTCGCCGGAACCGCCTGGATACCGACGGCGAGGAAGGCCGCGGTGGAGACCAGGGCGGCTCCGACCGCGGAACGTCTGTGGGGAAGGCGTCTCACTCGTACTCCTCCTGCTGCGGCCGCCGGGGTTGCGGCCGGTGACAGACCGGCCAGACGGGTGTGCTGACCGGAATGAGCTGAGCTGTGCGGGAGCATGCTCCGTGTGTGGACCATGGAGAACCTGTGGGGGGTTGGGGGGAGGGTTTCAGCTTGTCCCGTCCATGTCACTACCCCTCGGTAACAGTCGAGGGTTTTCCCTACGAGAACCGGACACCCGACTCGGCAACACCCCGGACACACACAGGCAGTTGACGGATTGACGGATCCGGCGCATCCCCACCGACCGCCGCCGCGTTGATCGTTGCTACGGTGAACCGGTGTCTGACTCCTCACGCGACACCGCGGAAGGCGCCGGCTGGGGCGCCGCCGAACCCGGTGGCTACAAGACGTTGATGCCGGAGCACGTGGAGAAACTCTCCTGGCTCAACCCGAAGACGCTGTGGGCCGCCCGCAACGGGACCGTGGCGTCCTGGTTCGGCGATCCGACGGGCCGTACCCGCAGCCGCTGGGTGGCGCAGCGGGCCGCCGCCGGGGCCCGGGCCGACAAGGTGATCCGGCGGGAGGTGCCGGAGCGGTTCTCGTTCATGGTCATCGGGGACACCGGAGAGGGCGACGACTCCCAGTACGCCGTCGTGCCGGGCTTCTTGAGGGCGAGTCGGGGGACCGACTTCGCGGTGATCGCGAGCGACGTGATCTACCCGGTCGGCAGCACCGACGACTACGGCACCAAGTTCTTCCGCCCGTACCAGGACTACCGGGCGCCGATCTACGCGATACCCGGCAACCACGACTGGTACGAGGACCTCGGCGGGTTCATGCGCGTCTTCTGCGACGACGCGCCGCCGCTGGACCCCGAGCCGGCCCCGCGCCCGCTCACCCGCGCCTGGTGGCGCGCGCTGCTGTGGCACAAGGCGCGCCCGGCGGACGAGCAACGCCTCGTCGCGGCACGGGCGTTGCGCTCGCAGCCGGAGCAACGCGCCGTGCAGCCGGGCCCGTACTGGGCCATCGACGCCGGACCGGTACGGATCGTCGGCATCGACACCGGACTGCTCGGCACCATCGACGCCGAGCAGGGCGCGTGGCTGCGGGAGGTGTCCCGGGGGCCGCGCCCCAAGATCCTGGTCACCGGCTCACCCCTGTACGTCGACGGCGAGCACCACCCGTGCGCCATCGAGGGCGGCGGCACCGTCGACGACATCGTCCGCGACCCGGACCACCACTACGTGGCGGCGATCGGCGGCGACATCCACAACTACCAGCGCTATCCGGTCGACGTGGCCGGGCGCACCATCCAGTACGTGGTCGCGGGCGGCGGCGGGGCCTTCATGCACGCCACGCACACGATCCCCCGGGTGTCGATCGCCGGCGTCACCGAGGAGGACTTCCGCTGCTATCCGCTGCGCGGCGACTCCCTGGCCTTCTACAGCAAGCTGTACGCCCGCCGTCTGCTCCTGCGCCGCTTCTTCCCCCTGACCGAGGCCGAGGGGACGGCGGTCGTCGCCGAGCGGCTCGGGATCAAGCCCGTCCGCTCCCCCGGCCCGGACGTGCGGGTCACCCGGCGGACCCGGCTGGTCGCCACCCTGCTCGGCGCCGGCGGCCGCCCCGACCGCACCTCGCGGTTCCGGCTGCCCGTGCGCAAGCTCTACACGCGGCTCTTCTCACCGAGCTCGACGACCTACAGTCCGCCGTTCTTCAAGTGCTTCCTGCGCCTCGACGTGGGCCCCGAGGAGCTGCGGATCCGCTGCTTCGCGGCGACCGGCAACCACGCGCAGGAGGTGGACCCGCCGATGGAGGACGAGGTCAGGATCCCGCTGAGCCGATCACAGGACCGCTGATCACACGACCGCTGATCGCACGGCAGCGGATCACACGGTCGCTGATCACACGGCCGCAACAATCGGCTGCCACAATCGGGACAGAACCGACGTACGCCCGCCGGAGGAGCCCGTGTCGCCCACCTCACGCCCGCTGCGCAAGCTCGGCTTCCTGACCATCGGCCTGTTCGACGGGGCGGATCCGCGGCCGGGCCACGAGTCCACGCTGGAGATCATCGAGCTGGGCGAGCGGCTGGGCTTCGACAGCGCCTGGGTGCGGCACCGCCATCTGCAGTACGGCATCTCGTCCCCCGTCGCCGTCCTGGCGGCGGCCTCGCAGCGGACCAGCCGCATCGAGCTCGGCACCGCGGTCATCCCGCTGGGCTGGGAGAACCCGCTGCGGCTGGCCGAGGACCTGGCGACGGTCGACCTCCTGTCCGGCGGCCGCCTCAACCCGGGCGTCAGCGTCGGCCCGCCGATGCACTACGAGCGGGTCAAGGAGGCGCTGTACCCGGACACGGCCGACGTGGAGGACTTCGGCTTCGAGCGGGTGCGGCGGCTGCTGGACTTCGTGCGCGGCGAGCGGGCCAGTGACTTCAGCGGCGTCGAGGGGTTCGAGGTGTTCGCGGACACCGTGCAGCCGCACTCCCCGGGCCTGGGCCGGCGCCTGTGGTACGGCGGCGGCAGCCTGCGCTCGGCGCGCTGGGCGGGCGAGCACGGGATGAACTTCCTGACCAGCAGCGTCGTCAAGGAGGAGCAGGAGGCAGGGGCGGCGGAGGCCACGAAGGCGGCGGACGGGACCTCGGACTTCGCCTCGATCCAGTTGTCCCACATCCGCGAGTTCCGCGCCCACCACCCCGACGGCGAGGCGGCCCGCGTCTCCCAGGGCCTCGTCGTCGTCCCCACCGACTCCGCCTCGCCCGAGCAGCGCGCCAAGTACGAGGCGTACGCCGCCCGGCGCCTGCCCCGCACGGCGGCGCCGCAGGGCCCGGCGCGGCTGTTGTTCGCGCCGGACCTGGTGGGCACCTCGGCCGAGCTCGCGGAGCGGCTGCACGCGCACGTGGCGTTCCGCGAGGTCGACGAGGTGGCGTTCGCGCTGCCGTTCACCTTCGAGCACGAGGACTACGTACAGATCCTCACGGACATCGCCACGCGGCTCGGCCCGGCGCTGGGGTGGCGGCCTTCGGGCTGACGCCGGTCACCAGTGGCCCGGCCGCGTTCCCACCAGCGGCTGTGACGGCGTGCCGTCGACGCCCACGGGTACGTCACCGGTGAGCATCACCCGGTGCATGACGCGCGGGAAGTCCAGGTGGGCGTTGTCGCTCGGGGCCAGGTGGATGGTGGCCCGGTTGTCCCAGAAGGCCACGCTGCCGGGCTCCCAGCGGAAGCGGACCGTGTACTCGGGCCGAACGGCCTGCTCCAGCAGCATCTCCAGCAGCGCCGCGCTCTCCGGCCGGGAGACTCCGACGATCTGCTCGACGTAGTAGCCGTTGACGAAGAGCACCCGCTCCCCCGTCTCCGGGTGGACCCGCACCAGCGGATGGACGGAGGCGACCTGATGGTCCAGCAGATGCCGCAGGTAGGAGTCGTCGCCCGGCCGGGGCTGGTAGCCGACGCCGAGCCGGTGCTCGGCCCGCAGCCCGTCGACGAACGCGCGCACCGGCGCGGACAGCCCGGCGTACGCGGCCGCCAGATTCGACCAGGTGGTGTCGCCGCCGTACGGCGGGACGGTCTCGGCGCGCAGGACGGTCGCCGCGGGCGGGTCGACGCGGGCACCGTGGTCGCAGTGCCAGCCGCGCAGCAGCGTGTGCCGGCGCCGCTGGAGCCATTCGTCGTGCTCCATGCCGAACCGGCCGCCCAGTTCCAGCCGGTCCGCGGTCGTCTCCACCTCGGGGAAGTCCGGTGGCGAGACGCTGCCGCGCCGGCCCAGGACGACCGGTTCGCCGAAGCGGCGGGCGAAGGCGACATGCCCGGCGTGGTCCAGCCGCTGGTCGCGGAAGAACACCACCTTCCAGCGCAGTACGGCCTGCCGGACGACGGCGACCGCGTCGTCGTCGAGGCCGTCGGCCAGATCGACGCCGGTGATCTCGGCGCCGATGTGCCCGGCGACCGGTCTCACCTCGATCCCGCCGACCCGCCGCGCCGTCCGCTCCGCCGCCCGGTCCTCCGTGCCCCTGCCCGTCGTCATGCGCGCTCCGATGGTCGTCTCGTCGTCCGTACCGGCGATCACGAAGATCGTGTCAGCGAATCGGCCGCGTGGCGACAGTGGATCACTGGTCCCGGGTCCGCCGCGGCTCCTCGGCCCGCTCCCGCCCGGCATCGGGGCCGTCCGGAGCGTCCCGGCCGTCCCGGGTCGCGGTGAGGCTGCCGAGGATGTCGAGGAGTTCGGCGCTGCGGCCGCCCGGCTCGGCGTGGAACACCACCAGCGTGAGGCCGTCCGTGCCGTCCACGGACAGCTTCTCCGAGCGCAGATCGAGCTCGCCGACCTGCGGATGCCTCAGGTGGCTCACCCGGCCGCGCCGGGGCCGCACCTCGTGCCGGGCCCACAGCAGCCGGAACCGTTCGCTGCGCAGCGACAGGTCGCCCACCAGGTCCCGCAGCCGGGGGTCGTCGGCCTCCGGCCCCGCGTTGGCCCGCAGGGTGGCCACGCCCTCCTCGGTGAGGTCCTCCCAGTCCCGGCGCAGCTCGCGCTCGGCCGGGTCGAGGAAGACGGCCCGCAGCAGGTTGACGCCGGGCCGGTAGCTGGGGGTCAGCGCCCGTGCCAGCGCGTTGGCGGCCAGGCAGTCGGTGTAGCGGTTCTGGACGTAGGCGGGGTTGCGCGTCCACCCGTCGATGAGCTGGAGGATGCCGACGGGCACCTGCTCCGGCCTGCGCGGCGACCGGCCTCGGGGCGACGGGCCTCGGGGCGCGCGCCGTACGTCGCCGGGCCGCTCCCGGGCCAGCCCGACCAGGTACGCGGTGGCGTCGGCGTCCAGTCCCAGCACCCCGGCGATGGCCTCCAGCACCTGAACGGACGGGTTGCGGTCGCGGCCCTGCTCCAGCCGGAGGTAGTAGTCGGAGCTGATGCCGGAGAGCATCGCGACCTCCTCGCGGCGCAGTCCCGGCACCCTGCGCAGCCCGCCCCCGGGCAGCCCCACGTCCTGCGGCCGGACCAGCGCCCGCCGGGCGCGCAGAAACTCCCCCAGCGCGTTCGTACCGTCCATGCCACCACCGTACGGCCGGACCCCGCACGGGTGACTGGCCCTGTCACTCCCAGGAACACGGGGGCACTGCCGCCGGGCGCGCGGGCGGCGCAGGGTGGAGGACGAGGGCGGGTCGCCGGATCGCGTCGGTGGCCCCCGAGACTTCATGAGAGGTACGACATGTCTGCGACACTCGGCGGCACCGTGACCCCGGCCGACGGCCTGACCCTGACCCGGATGGGCTACGGCGCCATGCAGCTGGCCGGGCCGCACGTCTTCGGTCCGCCCGGGGACCGGGACCGGGCCGTCGCGGTGCTCCGCGCGGCGGTGGAGGCGGGCGTCACTCACATCGACACCGCCGACTTCTACGGCCCCGCCGTGGTCAACGAGATCATCCGGGAGGCCCTGTATCCCTACCCCGCCGACCTGCGGATCGTCACCAAGGTGGGCGCCCGCCGCGGGGCCGACGGCAGCTGGATCGTCTCCCGGCACCCCGAGGACCTGAAGACGCAGGTCCACGACAACCTCCGGCACCTGGGGGTGGAGACCCTCGACGTGGTCAACCTGCGTCTCGGCGACGTGGACACCCCGAACGAGGACCCGGTCGCCGACCAGTTCGGCGCCCTGGCCGACCTGCGGCAGCAGGGCCTGATCCGCCACCTCGGCCTCAGCGCGGCCTCGGCCCGGCAGCTCGACGAGGCACGGTCCATCGCGCCCGTGGTCACCGTGCAGAACCTCTACAACCTGGCCCAGCGGCGCGATGACGCCCTGGTCGAGCGCACCGCGGCCGAGAACATCGCCTTCGTCCCGTACTTCCCGCTGGGCGGCTTCACCCCGCTCCAGTCCGAGACGCTCACCAAGGTCGCCGCCCGCCTGGACGCCTCCCCGCAGCAGGTCGCCCTGGCCTGGCTGCTGCGGCGCTCGCCGAACATCGCGCTCATCCCCGGCACCTCCTCCCCCGAGCACCTGCGCGAGAACCTGGCCGCCGCCGACCTGACCCTGCCCGCCGACGCGCTCGGCGAGCTGAACGGCATCGGACGGCAGGACGCGCGCTGAGGCCGTCGAGGAAGACGGCGCCGAGGTATGACCTCACGATCGACGGATCAGCAGATTCCGGCCCCAACTCGCTTGCGTGGCCTCTATGTTCACGGCGGTACTCGATCACGTCCGCCGTCTCAGGAGGCTGCTCCTCATGCGCAACGCGCTCCGTATCGCCCTCACCGGGGTCGTGGCCGCCGCCACCATGCTCGTGTGCGGCACCGCCCGGGCCACACCCGCCGGGCCGGGGGTCACCGCCCGGGTGATCAGCCAGAAGACCGCCGGCGGCACCGACTACGTCCTGCGCGAGATAACGATCCCGCCCGGGCAGGCCACCGGATGGCACTACCACGACGGCCCGTTGTACGGCTTCGTCAAGCAGGGCACCCTCAGCCACTTCGACTCCACCTGCGCCCAGGACGGCCGGTACCGGGCGGGCGACGCGCTGCGGGAACCGGCCGGGCCGGGCAACGTCCACATCGGCCGCAACCTGGGCGACACCCCGCTCGTCCTCGACGTGCTGTACGTCCTGCCGCACGGCGCGCCGTTCTCCGAGGACGCGCCGAACCCCGGCTGCCCGTTCCAGTGATCAGTGCGCCGGCAGCGGCTGTTCGGCCCAGATCGTCTTGCCCTTGCCCGTCTGCCGGCTGCCCCAGCGCTGGGTGAGCTGCGCGACCAGGAGCAGTCCGCGGCCTCCCTCGTCGAAGGCGTGCGCCCGGCGCAGGTGCGGTGAGGTGGAACTACCGTCCGAGACCTCGCAGATGAGCGCGCGGTCGCGGATCAGCCGCAGCTGGATGGGCGGTTCGCCGTAGCGGATGGCGTTGGTGACGAGTTCGCTGACGACGAGTTCGGTGACGAAGGCGATCTCGTCCAGCCCCCAGGCGGACAGCCGTTCTACGGCCGCCTGGCGGGTGGCGGCCACCTCGGCGGGGTCGGGCGGCACGTTCCAGGCGGCGACCCGGTCGGCGCCGAGGGCCCGGGTGCGGGCGATCAGCAGGGCCACGTCGTCGCTGGGCTGCTCCGGCAGAACGGCCTTGAGCACGTTGTCCCCGAGGGCCTCCAGCGAGTCGGCGGGCACGTTCAGGACGCGCAGGAACTCGTCGGTGGCCCGGTCGACGTCACGGTCGCGGTCCTCGACGAGGCCGTCCGTGTAGAGGGCGACGACCGAGTCCTCGGGCAGTTCGAGCTCGGTCGCCTCGAACGGGAGGCCGCCGACGCCCAGCGGCGGCCCCGCCGCTATGGAGATGAGCTGCGCGACGCCGCCGGGCAGCACGAGGGCCGGTGCCGGATGGCCCGCGGCGGCCAGGGTGAGGTGGCGCGAGATGGGGTCGTAGACGGCGTACAGGCAGGTCGCGCCCAGACCGGCGACCTCCTCGTCGCTCTCCGCCTCGGCCGCGAGGTGGGTGACCAGGTCGTCCAGGTGGGTGAGGAGCTCGTCGGGAGGCAGATCCACGTCCGCGAGGGTCCGTACGGCCGTCCGCAGCCGCCCCATGGTCGCCGACGACTGGATGCCGTGCCCCACGACGTCGCCCACGACCAGGCCGACGCGGCTGCCGGAGAGCGGGATCACGTCGTACCAGTCGCCGCCGATCCCCGCCAGCGACCCGCACGGCAGATAGCGGTGCGCCACGTCCAGCGCCGCCTGTCCGGGCAGCCCTCGGGGCAGCAGGCTGTGCTGCAGGGCCAGCGCGGTGCTCCGCTCGCGGGCGAAGCGGCGGGCGTTGTCGATGCAGACGGCGGCCCGGCTGGCGAGTTCCTCGCCGAAGACGGCGTCGGCGGGGATGTAGGAGTCCGGGTGTGCCATGCGCACGCTCACCGCGACGCCCAGGGTGGTGCCGCGGGCCCGCAGCGGCACCGCGAGCATCGAGTGGACACCACTACGGTGGGCGCGGCCCTCCGGGGAGCGCGCGTTGCGTTCCTCGATCCACTGGTCGAACTCCGGCTCACCGGGACGGCCGAGCACCGCGCGGCCCTCGCGCAGCGCCCGCGCCGGTGGCGAGGCGTGGTGGTAGAACTGCGTCTCGCCCAGGCTCGCGGCCGCTCCCGGGTTGCCCGCCGTGGTGGAGCCGTGCGCGACGCGGCGCAGGACGATGTCGCCGTCGGGGAGCATCGGCGGCTCGTCCGCACCGAGGACCCAGTCGAGCAGGTCGACACTGGCGAAGTCGGCGTACTTCGGCACCAGGAGTTCCACCAGTTCCTCGGCGGTGCGCACCACGTCCAGGGTGGTGCCGACGGCGGTCGCCGCCTCGTTCAGCAGGGCCAGGCGCAGGCGGGCCCAGTACTGGTCGGAGCTGTCGAACGCCGCGAGGGCGACCGCGCTCACCTCGCCCGACGGGTGGTCCCGCAGGGGCCACATCTCGATGTTCCAGGCGTGGCCGCTGCCGGCGGGCGCGTCCATGAAGCTCTCGTAGCGGACCGGCAGGCCGGTCTCGACGACCTGGCGCATATGCCGGAGGAAACCGTGGTTGTTCTCGCTGTCCTCGTTGCCCTCGTTGTTCTCGTCCACGCCCGCCATGAGGAACCGGCCGATCAGCGCGTCTTCGGAGGTGCCCAGGACCTGGCAGGCCTCGTCGTTGAGGCGCAGGTAGTGCTGCCGTGTGTCGAAGACCGACATCGACATGGACGCCTGCTGGAAGGCCTGGCCCGCCAGGGTGGGCTCGGGCCCCCGGTTCTCCTCGGCCGTGATCACGTATCCGTTCGGGCCGCCGTCCGGGCCGAGCACCGGGCACGCCGTCAGGGTCAGTTCGACGCGGTGGCCGTCCCGGTGGCGCAGCGCGACGGGTCCGCCCCGTGCGGCGCGGGTCCGGGCCGGCAGCGCCTCCGCGAGCAGGCCGGCCGCCGGCTGGCCCACGACCTCCTCGGCCGAGTGGCCCGTGAGCAGCCTGGCCCCCTCGCTCCACCCCGTCACCACACCGAGGTCATTGATGATCGCCGCGGCCGCGACACGCTCCATACGCCCCAGGATGATCCCTTTGTTCCGGGGCCTCAACCGCGCGCGCGGCTCGCCTCACCCCCGCTTGGCGCTCAGCGCGGCCAGGGCCCGGTCGGCGTGCGTGTTCATGCGCAGCTCGCTGCGGACGACCTCCAGGACCGTGCGGTCCCGGTCGATGACGAAGGTGACCCGCTTGGTGGGCGCGAGCGTGAAGCCGCGCTTCACGCCGAACCGCTCGCGGATCGCCCCGTCGGCGTCGGACAGCAGGGGCATGCCGAGCGTGTGGCGTCCGGCGAACTCCTGCTGGCGTTCGACGGAGTCACCGCTGATCCCGACGGGCCGGGCCCCCACGGCCGCGAACTCGGCGGCGAGGTCGCGGAAGTGGCAGGCCTCGGCGGTGCAGCCGGCGGTCAGGGCCGCGGGGTAGAAGAAGAGGACGACGGGGCCGTCGGCGAGCAGCTCCGAGAGCCTGCGCGGCGCACCCGTCTCGTCCGGGAGCGTGAAGTCCTCGACCTTGTCTCCGACAGCGATGCGCTCCGTCATGACCGGCCCTCCTCGTTCCGGGCGACACCGCGGGCCCACAGCACCAGCGGCACCTGCAGGGGCAGCCGGACGAGGGCGGCCGCCCTGAGCGGTGCGGGGCGGTGCCGCCAGTCCACGGCCATCTGGACGTTCGCCGGGAACACCCCGACGAAGAAGGCCGCGGCCGCCCGTGCCGCGGCGGTGCGCGTACGGGGCAGCGCCACGCCCGCCGCGAGCGCCAGTTCCACGGCGCCGCTCGCATACGTCCAGGTCCGGGGCGAGCCGGGCAGCGCCTTCGGAATCGTCGCGTCGAACTGCCGCGGGGCGGCGAAGTGGGCGACCCCCGCGGTGGCCAGCAGACCGGCGAGCAGCAGGGGCGAGCGTTCGGACCGTGGCACGGTTCCTCCTCTGACGACCTGCTGCCGGATATTACTCGACGGTAGGCGCCCCGGTGCCGCACCGGAGGCAATCGTTCAGCGCCGTCAGCCGGTCGTACTGCCGGGCCCGGGTGCTCAGGTACGTGATGCGAGTGAGCGCTCGCTCGATCTCGACGACCTCCGGGGAGGCGGCGGGGGCGGCACGCCCGTTCCCGGGGACGTCCCCGCCGTTCCACGGGACGCGGGGACGGCATTGGGAAGATTCGTCACGGAAACGCTGGGGGTCGTGATCACCGCTTCGTGGTCACGAGAACGACTGCCCGGAGGTTTCCATGATCCGACGGACCCTGAAGAGCGGCCTGTTGGCCACCGTCGCGGTGTTCGCCCTCCTGCCCACGGCGGCCGGCGCCGCCGAGGCGGGCCACACCGCGCCGCTCCCCGCGCCCGCCACCACGGCGCAGTACGGCGCACCGTCGCTCCTGCCGGCCCCCGCCCGGCGGGCACCGGCCAAGCACCGCACGACGCACCGCGTGCACCGCGTACACCGCACCCGGCACTGCACCTGCCCGACCCACCGCACCCTCCGGCGGACCACGCACCGCCGCCACACCCCCGCCATGGGGCGGGTGACCACACACCGTCTGGCACTCAACGTCCGCTCCGGCCCGGGCACCGGCCACCGCGTGGTGGGGCACCGGCACGCGAACCGGCGTGTGGCGCTCGCCTGCAAGACGTACGGGTCCTGGGTGCGCGGCACCGGCGTCTGGTACCGGCTCACCCACCACCGGGGCTACGTCTCCGCCCACTACGTCCGGGGCGGCGCCGCTCTGCCGTGGTGCTGACAGCTCCCACCCGCCCTGCTCCCTGACCGTCGAGGCCTGTTCGGGACCGCGCGTCCTCGAACAGGCCTTCGGCGCGCCCCCCTTGCCTCACCTTCCTGCTACCTCACCACGGATTGCGCCCGGGGCTCCCTGGGCAGCCATTCCGACAACAGGGGCGAAACGCCCATAGTGGATTGGGAGTCGAGGGACGCACCATGCTGCAGCCCCCAGCACCGGCCACGCCGGACGAGCCGTTGGCGGCGCGACTGCGCGAGCTCAAGGACCGTAGCGGCCTCAGCCTGGCGGCCCTGGCCGCCCGCACCCCGTACAGCAAGTCCGCCTGGCACCGCTATCTGACCGGCGGTCAGCAGCCGCCGCGCTCGGCCGTGGAAGCCCTCGCCCGGATCGCGGACGCCGACCCCGCCCCCGTACTGGCGCTGTGGGAGGCCTGTGAGGGGCCGCCGAGCACGACACCGTCCGGCACGAGCGACGAAGTACCGCCCTCCCGGGCCCGGTCGCGGCGACTGCCCCTGCTCGCCCTGCTGACCGTGGCCACCGCGGCGGCCGCGGCGCTGGCCCTGTCCGCCCGGCACGGCGCGCCCCGTACGCAGGTCGCCGTGGCGGCGCCGCGCTGTCACGGGCCGTCGTGCCAGGGCCAGTTGCCCGACGTGTCGGTCTGCGCGCGGGACGCGCGGACCGAGAGCACGGTCACCGACACCGGTTACGACGTGCGGCTGCGCTACTCCCCCGCCTGCGGCGCGGCCTGGTCCGAGGTGCGGGTGCGCTCCCCGCACACCCGGGAGATCTCGGTGCGCAAGGGCGAGCAGATGCTCTCGGCGACGTATCCGGCCGACGACGCGGCGGGGTACACCAGCCCGATGCTCGCCGTCCCGTCGGCCAAGGGCGTGGAGGCGTGCGCCGAGGTGGACGGGGAGCTGGCGTGCACGGGCCTGGACGCGGAGGAGTCCGCGGCCCAGCCGTGAGGCGCGGGGCGCCGCCGCGCCCCGGATGCGGGCGCGGCGTCGGGTGGGGGCGCGGACGCCGGGTGGCGGCGGGGACGTCGGGTTCGGAGCACCTCGACCACGTACGAGAGGGTCTGCGCCCCCAACTCGTCGTGACGGCCCACCAGTCGGGCCGGTGCGGGCCCCGTCCGGGGCCATCGGCCCGCCGGGACGCGCCCGATCAGGGGAACCGTCGCCGAAACGCGCGTGAGGCCGCCGGGCGCGGTCGACAACTTCAGCCGTGACCGCCGAGACCCTGCCGCTGATCCCGCCGATGCTCGCCACGCCCGGCACGCTGCCGCCCGCCGCGCAGGACGACCGGTGGGCGTACGAGACCAAGCAGGACGGCCAGCGCGTGCTGGTCTACCTGCCCGGCGACGGCAGCGTGCTGTTGCGCGCCCGCTCCGGCGAGGACATCACCGCCGCCTACCCCGAGCTGCGGCCGCTCGGTCCGCTCCTCGGGAGCACCCCCGCGATCCTGGACGGCGAGGTCCTCGCCCTCGACGAACAGGGGCGCGCCGACTTCCAGTTGCTGCAGAGCCGGATGGGCCTGGCCCACGCCCCGGCCCGCGCGGCGCGCCGGGCGGCGCAGGTCCCGGTCCACCTCGTGCTGTTCGACGTACCGCACCTGGGGCAGCCCCTGCTCGCCCAGCCCTACGCGCGGCGGCGGACGCGGCTGGAGGAGCTCGGCCTCGACGGGCCGCACTGGTCGACCCCGGCCGCCGTCGTCGGACACGGCGCCGAGGCCCTGCGGGCCACCCGTGAGCACGGTCTGGAGGGGGTGGTGTGCAAGCGGCTGGACTCGCGGTACACACCCGGAGTGCGCTCCCGCGCCTGGATCAAGATCCGCAACCTGCGCAGCGAGGACGTGATCGTCGGCGGCTGGCTGCCCGGCAAGGGGCGGCTCTCCGGTCTGCCGGGCGCGGTACTGGTCGGCCAGCGGGCCGGCGGGCGGCTGCGGTACGCCGGCGGGGTGGGCACCGGCTGGAGCGAGACCGAGCGCGCCGAACTGGCGGCGCTGCTGCGGGCCGCCGAGACCGGCGTGTGCCCCTTCGACCCCGCCCCGCGGGTCTCCGGCGCCCACTGGGTACTTCCCCGGCTCGTCGGCGAGGTGAGCTACAGCACCCGGACCCGGGCCGGGCTGCTGCGCCAGCCGTCCTGGCTGCGGCTGCGCCCGGACCTGACGCCGGAGGAGTCCTCGGCCGACCTTCCCGACCCGCCCGGCCAGCCCGGCTGACCCCTGCCCACCCGCTCCCTCTCCTGACACTCCGTCATGATCCAAGTGTTGGGCCCGCCTTCACCGCCGGTACGCGTGCGACCCCTTGGCCCCGCCGGGCATCCACGGGAAGCTGAACTCCCCCTTCCCCCACAGCCGTTGGGCCGCGCCCAAGAGGAGACGCAGTGACCTCACCGGAGTTCAGGGCACACCGCAGACGCTGGCTCACCGGGCTGGCCGGCGCCGTCGCCCTCGTCATCGCCTTCCCCTCCGTCGCCTTCGCCGCGCCGCCCCAGGCGCTGCCCGTCAACGCCGAGCAGGCGGAGCTGACGTACCAGCCCGCCTTCGACTACGACACCGACGGCTGTTACCCCACCCCGGCCATCGGCCCCGACGGCACCGTCAACGGCGGACTCAAGCCGACCGGTGCTCTCAACGGCCAGTGCCACGACGCCTCGGACCTCGACAACACCAACAGCTACTCGCGCTACAAGTGCAACAACGGCTGGTGCGGCTACCTGTACGGCCTGTACTTCGAGAAGGACCAGGCGCTCGCCGGCACCAGCATCGGCGGCCACCGCAACGACTGGGAACACGTCGTGGTGTGGGTGCAGAGCGGCCAGGTCCGGTACGTCTCGACCTCCAACCACGGTTCGTTCACCGTGCACCCCGTCTCCGAGGTCCGGTTCGAGGGCACGCACGCGAAGGTCGTCTACCACAAGGACGGCATCAGCACGCACTGCTTCCGCCTGGCCAACTCCAACGACGAACCGCCGGAGAACCACAAGCACACCTGGCAGTACCCGCCGCTCGTCGGCTGGAACGGCTACCCCGCCGGTCTGCGCGACAAGCTCAGCGCGTACGACTTCGGCAGCGCCCACTTCGGCCTGAAGGACGGCAGTTTCGCCGCGCACCTCTCCTCGGCGAAACCGTCCGGAATCGCGTTCGACCCGAACGCCTGACCGCGACCGATCACCGGCGCGCTCGTTCTCGGAGCGTGGCACTGATCGGCGGACGTGACGGCGGATTCTCCCGGCGGGGGTTCCTCGCCGCGCTGAGCGCGGCGGGGGCCTTCGGCGCCGCGGCCCGGATTCCGGGGAATCCAGAGAATTCGGCGAATCCGCGGCAACCCGAGCGTCCGGGGAAGGGGTCCGACATGCCTGCCCTCACCTTCGACGATCCCGGCGCCCAGCAGCGGATCGGCGGCCTGTACGCGGCCGCGCTCTGGAACGTGTTCGACACCAACACCCTGCGCGCGGACCCGGCGGTGTACGACCGGTCCGGTCTGCTCGCCCACCCGCCGGGCACCGTCGTCCGGGCCGGTGGCGGCTATCCCGCCCCGCAGCGGTGGACGCGGGACGCGGCGGTCAACGCGTGGAGCGGGGTGAGCCTGCTGGCTCCCGACCTCGGCCGCAACACCCTCTGGTCGGTCGTCGACCGCGGTCCGGACGGGCTCGTCGTCCAGCAGGACGACCAGTGGTGGGACCAGGTCGTGTGGATCCCCGCCGCCTGGCACCACTATCTGGTCACCGGCGACCGGGAGTTCCTGGTCCGGGCGTACGAGACGGCGACGCACACCCTCGCCGCCCGCCGCGCCCGCGACTTCGACACCGACCACGGCCTCTTTCGGGGGCCGAGCTTCATGAACGACGGCATCTCCGGTTACCCGAGTCCGCCCGAGACCCCGGGCGTGCGCACGTCCTTCGTGCTCGGCCACCCGGGCGCGGCCGCACTGATGTGCCTGTCCACGAACTGCCTCTACCACGGCGCCCTGCTCGCCCTGGCGGCCATGGCGGACACGCTGGGCGAGCCGGCAGCGCGGACCGCACGCGCGCAGGCCGAGCGGCTGCGTGCCGCGATCGACCGGCACCTGTGGCGTGCCGACGCCGGTACCTACGCGTACCTGCTGCACGACGACGGTCGCCCCGACCTCTCCCAGGAGGGCGCCGGACTGGCCCTCGCCGTCCTCCTCGGCGTCGCCGACCGGTACCGGGCGCGCCTCCTCCTCGACGGCGCGCACTGGCAGCCCCGCGGTGTCGTCAACGTCTGGCCGCACTTCCCGCGCTTCGACGACCGGCGGCCGGGGCGGCACAACATGATGGTGTGGCCGATGGTGCACGGCCTGTTCGGGCAGGCCGCCGCCGGGGCGGGCCGCACCGGACTGTTCGCGCGCGCCGTGGAGACCCTCGCGGAACTCGTCACCCGCGGCGGCGGATTCCACGAGGTGTACGACTCGGTGAGCGGTGCCGTCGACGGCGGCTGGCAGACCGGGGGCAGCGGCCGGCTGGAGCACTTCGTCTCCCAGCCGGACCAGACCTGGTCGGCAACCGCCTTCCTGCGCCTGGTGCATGACGGTCTGTTCGGCCTGACGTTCGCGCCGGACGCGCTTCGGCTGCGGCCCTGTCTGCCGCCGCGGTGGGGCACGGTGAGCCTGCGCGGGCTGCGCTACCGGGGCACGACGCTGGACGTCACGCTGACCGGCGGCGGCAGCCGGGTGCGCGCGTGCACGGTCGACGGTCAGAACGCCGTACCCGGTCCACCCGCCGTACCCGCCGACGCGACCGGCCACCACGTCCTGCGCCTCGCGCTCGACGACGGCCCGGGGCCGCTCTGAAACACCTGGTCCGGCCCGCGCGCCCGGCGCTACGCTCCGCGGATGGAGGAGAAGAACGACCCGGTCGCGGCACGGCCGCTCTACGAGGCGCTGCTCGATCACGAGGGGCCGAACGCTTTCAGTACGGTGGTGGAGCCGTGGCTCGCGCGTGCCGCGGGCGACTACCGCGACCACCTGGCAACGGCCGCCGAGTCGCTGCCGCGACCCCCGTCCGGGCCGGACGAGCGGCGCGTGCACCTGCTGTGGGAGCTGTACGCGCTCAGCCGGGTCAGCGACCTGCTGCTGCTTCCCTTCCAGCCGGCCGGCGACGACGACGGGTGGGGCGGACCGGACGTGACGGTGGATCAGTACGTCGCCCTGTTCACCCGGCTCGGCATGACGCCGTTCGAGGGCGCCTCCCGCTTCGATCCGTTCCTGCACGAGATCGTGGAGGTCGAGCAGGCGTCCGACCCCGACGAGCCCGTTCGGATCACCGAGGTCCTCTGGCCGGGCCTGTGGCTGGGCTCCGTCCTGTTCGGCCGCGCCGGGGTACGGGTGCGGGCGGGCGCGCACCACGCCGAGCGCGGGGTCGCCGACCGCTCCCCGCTGTACTGGACCTTCCGGCGCCGGTACCGGCGCACGATCGACCTGTCCCACGGCTGGGGCCACAACTCCCAGTGGCGCACCGCGTTCCGCCTCGACGTCCGTACGGCGGCGGGCGACCGGCTCAACATCGACGGCGACGAGCACGTGGACGCCGTATCGGACGACTCCTACGCGGCGCTGCTCACCCCGGCCGAGCGCCGTGCGCTGCTGCGGCACCGCTGCCTCGTGCGCGGGCCGGTGCACGCCGCACGCGGACCACAGCCGGGCTGGGAGGAGGATCTGTTCCCCTTCGAGTGGCACTTGGAGGGGTAGCGGGGGCACTATCGTGTCCCCATGGCAGTCCCGGAACTCATCCGTATCGTCTCCCGCGACTCACCGATGGCGCTCGCCCAAGTGGAGCGCGTCCGCGCCGAGTTGGCAGCTCTGCACCCCGAGGTGCGCACCGAGGTCGTACCGGTCAGGACCACGGGTGACAAGTGGCTGGGCGATCTGTCCCAGGTCGAGGGCAAGGGGGCGTTCACCAAGGAGGTGGACGCGGCGCTGCTCGCCGGGGAGGCCGACCTCGCGGTGCACTGCGTCAAGGACGTGCCCGCCGACCGGCCGCTGCCCGCGGGAACCGTGTTCGCCGCGTTCCTCAAGCGGGACGACGTCCGCGACGCGCTGATCCACCCGGGCGGGCTCACTCTCGACGAACTGGTGCCGGGCACCCGGATCGGCACCTCCTCGGTGCGCCGCGTCGCCCAACTGGCCGCCACCCATCCGCACCTGGAGTGCGTGCCCTTCCGCGGCAACGCCAACCGCCGGCTGGAGAAGCTCGCGGCCGGCGAGGCGGACGCGCTGCTGCTCGCGGTCTCCGGTCTGGAGCGCATCGACCGCCGCGACGTGATCAGCGAGGTGCTGTCCCCGGAGGTGATGATGCCGCCGATCGGCGCGGGCATCCTCGCCCTGCAGTGCCGGGAGGGCGACACGGAACTGATCGACGCCGTCAGCGGGCTCGGCGACCCGGACACCTTCCGGGAGGCCACCGCGGAGCGCATGTTCCTGCACGTGCTGCAGGGGCACTGCAACAGCCCGATCGCCGGTTACGCGCGCGTGGACCGCAGCGGTGAGCTGTCCCTGCGGGCCTGCGTGTTCACCCCGGACGGCAAGACCCGGCTGAACGCCCACGAGTGGGCGGGCCGCCTCGACCCGGCCACGCTCGGCACCTCGGTGGCCGTGGCCCTGCTGCGGCAGGGCGCCCGGGAGATCATCGACGGCATCCCGCACTGACCCGTGCGGCGGCGGCCGTCGGACCGCGGTGCGAGGGCCGGGCCGTCCTGCGGCCGTCAGGCCGTCGCGCCCGGCTCCGTCTGGTCCTTCAGGAAGGCGCTGACCTGGTGGGCCAGGCTGCCCGCCCCGGCCCCTGCGGAAGCGGGCGCCACGGCCCCCTCCACCAGTCCGATGCCGCCCGCCCACAGCCGCCGGTCGGCCCACTCCTCGTCGACCCGCAGCTGCACCTGCACGTCCACCTTGGACAGGGACGCCTCGGGGCCGGCCGCGAACAGGACGGCGGTGGCACGGCGCAGCGGGTAGACGTCGAAGCCCTCGATGAACTGCGAGTTGCGCCAGTCGATGAACGCGCCCTCGCCGTCGGGGCCGACCCGGACGTCGATCTGCCCGTCCTCCAGGTGCACGCCGAAGTGCCGGGCGCCACGGTTCTCGACGGTCACCCGGAGCGTGAAGTACGTCAGCCCGACGGCCGCGTCGTCACGGCCGCGCGGCGGCTCGGCCGCCTCCAGGCTGTGGACGCGGACCCGCAGACCGGCATGCTCGTCGTACTCCTGCCAGTCCCCGACCACGTTCGGCTCGTACACAGTGCCCCTCTCGACCTCCGAGAGCTGCTGTTTATCTGTGCGCTCAGCGCACTGTCAAATGAGCGGAATGCGCTGTGGCCTGGCGATTCGCCCCCTTTGATCGCTGATCAAGCGCTGCGCAGCGGGAATCCCCTTCCGGGGCCCTGAGGCACCCTTCGGTTGCGTGCCGCACATCACGTCCGCGGCAAGATCAGCGGGCGAGCCGGCCCAGCAGACAGGAGGCGGCCGTGATGCCGAGGGCCGAGGCCACGAGCAGGACACCGAAATCGGCGGCGAGATGCGCGGGGGTGCCGAGCAGGAGGCCGCGCAGGGCGTCGACCTGATAGCTGAGCGGGTTGACCTTGCTGACCGCCTGCAGCCAGCCCGGCATCACGGCGACCGGGTAGAGGGCGTTGGAGCCGAAGAACAGGGGCATGGTGATTGCCTGCCCGATGCCCATCAGGCGGTCGCGGCTGAGGACGATGCCGGCGATGGTCATCGACAGGCAGGAGAAGAAGGCGGAGGCGAGGATCACGGCCGCCGCGACGCCGAGCAGCTTGACCGGGTTCCAGGTGAGGGCCACGCCGAGCAGGGCGGCGATCAGGACCACGACGACCGCCTGGATCAGCGCCTTCACCCCGGCCGCGAAGGCCTTGCCGGTGATCAGCGCCGAGCGCGGGGTGGGCGTGACGAGGAGCTTGTTCAGGATGCCGGCGTCCCGCTCCCAGATGATCTGGATGCCGTAGAAGATGGCGATGAACATCGCGGACTGGGCGATGATGCCGGGCGCCAGGTAGTCGATGTAGGGGACGCCGCCGGTCGGGATCGCCTTGATCCGGGTGAAGGTCTGGCCGAAGATCAGCAGCCACAGGGCGGGCTGCACCGCCCGGGTGTAGAGCTCGGTGCGGTCGTGCCGCAGCTTCTGCAGTTCCACCGCGCACATCGCGACGACCCGGGCGGGCAGCAGCCGTCAGCCCGCGCGGGGCGTGGGCGGCCGTACGAGGAGGTCCGTGCCGCCCTCGGGGGCCGGGTCAGCCGACGCGGTGGGCGGTGCGACGGGTGCTTCGGACATCGCGGAAATCTCCTGACTTCTCGTCGAGACCGCTGCCGGCGACGTCGCGGAAGACGTCCTCCAGCGTGGGCGGCGTGTCCGTGGCCGGGGCGCCCTCGGCGCGGCGGCGGGCGCCGAGGCCCTGCCGCAGTTCCCCGGGGGTGCCGAGGGCACGGATGCGGCCGCGGTGCATCAGGCCGACGCGGTCGCAGTACTGGTCGGCCTCGTCCATGTAGTGGGTGGTGACCAGGACCGTCATGCCGGTGACCGCGCGGACGGCGTTGATGTGCTCCCAGACGCCCGTCCGGGCTATCGGGTCGAGACCGATGGTCGGCTCGTCGAGGATCAGCAGGCGGGGCGCGCTGACCAGGGCCTGGGCCAGTTCCAGCCGGCGGACCATGCCGCCGGAGTAGGTGCCCGCGAGCCGGTCGGCGGCGTCGGCGAGGCCGACGGCGGCCAGGGCCTGGGCGACGCGGGCGGCGCGCTCGCGGCGGGGGACGTCGAAGACGCGGGCGAAGAGAGCAACGTTCTCCCGTCCGGTCAGTCCGCTGTCCGCGGACAGCTGCTGCGGGACGTAGCCGAGCAGGCGGCGCACGGCCATGCGGTCCCCGGCCGTGTCGTGGCCGAAGACGCGGACCATGCCCGCGGGGACCGGCAGGAGCGTGGTGATGCAGCGGATGGCGGTGGTCTTGCCGGCCCCGTTGGGTCCGAGCAGCCCGAAGACCTCCCCCTGCCGCACGGACAGGTCGAGACCGTCCACGGCCCGGGTCCGCCCGAAGGCGTAGGCGAGCCCGGTGCAGGAGACGGCATCCGCCGGGCCCGCGGCGTCGGTCGTCGGGGCCGGGCCCGTGGTGTCGCTCGTCATGGTTCCTCGGCCTCCTCGTGCAGGGTGACGGCCAGCTTGCGCAGGGCAGGCAGGGCGGCGTGCAGGGCCTCTCGCTCGGCCTCGTCGAGCAGGGACACGTGCCGGGCGACGAGGGCCGCCCGGCGCCGCTGCCAGTCGCCCAACCGGGCGCGTGCCGCGTCGGTGAGCTCCAGCCGAGCGACGCGCCGGTCGGCCGGGTCGGTCTCCCGGACCAGGTGGCCGGCCTTGGCCAGCCGGTTGACCAGGGTCGACACGGAGTTGCCCGCCAGGTACAGCTCCTTGGCGGCGTCCGAGATGCCGATGCCGGGCCGGGCCTCGACCAGGCGCAGCAGTTCCACCTCGGCGCCGCGCAGCCGGGGCGCGGTCAGCCCGCCGCGCAGTCGGCGGCGGATCAGCCGCTGGATGCCGACCAGGGTGTCGGCCAGCTGCTGGGGCAGGGCCTCCCGCTCCCGTGGTTCCACACGGGAAAATTACCTCTGCTTGAGAGGTAATTCATCCCAAGAGGGCGCCAAAAGGCGGTCAAAAGGGTCGCCATCGCTGCGTCTCGTCACTATTTCGGGTGATTTGTTTTGATACGTTCGACGCAGGGAAGGTGAAGACAAGTGCTTCGGACAGGAGGCACGTCCGTGGGAGCCGGTCCGCCGGGCGCCCCGGGTGCCTTTCCGTACGGTCCCAGCGCGCGCCTCCCATGGTGTCTGTCCATCCAGCACCTGCTGAGGGAGGTGGCCACCCACGATGGGTACCACCACCAGAACGAAGCCCCATCCGCATGACGACGCCCCCGACACGGCCGAGGCGTTCGAGCGTCTGGCCGAACTGCCGGCCGGTCCGGAGCGCGACGCGTTGCGGGACGAGGTGGTCCGACTCTGGCTGCCGATGGCCGAGCGGATCGCCGTACGGTTCCGCGGTCGCGGCGAGGCCCTTGAGGACCTCTACCAGGTGGCCGCGCTCGGACTGGTCAAAGCCGTCGACCATTACGACCCGACGCGCGGGCGCGCCTTCGAGGCGTACGCGGTGCCGACCGTCACCGGCGAGATCAAACGCCACTTCCGTGACCACATGTGGTCGCTGCACGTGCCGCGCCGGGTCCAGGACCTGCGCAACCGGGTTCGCTCGGCCGCCAAGGAGCTGGCCCAGACGACTTCGGGCCGTGCGCCCACCGTCGCCGAGATCGCCGAGCGCGCACAGCTGACCGAGGAGGAGACACGGACCGGCCTGGAGGCCCTGGAGTGCTTCACCACGCTGTCCCTGGACGCCGAGATGCCCAACACGGACGGTTACGCCCTGGGCGAGGCTCTCGGCGGACCCGACGCGGGCTACGACCTCGTCGTCGACCGGGAGGCGGTCAAGCCCTGTCTGCAGGCGCTGCCCGAGCGTGAGCGCACCATCCTCTACCTGCGGTTCTTCCGTGGCATGACACAGAGCCGGATCGCCCAGCAGCTCGGCATCTCGCAGATGCACGTGTCCCGGCTGCTGAGTGGCTGCTTCGACCGGCTGCGCGAGGAGCTGCTCACCGAGACGGGCTGAGCCTCATCCCCTGCTCGGCCCCTGCTCGGCCTCGACCCCCGCCGGGCGTCACTCCTGCGGCGCCCCCGGGACCTGCGTCGGCCCGTGCCGGTCGAGGGCCTCCTCCAGCTCGGCCCGGATGTCCCGGGGCATGTCCCCGGTGCGCCCCCAGATGAGGATCAGTTCCGCGACATTGCGCAGCCTGATGTTGGTGTGCTGGGAGACCTCCTTGAGGACCCACCAGCCCTGGTCGGGCGTCACTCGGCCCAGCGCGACCATCATCCCGATCGCCTGGTCCACGACGGCGTGGGAGACGACCGCCTCCTTCAGCTGGTCGACCTCTTCCTCCAGCTCGAAGATGCGCTCCGTCTCGCTGTTGCGCTCCGTCTCGCTGTCGCCCATTCATCCATCGTGTCACTCGTCCGGCCGAGTGCCACCGGGGTACTCGGCAGGCGCTCGGAGCGTTTGCGGTTGGACACTGGTGACAGACCGGTGGCCACCGGCATCGGACACAGGACGCACTGACATGAATCACGACACCCCTGCCCGCAGTGGCGCGAAGAAGCGGGACATCGTCTCCACCCACTCCGTCTTCGGCGCCCCCTGCTGGGTGAGCCTGACCAGCCGTGACCTACAGGCCACGGAGGACTTCTACGGGGCCGTACTGGGCTGGCGATGGCGCAACGCCAAGCTCGGTGATCACTTCCGGATCGCACTGGCGGGGGGTGTACCGGTCGCCGGGATCGCCGCGGTCGCCGCCATGTGGCAGATGGCGGTGGCGTGGACGCCGTACTTCGCCGTGCCGAACGCCGACGAGGCCGTGGCCCGCGCCCGGGAGCGCGGCGGCACGGCGGCGGTCGGTCCGCTGTCCTTCCCGCCGGGGCGGGCGGCGCTGCTCGCCGACCGGGACGGAGCCACGTTCGGGATCTGGGAGGGGGAACTCATCTCCAACTGGGAGGCCTGGCGGCAGGCGGCTCCCACCTTCATAAGGCTGCACACCCGCAACGCCTTCGACGCGGCACTCTTCTACGGCGAGATCCTCGACTGGGCCTCGGAGCGGACCGGCTGCTGCCAGGTCGAGTACGAAGGCGGCGAGGTGGTGCTGCGCAGCCGGGGCGACGTCGTGGCCCGCATCGACTCGGGCGCGGTCGAGGCGGCCCCCGACCCGGAGGTCCGGCCGCACTGGCAGGTGCACTTCGCCGTGGACGACGTCGCCTGCTGCGCGCGCGCCGCGGAGAAGCACGGAGGCAGCGTCCTCAGGGAGGCCGAGGCGGAGGCCGTGCTGCGCGACCCCGACGGCGCGCAGTTCACGGTCACCTCACGCCGCGAGCGCTGACCTCCTACGCGTCGCCGGTACGGAACGCCCCGTCACCGGCCTGGGACGACCGGCCGCCGCCGTGGGACGACCGGCCGCCGCCGTGGGACGGCCGGTCTCCGGTGCGCGAGGGGCGGCCGCCGCCGCGGGAGGACCGGGCGCCGCCGCGGGACGGCCGGTCTCCGGCACGGGGCATCCGGTCTCCGGCGCGGGACCGCCGTTCGGTGCCGCGGGACGGCCGGTCGCCGGTGCGGGACGGCCGGGACAGCAGCACCAGGCTGCGTGCCTCGACGCTCAGCCGGGTGCCCGCCTTGCGCTCCCGTTCGTCCGGGAGTCCCTCGGGGTCCGCGGTGTCGATCAGGGTGGTCCAGCGTTCGCCGTAGGAGTCGTCCGGCAGGAGGAAGTCGACCGGCTCCCAGTAGCTGTTGAGCAGCAGCAGGAACGAGTCGTCGACCACGCGCCGCCCGTACGCGTCGCGTTCGGCGATGGCGTCGCCGTTGAGGAACACGCCGACGGAGTGCGCGTCGGGGCGCTGCCAGTCCCGGCGGGTCATCTCGCGCGCGTCGGGCAGCAGCCACACGAGGTCGGGCAGCGGCTGGCCGGCGTGGGTGGCGGTCTCCCCGGCGAAGAAGCGGCGGCGGCGCAGGACCGGGTGGGCGGCGCGCAGCCCGATGACGTACCGCGTGAAGTCGGTCAGCGCGCGCTGGTCGCCGCACAGCCGCCAGTCGACCCAGGAGACCTCGTTGTCCTGGCAGTAGGCGTTGTTGTTGCCGCGCTGGGTGCGGCCCAGTTCGTCGCCGTGGCAGAGCATCGGGATGCCCTGCGACAGCAGCAGGGTGGCCATCAGGTTGCGCTGCTGGCGGGCGCGCAGTGCCAGCACGGCGGGGTCGTCCGTCTCGCCCTCGGCGCCGCAGTTCCAGGAGCGGTTGGCGCTCTCGCCGTCCCGGTTGCCCTCGCCGTTGGCCTCGTTGTGCTTGTCGTTGTACGAGACGAGGTCGCGCAGGGTGAAACCGTCGTGCGCGGTGACGAAGTTGACGCTGGCGCGCGGCCGGCGCCTGCTGTGCTGGTACAGGTCCGAGGAGCCGGTGAGCCGGGAGGCGAACTCGCCGAGCGAGCCCTGCTCCGCCCGCCAGAAGTCCCGTACCGCGTCCCGGTACCTGCCGTTCCACTCCGACCACAGGGGCGGGAAGTTGCCGACCTGGTAGCCGCCCTCCCCCACGTCCCAGGGTTCGGCGATGAGCTTGACGCGGCTGATCACCGGGTCCTGCTGGATCAGGTCGAAGAACGCCGACAGCCGGTCCACCTCGTGGAACTGCCGGGCCAGGGTGGCCGCGAGGTCGAAGCGGAAGCCGTCGACGTGCATCTCGGTCACCCAGTACCGCAGCGAGTCCATGATCAGCTGGAGCACGTAGGGGTGCCGCATCAGCAGGCTGTTGCCGGTGCCGGTGGTGTCGTAGTAGTGCGCCCAGTCGCCGTCGACGAGGCGGTAGTACGAGGCGTTGTCGATGCCGCGGAAGGACAGGGTGGGGCCGTGTTCGTTGCCCTCGGCGGTGTGGTTGTAGACCACGTCGAGGATGACTTCGAGGCCGGCCTCGTGCAGCGCCTTCACCATCGCCTTGAACTCGTTGACCTGCTCCCCGCGGGTGCCGAAGGCGGCGTAGGCGTTGTGCGGGGCGAAGAAGCCGATCGTGTTGTAGCCCCAGTGGTTGGCCAGGCCGCGGTCCTGGAGGATCCCGTCCTGGACGAACTGGTGGACCGGCATCAGCTCGACGGCGGTCACGCCCAGCGAGGTCAGGTGCTCGATCACCGCCGGGTGCGCGAGGGCGGCGTAGGTGCCGCGCAGCCGTTCGGGTACGTCCGGGTGGGTGTGGGTGAGGCCGCGGACGTGGGCCTCGTAGATGACGGTGTCCGCGTACGGCCGCCGGGGCGGGCGGTCGTCGCCCCAGTCGAAGTACGGGTCGGTGACCACGCCGAGCATGGAGTGCCCGGCGCTGTCGGCCGGGGAGGGGCCGCCCGGGGCGCGCTCGTACAGGGAGGCATGGTTGTCGATCTGCCCGTCCACGGCCCGCGCGTACGGGTCGAGGAGCAGCTTCGCCGGGTTGCACCGGTGGCCGAGGCCCGGGTCCCAGGGGCCGTGCACCCGGTAGCCGTAGCGCCGGCCGGGTCCGATCCCGGGCACATAGCCGTGCCAGACGAAACCGTCGACCTCGGTCAGCGGGACGGGGGTCTCGGTGCCGGCGTCGTCGACCAGGACGAGGTCGACGCTCTCGGCGACCTCGCTGAACAGCGCGAAGTTGGTGCCCTGCCCGTCGAAGACGGCGCCCAATGGGTAGGGGTGCCCGCTCCACACGGGCACCCCTTTCCGGTTCGGCGACGCCGTCACCGGGCCTCCTCCGGGGCGGGCTGTGTGGCGCCCGCCGAGGCGGCCCGTGCGGCGAGCGGCATGTCCCGGGGCACCTGGCGGACGTGGCGCAGGCTGGGCGCCGGTGCCGTCGGGACCAGGGGGACGCGCTGGCCGGCGCGGGCGCGCTGCGAGAACCAGATGATCTTGCTGCCGGTGTCCGAGGCGCAGCAGCCCCAGCCGTCGCTCATCGCGGCGATATGGGCCAGGCAGGTGCGCAGGTCCTGGTCGGGGCGGAGGTCACGGTCATCGCCGCCGACGGCGGTGATGAGGTGCTGGCCGTTCCACCACATCTCGATCGAGGTGAACTTGTCCGTCGCGTGCTCGTCGATGGCCCGCAGCAGCAGTTCGGCGCCGCCGCAGACGGGGACCACGAGATTGTCGAGATCCCAGTGGCGCAGATGGGCGGCCAGGATGCGGCTCACCTGTCCGACCCGCTCGGGGCTGACTTCCACGTCCAGGTGGTAGTAGCAGGGCACTGCGGTCTTCATTGTCGCTTGCTCCTCACCGACGAAGCTCCCGCTCGTTCCTCGTCCCCGTGGGCGTGGGCCCCGATCACGGAGCGTTGAGCGCTGCTCGCTTCTGAGTCAGATCCACAGTGCGGGCACTACGCCATTCGTGCAACACGAGAGCATCATGGGGTAGTTGAAGAACCAACAAGACGCTGAGTCGTCATCCGTGCACCATGAGTGAAATGCCTCGATCGCCGTAACGGTGTCGTGCCTCTTCGCGCGCGGACGCCACCCGACCGTCGGGAAACGAGCCCGGTCGAGCCCGTCGGAAGGTGAACAGCGCCATGCTGCTACCCGCCAAGGCCGAAGTGGCCCGGCAGTTGCGGCGTTACCGGGCGTGGGAGCGCGCGATGCTCGCCGCGCCCTCCGACCGTGCCGTGCGCGCCACGTTCGAGGACTCGGGCTACACGCTCTGCGTGCTGATGGGTAAACGCTGTGCCCGGGAGGCCGTCGACGCCGCCGAACGCTATCTGCGCAGCACGTTGGGCACGTACCTGCGGGAGCAGAGCGCCCGCTCCCGCGCGAGCGGCGCGGTCCGGCGGGCTCCGCCGAAGGGCCGGCGTCCCAGGGCCGGGAGGCACTGACCTTCCGGCGACGTTCGGATTCCGAGCCGGGCCCGGGGCCCGGCTTCGCGCACGGTGGAGGTGAGACCCATGAGTTCAGGTTCGACTCCGGTCGTCGGCCGCGTTCCGGTACGGGACGTACGGCCGGCCGTGGAGTGCGGCAGGCGTCCGGCGAAGGCGGTTGCCGGCGAGACGTTCGAGGTCACCGCCACCGTGTTCCGCGAAGGCCATGACGCCGTCGGCGCCAATGTGGTGCTGCGCGATCCGGAGGGCCGGCCGGGCCCATGGACGCCGATGCGTGAACTCGCGCCCGGCAGTGACCGCTGGGGCGCGGACGTCACGCCGGACGCGACCGGCCGCTGGACGTACTGCGTGGAGGCCTGGAGCGACCCGGTGGCCACCTGGCGCCACACGGCCGGCGTCAAGATCCCGGCGGGCATCGACACCGGACTGGTCCTGGAGGAGGGCGCCGAACTCCACACCCGGGCGGCCGCCGGAGTGCCGGAGGGCCCCGAGCGCGACGTCGTGCTGGACGCCGCACGCGCCCTGGGCGACGACTCGACGGCCCTGCGGACCCGGCTCGCGGCGGCGTTCTCGCACGAGGTGGGTGAGGTGCTCGCGCGGTATCCGCTGCGGGAGTTGGTGACCGCTTCGGAGCCGTTGCCGCTGCTGGTGGAGCGTGAACGCGCCCTGTACGGCGCCTGGTACGAGTTCTTCCCGCGCTCGGAGGGCACCGTCGAGCAGCCGCACGGCACGTTCCGCAGTGCCGCCCGGCGGCTGGAGGGCATCGCGCGGATGGGCTTCGACGTCGTCTACCTGCCCCCGATCCATCCGATCGGCAGCACGTTCCGCAAGGGCCGCAACAACACCCTGCACGCAGGCCAAGACGATGTCGGCGTGCCCTGGGCCATCGGTTCCGCCGAGGGCGGCCACGACGCAATCCATCCCGCCCTGGGCACGTTGGAGGACTTCGACCACTTCGTGGGCCGGGCCCGGGAGCTGGGTCTGGAGGTCGCCCTCGACTTCGCGCTGCAGTGCTCCCCCGACCATCCCTGGGTGCACAAGCATCCCGAGTGGTTCCACCACCGCCCCGACGGCACCATCGCGTATGCGGAGAACCCGCCGAAGAAGTACCAGGACATCTACCCGATCGCGTTCGACGCGGACATGGACGGGCTGATCGCCGAGACGCTGCGGGTGCTGCGGCACTGGATGGGCCACGGGGTGCGGATCTTCCGGGTCGACAACCCGCACACCAAACCCGTCGTGTTCTGGGAGCGGGTGATCGCGGAGATCGGCCGCACCGACCCGGATGTGATCTTCCTGGCGGAGGCGTTCACCCGGCCGGCGATGATGCACACGCTGGCCCAGATCGGCTTCCAGCAGTCGTACACGTACTTCACCTGGCGCAACACGAAACAGGAACTGACGGAGTACCTGAGCGAGCTGTCGGGTGAGGCGGCCTCGTACATGCGGCCCAACCTGTTCGCCAACACCCCGGACATCCTGCACGCCTACCTCCAGCACGGACACCGGCCCGCCTTCGAGGTCCGCGCCGTACTCGCGGCGACCCTCTCGCCGACCTGGGGCATCTACAGCGGCTACGAACTGTGCGAGAACACCCCCCTCAGG
>NZ_JADDRL010000010.1 GCF_021538895.1 Streptomyces olivochromogenes | reverse complement strand
GGCGGTCTCGGCGAACCTGGGTGTGAACCCCTCCTTGACCATCACCGCGCAGGCCGAGCGGGCCATGTCGTACTGGCCCAACAAGGGGAAGGCGGACCGGCGTCCCGCGCAGGGCGCGGCCTACGAACGCCTGAAGCCGGTCGAGCCGGCGAACCCGGTCGTCCCGGCCGATGCCTTCGGCGCGCTGCGACTGCCGTTCCTGGGGATACCGACGGTCCCGCCGAAGAAGTAGCCCGGCAATTCCCGCTCGCTCCCGACGCCGTCGGCAGACTTCGGTCGACCAGGTGCCACCGCGCCGGGAGCGGTGGGCTGGGTCCTGAGGGAACACCGCGTGCAGGGTCACCCTGCTCGCGGTCCTGCTGACGCTGAAACTCGCCTGCTGCCTCATCGCCCACCGACAACTCGCGGCAATGCGCTGACGTTGGGTTGCGAGGCCGCTGGTCACCTCGTGGATGTCCGCAGCTCATGTCATGATCCGGCCTCATGAGTGACTGTTCACTTTCACCCGCCTGGCTGGCCTCGTGGACGGACAGAGTCTCCGGGACCCTCACGGCGATGACAGGGGAGTTCGAGCTGCGGCACGGCTTTCCCCCCGGCACCAACGAGGTCCGGCCGGCCAGCCGTGACGATCAAGCCATGGCTCGCGCGCTCGCCCAAATCGGCCCGACCCCTGCTGACCTGATCACCTTCTACGACAGCATCGGCGACGTCACCTGGGCGGACGTCGGCAACGGCTACTTCCTCCACCCGGCAAGTGACGTCCTTCTGCGACTCCAGGAGTACGGCGTTGTCGACGTCGGCGCGGATCAGAGGGTCCGCGGTCTGGTCATCGGCTCCAACGGCGGCGGCCTGTCCTACGTCGCGGGCCCTGATGGGTCGGTGCACCGGACGCGGACAGCGTCGCTGGACGAACCGGAGCTCGACAAGGTGGCCGATGACCTGCGGCAGTTTCTGGAACTGCTGGAGCGATCCCTGACACGGTTCGTCGCCGACGGCGAGCCGGGATCTCTCTAGGTCAGCCCGCGGGCCCATTCCGGTAGCTGCTGTCAAAGGGGCAATCCACCTACATCAAACGACCTCTTCGGACGTGCCGGATCCGTCCAAGGCCGGGCCGCATCGGTCGCTCATGGCGGTGCTTGCCGGATCAGGGGCGCACATCGACGTAGTCGCCTGTGGCCTTGGCCGGGCCGGTGGTGTTGGTGCCCGTGAAGCTCCACCGCCAGTAGCCGTCCTTGACTGCCTTGACCGTGGTGCGAAGGGTGCCGGTGCCGCTGGTGTTCACCGTGGCCACCGTGGTGTAGGTGCTGCTGCCCTTCGGGCGGAACTGCAGCTTCACGGCCTGGCCCGCGTATCCCGCATACCGGTAGGTGTCCCAGTTGGCCCGCACGAGCTTGCCGGTGACGGTGATACGAGCGCCCTTGGCCACCGGTTCCGGTGAGGCGTTGACCGTGACCTGCGCGGCACGCTTGAGGCTGAACGACCCCACGCCGGGGGCAAAAACGGATGTGCCGTCGTTGGCGTCGACCAGGGCATCGACTGACCATGTTCCCGCGTTGGCGTTGGCCAGGTCCACGGGGTCGTCGCTGCCCGGAGCCGGGTGGGCGTTGACGGTGAACACCGTCGTGCATGCCGTCGCGGTCTCGCAGAACGCATCGGTGGTGTAGAAACCGCCGTGTGGCCCCTTCAGATCCACATCGGCGAAAGACAGACCGGAGTCATCCGATCCGCTGACCGTGACCGGGAACTGCACGTTGTGCGTGATACCCACGATGACGTCGTGCC
This sequence comes from Streptomyces olivochromogenes, assembly GCF_021538895.1. Classification (GTDB taxonomy): domain Bacteria; phylum Actinomycetota; class Actinomycetes; order Streptomycetales; family Streptomycetaceae; genus Streptomyces; species Streptomyces olivochromogenes_A. The sequence continues at coordinate 135,448 of NZ_JADDRL010000010.1, read as the reverse complement.
CGGAGTTGATGGTGGCACCGCTGACCACCGGGTCGCCGGGAGCGGCATCGGCCGAGGTGCCGACCCCCGCCAGCAAGACGGCGACGGCGCCCACCGCGACACCGCGGCTTGCGGCGCGACCGACGGGCGCGGGTCGTATGGCACGTGCGGCGGCGATGGGCGGGGCGATGTCGCGCCCGTCGCTTTGTCTGTCGCTCGGCGATGCGGGGAAGCGGCTCATGAATCCTCCCAGGGATGACAGGCCTCGCTGCCACCACACCGCGCGCGAAGGCGGTTGGTGGCGAGCGCAGGAGACCGACGTGTGTCAGTCTCTACGACTGCCGAACCGGCCCGATCGTTGCCCTCGTCCGGGGTGGGAAAACAACCAGCCACCCGCCACGGGAGTCGGACACTGGACGAGCGAGGGCATCGGCGGCACCGAAGTCACGAGGCGGAAAGAGCCAGCGCTGTCCTCGCACCACCCAGCTACGAGATCTCCCAGGTGCCTGACCGCCTGCCGGCGTGCGCGGTGAACTTCGACCTGGACGGCGTAGGCCTCCCCCTGCGGAGTGAACGAGGGCCCGGCGATGAGCGACGCTGTGATGCCTGCGTGCAGGCTGGCCGACGGGAGGCCAACCGCGGGCAGGCTCCGCGCTAGGCCGCAGCGCGCACAGCGGAGGCCCCGGGCAGTGCCGTCTGCCCGACCGAGAGCTGTCGAGCGGCGCCGTGCACCGGGCCCTGACGGCAGTGCGCGTCCTGGCTGCCCGCCGAACTGGCCGGAGGGGCGGTGCGACATCCTGCCCACCGACCCCGGGGCATGTCGAGTGTGCGGATGCGCACCACGTCAACCGTGTTCGGGGGCCGGTGAGTCATGGCTCCGTGGCGAGATGTTGCTCAGTCCAGATGACCTTGCCGCCGGGTGTGTAGCGAGTCCCCCAGCGGTCCGCGAACTGGGCTACGAGGAACAGGCCGCGGCCGCCTTCATCCATGGTGGTGGCCCGGCGCAGGTGCGGAGACATGCTGCTGCCGTCGGAAACCTCACAGATGAGGCTGCGGTCGCGGATCAGGCGGACACCGATGGGGGCGTTCGCGTGCCGGATGGCATTGGTGACCAGCTCGCTGAGGATGAGCTCCAGGATGAACGTTTCTTCTTCCATGCCCCAGTCCTGCAGGTGCCGCGCGGCGGCGGCACGAACGTCGGCAACAGCCGAGGGGTCGGACGGTACGTCCCAGGACGCCGTGTGCTTGTCGTCGAGAAGCCGGGTGCGGGCCACGATCAGGGCCACGTCGTCGCGCGGCGCCCCGGGCAATAGGGCATCCATCGCTTCCTGGCACATTTGATCCGGCGTTCGCCCCCTGGGCGCGACAGCGCGACGCAGGCGCTCGATGCCCTCGTCTATGTCGTGCTGCCGGTCTTCGACCAGGCCATCGGTGTACAGGACGATGCTGCTGCCCTCGGGCAGAAGCACTTCGGTCTTCTCGTAGGGCAGTCCGCCCAGCCCCAATGGTGGGCCGGCCGGTACTCCAGGCAGGTGGGCGTGGCCATCGGGGTGCACGATGATGGGTTCCAGGTGGCCCGCCCTGGCCATGGAGCACTGACGGGAGACCGGGTCGTAGATGGCGTACAGGCAGGTGGCGCCCGTGAGCAGCGGTGTTCCACCGTCGCCGTCCCGGTCCTGGTCGATGCGGGTGACCAGCTCGTCCAGGTGCCAGAGGAGTTCATCGGGCGGCAGGTCGAGCGTGGAGAAGTTGTGGACGGCGGTGCGCAGTTGTCCCATGGTGGCGGCGGCGTGCAGTCCGTGCCCCACGACATCGCCCACCACGATGGCGACGCGCGCTCCGGGGAGGGGGATGACGTCGAACCAGTCGCCGCCGACGCCACCGAGCCCCGCCTCTGCCGGAAGATAGCGGTGCGCCACGTCGACCGCGCTCTGCTCCGGCAGGGCGTGCGGCAGAAGGCTGCGCTGCAGTGTGACCGCCATCGCGTGCTCTCGGGTGAAGCGGCGCGCGTTGTCGATGCTCACCGCAGCGCGGGCGACCAGCTCTTCCGCGAGCGAGAGATCTTCCGGGGTGAAGGGTGTCGGCTCTCTCGAACGCCAGAAGGTGGCCACGCCGAGGATCACTCCGCGGGCTCGCAGCGGAGCGACGATCATGGAATGGACGCCGTGTGCCACCAGTCTGCGAGCGCGGTCGGGTTCCTGCGCCTGCCAGCCGGAAAAGGCCGGCAGGTCGGCCTCCAGGACCATCTTCCCGGAACCGTAGCCCGATGCCTGCGGGGTGGTGGGGTCGAAGTGGATGAGCGCACCGAGTGGGTAGAGCGGGACACCCTGCCGGATGCCCTGCAGTGCCACACGACGCAGCTCCGCTGCGCACAGCGGGTTCGGTTCCTCGCCGCGCAGGACGGCGTCGGCCAGGTCGACCGTGACGTAGTCGGCGAATCTGGGCACGGCGAACTCCGTCAGTTCCTCAGCGGTGCGTGTCACGTCGAGGGTGGTGCCGATGCGTATTCCTGCGTCGTACAGCAGTTTGAGCCGGTCCTGTACCGCCTCCACCCGGCCCATCAGTGCGCTGAGTTCAGTCGTGTCGCGCAGCGTGGCGACCCAGCCTCCCGGTCTGGGTGACTGCCCCATGGGGCGCTGGCTGACGGCCAGCAGCCGGTCACCGACCTCGATCACCTCGTCCGTGGTCGCTCTGCCCGACAGGAAGAGCTCTTCGGCTCTGGGGTTGAGTCCCAGGTCCGTGAGGGTCCGGCCGTCCACGTTCCCCGCAAGCCCGAGCAAGCGCCGCGCTTCGTCGTTGGCCAGGAGCAGACGACCCTGTGGATCGACGATGAGGACACCTTCGCGTACCGAGTGCAGAACGGCGTCGTGATGCTCGTACATACGCGTCATCTGTGCTGGGCCGAGCCCGCGTGTCTGCCGGCTCAGACGCCTGCCGATGAGGGCCGTTCCACCGGTGGCCGCTGTGAGGACCAGCCCGGTCGCCGCGAGGACGAGCGGCACTTGTCGCTCGGCCGCCAGACTCACCTGGTGGATGGTGATGCCTGCGGAGACGAGCCCGATGACCTTCCCCTCGGAATCGGTGACGGGAACGACGGTGCGGACGGAGGGGCCCAGGGTCCCGGTGGTCGTCTCGGTGACGATGCCGCCACCCTGGGCTGCGGCGATGCTGCCGATGTAGTGACGGCCGATTTGGGCTGGGTTCGGGTGGGTGTAGCGGATGCCTGCGGGACTCATCACGACGATGAAGTCGACGTGGGAGCGCTGGCGGGTCTCTTCGGCCTGGGGCTGCAGCACGGCCGTCGGATTCGCGCTGGTCAGCGCCTGTCGCACGGTGGGGGTCGAAGCGACGGACGCGGCCACGGCCAGTGAGCGGTTGCGGGCCTCGCGCTCGGCGTCGGTGCGTGACTGCAGGAGGAGGGCGGCGATTGCTGTCGCCACAAGAACCAGGATGACAACGACCTGCAGAACGAACATCTGGCCGGCCAGGCTGCGTATCCCATGCCAGGACCGCACACGCCGCAGCAGTGGGTACATACGGCCTATATAGCACCAAATGCATACGAAGACACCACCCTCCTTCTTGCGCATCCCGTGATCGATACTCGCCGGTACCTGGATGTCCGTCTCGGTGGAGTCCACGCAAGCACGCCGGGGCTGCGCAGCGGGAACACCGCAAAGTCGGCGCCTGGGAAGAGCACCGTCACCGTCGTGCAGGGGATACCGCTTCCCGGTGGAGGTGATCGGTCACGCAGTGTGGCTGTCTCACCGCTTCCCGTCTCCCTCCGTGAGGTGGAGGAGCTCCTCTTCGAACACGGCATCCAGGTGCTGTACGAGCGCCTCCGGGCGCGGTGCGAGCGGTTTGGGCCCCCGTACGCGGCCCGGCTGCGCCGACGGCAGCCCGCCCCGGGGAGAGCTGGCCCGCGGAGCCCCAGCTTACGGCCGTCGGCCGTGCCGAACCGACGTGGCCGCCGCCTACGCCGCGAGCTCGGCTCAGCTCAAGACAGGCTCAGCCACTGAAGCCGTCCAGGCCGCCGGACCGTTGTCCCCGACCGGGAGTTCCGGTCCGGCGGCGGGGTTCGTTCAGTCCTCAGGCCGCTCGGACGCCACCAGCTCCCGGAGTTCGTCCATCGCCTCCCGGAGCCGGTCGGCGAACGTCCGCATCTGCGCAGCGACCGCCATCGGCGTGCTCAGGTAGAGGTTGAACCGCTCGGGAAGCAGCACATAGGCGACACCGATGCACTGGCTGCTGGTCGACCCGAAGCCGAAGTACTGGATATTCGTGGACGGCGCGGAGCTCGTGCTCAGGTAGTCGTCCCGCATGGTCAACCAGCCCGGCGTCCGGTACAGCGCGGGCTGCTCGGTCACCCCGAGCTCGGCCCCGCGCCGGCGCTGGATCAGCTCCAGCTCCCACAGGTGCTGCTCTGGCACCTGCCCGGCCTGGCACGCCTTCGCGCGCGCCACATGGGCCTCGGTGGCTGCCCGGAACGCGGCGCGCCGGGCGTCCGCGTCGGCTGCTGGGTCCTCCATCGCCGCCACGAAAGCCAGCATCTCGGGGGTGACGACGCGCATCGCCTCGGTTCGCCCGTGCCGGTACTGCCGGGTGGCGATCGACTCGTACGTGGCGCCCAGGTGCCCCTTGGCGCGCTGGTGGGTGAGCTGGTAGGCAGCCTGGACGAACGCGTCCGGCGAGACCCCCAACGCCTTGGCCGCACCGCTGCCGAAGTCCGCGAACGACAACGTACTGGTCGCGGTGTTCTCCCCGTACGCCGCGAACGCATGGGCGGCGGAGCGCACTTGGGCCCGCAGCGCCTCGTCCAGTTCGAACACGATCGGCTCCAACGCCGGCAGCCCCTGGGAACGGGCCCCGGACTGCCGGGACTGCGCCTCGGCCGGGGTACTGAGCAGGGCGTCGGTGAAGTTGAGGATCGTGGTCCCGTCCAACTCGCAGTGCTCGACGTTGATGCCCGCCCGTCCATTGGCGAAGACGACGAGGGACACGGCCTTGTCGAACCAGCGGTTGCCGCGGTCGCCGTACAGCAGCTGGTCACAGGCGTCCTGGACGTCCGCAGGGGCGAAGTCCTCCAGCGCGACGCAGAACAACGCGGTCTCGACACTGTCAAGGGCGTCGGCGTTGCGAGGGTGGCGGGCGAGAAGGGACTCCCGGGCGGCCGCCCACTCCGCGCGCGCCATGGTGGTGAGGTGGCCCACCGAGGTGTCCGCGTCGGCCGGGTCGGCGCCTGCCTTCATCACGGCGCGCAGCCCCGCCTCGATGTCATCCAGGCTGTGCGGGACACCGTCCGGGCCCAGCACGTCCAGCCGGAACATGCCGCCCCGGAAGAACACCACGATGTGCCGGGCCTCGGACGGGCCCGGCCACTCCTCGGTGTAGGGGGCGCGGACGGTGTCCTGCTCCGCGCCGGGGATACGTGTGGTGGAGAACAGAAACTTGTTCTGCACCATCGACTGGGGCGCTCCGCGCTGCACCACGGGTGGAATCAGCCCCTGATCGAGCTGCCGCTTGTAGTTTAGGGCCCCGGCGACGAGACCGGCTGCCCGCTCCACCTGCGCCTGGTCGGAGTCCTGGAACAGGAAGAAGAAGTTGGCATTGAGCGCGATCCGGTCCCGGCGGCCCAGGTATCGGTAGGGCCAGAAGGTGTCGAGCCAGCTGTGCACGCCCTCCGTGGCGTCGTATTCCTCCAGCGCGGCATGCAGCACCCGGCCGGGGCCACCGGGTCGGAGAAAGGCGGCAACCTCCGCCTCGGTCGCCGACCGCTCGTCGGCGGTCAGCAGCGGCGTACACCAGGCGAGGAACCTCTCGCAGCTCGCCTCCAGCGTAGGCAGCGGCACGCGCGGGAGACTGTCCTCCCGGGCGAACGTCGCGTTGCCTGGCGCTTCCTGACTGTTCTTCAACTTGCTTCTCGATTCGGATCGTTGGTACTCGTGATGTCGTACGGCCGGGAAAGGTAGAGCTGTGCGTACAGCCAGCCTTCCGCCTCCAGGCCCCGTGGATCCACCCCTGCGGCCGACATGCTGTCGAGTACGAGCGCCTGCTCCTGCGGGGAGGCGAACCTCCGCTGCCTGAACACCTCGTCGATGCGAACGGTCCGGTAGCCCAGACCCGCCAAGGCGCGCTCGACGGGGTCGAACGGGAACATCCGCAGCACGAAGTGCGCCATCCAGGGCCGGCGGACGCCCTGCGCCCGGACGACTCGGGTGAGCGTCCGCTCGGTGACGTAGCCGATGCAGCCCGTCGAGATCACCAGGTCCGTGCCCGAGAGCTGGGCACGCTGTCGCGGTGTGAGCTCGTGCTCCTCCAGGTCGGCGTGCACCACGTCGTCGAGGAACCCGGCCTCACGAGCGTAGGACAGCGCGCTGCCGGAGGTGTCGAGGCCGACGAAGCGGATCGCTTGTGGGGGTTGGCGCGACCGAGCCAGCTCCTGGTCGCGGGCCAGCAGAGCCTCGCGGCTCTCACTCGCACGCTCCTCGTCGCCGTAGCGCGCGTACAGCTCGTCCATGGTCGTGTCGTACTTCAGCAGGGCGGCGTTGATTCCGTACGAACAGCCGATGTCCAGCACCTTGGGTACGGCGACGTGCTGGGACTCCCGGTACTCCGTGATGATTTTGGTGAAGTAGGGCTTGGCCTGCTGCGGAACGCCGTAGTCGAGCGGGCGCAGCACCCTGAAATAGGTTCGCGGATCGGGCTGGTCGTAGATGTGGTCGAGTGAGACTTTTCCGGTCACGTCGAAACGCACAGGGCTTACTCCTCCGAGGGATCGCGCAGGGGAAACGGCCTTCGGCGACTACGCGTTCTCGCCGCCCGCTAGTCCAGGAGCCGGTCGCCGCGGACCGCCCGGCTCTCGGCCGCCAAGTGCTCGGGCAGCACCCGGCCGAAGAGCTGCCGGGTCCGTTCAACGCTCCCGATGACGCCGGGGCGTTCGCTGTAGGCGAATATCGCGGAGTGGCGCGCGATCTCGCTGCTCACCGGGCTCACCCGGTGCAGCGAGTAGCGCCCTTTGAACAACTGCAGGTCGCCCGGTTGCAGGGGGAGGCGCCGGGTCAACCGCTCGCCCCGGCCGTCCACTACGTCCCGGACGTCGTCGAAATTCTCGTCCTGCGCGGTCCGAATGTTCGGGCAGTACTCGAAGACGCCGCCGGCCTGCGCCTGCTGGGTGAGCATGCTCACGGTGAACTCGTTGGTGTCGAAGTGCCAGGGGTGCTCCATACCCGGTGCAACGACGTTGAGAACCAGCCCGGAGAGCGGGTCCGCCAGCTCGTGCAGCTCCGGCAGTTCGAAGCAGCGGGCGATGAAGTGCCGGAACGCCATGTTGGAGTAGAGCCGACTGATGAGGGAGTCCGCGGGGATGCGGTCCCGCGCGACGAACGCGTTACCCCGCTCGAAGGTCTTCCGGCCCGGATGGTCCTCCGGCAGCGCCGAGTCGACCGCGATGTTGTAGACGTTCACTGTCTCGACGTCGTGGTGGGCCCGGGGGGCGATGGCCGAGCACTCCTGCCGCAGTACATCGCGCAGCGACGGGCGAATGAAGTCCGGCAGCACGGTGCAGCCGAGAATCGACAGATCGTGCTGGGCACGGGAGACCACGGCTTGTCCCCGGGCGCTCGCGAGTTCCGACAGAGGATAGCGAGCCGTGTCGACTACCTGATCAAGCGTCAGTGCTTCCAAAGAGCGCATTCGATCCTCTCCACATGCGGGCGGTCCCTCTCACCGGTACCCCCGCCAGCCCGCGGTTCCGCCTCTTACGCACACACGGGACGAGCGACGCAATCCGTGCGGTCAGCCGGACCTCCCTCTCGGCATGTCGATAACTCGGCTGGAAAGAAGGGCACTTGAAGTTCCCACAGTGGCGTCGTGTTGTCTGTGACGCGTCACACTGCCCGCCTGTGCGCTCCAGCAAACCTTCGCGGGTTCGGCACGGGCCGCAGTCGCGCAGGAGCCGCAGGGCTGCAGGGGCCGGTGCACGCTGCGCGAGGGGCAGTCCGTGAAGCCGGTGATCACAGGGATCGAGGCGCAGGACGTCAGTCGGTGATGGGGGCACCACCAGCCGGGGCCGGAACGTACCCAGCCGGTCTCGGGGGACCTGGACCGTGACCTGACCGCAGCGGCCCGTGAGACGGGCTTGACCCAACGGGCGCTGTGAGACTGATCCTTTGGAGTGGACCCTGACGCGGCTGGTCGCCGCCCGGTTCACACGGACTACTTCCGGATCGGCTCACCGCGCAGCGGGACGGTGCCTGCGGCGCGAGCGGAGTCCGGCGGGCCGCCCGAGACTCCGTGCTGCTGAGCTGCTCGGGCTGCCCCGCGGGTGTACGGACCGCGAGGCAGCCGGGCGCGCGGCCGGTGGATCAGCCTTGGACGATGAACGTCTTGGCCTTACCGGAGCGGCTGGAGCAGGACTGCTTCTCCTTGGTGGTCATCTTCCGGGACTTGACGACCACCGCGTTGCCCTGGCCGTCCGTTCCGTTCGGCGCCGGGCCTGTGATGACGTCAGGGACGAACCAGAAGTAGTGGCCCCACTTCCGGTCGTCGTAGTGGGTCTGCCAGGTGCCGGAGACGGTCTGCATCACCTGCGCACGGGAGATCCAGCCGACTTCGCCGGGTTTCACCGTCATGTTGATGGAGCTGGTCTCCGAATGCGAGCTCGACCAGGTGTGGCTGTAAGTCGCCGTCACGCTGACATCGATGATGTCCGCGATCTTGCCGCCGACGGTCACGGACACGCCCGCCGAGTCCGTGGAACCGACCGTGTCGGACCAGGTCATCGACTGGGTGGCAGGTGAGGTGCTGCAGTTGTAGAGCGAGTCGGACACCCGGTGAAAGTCTCCGAGGTACGCCTTGCCCAACTGAGGTTCGTTGAAGGTGCACTTGCCTGCACCCGAGTCGCAGTCGGCTATGAGCTGTGCCCGGGTGGGCTGGTCATCGGCCGAGGCCGGGGCGGCTATCGCCGCGACCATACCCAGGGCAGCCGCTGAGAGCGCCAGCATTCGTCCGCCGTGGCGCATCATGCGGTTGTTCGCCATACATGTGCCTTTCGCTGTGCATGAGGGGGGTCGGCGATCACGGACAAAGCGACTGAACGCTTTGCCGCGATTGCCGCCTGTTGCGATCCAGAAGATGCAACAACTGACGTATCTACAACATCAGCTGATGAAATGCCAGTTGTGGGTGACCCTTTTGGTACACGTACGCGAAGTACTACACGCACATCATGTCGGTGTGGGCCCGTCTGCCCCGGATCCATGGGTTCGCACGGGAATTGACAGGCGCTTGCCGTCCATGGCGTATGCCAGGGGGAGGGCGGCCAGGTGGGCGAAGCCGGACTGGGTGAGCGCGGCGGCGTCCACCTTGCCGAAGGCGTTTCGCAAGGTCCGCTCACCCGGGGCCGTGAAACGGCCGGTGAACCGGTCGAAGGAGCAGCCCAGGCGGGCCAGAATCGCCTGGTCACAGCGCTGGACCCACTCGGCAATCGCCGTCAGGGAGTTGCGGCCGGCGCCGGCATCGCGCACCCGGGCGAGAGCTTCGAGCAGGCCGGGCAGCACCGCCACCGGTGGCGAGTAGACGGACGGGGGCGCCGTGTTCGGCACGACGGACCGGGGAGACGATGAAGCAACGAGCACGGCAACCTTGCAGATCATGAAGCGTCGAGAACTTCATGATCACGAGGGGCCGTGCTCGCTCAGCATCCTGGGCTGACGTGGCGCCACGTGATCAAACCGGATCAACGCGGCATTGCTGAAGTCCCGGGCTAGCCGTTGACGCAGACGTTTCCCGTTACCGGGTTGAGCAGTCCGATGATATTCACGGTGTTGCCGCAGGCATTGACCGGGATGTCCATCGGTGCCTGCACGACATTGCCGGACAGCAGACCCGCCGAGCCCGTCGCGGTGCCCACGGCTGTCGCCTTTTTCTTGACGGTCAGCGACGCGGGAGCCGGGAGATTCAGGCCAACCGTGATGATCGCTTCAGGGCGGTTGACGTAGGTTCCCGCCTCGTCAGCGGTGACATCCACCGTGACTGTGCAGGACTTCTCGCCGGCGGCCAAGTCGCCGCCGGCCAGAGCAACGGATGAGCCCCCCGCCGCGGCGGAGACGGTTCCGTTGCCGCACGTCGTCGATGCCTTCGGGTTCGAGGCCACCCGCACCCCGGCGGGAAGGCTATCGGTGAAGCCGAAGTCGTGCTTCGCCGCCAACTCGCTGGTGTTCGTCACCGTCATGGTGAGCGTCGAGGTGTCACCCTGATCGATCGTGGCAGGACTGAACGCCTTGTCCAACTGCGGAGTCGCGTCCAGGATCCGGATGTTGTCAAAGGCGTGGTCGTTGCCGCCCCAGCTGCCTTGCCCGTTGAGCATCTTGATGCCCAACTGGGTGCCGCTGAACAGTACAGCTTTGTCACCGGCGAACGACCCGGCCCTCAACCCGCTCCTTCCTCCGGGGTACGGCTTGGAGTTGGGGTCTGTGCAGGGATTGATGGGGTTGGTGAAGGTCGGGATGTCCGAACCGCTGCCAGTCAGGTAGAACTTCAGCAGCGGATCCTCGTACTGGCAATTGTCCGCGGCTACATCCACCGCGAAGGTGATGTAGCGGTTTGGCTTCGCGATCGGGATCGGCTTCTCGGTCTGGAACTCCACCCGGTCGGCGCCGGGGTCTACGGTGTCGGTGTACGCCGACACCGCGTGGTTGGTCGGCGGATTCGTCCCGCCAACCTGCCCCAGCGCATTGGCCATGTCCTTCAGTTGCGGTACCCACCGGCAGCCGGGCTCATCGGCGCCGGCCTGATTCAGGATGATGCCGTTGCACTGTCCGTGGTCAAGCCACGGGGGGTCGGCCGTGTACGTCTCGTTCAGAGGTGCAGCTCCAACGTAGTTCTCCAGGAAAACGGGGGTGTCGCCCGCGTTTTCGAAGTTCTCGGCGAACGCCGTGACCGGGGCCTGTGGGACCCCTGGAGTCCCGGGTGCTTGGAGCGCGTTCACACCCGCTGGCATGACCTTGGATTGAGCGAGAGCGGCCTGCGGAGTACCCGTGATCGCAAGTGTCGCCAGGGATACCGATACAGTTCGCGCGCGCCAAGAAATCTTCACTGAAATTTCCCGTACCTCTTTTCCACTCGACACGGCGTACAGGCAACTGCGGACATGGGCAGGCGTCACGCGGACAACAGGCAGCCCTGACCATTTGCCATGTACCCGGGAAGGAAGGCTGCCCACATTCCAGCACGCGCCCCAAAAAGCAGGCGGCAGACGAGCTCGGCGTTTGCATTTTTCACCATGCTGGCCGAACAGATAATGAAGGTTGTTGACATGTATTAGATTTCTGTAAACGCAACAAGTGGCTATTTTGGATCTATTGAGCAACGCGGTGCCCATTACCTGCTGCCGGTGAAGAACAACCAGCCCACGAACGCAGGCCAGTTGAGGACACTGCCCTGGAAACAGATCCCTGTCCTGGACCGCTCCCGCACCCGCGGACGGACACGGCTGTGAGGAGGTCCGTTGTGCCCGGCCCTGCCGGTGCGGGGTTCGCCTCACACCACGGAGGGGCGCCCGCGCTTGAGCTGGCGGACGTGATCGCCGCGCTGTTCGAGTACCTCGCGCAGATGCCCCGGCTGGAGGAGATTCACACAGACCTGCTCGACTGCTTACAGGAGGCCAGGGCCAGGACTGGCTCGGTGAGGTCGCCGCGATCGAGGCGAGCCTTGCCACCGCCGAGCAGAAGGTCACCGCCATGCGCGACCTCGCAGCCCTGCACACCACCGTCCACCTCGGTATGCCCGACTTCCGCACCAGCGCCGACCGACACACCGAGAGCCTGCTGCGGCCCGGCCGGTTGAGGCATCGGTGGCGGGCCCCAGAGGGACCGCACCAGCGCAGAGTGGGCCTAACACCAGGAGTCATCGTGATGGTCGTGAAGGTCATCGGGCGGCTGTCGATCGCCAGGACGGCATCGGGCTCGACATCGTCGTGCAGCCCCGCTGCGACAAGGCTTCAGCCGGACCATTCTTCCGCTGCCTGATGAAGAGAACCGGCGCGGTACCGAGGGTGATCGTCACGGACAGACTCTGCTCCTACGACGCCGCTCACCTCAAGGTCATGCCCCTCATGACCACGGTCGACGAGCGTGTGCTCCGCCGCGCGAATCTCACGTCGCGACCGTATGCGACCTGAGTCGCATCAGTGGTGTGTCCTATGTGGGACCGTCGGCGCAGGGCCCCCAACACCCATCAGCCGCCGGTGCGCGGCGGGGCCGGGTCATGGCTGCGACCTCCCGGACGAGTGGGCCGCTCGTCGAGCAGGTGCGTGCCAAGGAACGATGTGGCCTACACACCTGGAAACCCATTGGGGCGCTTGTTTCCCGGCGGGACGGAATCGGATCGCGGGAGGCGGTCACCTGCTGGCAGGCTGCCTCCATGGATCGCGCGGAAGTACTGCTCATCGGCGGGCGGGCGGGTGTCGGTAAGACGACGGTGGGGTGGGAGGTTTCGGCGCTGCTGCGCGCCGCGGCGGTCTCTCACGCGATCATTGAGGGCGACTTCATGGGGCAGGTGCATCCGGCTCCAAAGGGAGATCCTCACCGCGCGGAGATCACAGAGAGCAATCTGACCGCCGTGTGGGCGAACTTCGCCCGGCGCGGCTACCGGCGCCTGATCTATACGAACACTGCGAGTGTGCTGCCTGAGGCGGGGGGCATGTTCGAGCGTGCCATGGGGGCTGGGGTGCGGATCACACGAGTCCTGCTCACCGCCTCTGATGCCACCGCTCGCGAGCGGCTGGTGGGCCGCGAACTCGGTTCGGAGTTGGAGCAGGAGTTGGAGGGCAGTGTCCGCAAGGCACGGCTCCTGGACGAGCGGGTCCCGCCAGAGACGGTGCGGGTGGTGACGGACGGGCGGCGTGTCGTGGACATCGCGCGGGAGGTGGTGGCCGCCACCGGTTGGGCTGGATGTAGCCCCGCCCTCAGATCGTGAAGGTGTTGGCGCGCTGGTCCGGGAATGGGTACGGCCGCCGATGATCACCAGCGTGTGAAGACGGCAGCTGCTCGTGAGCCCGCTCAGGTAGGCGAGCCTCAATGCGGAATGCAGGCAGGTCAACCTCGCCCTCGCGGCGGGCACACCGCTTGCTCCTCAGTTGGCGGCTTGCTGGAGGCCGTCGAGGATGAGGTCGAGTCCGACTTCGAACTCGTCGCCGTAGGCGTACCCGGGACGCATCACGTGGGCGGTCGCGATCTCGGTCAGGTACGGGTACTCGCCGTCGCCGAAACCGCTCGTGATGGAATCCGCCAGCTCGGCGGTCTCCTTCGGGGAGCCGAAAGGCAGGGTCTTCTCCTGTAGGGCGAACCCGTAGATGTAGCTGTCGAGAACCGAAACGGCGTGGGCTGTCAGGGTGAGGGAGAATCCGCCCTGCCGCAGGCAGCCGAGAACGGCGTCGTGGTGACGCAGGGTGGCCGGGCCTGGAGTGGACCGTGACTCCATCAGGCCGATTGCCCAGACGTGGCGGGACAGTACGAGGCGCATCGAGATGGCCCGCCGCCGCATTGCCTCTCGCCATTCGTCGCCCGGCGTGGGTAGTTCGACTTCGCCGAAGACGAGGTCGACCATCCCGTCAAGCAGGTCCTCCTTGTTGGCCACATGGTTGTACAGGGACATGGCCTCGACTCCGACGGCCTCGCCGAGCTTGCGCATGCTGAGCGTCTCCAGGCCGCCGGCGTCGGCGAGTTCGACGGCGGCATGCAGCACCCGCTGCCGGGTCAGCGTCTCGCGGGCCGGCTGCGGGCTGGTACGTCGGGTCACGGTGGACGGTCACTTCCTCTCGCGGGCTCCCAGCGTTGACGAGCTTACGCCGTAAGTGCTGTACTTACGCCGTAAGTCTCACTTACGCTGTAAGTACACGGGGACGGAACCGGGAGCAGTGACGATGCGGAACAAGCCGATCGCAACCACCGGTGGGACCAAGACGATGACGGCCGTCGTGCAGGAGCGCTACGGCGCCGAGCCGGAAGCCGTGCTGCGCACGGCGCAGCTCCTCCGGCCCTGCATCGGGCCGGACGAGGTATTGGTGCGGGTGCGCGCCTCCAGCGTCGACCGGGGCACCTGGCACTTGATGGCTGGTCTGCCGTACGCGGTCCGGCCCGTGAGCGGACTGCGCCGGCCGAAGCTCCCCAACCCCGGCCGCAACATCGCCGGTGTCGTCGAGGCGGTCGGCCCCGACGTGACCGGGTTCGCGCCTGGCGACGAGGTCTACGGCACGGCAGTCGCCGCGTTCGCAGAATATGCCGCCGCCCGTGCCGACAGGATCGCTCCCAAGCCGACCGGACTCACCTTCGAGGAGGCGGCGACGGTACCCGTAAGCGCGCTCACCGCACTCCAGGCGGTTCGCGACAAGGGCGAGGTCCAGGAGGGCCAGCAGGTCCTGATCACGGGAGCCGCCGGTGGCGTGGGCACCTTCGCCGTCCAAATCGCCCACGCCTTCGGCGCCCGGGTCACTGCCGTCGCGAGCACTCCCAAGCTCGACGCCGTGGAGGCGCTGGGCGCCGACCGCGTGATCGACTACACGCGCGAGGACTTCCTCGCCGCCCCGCGACGCTACGACGCCATCATCGACATCGCGGGCAACCGACGTCTGCGGGATCTGCGCCGCGCCCTCACGCCCCGCGGCAGACTGGTGATCACCGGCGGCGAGACGAAAGGTCCCTGGCTCGGCGGCACGGACCGGCAACTCCGAGCACAGATGCTGTCCCCGTTCATCGGTCAGAACCTGGGCACCTTCATTGCCTCCGAGCACGCCGATGGGCTGCGCGACCTGACCGTTCTCATCGACACGGGCACGCTCAGCCCTGTCGTGGACCGCGTCTACACGCTGGCCGAGACCGCCGCAGCCGTCCGACACCTTCTCGACGGCCACGTCACGGGCAAGCTGGCGGTCGCCCTGCCTGCCGAGTGACGCTGCAGGCCGACGCCGACAACAACGTCCGGGACCGGAAGGACTGCAAGCACGACGCCGACTCGGACCGGCTGCGCGATGACGCCAGTCCGCTGGCGAGGAATCCGCGCCTCGTCGCGCCCGAAGGTCCCTTGCCATGCCCCGTACCGGTGAGTCGGCGAACGGCTGTTGCTCGCCCACCATGGCGTACCAACGACTTTAGAGCGTCTGCACGTTGGGCCCTTGAGGATCGCCGGTGCTGGTCACACTCAGTAGGCCCCGGTGCCCGCCACGACGACGCGCACTGTGCGAACGAGGACCCCGAGGTCCCCAGCGGGGGACCAGTTGTCCACGTACCTGAGGTCCAGGGCGATTGTCTCGTCCCAGGAGAGGTCGGAGCGGCCGCTGACCTGCCACAGGCCGGTGAGCCCCGGCTTGACGGCCAGCCTGCGCAGTTCCACCTCGTCGTACCCGGCGACCTCGTCGGGCAGGGGCGGTCGCGGACCGACCAGGGACATGTGTCCCTGCATCACGTTGAACAGCTGGGGGAGTTCGTCCAGTGACCAGCGGCGCAGCACCCGGCCGAAGCGGGTGATCCGCGGATCGCGGCGGATTTTGAACATCCGGCCGTCGTGTTCGTTGGTGCCGGTCAGCTGGTGCCTCAGCCGCTCCGCGTTGGTGACCATGGTGCGGAACTTGGCCATGGTGAAGGGGTTTCCGCCGCGACCGATGCGCGTCTGCCGGTGCACGACGGGGCCCGGGGAGTCCATCCGTACGGCGAGGGCCACCGCCACGAACACCGGGGCGAGCAGCACGATCAGCAGTGCCGCACCCAGCCGGTCCGTCACCGACTTGAGCAGCGTCGCAAGCCCCCGCCTCAGGGGCGGGGCCACGTTCAGCATCGTGAGCCCGGCCACGGACAGGACGCCCACCCGACGGCCGGCAACCTCGGTCAGGCCCGGTACGACCACGAGCGGGCGCTCCTCGCTGTGCAGGGCCCACGACAGCCGCCGAAGGCGGGTTCCTGTCATGTACGGTCCCGGCACGACGAGGACCACGTCCACGTCGAGCCGCCGGGTCGCCTCCAGTACCGGGGCGGAGTCGGCCGACGGGCGCAGCGGTGTCTGCCTGCCGAGGCGGGTGGCGACCGGGGCCAGTGCGTGAGGGTCCTCGTCGCCGATCGGGCACACTCCGACGACGACTAGCTCGTGGTCGGTCCGCTTCGCCAGGTGGCTCACCAGACCGTCGACAGCGTTCGCCTCCCCGATCACCAAGGCCCGGCGGACGGCCCCGCCGTCGCGGCGTCGGGCGATCAGATGACGGTGGATCAGCGTGTGCACGACGGCGCTCGTGGGCGCGCAGGGCACCAGGGCGGTGAGTGCGACGAGGAACGGGGACTCCTCGCCCGTCGCCGCCCGCACCACCGCGAGCAGTCCGACCAGCACCAGCCAGTCCTGAAGCGCGGGGCCGGCGTTGTCGAGCTCACGGAGACGGCGCTCGCAGTAGCGGTCCCGTGCGCCGCGCACGAGCAGCCATGCTGCGGCCGCCACCGTCGCGTAGGCCGCTGCATGCTTGCTGCCAGCCAGCGCGAAGGCCAGATACACCGGTACGGCGGCGGCGGCCGCGTCGCCGATGACGGCGGCCGACGGGTACCAGGCGGGCTTGCCGGTGCGGCGCCCGGTCGGCGGCTGCTCTCGGACGCCCCCTGTCTGCGCAGGTCTTGCCACTGGTACGTGGGGCATTGTCTCCCCGAACGGCCGCATTCGCCCTCCAAGCGCATCAAGAACTAATTCGAGTGTGTATGGCTGTCCACGGAACAGTGGTGCGCGACGCTGGGCCGTGGGCAACTCTCACTCGATGAGCAGAGCTCTATGCCCTGCGCATATGCAGACGCCGAGTCGGGAAGTGAGGAGTTCCCGGGAGGGTGCTGGCGGGCGGTGCGATCCGCCGGAGACCGGCGCATGGGCGAAGGCTCACGGGCGAAGGGGCGTACGAGCCTCGTGCGCTTCACGGGCTCCGGGTGCTGGGGCAACTGGGTGTGGTGGATGACCTTCTAGTTGCCGCCGAGGGGCACGCCGACGGCCGCGTTCCCCACCCGTGTCCCTGTGCGCCCCGGTCAAGATCGATGAGCCGCTTCACCTGTCTGCGTCGAAGAGGCCGGGCGTGCCGAGTTGTGACACGGATCACGTAGGTGAGAGCGTCAAACCGCCATATATGGCCGCAGATAGATATAGCCCCCTTGGGTAAGCGAAAGAACAGGGGTACCCATGCGCGAGCATGTCCTGGGTCCGATCTGGGCTCGTCGGTACGCCGTCACGGTCACGGCCCCGGGCGGTTGGTCCAGGTCCTGCACCAGGGGCCCTGGCCTCCGCGACCTCGCGGCGATCCTGCTGGCGCCGAGAATCGCCAGGGCAGCATGGTTCGGCCTGGGTGATCGACCCTTCGGTAAAGCGGTCGGCCCCGCAGCGCTGTTCGGCGGAGGAGCCCACCGATGAACTCAGCGAACCGGATGCACATCGCCATGATGGGGACGCGAGGCGTTCCGGCGCGGTACGGAGGTTTCGAGACCGCGGTCGAAGAGGTCGGCAAGCGCCTCGTTGCACGCGGTCACCGAGTGACCGTCTACTGCCGCAACGAGGGCCAGACGATGACCGAGTACCTCGGCATGGAACTCGTCAACATGCCTGCGCTACGCAAGCAGTCCCTGGAGACACTGAGCCACACGGCGCTGTCGGTGCACCACGCCACCAGGCCGAAGAACCGTCCGGATGCCGCCGTGGTGTTCAACGCCGCCAACGCGCCGTTCCTCGCCCGCATGCGCAGGGCGGGCATCCCGACCGCGGTCCACATGGACGGCATCGAGTGGAAGCGCCAGAAGTGGGCGGGCGCGGGCGCCGTGTACTACAAGTGGGCCGAGAAGAAGGCCGCCACCGAGGGCCTGGCGCTGATCGCCGACGCCCAGGGCATCGCCAACCATCTGTGGGACGGCTACCGCCGACATTCCTACGTCATCGCGTACGGCGCTCCGATCCTCTGTCCCGAGTCGTACTTGTTGAAGCAGTACGGCCTCGAGACTCGTGAGTACCACCTGGTCGTGGCCCGGATAGTGCCCGAGAACCACGTCCACATGATCGTGGAGGGCTACGCCCTGTCCGGCTCGGACGTCCCGCTCGTCGTGGTGGGTGGCACCCCGTACGGCGATGAGTACATCGGCCGTGTGAAGCGGCTCGCCGGCCAGTCGGACACCCGGTTCATCGGCGCGGTGTGGGACCAGCGGCTGCTGAATCAGCTCTACGGCAACTGCCGCAGCTACCTGCACGGCCACTCGGTCGGCGGCACCAACCCGTCGCTTCTCCGCGCGCTCGGCTGCGCTGCTCCGGTGTCGGCGTTCGACGTGAACTTCAGCCGCGAGGTCACCGCGGGCCATGCCCGCTTCTTCGATACGCCAGAGGAAGTGGCCGATGCTGTCCGGGAGGACGATGCCGACGTCGAGGGTGCGCTGCTCCGCGGCAAGGTCGGCCAGGACCACGTATCGGTGGCCTACCGCTGGGACGACGTGACCGACGGTTATGAGCAGATGCTGCTGGAGATCTCGGGACGGAAGGAAAGGTCGACGCTCCAGTTGCTGCGGGGCAACGCCGGTGGAGAACCATGCGCACGCATTTGACAAGGGTGGGTATGCGGCGACCCGGCTCAACTGTTCAGGTTCTCCCCGAGTTGAGGGCCAAGCAGGCCGAGCATCTCGCTGAGCGCCCAGATGTCACTTGCCTCTTCTACGGGATCAAATGGGACATACGGGAAGGTGATGTTCCCAACAATGCGCATGCGGTGTCGATTTGGCAAGCATGCCTCAGCGTGGCCTTCCACGCGCAGAGCACCGTCGAGGTCCCCGAGCCCCTCTGGCTCCGCGAGTTTCCTCGCACCGCGGTCGTTGCACTTTCCGCGAAGCTGGGTGGGGTCATCCGGCGAAAGCAGGTACGGGTTGTAAGTTATGCGATCGAAAACTCGGAGTTCTCCGAGCTGGTGGGCAATGTTCCATGCCGTCGATTCGTCCGGCTCGTGCTGAGTGCCTTCCTCAAGTTGTATCTGAGGTACGCCGTGGATTTCGTGGTCTTCGGCACACCTGGCGCACAGAGGGCGTATGCCGCTGTCTGGCCGCGGGCCGAGAGGTATCCCGTCATCTTGGAGCTGCCGGCCTCGCGAGGAGGCAGAACGCGGGCGCGGCAGGGCCTGGTGTTTCTGGGCGAGACCTCCCCTCGCAAGGGTGTTGATGTGGCTATGTCGTCGTGGGAATTGCTCGAAGTGGAGTTTCCCGACGCCGTCTTCTCGATCGCGGGGACGGGCCCCCTTGACGACGCCATTACCCGGTGGTGTCGTGCCAATCCAGGTCAGCGGCGCTTTTTGGGCCTCCTTCGGCATGAAGAGGCACTTGAGTTGATCGGCTCTGCGCTGGTACTCGTTGCACCGTCCGTGCGTGAGAAGCGTTGGAGGGAACAGGTCGGACTTCCCATTTCGGAAGCGCTCTCCCTTGGGCTGACAGTCGTCACGACGGACGAGACAGGACTTGCCGGCTACCTGAGCTCGCGGGGTCATCAGGTTGTGCGATCCGAGATGCTGAGCCCACAGAGTCTCGCGGCTGCCATGTCAGCGGCTCTGGCCTCGCCGCTGCCGATGTCCCGAGTGTCAGGAGACCTACCCGCGATTCATGGCAGGCACCGTTCGCATGAAGTTCTCCACGGGGGCTCGGGTGACTGACGCGCAACAAGTGGTCGCAAGGGTTTGGGCTGTGGTTGTTCACCACAACAGCCTCGGGACACTCAAGGCGACGGCCCACAACCTGTTGGACGAAGGCATCGACCCGAAGCAGGTCGTCGTTGTCGACAACTCGATGCACCGAGTATCTGAGCCAGAGCTGGCCAGGGCTGTGCCTCCAGGTGTTCACTTGCTGCGCGTCGAGAACCAGGGCTATGGAGCAGCGGTCAACGCGGGCTTCCGACTTGTCGACCAGTTCGCCGCGGGATGCGCTGAAGCAGTGCTGGTGGTGACGCACGAGGTTCTCTTCTCGCAGGGTGCGGTCGCGGTACTTGTAGAGACGGTTCGGGGTGCCCCGTCCGTTGGTGCCGTTGCGCCACTGCTCACGGTGAGAGGGGCGTCGGGTGAAGAAGTGTGGTCTTCTGGCGGGTACTTGACCGGCTGTTTCCGTTTGCCTAGGCACAGAACGGAGTTGGAGGTCGGTCGTGATTGCGCGACGGTTGAATGGGCTGATGGTGCTGCGGTGATGTATCGCCCCTCCGCGCTCCGACTCGGAATGGACGAGCGATATTTCCTGTACATGGAGGAAGTCGAGCTTCACCTGCGCCTACGCGCTTCCGGCATGAGGGTGGTGGTTGCGTACGGTGCCCGGGCGAGTCAGTCCACCGGGGGCATGCCGCCCTACTACGCGGTCCGCAACATCCAACTCCTCCACAGGCGATTCGGTCGTCGCGGCTTCCGTCACCTTGCGCTGGCGTCCGTTACGGCACGAGCGGTGGCGAAGGCGGCCATGCACTCTGACCTCACGGCCTTCCGGGCTGTGCTGCGCGGGGTACGCGATGGGAGGCGAGCGCGTCTTGTCTAGGAATGTCATCGTGGTGAACCCGCTGGCCTCGATGCTGGCTCACTACGGGCGGGCACTGACACAGAACCTCGAGGCCGCCGGCATCACAACCACGGTGCTGTCGACAGACGAGCCGAGTGCCTCCGGTGGGTCGCGCCTGCGGTGGCTCGCCTCCTGCTATCGGTTGTTGTTTCACGCGCGACTTCATTGCACGCGTCACGGGGGCAGCGTGATCCTGGCTTGGCCGATGCTGGGGTATGTGGACGTAGTGTGCGTCCGTTTGCTCTTTGGGTGGCAGGGCTTTGTGGTGCTGCATGATCCAGATCCGCTCGTTCGGGCAGTCGGCTACGGACGCATTCTGAAATGGTTGGCACGGCGTCTCAACTGCCTGGTGGTGACCCACTCGGACGAGGCGGCACGTGTGGTGGCGCGGCACGGTCTGCAAAGGATCGTCTGTGTGCCTCATCCTGTGCTTGACCAGCCCCCCGCCAAGCGCCCCGCGCAGACGCGCTCCGTGTACGTGCTCGGCCAGTACAAGCCTGATCGGGACATCGATTTGATGGAGTCCCTGGCCCGCGAGTTGCCCGACGAAGTGAGCCTTAGGGTGGCGGGTCGCGGGTGGCCGGAGGTGCCGGGCTGGTCGGTTGACAACCGTTTCATCTCTGAAGGGGAGTTGCAGACCATCCTCAGCGGCGCGTCGACCGTAGTGCTGGTTCCCTACCGGCGGTTCTTTCAGAGTGGGATCGCTATGCGCGCGCTCGAGAACCTCGTGCCGGTTGTCGGACCGATGGATTCAAGCTTGGCAGCGATTTTCGGAAGCCTTGGCACCTTGCCGAACTGCCAGGAGCCACAGGCGTGGGTTCGCGCCATCGACCGCGCGTTCGGCACCGACGGCCGAACGCTGCGTGCTCAGCTCGGCCGTCAGGCCTCTGCCAGCTCAAGTGCCTGGAAAACGGTGCTGCGATCCGAGGACAGGTGCAGTCATGCATGACGTTCGGATGGTGATGCTTGGGCGTCTGAGTGACAGGTCGCGGCAAGAGTGGTCCCGGCGCATCGCCGACCTCGACGTCATCGGACTTGCTCATGCCGCCCCTTCCGGATTTCGACTGGGGAAGCGAGCACTTGGCATCGGCGCGGACTCGTTGGCCGTCGCCCTGAAGGCCAGGCTGGCGAGACCTGCTCGAGCGACGGTTGCGATGAGCCCCTGGCCGGGTGTCGCCTGTCGAAGCGTCGGGATCAAGAATCTTGCGGTGGTGGGACTTTATGCGACGCTACGCTCCAAGCCATGGGATTTCCTTGTCCGGAGACTCGGTGACACGCCTCTCGTCGTGACGTCCGAGCGAGAGGCCTCTGACTGGATCGCGGCAGGAGGCCGCGCTCGTCCCGTGGTTTGGGGAGGCACGTTCGGGAGTTCGCTGAGCAAGCCGAAGTCCCAATCTGTGCCCCGAGTCTTCGTGGGGGGCACGTCGGACAGAGACGCGAGGGCGCTCGGCCGCTTCGTGGAGTCCGTGATGCGTGATCGCGTGGCCGTGGAGCTTGTGATCGCGGACGGATCGGGACCCAGACGATGGGCCGGTCGCCGGGCTACGGTCGAATGGCTGCCCTACATTCCTCAATCGCAATTCACTGACGCCCTCTCACGTTCGCATGCCGTGTATCTCCCCGTACGGGAGACGGGTCGATCCGCCGGACAGATGGTCCTGGTCGCCTCGATGGAGGCCGGTCTGCCCACGCTGGTTCACCCCAACGAGAGTTTGCGGCCCTACCGCGGCGAAGGGATTGAGGGCGTTGATGCAGTGGAGCATCCGCTCGACCGGCTGATCCAGATGGCCGACACGACGGAGACCGCACGTCGAAGCATTCGCAAGCGTTGGGAACGCGACTTCAGCCTGGGCGCATTCTCATCCAATGTCCTCTGTGCGCTCGGTCGGATGGGTTGGCCTGAGCCGACCCGGTGAGCGGCGCGAAACCTTGGCTCTGCGGGTGCCCGAGCGTGCTCAGCGCCGCTTGATCCCGCGACCCGCTACGCGCCGACTGTTGACGCGATCCAGATCGCGACGAGCATGGCCGTCGCCGTGCGCGCACCGATGGTCATCACCTTGTCACGCAGAGCGGCAAGCAGGAACGCGGCTGTTGCCGCGTCGACAAGGGCTTGGGCGGCGACCAGGTTCGTCAGGTTGAGCTCGCCCTCGGTCGCAGTGGCGACACTCGCAAGGACCACGATGGGCAGCACCAGCAGGGTCACGATCGAGGATTTCGCCGCCAGGAACCGGAACGCAACGCGCTGCGCAGCGGCTGCCGTGGCGGCTGCCACCAGCCAGGTTGCGACCGCGACGGTCAGGAGAAGTCGGCTGCCGGGGAAGAAGGTTGTTGCGACCACCCCTGACAGCCCGAGAACCAGCAATGCGACACCAGTGAGTCGCATGTACCTGCGCGCTGCACATGGTGAATCCGTATCGGCATGCACAAGGGTGGGCAGTACGGCGTTCACGAAGACGGACGCCACTGAGCCCACGAGTTTGGTCACTACCGCCAGGACCGTGAGGGCACTGGGCGGGAGAAGGACGGCCAACGAGGAGAGTACGGCCAGCCCCCCGTAGCCCGTCCCGGCGCGGGCCAGGTACCACCAAGCCGCCTGTGCCCCTGTTGACTGCTCCGGAAGGCGGCTGACGGCATCGCTTCCAATGCGCCGACGGACCATGAACCCGAGGTAGCCCGCGTTTCCCACGACCAACGCCAAGAGCATGACAGTGAGCGCCTGTTTCTCGTTCCCCCAAGGGAAGAGCAGAGCAATGACCGCGAGGGTGTTGGCCGGGAGCGCGACTGCCGCGAACCATTGGGACTCACCGGTCGATTCCGCTGCCACACCTCGTGACCAGATCATCGACTGGAGCGCGCTGTTGACGGCTGACAGCACAAGGAGTGGAACAAGGTCGGCAGTCACGCGGCCTCTGGTCGCCAACCAAACGATGCCCGTCGCCGTCACGAGGACTGCGAGGACTGGAACGAACGAGGCCAACCGGCGAGCCGCCCTCCTGCCGATCGAGGCTTGCCGGTTGATCATCAGTGGGTACATCACACCCACAGTGAGGATCTGCGAGGGCAGGAGTCCCAGGCTGAACAGGTAGAAGTACGTGTCCGTCGCATTCGAGCCTCCTTCGGACATCCAAAGGATCATTGCGAGTTGAAGCGCGCCCACGGCCTGGGAAGCGATGGAAAGTGCGGGGGACCTCATGATCCGACGCTCAGTGGTCCGCCCAGGCGGAAGAGAGAGCAACCCCATGTAAAGCCCCTTCCTGCCGCACCCTTGGGTGAGCCCGCCCGATACGTACCTGTCGAGTTCAATTCCGAAAAGACACAGCGAAATCAACTACCGTGTCGCCGGGCCGGCAGTGAATGAATCTCCATCAGAATGAGTACGCGGTTGAGCGTGCCGCCCCCTTGGCCCGCCAAGTACAGGTCAGTTTCTGTACGTCCTCATACTGGGCTAGGCCGGCCTGCGCCACACGGTGGTAACCCCCGCGATGGCCTTCGAGGGGGTGAGACCTCGGTAGGCAACATGCGGCCACGCTGCGGCGATCACGAACGCTTCGGAATATCGGGTGCGATCGGAGTCGTCGAGGATGAGGAGCCCACCCGGACGTACCTTCTCCATCGCGGAGTGCAGGCAACGGATCCGATTGCGTCCGTCGACGAGAACGACGTCGAAGTACCCGTCGGCGTAGTCCGCGATTGCACCGACGTACCCCGCGAAGTCGTCGTCGGCCGCCCGGTACAGGACCTGGCAGTTGTCCCTCTCCGAGACGGCCTCTTCCACGGCACGGAACCATTTCTCATCGTGCTCGACCGTGACAACCTGGCCGACGCGGTCGGCGAACCACAGCGTGGAACCGCCTCCGCCGAACTCGAACACGCGGCTTTCATTCGTCAGGTGTTTCTCAAGGCGCTCGATGACCCTGAACGGCAGCCACGGCACTCGGGTCGTCAGGGGAGACTTCCGAAGGGCGCGTCCCCAAGCCGGCAGAAAGCGGGCCTGGCCCGGGTCGCTGGCTACGATCTGCGCGATGCCGGCGATACGACCGACGCGGCTTGTTTCCCTCATGTCCACTCCTCAGTAGGGCGGTGTCGCGGGGTGTGGGCGACCATGCGCCGCGGCGGCCGTGGGCTCTCCGTCGTACTCACCCCATCAGGTCTTTCGTGAGATGTGTGGTATTGCTCGCCGTCTACGGCATCGTGTTCCGGCTGATCGCTGACTGGGACTGATCGAGCCGCAAGCACAAGCCCGAGCAGCAGCCACGTGATCGGGGAGAACGAGGCGTTCGAGAACAGGTTGTTGACCACGACGACGGCGAGGCCCTGACCCGCAACGGTTCGCGCACTCGCGGCCGCCGCGCCAATGAGTAGCAAGATCAATGGGGCGGCCAGGTACTTCGCGTCAACCCACAGGGAGAGCACCCAGTTGCTCCCGACGCTGTTCTCGGATCGTGGGTCGTAGATGCCGGAGACACCCACGCGGCCGCTCGCGCTGATGCCGTGCCCAAACCATGGCGCAGTCTCGGCCAGCTGGATCAGGGTCTCTGCCTGCTGCACCCGCGCTCGGCCAGAGACGTCGCTGGCGTTTGAGAAGAAGATCGACTGAGCCCGAGCTGTGAGGTCGGTTCTCAGGCCGGGCGACGCTGCCAAGCCAACGCCGGCGAAGGCCACGAGGAACAGGAGAGTTGGAACAGTTCGGCTCTTCGCCTGCCGACTTTCTCGGCGTCGACCTACCAGCGAGAACGCCACGTGGAGCACAACGGCCGCAGCCAGCCCGACCCATGCGGCTCGGGCGAAGGCCAGGGCGAGGGTGGCTGCGTTGAGAGCGAGCACCAGGTTGCGCAACGTTGACCGCGGCAACATCCGCCACGCCAGGACGAGACCGATTGCGCCGAAGAGGCCGAGCCAGTCGGGCTCGGGGTAGATCCCCTGCGGGCGGCCGAGCGAACTGATGTTGTGGTGCCACAGTTCGACACCGGGGACGCCGCTCACCTGAATGAGGGCGACCACGGACGCGAGGGTTGAGGTCGACAGGACGCCATACAGCATCAGGCGACGGTCGTCCCGGTCGCTCTTGGCCGCGATCATGATTGCGTTGCCGGCCAGGGCGAGCAACTGCAAGCCCAGGGTGGCATTGTTCACCAGGTCGCCTGTGAGCGCGGTGATGGCAACCGGGATCACGGCAAGCCCGAGTCCGATGGCGACGCCCCAGCGGCCAGGCTTCGCCTTTGCGCTCAGCAACCAGAAGACCGTGACCACCGTGAATACGTGGACGTGCGCAAACTGGACGCCGATCAGCGCGGCAGTGGCACCGACTCCCCAAGCCAACGCGTTCGAGCGGCGCTTGTAGGTCGCCTTCGACCGCATCAGCGGGGTTTTCGTGATCCGGGACTCGCGCACCACCCGGGTCGGGTGGCGAAGGCTCGCGCCGTCGTTCCAGACGCGCCGCACCTCCGCATCCGGAAATGTCTCGACCATGACGTCGCGCACCTTTTCGGAGCCACCCATCGAACTGATCCAATCAAGGGCGATAACGCCGCTCATGATGACCCACGGGCCATCGACGGAATGCGAACTATGTCAGGACACTAGTGGTTTGGTCGGCCACCGCTGGTCTTTTGGCAGGGCTCCGGAGTGTTCCCGGTTCGTCCAGGTTGATCACGGTGGGGGAGGAAGGAGCGCAAGCCCCGTGCGGTGCGTCGTGGCGGCGGTCCGCCCAGGCGCCGGCTCCTGCCGCCGCACCCCGGTTCAGCCGCTGTGGCCGCCCGTCTGTCGAGCCGGAACCAATGCCACCTTGAACATTTTGGGCCAGAACTTCCCGGTGATCAGGAACTGATCCGTGCCCGGGATCGCCGCGATGCCGTTCAGCGTGGAACCAGTGACGAGTTCGTCGCCGCGCAGCAGGCCCGAGGCGTCGATGCTCGCCGTCACCGCTCCGGTGGCGGGATCGATGCGCACGATGCGGTTGGTGAAGAGCACGTTGGCGTACACAGCGGCGCCGACGCACTCCAACTCGTTCAACTCCGTCACCGGCCGGCCCCCTTCGGTCACGGTGACCTCGCCCGTCTTCGCGAGCGTCCCGGGGTCGCGGAACGTCAGCCGTGACGAGCCGTCACTGGTCACCAGCCGGTGCCGAGCCCGCTGGAGGCACACGCCCCAGCCGTCGTCCGGGTACGGGACGCGACGCAGCTCCGCGAGCGTCTTGGCGTCGCGCTCGATGGCGATCCGGTTTTGCCAGGTGAGCTGCCACAGGGTTCGGCCGAGCACGGTGATGCCCTCACCGAACAAGGGTCCGGGGAGTGCCGCGCGGACCGTGGGCGTCTTGCCGGGAGGCCCTGCTCGTACCGAGGACCGGCCAAAGATGCCGGTGCCTTCGTAGAGCGTGTGGCCGGCCATCTCGAGTCCCTGGGTGAACGCCTGCGGGTCGTGCGGCAGGGTCTTGAGCACCTTGACCCGCAGGTGCTCGACCCGGTGCGCCGCCGCCTGCTGCCCGTCCATGGCTCGGCCTGCCGGGTCGTCGAGGGCACGGTCTGCCGGTGGGCGTGACGCGAGCAGCAGTGCGGCCGCGAGCACGGCCCCTGCCGCGCGGCCCACACGCTCAGACACGGCAGGCGCCTCCTGGCTTGAGTGTGGTCCGCTGCGGCGTCGCCAGGGATTGCCGCAGCAGGGTCGGCGCGCCGTCCGCGTGCGGCTCCAGGAGATGCAGCACCAGGGTGCGGCTGGAGGTGGCGGGCAGTTCCAGGTCCAGCGTGAACACGGAGTGGCCGCGTTCGACGGCGGGTGCGAGCAGCGCGCGGCGGCCATCCAGGGTTGCGTCGACGAGGGTGGCTCCGACCCCGGCGTAGTACGACACCATGAGTCGGTTGTCACCCGGCCGGGTTCGGTAGGGAGGGGAGTCCGCCCTCATGGTCACGTAGTCGGGTAGGCCGGAGGTCGGCGCCCGGTTGGTCAGGGTCATGGTCGCGGTGACCGTGCGGTGGCCGCCGGAGCATGCGCCTGCTTCCCAGGTCAGGCTTCGGCCGAGGTAGTAGTCCAGTTTGCCGCCGGCCGCGTTGTTCACCACCAGTCCCGCGAAGGGGCCGGGAGTGTTCGGGAGCGTGCCTGAATAGGGGCGGGACTCCAGGACGCGCTGTTCCGCCGCGTGGGCGCTCCAGACCTTCAGCCGTCCGTCCCGCTGGGCGTCGTTCACGGCGACGAGCAGTGCGGGCAGTCGAAGCGTGTCGTCGAGCGCACCCATCAGCCGTGCGGCGGCGGCACGGGCGGCGTCGACGAAGAACGCCTTGCGCCGGGCGATGTCGTCGTACTTCGAGTAGCTGGCCCGTTCGGTGAGGTCCACGACGTTGTCGGCGGTGAGCTCGGTGCCGTCGGCCATGCGGGCCGGGCCGGTGACCCGCAGGAGACGGCTCAGCGTGACAGGGTCCACGGCGATCGCCCCGTCCACGCGTTCGCCGGTGTGCTTGCGCCATGCCGCTGCCCAGATGCGGGCCGCGTAGGGGAAGTGCGGGCTCATGTTGGAGTTGGGCCACACGTGGATGGGGTCGCTGCCCGCGTAGCGGGCGTCGAAGTCGGCTCCGAGGTCGACGTCCGGCATCGCCGTTTCCATCATCTCCGTGTTGTTGCCGAACCGCTCGAAGGACAGCCGGCCCCGGTCGGCTCGCAGCACGGCGAAGGCGCCCGGGACGCCCCCTGTGCCGCGTGCCTCGGCGATGTTCTGGAACGCGAGGAAGTAGCGCCGTTGTCCTTGCGTGCCGAGCATGGGCGGCAGGACGCGAGCCGCCACGGCGGCGTCGGTCATCACCGGGGCGAGGCGGTCCAGCTGCCGTTGCAGTCCGGCACGGGCTCGGTCGGCCGGTGTCAGCCAGGTGGACCGGGGCAGACTGTGCACGTCGGTCCGCACCTCGGCAACGACGCCTGCCGCCCGGACGATTTCCGGCCCGTGCCGCTGCAACGCCGTGAGCGCGTCGGACATGCCGCCGCCGCTTCCGTGCGCCGTGGACGGCGGCAGGACGCCGGTCAGCGAGGGCAGTACGTCGCCGGCCAGCCGGTCCGCCGCGTACGCGGCGCCGCGCACGGTTCTCACGGGACCTCCGAGAAAGGGCAGCTCGGCGGCGGAGCACCAGGCCGGCCCGGTGGTGAGACGATGCGCCCGAGACGCGTGCGCGGCGGCCGAGCGCACGGCCTGTTCCGCTACCCCGGCGGGCGCGGTCGCCTTGCCGGAGGCGGAGCCGGGCGCCGCCGCCACCGAGTGCCGCAGCGCGTCGAGGTCCTGCTGGGCCGCGAGCAGTTCCCAGCGGGCGATCAACCCGGTGACGCCGATCCAGAGGGCGCCGGCCAGCGGGAGCAGCGCGATGGCCAGGATTGCTTGGCTGAGCACGCGGCGGCGACCCGGTGCCCGTTCGCCGGAGCGGTTTGCCCCGGGCATGCGGATGGCGTCCCGGCCGGGGCCGGGACGCCGTTGTACCGCCGTACGGATGTCTCGCTCCGTCATGAACTGCCCGTCATGAGCTGCGGCGACGGCGCACGACCAGCATCGTGCCAACGCCGGCCACGACCAACGCTGCCGCGGTGCCGCCCACGGTCAAGGCCTTCGCACTGCCCGTCTCCGCGAGGCTTTCGCCGTTCTGGTGTTGAGTCTGGTGCTGGTAGTCCACCGGGTCGGCGGCTTTGTCGCGTCCGTAGGATCCGTTGTCTCCGTCGTCATGTCCGTCGTGCCCACCGGGGGGCTCTGGCTTGTCCGATTGGGTGGGCCGGTCGGTCGGTTTCGGGGGCTTGGTCGGTTTCGGGGGCTTGGTCGGACTGGGTGTCGGAGTCGGCGTCGGGGTGCCAACGATCCCGCCCTTCACATAGATGGTGGCGCCGACGCTGCGGTCAGGGTTGTCCGAGGTGAGCCGGAAGACGTGCCAGCCGCCAGGGGCCGTCTCCGGGATGGTCACAGTCCCCGCCACCGATCCGTCGTCCCCGGCCTGGAAATGGCCGAGGACGATCGGCCTTGACTCCAGCAGTGCCGTGACGCCCTGCCCGGAATCGAAGATTCCCGGGGGCGTGTCGAAGCTCAACAGTCCTCCCGTCGTCACCGTGGTGGTGCTGACGTTCAGGGGCGGGGGCGACCCCGGATATGGCTGTGCGTAGGCGGCCTGCGCACCAACCAGGGGTGCCGCGATGAGCATGGCAGCCGACGCGGCCGATGCCAGGGCGACCCGGCATCTGGGCGACGTTGTCATCTTCTTCACTCTCCTCGACTCGACTTCAGTCCGGGCCAGGCTGCGGCGCCGGCCGTAACCAAGATCTGGGTACCAAGACCTTGCTACATGGGGTAAATGAGATATATAGGCATATGCCGGTGCGGCGGCGCCCAGAAGCCACCGGATGGTGGAGCGCTTGTCCGCCATTGGCCAGCCCTCCGCGTCGAGTGGCGGGGCGGCCTGCGCCAACGGTGTCGTCCGGCAGTCCGACATAGGGGTGCCTCCCCCGCTTTGAGCGCGCGAGTCCCTATCTTCGGCTGTGCACATAGGGAACAGAACGTTAGATTTCGGACGGTCTCCTCGATCTGCGAGGGGCTATGAGGGGTGCAGCTTGGATCTCCACGGATTCCTGAAAGCGATTGCCAGGCACTGGCCGGTCGTCGTGGTCTGTCTGGTTCTCGCGATCGGGGCGGCACTCGCCGCGACAGGCCTGAGCACCCCCGTCTACGAGTCGAGGACCCAGCTCTTCGTCGCCACCCGCACCAGTGAGGACACCGCCCAGCTGAACCAGGGGCAGAGCTTCTCGCAGGCGCGCGTTCAGTCGTACGCCTCGATCGTGACGACCCGTCAGGTAACCGCACCCGTGGTGAAGAAGCTGGGGCTGCGCACCACACCGGAGGAACTGGCTTCCCGGATCACCGCCGTCGCCCCGCTCAACACCGTGCTCATCGACATCACCGTCCGGGATACCGTGCCCCAGCGGGCGGCACGCATCGCCAACGCCGTGGCGGAGCGGTTCAGCGCGGTCGTCGAGCGGCTGGAGACGCCCAAGCGCACCGTCCTGCGGCCTGGCAAGGACGACGCGGACGATGCCCCGCCGGTCTCGCCCGTCTCCCTGGGCGTCACCCAGGAGGCCGTCGCCCCCACCGGTCCGGTCTCGCCCCGACCGCTGCTGAACCTGGCCGCGGGCGTGCTCGGCGGTCTGCTGCTCGGCGCCGGACTCGTCGCACTGCGCGAGACCCTCGACACCACACTCAAGACGAGCGAGGCGCTGGGCGAGTTCACCGCGCTGCCGGGGCTCGGCACCATCCCTTACGACAGGAACGCCCCCAGGCAACCGCTCGTCAGCGCCGACGTTCGCTCCAACCGCGCAGAGGCCTTCCGCAAGCTCCGCACCAATTTGCAGTTCTCCCAGGTCGACGACCCGCCGCGGATCATCGTGGTGACGAGCTCGGTGCCCGGTGAGGGCAAGACCAACACCGCGGTGAACCTCGCCCTCTCGCTCGCCGAGGCAGGCGTTTCCACCTGCCTGGTGGACGCCGACCTGCGCCGTCCGTGCGTGGCCGGCACCTTCGGCCTCGTCCGGGACGCCGGTCTGACCACGGTGCTGATCGGACGGGCCCGCATCGAGGACGTGATGCAGCAGGCCGAGGGCCGGCTCTCGGTGCTCGCCAGCGGCGCGGTGCCGCCGAATCCAACGGAGCTGCTTGCCTCGGCGCGCATGGGAGAAGTGCTGTGCGAGCTGGCGGACACCTACGAGGTCGTGATCGTCGACACCGCGCCGCTGCTGCCGGTCGCCGACACCGTCGGACTCGCCTCGCTCGCCCAGGGCGCGCTGCTCGTCGTCCGAGCCGCGAAGACCAGCCGGGACCAGGTCCGCACCGCCGCGGAATCACTGAACCGCGTGGGTGTCCGCGTTCTCGGCACCGTCTTCAACATGGCTCCGGTCCCCAGGGGGAACCGTTACGGCAGCTACGGATCGTACGGCGAGCTGCCCGCTCCTCGTGTGTCGGATCGCCGGGAGGAGGCCGACGCGGCCGTGTCGGGGCATCTCGCGGGCGAGAAATGACCCGGGTCCTGTTCGTCTGCACGGGCAACGTGCACCGATCGGTGCTCGCCGAGCGGCTGCTGGCCGCGCGGCTTCCACCCGACTCGGCCGTGTGGCCGGAGAGCGCCGGCACGGAGGCGTGGGCCCGGGCCGGCATGGAGAGCTCCACCAGGGCGGTGCTGGAGAAGCTGGGCGGTGACGGCTCCGGCTTCGCGGCCCGCCCGCTCACCGCACAACTCGTCGCGGGAGCGGCCTTGGTCCTCGGGCTCGCGCGCGAGCACCGGGAGGCGGCCGTGCGGCTCGCGCCGTCGTCGATGCGGCGCTGCTTCACCCTGAAGGAGTTCGTGCGTCTCGCCGCGGGGGGAGTCGGCCAAGTCCAGGGCGGGAAGGGCGCGGCGACCGCGTACGGCGGCGAACCGGACGGGGAGGGCCCGCGGGTCGTGGACAGTGTCGACGTCGTGGTCGCGGCAGCGGCCGGCCGCCGGGGTACCGCCGCCCCGGTCCCGTCGGCCGAGGACGACGTCGCGGACCCGTGGGGGAGCCCCGACCTTGTGCTGTACGGGTGCGCCCGCGAGATCGACGGGGCGGTGAGCACGCTCGCCCGGCTGCTGGGCGGCGGGACATGTGTCTGAATCGCGGGTCGATGGAAGAGCCCGACCGCGAGGAAGAGCAGGCTGTCGAAAGCTGAGCGCTAGGCGCCCGTCGGGGCCGGCGGCACCGGCCCGGCCATCGGCCGGTGGCTGTTGAGTCCACGCCAATAGTTGGGTCTGGCCCAGAGTGTCCCTTTGGGCCAGACCCTAAGAGCTCTCTACCGAAGGCGCAGCGTGAAGCCCCGATCCAGGCTCAGGCTCGGAGTACGGATGGTCGTCACACGACTGGCGGTGTCGTAGGACCAGGCGGAGTCCGGGAGTTGACGCCCGTCGAGGAACACGTGCGTAGGTGCCCTGCCCTCGTGCACAGTGAACCGGTACGACCGCTCGTCCACCTTGCCCGTGTACGCGCCCCTGCTCGCGCCGACCGTGACCGTCGTCCCTCCGTCGCCGGTGTGCACCGACGCCCGCTGAGTGGCCGCCGCCCCCTTGGCGAAGTCGCGGGTCACGCCGTCGTCCTCGTAGAGCGTGTAATGGCTCGTGCCGTGTGTCGACGGGTACACGTCCCAGTCCAGCTCGTGCCGGTCGCGGGTCTGCCAACTCGTCGTCCCCTCGGGCCACATGGGGACGATCGCGCCCTCGCGCACGAAGAGCGGCAGCGTGTCGAGCGGGGCGTGGTAGCCGTTGACGGTGGTCGGGCCCTGGTACGTGCGGCCGCTCCAGTAGTCGGTCCAGGTGCCCTTGGGCAGGTAGATGCCGTCACGGGTGTCGGAGTCCTGGTAGACCGGGGCGACGAGGAAGTCGCTGCCCGACAGGAACTCGTACTTGGCCTGCGCGCCCAGTGTGTTCGGGTCGTCCGGGTACTCCAGCCACAGCGGACGCACCGCACCCACCCCCGACTTCGCCGCCTCGGCGGACAGGGTGTACATGTACGGCAGTAGCCGTTCCTTGAGCTGAAGGTACTTGCGGTTGACCGAGGTGTACGGCTCGCCGTCGAGCCACGGCTGCTGGTCGGCGGGCTTGCCCGTGGTGATGTCGCTGGCCCAGCCGTCCATGGTCATGATGGCCGGCAGGAACGCCTTCCACTGGAGGTCGCGGGCGTACATCTTCGCGTCGTGGCGGTAGATGCTGCCCACGTCACCGGTGTTGTAGGCGATGCCGGACATGGTCGCCCCGGCGTACGTCGGGATCTGCCAGCGGATGTAGTCCCAGGACAGCTTCTGGTCGCCGCTCCACAGGACCCCGCAGCGCTGGGCGCCCGCCCAGGAGACGGGCAGCCACACGAACCCGCGCGCGTCGCTGTTGTCCTCGATCCCCTTCTTCGCCGCGTCGCACGCGTCCAGCGCGAACTTGTAGCCGTTGCCGACCCAGGCCACGTCCAGCTTGGCCACCCGCTGACCGGCCTTGACCTGGTCGGCGAGCTTGCCGATGCCGTCCTGGGTCCACAGGCCGAGCTGAGCCTGGTGGTCCTGCAGGCCCTTCGCGGTCTGCTCCAGGTTCTCGTACCCGCAGCCGTACCCGTCGTTGACCAGCATCCAGCCCAGCGGCATCTGGTGCTCGGTGTAGCCGTCGGCGATCTTCAGCGCGTCCAGGGTGTGCCGCTCGCCCCGGTTGGCGTTGTGCAGATAACAGTCGGAGTCGCCGGGTTCCAGGCCGTAGACCGGAGGCATGAAGGGCCTGCCCACCAGGGCCGTGTACTTGCCGATGACCTGCTTGGGACCGCCGAGGAAGTAGTAGGCGTCCAGCCGTCGTTCCTGCTGCCCCGTCGTCACCGGCGAGCCGAACGTGTAGATGCCCGGCGCGAAGGTGTTGCGGAGTACGCCGTAGCCCGCGCTGGAGAGGTAGAATGGCTGGGAGTTGTTGTAGCCGCCCTCGTTCCAGTCGAAGCTGTTGGCCACGTACATGGTCTGCCCGCGGTGCGAGAAGCTGCCGTTCTGCTCGCCGCCGCCGAAGAACTGCTCGTCCGCTCCCCGCTGAAGGCTTTGCCGCATCCCGCCGGTGGACCAGCGCAGCGGCTTGTCCTCCTGCCAGATCCGGGTGCGGTTGTCGGGCTTGTACAGCCCGAACCGCAGCGGCTTCTTGTACACCCGCAGTACGGCCTCGGGGGAGCGGATGCCGTAATAGTCGCCTGTGTCGAAGGATGACGTGTGGCGCTGGAGCGCGGGCTCGTTGCGCACGATGGCCGTGCCCGCCGGGTCGCTCAGCGAGCCCGACGGGTCGGCCTGAAGCCGGAGCCGACCCCCGGTCAGGAAGTCCGCGCGGGTCGTGAGCGTGCCCGCTCCGATCGTGTAGCTGCCGTCCCGGCCCGAGAAGGACGTGAGATTCCCGGCATCGGTGGTCGCGGGCAGATACGCGGTGCCCGTGAACGAGTTGTCGTGCACGTCGTACGGCACGACCAGGACGTGGTACGTCCCGGTAGCCCTCGGGATCACCGTGGCCTCCGGGTCGGCGGTGCCGGCGCTGGACGCCACCTGCTTGCCATGATCGTCGTAGACGTACAGGTCGAAGTCGTCGGCGGGCTTCTCCCACTTGATCGACAGGGGTACGCCGCCCTCGGGGTTGTCGTCCCAGTAGCCGTCCGGCACCGAGACGGTCAGGTCGAAACGGTCGCAGACCTTGCTGTCGGGGTCGGCAGCGGCATCGGGGCAGCTCTCGACGCCGCCGCCGGTGCCCTTGGCGTAGACGGGGCTCTGCCAATCGACGCTGCTGTGAGCCGAGTCGAGCACAGCGCCGGCCGTTGTCGTGGCGGCCTCCGCGGGCGCCGGGGCGGAGAGCACCGTCCCGGCCAGGACGGCCGCCAGCCCCAGCGGAACCCAGGACGGCCACGGCACACGGTGTCGGAGTCTTCTCACGTCGGAACAGCTCCCATCGCACCATCGCGGACTGACTGATCTTGCGCTTGTTGCGCGGAGTCGCTCGAAATGAGCCTCAAGCGAGCAACTTCACGCACGAAGCCTCAAGGTTGACGCAGGGTCATGTCAATATGGCGGAGGGGAACACGGTCGGCTCCTACGGATGGCGGGGCAGAGGGGTTCCAGTTGGAGATGCTGGTTCGACCCCACAGTGACCTGGAACCGATGGTGTTCGTTGAAGCGGCCCGAATCGCCGGACCGGGCTGACATGACTGCTGTACGGCAGTCGATCCCGCCCTGGCCGGGAGGGGTCTCCGGCCCTGCCGCCCCTGCCTCATAGCGCTCGTTCGATCTCGCGAAGATCGCCCACGTGCTCGCGCTCCAGCTCCACCGCCACGTCGCTCGCGGGCCAGACGCTGCACCCGTCGGCTTCGTCGGCTTCGTCGGCCTGGGCGTAGTCGTAATCCTGGAAGTAGTGGGGGCTGCCCTCGACATCGGCGAGGGCAGCGCGCGGTCCGCCGGGCCGTCTCCCGTCCCGGTTTGGTCCGACTGATCTGACGGTGGGTCCCGCCGGGACGTTCCGGGCGGCGGCAGAGCCGAGGTTATGAATGCGGTACCTGACCATCCATGCACTTCAACCTCAGGAGCCACACGATGCGCCCCATCAGGACAGCCAGTATCGGCACGGCCACTGCGCTGGTCACCCTTCTCGCCTGCGCGCCTGTCGCGGGCGCAGCGACGGACACCGATTTCGCCCAGGCCAAGGGCGGAGACCGAGTCATCACACTCATCGGCCATCTCGCGCAGCAGTCGCGCTTCCCGGTCAACCCCGGCGGTAGCCCCGCCCAGGGCGATCGGACCGTCTTCCGCTCGGACCTCTTCGACCAGCTCGGCAACCAGGTCGGCGACACCGGCGGCACCTGCACCACCACCCGGGTCGACAACGGTGGCGCGGAGGAGTGCGTCGTGAACTACAACCTCCCGGGCGGCCAACTCACCGTGCAGGGAATGGTCTTCGGCATTCTCAACCCGGGCCCTCCCCCTTCGTTCGACAACGCGATCACCGGCGGCACCGGGGCATACGACCGGGCTCGTGGATGGGTCCACGCCGACACGATCGGTACCGGCACGAGGCGCTTCACGATCGACCTCGACCGCTGACGGACCCTGCACCCGCCCCCGCCCGGTGAGAAGGCTGGGCCGTCCACGGCTCGGCCCATCGGCTCGATTGGTCCCACTAGTGGCGCCGCAACCAGGCTCCATCCCAGGCCATCCACCGTCAGCTACAAGTCGCCCAGGCATGAAGATCGCGATGTATAGCTGGAATACTCGGGGATCAGGCGCCACTCAGCTGGGCGGCGACGGCGTTGTGCAGGGTGGGCGAGTGCTGCTCGCTCGCCGGGGCGCCGTTCATCACTCATATCGGGCAGCGTCCGCTCGTCGCCCGCGCGGGCGCGCGTGGCCTCGAACGGGTCCTCCCGGACCGGTCGGGGTGCCGGTAAGGCCGGCGGTGCCCTCGGCCGAGGCAACCGCCCCGGGGGGGCGGCGGCGCCGCTCGACAGTGCGCGGCAGCAGCGGGGCCACCCACGCACAAGACCCGTAGCTCAACTCATTCTGAAACGATCAGTAAGTAAGGTCGCCGCATGCGACTCACCGTTCTCGGCGGCTGCGGAGCCTGGCCGACCGCACAACAGGCCTGCAGTGGCTATCTCGTTGAGCACGACGGATTCCGGCTGCTGATCGACCCGGGGTACGCGACCTTCCCCCGGCTCCTTGACCACGTCACCCCCGACGGGGTCGACGCCGTGCTCGTCAGCCACGGTCACCCCGACCACTGCGCCGACCTCAACCCGCTGCTGCGGGCCCGTGGCCTGAGCGACACACCTGCGCCCGCGCTGCCGTTGCACGCCCCGCATGGGGCGCTCGACGCGGTACTGGCGCTGGACAAGCCGAGCATGCTGGCCGCCGCGTACACGCTGTGCCCCTTCCGGCCGGGGGAGCAGTTCGGGATCGGCCCGTTCGCCGTCGATACCTGGGAGCTGCCGCACTTCGTGCCCAACGCGGGCCTACGGCTGACCGCCGGCGGCACCACCCTCGCGTACACCGGCGACACCGGGCCGAGCCCCGAGATCGTCCGGCTCGCCCGCGGTGCCGACCTGTTCCTGTCCGAGGCCACGTATCTGTACGAAGTGCCCGACCCGGGCGATGCCCCGTACCTGCTCACCGCGCGCGGCGCCGGACAGTACGCCGCCGCGGCCGCCACCGGACGGCTGCTGCTCACCCATCTGTGGCCCGGCACCGACGCCGACGCGGCGACCAGGGCGGCGGGGAAGGCGTACGGCGGGCCGGTGGCCATAGCGACCACCGGCCTCGTCGTCGAGCTCTAGCTGCTACCCCGGGGCCGGACCGGGAACCTACCGGCTCCACGTCGGCTCCGGGTCGCCGATGGCACCGGCTCATCGACCGCGGCGTCCTCGGCCAGTTGGCTGCCGTCGTCCCGGCGCCCGAACGCGCGCTCCACGATCCAGCGTTGGGCGCCGAATCCGGAGCCGTGCTCGGTGCCTTGGCGGGCGATCAACGGTCTCACGCGTAGCCGCGGTCGGTCGGCACGACGTCCGGTCGGCCCGCTGTAACCGGGGCCGCACCCCGGCCCCGGTCCACGCGGCCAGGCGGCGCCAGCAGCTCATGCCCGAGCCGAAGCCGAGTTCCTGCGGCAGGTGTTGCCAGGCGATCCCGATGTGCAGGACGAACAGGACGCCCTGGAACACCAGCTGGTCCGGATCCCGATTGCGGCCACGATGCGGGGCCCGACGCTCGACCCTGGGCGGCAGCGGCTCGATCACCTCCCAGAGCTGACCACCTCGAAGATCGTTTCGTTAGGAGTCCTTCGCGCTCAATTCAGCAGCATGATCGGCGGGAACCGGTGACGGATGGCTGTCGATTTCGCCCGGGCGCGTTCGTGTAGGGGGTGAGACCGAGCGAAGGAGTGTGGATCATGGCCAGGATCACGGTGACCGAGAGTGTGACGCTGGACGGCGTGATGCAGGGGCTGGGGCGGCCCGACGAGGACAACCGCGACGGGTTCCGGCACGGCGGCTGGGGCCCCGCCTACATGGACGCCGTGATGATGGAGGTGATGGGCCGGGGCATGGCCGCGACCGGGGCGATGCTCTTCGGCCGACGGACCTACCTGGACTTCTTCGGTGCCTGGGCCGACCGCACCGACGGCAACCCGTTCACCCAGAAGCTGAACGGAGCTGTGAAGTACGTTGCGTCGCGGAGCCTGGCCGAGCCGCTGCCCTGGCAGAATTCCACCCTGCTGAGCGGCGACGCCGGCGAGACGGTGGCGGCGCTGAAGAAGGAGTTGGACGAGGATCTCGTCGTGCTCGGCAGCGGCGAGCTTGTCCGGTCGCTGGCCGCGGCCGGGCTGGTGGACCGGTATGTGCTGTCGATCCACCCGCTGGTCCTCGGATCGGGGCGGCGGCTCTTCGCGGACAGCGCTCCGCTCGCCCGGTTCCGGCTGGTGGAGAGCGTGTCCACCGGCACCGGCGTGGTGATCGCGACGTACGAGCGGAGTGAGGCGCGATGAAGCAGTACCTGCTCAGCATCTACCAGCCTGAGGGCGGCGTCCCCGAGCCGGAGGTCCTGGCCCGGGTGATGGCCGAACTCGTGGACCTGCGCCAGGAGTTGGAGTCCACCGGAGCGTGGGTGTTCGGAGCAGGCCTGCACGACCCAAGTACCGCCACGGTGCTGCGACCGCAGGGTGGGCAGGTGCTGGTCACCGACGGCCCGTTCGCCGAGGGCAAGGAGTTCCTGGGCGGTTTCACCATCGTCAGGGCGGCCGACCTGGACGCCGCGCTGTCCTGGGGGCGGCGCTATGCACTGGCCACGGGCCTGCCGGTCGAGGTCCGGCCGTTCCAGGGCAAGGCCGAGGACTGACGCGTGGCGGACGCGAGCGACGCCGCCACGGCCGGACATGCCGGCGGCCCGGCCGTACCCGCTGTGCCCGCAGTGTCCGCCGTGGAGATCGAGCGGGTCTTCCGGGAGGAGTACGGGCGCTCCGTCGCTGTCCTGGTACGGCTCGTCGGCGACATCGACCTCGCCGAGGAAGCGGTCCAGGACGCGTTCGAGAAGGCGGTCGAGCGCTGGCCGTCCGTCGGGCTGCCGCCCAGCCCGGCGGGCTGGATCATCACCACCGCCCGCAACCGGGCCATCGACCGGCAGCGCCGGGAGGCGTCCCGCGGCAGTCGGCAGGCCCAGGCCTTGCTGCTGTACACCCAGGACGATCCGGTGGAGGAGGGGCCTGTGCACGACGACCGGCTGCGGTTGATCTTCACCTGTTGCCACCCTGCCCTTGCCGAGCCCGCACAGGTCGCGCTCACTCTGCGGCTGCTCGGCGGACTGAGTACCGCCGAGATCGCCCGCGCCCTGCTGGTGAGCGAGCCGACCATGGCCCAGCGGATCGCCCGTGCCAAGGCGAAGATCCGCGACGCCGGGATCCCTTACCGCCTCCCCGCCGACACCGACCTGCCGGAGCGGCTGCGGCCGGTCCTGGCCGTGGTCTACCTGATCTACAACGAGGGCTACCTCTCCGCCGGTTTCGGCGGTGAACCCTCGCGCGAGCAGCTGTGCGCGGAGGCGATCCGGCTGGGCCGGCTGCTCGTCGAGCTGATGCCGGACGAGCCCGAAGCGCTGGGCCTGCTCGCGTTGATGCTGCTGATCCAGTCGCGCCGGCCTGCACGGGTCACCCCGGACGGCGCCCTGGTGCTGCTGGCAGACCAGGACCGCTCCCGATGGGACCGCGAACTCGTCGCCCAGGGCCAGGCCCTGGTCCGCCGCTGCCTGCGGCGCGGCCGACCGGGGCCGTACCAGATCCAGGCAGCCGTCAACGCCGTGCACAGCGACGCCCCGACAGCCGCCGCCACCGACTGGCGACAGATCGTCCAGCTCTACGACCAGCAGATGGCGCTCGCGCCCACCCCGGTCGTAGCGCTCCACCGTGCGGTAGCGGTCGCCGAGACCGACGGCCCCGCCGCAGCGCTGGCCCTGGTTGAACCGCTCGCCCTGGACGGCTACTACCTCTGGCACGCCGTCCGGGCCGACCTGCTGCAGCGGCTGGACCGCCCCGACGAGGCGGTCCCGGCGTACAAAGCGGCACTCGCCCGCACCCGCAACCCCGCCGAACGCGACCAACTGGAGCGCAAACTCCGCGCCCTCAGCCCTCCCCAAGCGCACTGAGGCGCAGGACGTCGCGGGTCAGTGCGGTGGCCTGGATGCCGTAGCCAACCATTACCGCGACCAGCGCGTAGGCACCGGCCAGGGACCCCATCCACCCTGCCATCAGCGAGGCAGACCGGCAGGCGCGTGCCGAGTACGCCGCCGACACGGCCGGCGCGGTGGAGGAACCCACCGCCGAGTACGCGCCGCACCTCAGCGGCGACGATCTCGCGGGTGAGTAAATTGCGTCCGTCATGGTGTTCCGGCGCGTGCACGAATTCGACCAGCGCCCGCCCCAGCCGTCCACTGAGAAGACGATGGCGAGTTCACCGCCCGTGCGACGGCCAAGACCATGAGCCCGGCGAACCTGTGAGATCACAGCGCTAGCTCGCCCTGCGGACGGCCGGTCAGCGGATGACGTGAACGCCGGCGACAACGTCTTTCACCTCAACCACAACATCGCGCCCAGTGGGTGCTGAAAGCGATGAATTTGGCTGCGGTTCGCAGTCTCAGCGCTGTAACCAACCGATTGGAGTGGAGATGGGCAAGCTGAATCAGGTGGCCGACGGCGTCTGGGTACGGCAGAGCGAGTGGGTCTGGAGCAATTCCATCGTGGTGCGAGGGGAGGACGGGTTGATCCTGATCGATCCCGGCATCGATGGCTCCGAGTTGAACCAACTCGCCGATGACGTGGACCGGCTCGGCATTCCGGTGGTCGCCGGTTTCTGCACCCATCCCCACTGGGACCATCTGCTCTGGCATCCCCGGTTCGGCGACGTGCCGCGCTACGCAACCCCCGCCGCCGCCCACCTTGCCAGTCAAGCCCGAGAGCGGGCGCAGGCGATGGCGGCGGAGAGCGCGTCCGGTATCCCTCTCGACGTGGTCGCGCTCGTCACCCCGCTGCCCGCGGACGGCGGACCGGTACCGGGCGAGATCATCGAGCATCAGGCGCACGCTGTCGGTCACGCCGCGGTCCTCCTCGCGGATCGGGGCGTCCTGCTCGCCGGCGACATGCTCTCCGACGTCCTGATCCCGCTCTTCGACTTTCGCCAAGACGATCAGGTGGGAGCCTACGAGGCCGCGCTCGGCCGGCTGGGTGAGGCCGCCCGGCACGTCGATGTCGTGGTCCCCGGCCACGGTGCCGTTGCCGAAGGTCCCGAGGTGGCGGCCCGCCTCGCCGCCGATCACGCCTACATCGATGCGCTCCGGCGAGGAGAGGAACCGGTCGACGCGCGCCTGGGGCCGCATGCGGACTGGCTCTCCGGCCCCCACCGGTCGAACCTGGAGCAGGCCCGAGGGCGGTAGGGCCCGGGCGGTCCCTGGCGGGTCTGCCGGATCGACACCCAGACCAAGCTGGTCGGCTCGATGGTGGTCCCGCCGGGAGACCTCCCCACCCCCTGCTCCTCCTCACCCGGATCTTGCAGCAAGCCATCAACTGCGAGTCGACGGAGCGCTCACGGGGGCGAAAGAAGCGATAACTGTGTGTTTATCGAAGGCCACGCAAGCCGAGCTGTGCGAGTCGGGACTCGCCCCGTGACAACCGCGCCAGTCCCGGCAACCGATCTGGAGACCGGTGGTCCCAAGACAAGCCGCCACCCGGAGCCACTTCACAACGCCTGATCTTCACAAACCACCTGCGAATTGGGGCCAGTTGGAGCCGCCTTGGTGGGGTCTGACACAGCGTCGTAGGTGCGCTTCGACTCCCTCGGCCCCGGCTACGGGTCGTGCGACGAGTACGCACCCGTGAGTAGACGCCAGAGCGGCCGCATACCGGGGGGCCCGAACCAGGTCGGCTCAGGAAACGAGTGCGCACAGCTCTACACGAGGCTGATGACCGGCGGAACGTGGGGCCTGTTCGCTTGAACCGCAATGGCTGCACCGGTCCGAAGTGGGACGAGAAGTGCGGTCGGGACCCCGTGCCGGAAGAGCAGAACGAAGCCGTGCAAGAACGCTGACACGGTCTGCGCGTGGAAGAAGGTGGGCTGACCTGCCCTTTGACTGACCGGTCCTGTGGCCGGAACATTCCGTGGTGTTTCGGCCTCAGTGCTATGCGAAGCGTGTCCAGTTCGGGTCCAGTGGATAGGAGGGGCCGTCCCACGCCAGGGCCTGATCGACGAGTCCGGGCACGTTCTTGTCCTGGTGCCCGTCCGCGTACTCCACGCCGCGGTTCTCGTACAGGGCATCGGCGACTTCGATGAGGTAGTCGGCGAACGAGGGCCACACGCCCAGCTTGGGGATGCCGGCCTCCTCGAAGGTTCCGATGCGTCCGTAGCCGGGTCCTGGGGTGCAGTCCGTGAACAGCCCGTACAGCCCGCTGCGGTCGGTCGCGGCGAAGGCGAGGTACCGCATTGCGGGGTCGACCGGCATGCCGATGGTGTGGGGGCCTTCGTCCCAGTACGGCAGATGCTGTACCGGAGGGATCCCATGCTTCCTCGGCAGCAGCCAGGCTGTCTCCTGTCCTTGCGGCGCGAG
Organism: Streptomyces olivochromogenes; assembly: GCF_021538895.1. GTDB lineage: Bacteria > Actinomycetota > Actinomycetes > Streptomycetales > Streptomycetaceae > Streptomyces > Streptomyces olivochromogenes_A. The sequence continues at coordinate 92,773 of NZ_JADDRL010000010.1, read as the reverse complement.
CCCGGTTTCGGGTTCGGGTGTCCAGCCGAAGTCGGCCGGGTGGCCGGTGCCGTTGCGGAGGCCGTAGAAGGCTCTGAGGCCCGGTGGCACGGTGAGGTCGAGTTCCTGCTCAACCGCAAGGATGTCGGGTTCCGGGGCGGGTGGAGGAAGCATCCGGTAGGAGCGTGGGGCGTTCTGCCTCAGCCACGCTTCGATCCTCGCCCAGGCGCCCGCTACAGCCTCTTCCTGCTGTCGGTCGTCGGTCATGCCCGCGACCCTACGGTTCTCTTGCGCGCGCAATGCCTGTATCCGGACAAGCGCCCTGGTCACTGCCGACGCGATCGACCGATGCATGCAAGAGGCCACCGTCGCCGTGTCCCACCACCACATCGACCGGCCGCCGGACCCCCGCAAGCGCCCCCTGCCACCTGGACGCCACCGCCACGTCATGGTGTGCGCCGGCAGCGGCGGCACCACGAACGCCTGCGCAGGTGCTGCACCAGCGCAGACGAAGACGCAGGGCGTGAAGACCACGACGGACTTGTGTGTCTCGTCGACGTGGGTGGTGCCCATCCTGGCCACGCCGACGCCGACGCCGACGCCGACGCCGACGCCGACGCCGATGGCCGCGGCGCCAGAGTCATCCCCAGGCCGCCATCGCCACGCCTCGGTAGCGCTGTTCCCGTACCGTGCTGCGACCGTCGTCGGGCTCTCGTAGCGGAGCCCCCACCTGGCTCGCCCATAACAAGAGAATCACATCGCTTCTTCCCTTCTGCTGGTTTCGGAGGACGGCATCTAAGGTCGCGCCAGCCGCTGCGCCGGAAGATCCCGGCAATGCGGCATGCGCCTCGAAGGGAAAGGACCGATCGTGCGCAAGCGTTCTCTCATAGCTGTCACCGCCGCGTTCGCCGCTGGAGCGCTCTCGCTCACAGCGTGCGGCTCTCGTGACGCAGGATCAGCCGACGACTCCTCCGGCGGTTCCACCGTCGTCACCATCGGCTTCGATGCCCCTCTGACCGGTGACCTGTCGGCTCTCGGCATCGGTATGAAGAACTCGGTCGACCTCGCCGTCAACCAGGCCAACGAGAACAAGGAGGTTCCGGGCGTCACCTTCAAGGTCGTGGCGCTCGACGACCAGGCCCAGCCGTCCTCCGGCCAGCAGAACGCCACCAAGCTCGTCGCCGACAAGAACGTGCTCGGCGTCGTCGGCCCGCTGAACTCTTCCGTGGCCCAGTCCATGCAGAAGGTCTTCGACACCGCCCAGGTGTCCGAGGTCTCGGTGAACACCAACCCCGCCCTCACCCAGGGTGACAAGTGGGACACGGGCGAGAAGGTACGACCGTTCAAGACGTACTTCCGCACCGCGACCACGGACGCCATCCAGGGCCCGTACGCCGCCGAGTACCTGTACAACACCGCCAAGAAGAAGAAGGTCTTCGTCGTCGACGACAAGAAGACCTACGGCGCCGGCCTGGCCGCGACCTTCTCCGCCCACTTCAAGAAGCTCGGCGGCACGGTGGTCGGCAACGACCACGTCAACCCCGACGCCAAGGACTTCTCAGCCGTCGCCACCAAGATCAAGAACTCGGGCGCGGACGTCGTCTACTACGGCGGTGAGTACCCGGCGGCCGGCCCGCTCAGCGCACAGGTCAAGAAGGCGGGCGCCGCGATCCCGCTCATCGGCGGCGACGCGATCTACAGCGATGAGTACCTCAAGCTCACCGGCCCGCGCGGCGAAGGCGACCTGGCCACCTCGGTCGGTGCGCCCGTCGAGAGCCTGCCCTCCGCGAAGAAGTTCATCGCGGACTACAAGGCGGCCGGGTACAAGGAGGCGTACGGAGCCTATGGCGGCTTCTCCTACGACTCTGCCTGGGCGATCATCCAGGCAGTGAAGGCCGTGGCCAAGGACGGAAAGCTGCCCTCCGACGCCCGCGCCAAGGTCACCGAGGCCCTGCAGAAGGTCTCCTTCGACGGGGTCATGGGCAAGGTCTCCTTCGACGAGTACGGCGACGCCACCAACAAGCAGCTCACCGTCTACAAGGTCAAGAGCGGTGCCTGGAAGGCCGAGACCACCGGCACGTTCACCGGCTGACCGAACCCGGTCACTGAGTGAGCCGCGCGCGACGCGGCACGTCTCGCTCTTCCGGGCGGGCGGCGGCCGTTCGCTCGCAGCGACACGAGGCCGGGCTGCCCCTCCCCATACGGGACGGGGCAGCCCGGCCACGCCGGTACTGCGCCCGCGGCAGTCGGGCGCGCCTCCGTCAGCGGCAGGGAGAAGGGGTGAGCGCTGCTCCCTACGGCTCCACAGGCCGGATGGGGGATGCCGAGTACGACCACTTGATCAGCCTGCAGCTCCGCGGCGACCCCGACGACCGGCGCAACCTCTGCGTGCAGCCGCCGGGCCCCGGCCACAGGACGGGCGGCGGGGTCTACAGCAAGAAGAACCCGGTGGACACGAGGCTGCAAGCACACCGCGGTCTGCTCCGGCAAGGTTGACCTCGCGGCCGCGTAGCGCGCCATTGCCGCTGACTGGAGCACTGCCCTGATCAGCCGCGGACTCGGCCGAAGCCGGTCGGCTGCTGCGCCGCGATGCACGGTGCCGTTGGCGCGAGCCAACCTCAGCGGGGCTGCTGAGGCGGCTCGCCCCCGGTTGAGCCGGGCGGAGGCTCTGGGGGCAGGATGCCTTCGTGCCCACCATGGTTGTTGAGATCCACGTGCCGTTGCTACCGACGCCCGACCTGCAGGACGGCTCCTACCCGTTTCCCTGGATCGAGGAGGTCGAGGACTTCCTGTCCGATCTCGAAGACCAAGGTGACATGGAAGTCTTCGATTAGGGAGAGGAGGACGGGGACGTCTACGTCTTCTTCGTCACCGGAGCCAGTCAGGGAGATCTTCTGGCGGTGGCGTCCCGCGTGGCCATGCTGCCCGGGGTCCCGGCGGGAACCATTGCGGTCGTCGGTACCGACGAGGCCGAGGAGTTCGGTCTGGGACGACGGGTGGCGCTTCCACTACCTGCGCTCTGAAGGCCGGTGTGGCGCCTCCGTCCCCTGCTGCGTGCCCGGTGATCTGCCCCTTGGGCAGGGTGAACGTGGTTTCGGTGTGTGGCTCAGAAGACCTGGAGGAAGCAGCCGCAAGCGATGGCGATCACGGCCGCTGCTACCACGACCGCGTTGAGTATTTTGGAGAGTTTCACGGGGATCCTTTGTTGTGGGATGGGTGGAACAGTTGCGTCCGCATGGGCGGCACGGGGCGGCGTCCGCACGGCCTCGTCACCGGTCAACATGGCCTCGTCACCGGTCAGGGGGAGGGGCACGCCCCGGCTGGCACAGGGTGTGTGCGGGTGCGAGTTACTGGCTGGGTGTCAGTTGCTGTTCGGCCCAGACGAGTTTTCCCTCCAGAGTGTGCCGGGTTCCCCATCTGCGGGACAGTTGCGAGACGAGGAGGAGGCCGCGGCCGTTCTCGTCCATCGTGTGGGGGCGGCGCAGGCGCGGGTGGCTGTTGCTGGTGTCGTAGACCTCACAGGTCAGTACCTCGTGGTGGATGAGGCGCAGGCCGATCGTGCCGTCGCTGTGCCGGATGGCGTTCGTGACCATTTCGCTGACGATCAGTTCCGTGGACGGGGACAGGTAATCCAGTCCCCACTGGGCCAGTTGCCCGGTGGCCAGGGCCCGGGCGCGGCCGGCGGCGGCCGGGTCGGCCGGAAGCTGCCACGAGGCGACTTGGTCCGGGCCCAGTGAGCGGGTCTGGGCGAGGAGCAGGGTGACGTCGTCGCCCGGTGCGCTGGCCGAGAGCGTGTCCACCACCGATGCACCCAGTTCGTCCGGCGGGAGGCCGGGCTGTGCCAGGGCGGTTCCCAGGCGCTGCATTCCGGTGTCGATGTCCTGGTTGCGGTCCTCGATCAGGCCGTCGGTGTAGAGGGCGAGCACGCTGTCCTCGGGCAGCTGGAGTGTCACGGATTCGAAGGGGACCAGTCCGAGGCCGAGCGGTGCTCCGGCGGGCAGATCCGGAAAGGTGACGCCTCCGTGTGGATCGATGATCGCGGGCGGCGGGTGGCCGGCCCGCGCGATTGTGCAGCTCCGGGTCACCGGGTCGTACACGGCATACAGGCATGTGGCGGCCATCGTCGCGCCGGACGCGTCCCCGGGGTCGGCATCGGCCTCGGCGAGGCGGATGACCTGCTCGTCGAGACGGGCCATCAGTTCATCGGGAGGTATGTCCATGCCGGCCAGGGTGCGCACGGCGGTGCGGAGTTGGCCCATCGTCGCGGCCGCATTGATGCCGTGCCCCACCACGTCTCCGACGACCAGGGCCACCCGGGCGCCTGGCAGCGCAATCACGTCGAACCAGTCGCCCCCGACGCCGTGGTGACTGTCCGCCGGCACGTAGCGCCAGGCCACGTCGGCGGCGGACCCGCCCGTTGCGTGGTGGGGGAGCAGGTGGCGCTGCAGGGCCAGGGCCGCGGATCGTTCGCGCGCGTACTGGCGGGCGTTGTCCAAGGCCAGTGCGGCCCAGCTGACCAGTTCTTCGGCCAGGAGCAGGTCGTCCTCCTCGAACGGCGCGCGGTCAGCCGTCCGCACGAACATCGCCACGCCCAGCACGGCGCCGCGCGCGTGGATCGGGACGATCATCCGCGAGTGCGCCGTGCCCTCGTGAATCGCCGCCGGCGCCGCATCGTGGCTCTCCGCCCAGGTTCCGGGCGAGGTGTCCAGCACCGGCTCGAAGTGGGACTTTCCAGAGTGCAGGACGCCGACGAAGGGCGACGCCGGTGGGACGGGGACCGGCTCCCCCCGCAAGGTGGGGGAGTCTGGGGCCCCTTGGTGGATCGAGGCCAGGCCCGCACGGCGGAAGGCGCGGGGGTGTCCGCCCTGCGGGCCGAGGGGGGCCAGGGGCCCCTCGCCGAGGGGAACCGACTCGGCCAGGTCGACGGTGGCGTAGTCCGCGAGGAGCGGCACCGCGAGGTCGGCCAGCTCCTGACCGGTCTGCATCACATCCAGGGTGGTTCCGATCCGCTTGCTGGCCTCGCCCAGGATCGCCAGACGCTCGCGTGCCCGTCGGCTGTCGGTGACATCCACGCTCACAGCGCACACGCCCAGGGCCCGGCCCTGTGCGTCGTCGAGGCGGAAGAGGGAGGCCGTCAGCGTACGTTCCTTGCGTGCCTGCGCCGGCAGGAACGCCCGGTATTCCACGTTGAGCGTTGGGACGCCGCTCCGCAGCACCTGGCGCATCAGGGCCTCAAGCGTTTCGGCTTCGCTGCCGGGGGCCGCCTCTGTCAGTCGGCGCCCCAGCCGCCGGGTGAGGGGGATGCCGTCCTTGAGGCCCTGGGTGTCGTTCACCCAGGTGCAGCGCAGCTCGGTGTCGCGGATCGCGACACCGACCGGCAGGCGGCTGGGGAGATGCAGCGCCCCCGGGAGCGCATCCAGCGCCGCCCCGTCCGCCGCCCACGAGGGAGGCGTTGCCTTGTCGCTCGCCGATACGACCCACTGGGCCCGGCCGTCCTGTCCGGACAGCGACTGCACACACAGACGTACGTCGATCCTGTGGCCGTTGCGGTGACGGATCTTCGCGAAGCCGGACCAGCGGCCGGGGGCAGTTTCCTGCTCGAAGAACGCGGAGACTTTCGCCCGGTCTTCACCGTCCGCCAGAAGAATGGCAGCGGAGCGGCCCACCACGTCCGCGGGCGCGTAGCCGACCAGCCGCTCGGCGGCCTGGGTCCACCCGACGACCCTCTCGTCCGCATCCAGCAGGGCTATGGCCGCGCCGGTGCCGGCCGCGTCAACGGCTGTTTGGGCTACGGTGAATGCCGCTTCCATGGAACTGCCCATCGATCGTCCTTTCTGTGTCCCCCACGTCTGCGTCTGTCGCGCCTGCGTCCGCCGTGGCGAGGCGTACCTGCTGGTCGGCGTCGGCGGTTGTGCTCGCGCGCCGGTCACCGGCTGCCCGCTGTGCTGCCATCCCCCACGTGCCGGGATTCGTGCGGGCCGCCCGCGGTCCGGAAGGAGTGCCCGCCCGGCGGCAGACCCCGGGAGCGGACGTGCGCAAGGGGCGGGATTTTCAGGCCGGCCGGGTCTGCAACACCCAGCGCAAGAACCTCGTGCGTCGGCCGCTTGCGGCCTTGGCGGGCGCACCGCCGACCGGGGGAAAGGCCGCTGCGTCCGTTCCCCGGAGAGCAGGGCTTCACCGCCGGGTGCCGCGTGGCATCAGATGCCGGAAGGCGCGCTGACCGGCTGCGACAGTGCGGCTTTGATGCGCCGGGTCTCCTCGTCGGCGAGGACTTCGAACTGGTCGCCGGTCAGGGCGTCCATGGTCAGCTCGGCCACGGTGGCGGGGCTGACCTTCGGTGCGTTCGTCCAGGCGCTGAGTTCCGTGTCCACGAAACCGGCATGCACCCCGACCACCAGGGTTCCTTGCGGGTGCAGGGCCTGCCGCAGGGAGTCCGTCAGTGACCACTGCGCGGCCTTGGAGGCCGCGTATCCGGGGAACTGTGGTTGGCCGACCCAGGACGCCAGCGACAGCATGTTGACCAGTGCTCCACCGCCGTTGCGCGCCAGGACCGGGGCGAAGGCCCGGGACACCGCCCAGGTGCCGAAGTAGTTGACCTCCATCGCCTGGTGCGCACCGTCGAAGGTGCCTTCCAGGAGCTTGGTGCTCCCGCCGCCGACTCCCGCGTTGTTGATCACGATGGAGACGTCGTTCGCGAGAGCGGCGGCCGCGGCGACGTCCTCATGGTCGGTGACGTCCAGGCGCAGCGGGACGAGGTCGGCATCTGTCACGTCGGCCGGGTCGCGGACGCCGGCGTAGACCTTCGCTGCGCCGTGGTTGATCAGTGCGCGGGCGAACGCACGGCCGATGCCGCGATTGGCGCCCGTCACGAGGGCGACTGATCCTTTGATCTCCATCGTGCTTCCTTTGCAACAGGCACGCCCTGTTCGGGCGGGCTCTTGGCAGGTGGTCGCGCCGGCCGGGGAGGACCGGGATAGACGGGGGAATCCGGATGCGATCGGCTTGACGGCCGCTGCCGCACCATCCGGCGCGGCCGGATGGGCATCCCGCGGTCCGGCGTTCCCGAGCGGCCCGCGTCCAGCACGCCGCTCATGAGTCTCAGGCTAGCCTCTAGATTTAAATATGCAAGCCAGGGTGGGGGGAATTTGAGTGCATTTCCTAGCTAGGTGCTGCACTTTTCTGGGTGTCGTGTGGTACTTCGGCCGCTGGGTGTGCGAGGTGTGCAGGCAGTGGCAGTGGCAGTGGCAGTGGCAGTGGCAGCGGCGGGCGGGCAGAGGGGTGGTGGGGTGCGGGCTCGGGGCATGTGGCCTCGTCTGAGACGTGCCGGTCGAAGCGGTGGCCGCGCACCTGAATTGCAATATGAAACTCAGGGGGTAAACTCTTTCCTGCACCGTGCCGCAGTCGGCACAAACGGGACGTGGCACCACGTGGGAGGTGGACAGTGCCAGCCGAACGGCAGTGGTCAGACCCCATGAATGACGAACCAGCGTGCTCCATCGAGCGAAGTCTGCAGATACTCGGCGAGCGCTGGTCCTTCCTGGTGCTCCGCGAGATCTTCGCCGGCAAGCACAAGTTCGCCGAGATCCAGTCAGCCCTGGGCATCGCATCGAACCTGCTGAGCGCCCGGCTCAAGCTTCTTGTCGAAAGCGGCGTGCTGCGCACGAAGACCTATCAGGAGCCGGGCAGCAGGCCGCGGCAGAGCTACCACCTGACAGAGGCGGGGCGAGACCTGCGGGTGGTGCTGTCCGCACTCCAGCAGTGGGGCGACCTCCATCGCCCACGCCCCTCGGGCCCCTCCGCGCTACGGCGGACGCGTTCCGGCTCGCCCGTTCATGTGGGGTTCGTCGACGACGACGGTCACGAGGTGCCCCCCGCTGACGTGGTCATCGTCACGGACGCGGTGGCCAGGACCTGACCGACGCTGCGGGCAGGCCGGGCCGGACCTTCTGTGCTGGCGGCTGGAGAGCCCTCGCTCTTCCGGTCGAGTGGCGCCCGTGGATGATGAAGCGTCAGCGTATGGGGACTTGCCGACGACTTCGTCCGCCCACATGGGCGCCGTCACTACCGGCGGCGCCTGCCGCAGAGGCGGCGGTCTTGAGAGGACGGGTGTCCGTGCCTGCGCTGCACGCTCTCGCTCGCTACCACCTTGGCCAGCGCGACGTCGTGATCGGCGGCATTCGCCTCGATCTGTAACTCGCCCAGGATCCGCTGCCAGGTGTCGTCCGTTGGCCAGCGGCGGTGCTGCTCGTAGACGTGCCAAGCCCACGACCAGCGCGAGAACCCCCGACGGCCGTCACACCAGCCCTTTGCCCTGCGCCTTCACGGTGGCGGAGGCTCACTGCACACAATGCACACCCCTCGGCGCCGACTGCATCGCCGACCAGGCCATCGCCTTCGAGTGGCACTGGCAGGCACTGACCCGCCACTATGCGCAGTCACAACAGTCAGCGCCCACGCCCTGCTCTTGCCACTTCGTATATGAGACAAACCGCAGGTCACCCCAGCACAAGGCAGCCGCGATGCCCCTTGCACGGCCAGTGCGCACAGCGATCTGCGCACTACGCGCCACCCACCGAGACCGGAGGACCCATGCGTGCCCATCCATGGCGACGGCCTTGGGAATGGACTGGCGCAGAACATCACCGTGTAAGCCGTGGCGAGCGCCCGGCGAGGCATCGCCCTGTACGTGATCCACGGGCCGGTCGTTGTCAGCGGGCGTGCCCAGGACGGGGGAGTGGCTAGCCTGGACGACGACCTGGCTCAGCAGGCGCACGCGGTTGCGTAGACCGTACGGAAAACACCGGGGGAGTGGCGCGCCCGGCCCCCGTGTCAAACGAGGCGTACCTCAGCGAACTGCTCGCCTACACGGCCCGCGACCCCGTGTCAGGCACGCACCGAGCACCGAACGACCCGCCGCACCGGACACCAATGTCACGACCCACAGAGTCGAGAAAAGGGGCCAATGGCTCCGTAGGCCGCCCCAGGGAAGGGGCACAAAGATCGGGGAGCCTCGAGCGCGCGTCGGCTAAGACGGGCTCCGCTCCTCCTCCACGACCGCGAACTCCGCCATCCCCACGGTGAGTACGCCGTCCGTCAGCGGTGTGCACCGTACGCCGCCCTTGCCCCGCAGGGCGCGCTGCGCGCCCGGACCGACGATGGCGTCCATCCACGCGCAGGGCCGGGCCGGACGGTGGACGGCCAGCAGGACGGGGCCCGCGCCGGTGTCCAGCGATATTGTCGAGCCCACATGCGCGTCGATATCGACGCCACGGAGCAGGATGTTCCGGCGGGTGAGCCCGAGGTCCGTTTGCGGATTGATGTCCAGTGGCAGGTTCTCTGCCGACATGAGCGTGATGGCGGCGTCGCGATGAGCCGGGCGTGCGTAGTAGCGGTCGCCCACGATGCCCAGGTTCCGTCGTACCTCGACGCTCCGGACCAGTTCCTCCCCGGTCGCGGCGGAGGGGCCCTCGGACGGCCGCCCCATGTACCGGTGCACCGGCGACACCAGCAACTGCACGACTTCCACCACGGACATGCCTGCCACCCTAATGTGTGGGCGCCGACGAGCGACTCGTCAGGGTACGTGCCCGCTGCTGCTTGTCCCACTGAGCCCGCGAAAGGGCGATGGGCCGCGGGAGCCGGACGCCGTCCACGTACAGGTCGACGCGCTCGTTGTAAGAAGACGACCCTCGCTCCCGGTCCGCGTTGGGCGGAACTGCTGAGCCCGTGACCAGCGTGGATGCCAGGACTAGTTGTCGTCATCTGCCAACGTCGGTTCGCCTCGGACGGCCCAGAGACGGCCCAAGGAATGTCTAGAGCTGGTCTCGCCACCACGGGACGTCGGGGGAATGAGCGCGGATGACCTCGGCTCGTCTGAGGATCTTGGAGTCGAGATCCCATACGAGCATGCGCAGCTCTCGTGCCGACTTCTTGGGTAGGGCATGCAGGATCTCTTCGAGGTGATCGCGGAAGTATCCGGGATCGCAGCCACACTCTGGGATCCCACACCTGGTCGAAGTGAAGCGATCAGCGATCCTCTTCAGCGGGCCGTGAGCGAGGGCAGCCCAGTGCCAGAAGGCCTTCTCCGTGGCGCCCGGCCAGAAGCGCATGTGTTCGAGCCTGCGGATGTGGGCTCTGCACGCCCCGGACAGCCTGTTGATCGGCGGATACGGGTAGCGGAAGTAGTGCCTGGGGAGGCGTACGGGGAGGCTGTCCCGTACGGCAGATGGGCGCCTACGCGGCATTGCCCTTTCGGCTGTGAGTCATGGTGACAAGGTACCGTCGGTCGCGCGGATGATCTAGAGCCTGCGCAGGGGCACGCGGTCGGCGTAGCGAACTTGGCCGGGTGCTGCTTTGGCGCCAGTGATCACGGCTCCGTAAGCTCCGGCGCGTCGGGCAGTCGGTGGATTTGCCACGGACGGCTGTTGATGCGCAGCTCGCGTAGGTCGTGGCACTGGTTGCCGCTGAGGTTCAAGGCGTCGGTGATGTGGCGGAACGTGGTGTGGGTGACTCCGCGGCTTCGGGCTTCGGCCTCGAAGTGGTCCACCTGGACCAAGACAACCTCGGGGTCGAGCTGCACCGGGGGCTGCTCGCTGAGCCACGCGGACTTGTTGCGCGCGGCGACTGATCGATGTTCAGCCGCAGCTGCATTGCGCTGCCGCCGTTGGATCTACCACTACTTGTGCTTCTCGTTGCCCTTGTCGCTGCTTGCCCGGCCGCTCGCTCCGGCAGTGCTGTCCGCGCCACCGTTTTCGTTGCCGGACGCGCCGGTGTTCCCTGCCGAGCCCTTGCCCGAATCCGCAGCGCCCGTGTGGCCCGGCCCGCTCCGCGCGGCTGTCGCCCGCGCGAGTTGCTCGGAGCAGTACGCGGCGACCTTGTCCCGCCCGCCCGCGGCGGCGACGAGTCGCTGCCAGGCCGTCGAGTCCATCGCCTTGCCGCCGTCCTTCACGTGCTCGTAGGTGCGGCAGTGGGCCTCGGTGTCCTGGGCGGTGGCAGGGCGCTTCGTCGGGCCGAGGTCGCCGGACGACGCCGACGACGCGCCCGGTCGGTCTGGAGTGACCGCCGACGGGTGCGTCGCCCCCCGGTCGCGACCACCTGCGGATGAGCCCACCGAACCGATGGCAGCGACCGCGACACCGCCCAGGGCGACACTGGCGAACACCGCGCCGAACGTCGTCTTGAGACGGCGCCCGGCACGCTGCCCCGCGGGCAGCCGCCAGTCGTCCCGGCGCCGAGTACGTGCCTGGTGCGCGCCCGCGTCGCGAGCGGCCCGGAAAGCGGCCACCGCTCGTTGTTCGGCCTCGGGGTCGAGATCACCTCCGCGCATGACGGCGGCCAGCACTGTCTCCAGCGCGGAGTCGTCGCGCACGTCCCCAGGGCCCGACGTGCCGCCGGTGTGCACGCGGCGGCGGGGAACGCCCTCGCCGCTCAGCCGCTCACCCATGTCCGTTTCCGTTCCTGTCCGACGTGCTCGATTCATTCGGGGCGCCGGACCCTGGTGCCTGGATTGCCTGCCCTCTACTGCCGGCGTCGTTCATGCCGACTCTCCCAGCGTCCGGGAAGCCTCACCCGTCACGCTTTCTCCGACTTCGTCGCCGACGCCCAGCTGGCGGGCGAGGCGTTTCAGGCCTCGGTGGGCGGCGGTGCGTACCGCTCCCGGGCGTTTGCCGAGGACGCGTGCGGCGGTGGGGCCGTCCAGACCGATGACGACCCGCAGGAGCACTGCCTCGGCCTGGTCCCGCGGCAGCCCGCGGACCAGTTCCAGGGCCTGCCCGGTGGAGAGGGACTCCAAGGCCTGTTCATGCGTGCTGTGCGGGCTGGGCAGGTCCAGCACGTCCTGCTCGGTCCCGCCCGCCCGGGGCCGCACGCGCTGGCGGCGTAGATGGTCCAGCGCCCGGTGCCGGGCGATGGTCGCGGTCCAGCCGCGGAACCCGGCTCCGTCGCCCTTGAAGCGTCCGAGGTCGCGGGCGATCTCCAGCCAGGCGTCGGACGCCACGTCCTCGGCGTCGTCGCCGACGAGTCCGCGCAGATAGCCGAGCAGGCCCGGCTGCACGATCCGGTAGGCGACCGCGAAGGCCGCCTCGTCGCCGTCCTGGGCGCGAGCGACTGCCACCGTCAAATTCTGGTCGTTCGCCTGTACGCGCCCGGGTTGTCGTGCCTGGCCCAAGACTGTCCTCGTTCGCACGGGATCCACTTCGAGTCCGTGCCGTCCCATGTGCTCCGGTCGCGACGACGGCCTCATGGTGACCAGCGTCAGCCAGAACAGAAGTGTCACAACGCATCAGGCGTCCTTCGCGTTCTCGCCGGAGTCGCTCGCCGGCGCGCTGTCGCCACCCCGGCCGGGACCAAGTGGGCGCGGCAGCTCGTTGGCGCTCCGCTGATCCGGTGCCTGACCGGCACCGTCCCCGCCGGGTGACGCTTCGCGCCGACCATGCGCTGTGTGAGTGCCGAGTCCGTGCGGAGCGGGCTCTGGTCGACCGCCCGGCGGTCGTAGGCACGCGTCTTTCCCAGACCACTCTCCGTGTTGCTCTTGACTCCCCCCGAGAGTGGCACGGAGAGGTACGGGGGCGGCCGGACCCCGCCCACCTCACGGGGTCCGGCCGCCCCACATACGCATCGGACCAGCGGCGGGCGGTCAGGCGTGGATCACGGACCGTACCGGGGTCGTCGATCCGGGTTCGGGTGTGGCTCTCCATCGAGTCGCGGTCAGCCACCGCGGCGAGCCGTATCCCCTGAAGCAGCGGGGGCCTCATGCCGTCGTCCTGCTGGTTCCGTCGTTGGCCGACTCATCCCTTGCAGTCCATGCGTTTTCAGTCGATTTGGTCTGTTCTGCGAGGTCGAGGTGTAACACATCCGGCCGAGTTGGCCCTTTACACTTCGGGCGACCGCGTGGGTCGGCCAGGACAGGGGCACGACTCGTGCAGTGGACGGACGATAGCGGCGGAGCGTACGGCGAGGATCCGTACGGAGGCGTTGGGTACGGGTATGCCCACGGCTACGAGCACAGCGGAAGTGCCACCAGCGGCACAGCCACGCACCCCTGGGACCCGGTACAACCCGCGCAACCGATGTACCCGATGGGAAGCGCCCGTGTGGCGGGGACGGGCCCCTACGCCACCGGGCCGTATCCCTACGCTGCCGGGACGGGGCCTGCCACGACGGCGTGGGCCGCTGCCCACGGCGACGTCCTCACCGTGCCGCCTTCAGAACTCGACACACCCAGCTCTCCCGTACCAGGATCGGACACGCCGAAGAGCGAGTCGGTGCGGCCGGTCTTCGTCGACTCCTCGGGGCGACGCCAGCGCCGCGTGCTGCGCGCCGCCCGGCTGCTGGTCATCCCCGCCGGTGGCTACGTCGCTCTGCTGATCAGCGCTGTGCTGGGCGGACCCAGCCTCGACGCCCCGTTCGTCCCGCAACTGGACTCCACGCACCCGACCACGCCCCATGTGTCCGCGCCCGACGCTTCCCCCGGCACAGGCCACTCCGCAGGGAGCGAGAGCCCTGCCGCAGTGCACAAGAACTCCCGCCCCACGGCGGCGCGGAAGACCTCCGGCCCCGCCGACCGTCCGGCAGCCGCCACCTCTGCGGCCACACCCGTGCCCGCCGCGGCGCCCAGCGGTATCGCGTCCCCGGCCGTAACCTCCACTCCCCATCACACATCCAGGGGCCGCGCGGTCGGCTCGTCCCACAACCCCGTGAAGTGATCCAAGGCCCCCTGACGTGACCAACCGCAGACTCCGCAACCCGCTTCCTCGTCGCGGCCGCACCCGCCAGATCACACCTCGCGCCCATTGGCTGCTGCTGAGCGTGTTCGTGGTGACCTTGTCGATGGCCCTTCTGCTGCAGGGTTACACCAAACACATGTTCGGCATCACCTCGGACAGCGTGACCGGTGCCCGTGGCCGGAACGACGCGGTGCCCAGCCAGGTGGTCCACGGTGGCCCGGTGATCGCGAACGCCGCCACCTCCGCGCACACAGCCCGGGTGAAGGCCCGCACCATCGCACTGACCTTCGACGACGGCCCGGATCCCGTGTGGACGCCGCGCATCCTGGATGTGCTGCGTCGCAACCATGTGCGCGCGACGTTCTTCGTCGTGGGCACTCAGGTCGTGGCCCATCCGGAGCTGGTCCGCCGGATCGTCGCCGAGGGCCACCAGATCGGTATCCACACCTTCACCCATCCGGACCTGGCCCGCCTCGCCCCCTGGCAGCGGTCCCTGGAGCTGCGCGAGACGCAGCTTGCGGTGGCCGGCGCCGCCGGGGTCACCACCGCACTGCTGAGGCCGCCCTACTCCTCGGAGAACGACGCGCTGGACGACGCCGACTGGTCCGTCCTCCAGCAGGCCGACAAGGCGGGCTATGTCACGGTGCTCACCACCCAGGACGCCGAGGACTGGCAGCGCCCCGGTGTGGACCGCATCATCGCCAACGCGACCCCGCACGGCCATGGCGGGCAGGTCGTGCTGATGCACGACGCCGGTGGTGACCGGTCACAGACCGTCGCCGCTCTGAGCGCCCTGATCCCTCGGCTCAAGGCACAGGGCTTCAAGTTCGCGACGGTCGGTGCCGCGGTCGGCATGGCCGCACCCGTCCAGCGCGCCGGGCTCGGCGACCATCTGCAGGGGCTCGCCCTCATCAAGGTGCTGCAGGCCGGCGACTGGGTCGTGTGGTTGCTGGGCCTGCTGATGTACGCGGCCGGGGCGATCAGTGTGCTGCGTGCGGTGGTCGTGCTGGTCGCGGCCCGGCGGCACCGGCGCCTGCGGGCCAAGGGCGGCGTCCGGTCCTGGGGGCCGCCGGTGAACGAGCCGGTCAGTGTCATCGTCCCCGCGTACAACGAGAGCGCCGGAATCGAGGCGGCCGTACGCTCCCTGCTCGCCTCCGACCATCCGGTCGAGATCATTGTGGTGGACGACGGTTCGACCGACGGCACCGCCGACCTGGTGGAGTCGCTCCGCCTGCCGGTGCGGGTGATCCGGCAGCGGAACGCGGGCAAGCCCGCCGCGCTCAACACCGGGCTCGCCGCCGCCTCCTTCGACCTGGTGGTCATGGTCGACGGCGACACGGTCTTCGAACCCGACACCGTCCGCGCCATTGTGCAGCCCTTCGCCGACCCACGCGTGGGCGCCGTCTCGGGCAACGCCAAGGTCATCAACCGGGGCGGCCTGCTGGGCCGTTGGCAGCACATCGAGTACGTGGTCGGGTTCAACCTCGACCGCCGCCTGTTCGACCTCGCCGAATGCATGCCGACGGTTCCCGGAGCGGTCGGCGCGTTCCGCCGCCGGGCGCTGCTGGCCCTCGGCGGCGTCAGTGACGTCACCCTCGCCGAGGACACCGACCTCACCATGGCGCTGTGCCGCGCCGGCTGGCGCGTGGTGTACGAGGAGGGCGCGAGGGCTTGGACCGAGGCGCCCGCGTCACTGAACGCCCTGTGGCGCCAGCGATACCGTTGGTGCTACGGCACCCTGCAAGCGATGTGGAAGCATCGCGGCGCGCTGGTGCAGCGCGGCCCGGCCGGGAAACTGGGCCGCCGAGGCCTGGTCTATCTGCTGCTCTTCCAGCTACTACTGCCCTTGCTCGCTCCCGTCGTGGACATCTTCGCCCTGTACGGGCTGGTCTTCCTCGACCCGGTCCGGGTCATCGGGCTCTGGCTCGCCGTCTTGCTGTTGCAACTCCTTATGGGCCTGTACGCGTTCCGCTTGGACGGAGAACGCCCGGGGCCGCTGTGGAGCCTGCCGCTGCAACAGTTCGTCTACCGTCAGCTGATGTACCTCGTCGTCATCCAGTCCGTCTTCACCGCCGTGTCGGGCTCACGGCTGCGGTGGCAGCGCATGGAGCGGTACGGCAGCCTGCAGGCCCCGGGAGGCGCCGAGGCGCCCCACAAGGACCGCACCCCGCAACAGTCCGGCTTTGCGCAGCCAGCGCCGTACGAGGGCTATCCGCAGCCAGTGCCGTACGACGCCCTCCACCAGCCGGCGCCCCACGACGGCCTTCCGCAGCCCCCGCCCCACGACGGCTTCCGGCAGCCCGCACCCCACGAGACACCGCAGTGGTACTGAACGGAGAGAAGTGACGCGGAGGTCCTCTAACTTGCGCCTGCCTACCCGATCGGAGCTGTGGCCTGCTGCAGCTGTCGACGGTTGTCAACGCTGTTCATCATTGAGAGCCGTTCCACGGCCCAGAGACAGTCCCGGGATCCATACTCGGGCCCGCTTCCATCCCGTCCGCCGTTGACCCACACACCGTGGTTCCACTGTGGCTGGCCAAGTGGGCCCCTGACTGATTGCAGTCAGGGGCTGTTGCGCTCTCAGGCGGCTGGCAGCCATGGCGCACGTCGAGGAGCGCCTGTGGTGACGGTGACTCCGACACTTGTCCGTACCGCATGTGACGTTCGAGCATGCAGGTGCGCTGGGTACTGGGGGCAGCCTGTGTGACGGCTGCGCTCAAGTCACCGAAATAAACTGGAGGATGAGAGTGGCTCCGCGTGCAGCACGTCATCGGCGTTCGGTGAAGCGTCGTGTTCTTGCCGGCGTTTCTGTCGCGGCGGCGGCCGGGATCGCGTTCACGGCGACGATGGTCCTGAACGCCCAGGCTGCCTGGACGTCGGGGTGGAACGTGTCGGCCGCCGGCTGGACTCCTGACGATTCGCCCACGGTGTCGGTCGACCGGCAGGGTGACGCCCTGCTGGCCTGGAATGCCTGCGACCTGTCGACACCGGGCTGCTACTACCGGATCCAGGCCAGAGTGAAGACCGCGAGCGGTACGGTGACTGCGATCCGCACCCTGTCGCCGGACGGTGCCGCGCCGTCCTGGCCGCAGGCCGACTCCGACGACACCGGTGACTCGGCCGTGGTCTGGCAACAGGACAGTCAGGTCGTGGGCCGACGGGTCTCGGCCTCCGGCAGCCTTGTCGGGCCGCTCCAGAAATTGTCCACCTCGGCGCCCGCGACGACTCCGGTGGTCGCCGTGACGCCGGGCGGCACCGCGATGGCGGCGTGGACGGAGGTCCGCGACGGAAGCTGGTACGCGGTCGCCCGCCGCCTCAAGCTCGACGGAACCGTCGGCGCAGCCATCACCCTCGGCTCGAGCTCGGCCGACAGGCCGGCCATCGGCGTCGACCGCAACGGCCAGTTCGTCGTCGCCTGGGCGCGGGCCTCGGACGTCGTCGCCAAGCGGATCACGTCGACGTCGGTCTCCTCGACGAAGGTGCTCACCTCGCCGATCGCGTCGTACGGCGGCTTCGGCATGGTGCGGGTCGGCGTCGACCGGGACGGCGACGCGGTCATCACCTACCACTCCGGCGGCGGTGCCCGCTCACAGGTATGGGCCTCTCGCTGGAGCCGTACCGGTACGTTGGCGGCCCCTCTGCGTATCTCGGCCTCTACGGACAACGTGGGCTTCCACCACGCCCTCGCGACCGACCTCGACGGCGACTCGATGATCGTGTGGACCCGCTACAACAGCAGCGGAAAACTCGAGCTGCTGGGCCGCCGCCTGTCAGCCGCCGGTGCCCGGGGCGCGGTCACCAGCCTAGGTCTCGGCGACCGCCCCGACCTGGCCCTCGACGACGACGGCGACGGCATGCTGGTCTTCCATACGGTCGTCCCCAAGTCGACGCCCCCGTACAGCTACACCAAGACCAGCGCCCGCCTGATCAGCCGTTCCGGCACCTTCGGCACCACGAAGACACTCACGTCGGACGGCCGGGTACCCCAGGTCGACAGCCGCCCGACCGCCCGGTTCACGGTGATCTGGCAGCAGGAGAGCTTCCCGTACACGATCAAGTCGGTCACTGGTCCCTGACCGGCTTCGATTGCCGGTCACGAAGAAGACGGGCACGAGGAATCCATAGCCGAGGCCCTCCAGTTTGACGTGGAACTGCGGATGCGTCCGTTCGGCGTCGGGGTCGACCAGCCGCAGCACGGCCCCGGCGATGAAGGCACCCAAAATCGCTTCGAATCCGAGATGGAGGGCGACCGCGGACAGACCAACAATCAGAACCATTGTCAGGCGGACCCGGATTTGGGTGCTCGTATCCGCCAGATGCACTACGGCCTCGGACAGCCACATGGAGCGCCCGGCACGCATCGATGCCACCACGATGAGCCCCACCAGGCACGCAAGGCTGAGCAACAGAACCAGCCTGGAGGTTGGGCCCGATGAATGCTCGGAGAAGAACAACGACAGCAGCACTACAGCGCTGATCTGACCTGCGGAGGCTCCACCGATGGTCAGTTGGCCGACCGGCAAGCAGGCTGAGAAACGGGCATCCACCGGGCCGCGATCGCGGTGGTGGGTGGGGCTCGGCGCCGGAGTGCCGCTACTGCGGCATTGCGAGCCATACGTCGAAGGTGGTGGGCGCGATGCGGGCGTCCTCGCCGGGCAGGAGTACGTCGCCGGCCATCTCGGGTCCCAGCAGCGATGACCAGGTGGGCACGAGCTTGACCGTGTGTCCGCGTGCGTCGTTGGTGCGCCGGGCCATGTCCACCAGGTCCTGCGGTTCCGGGCCGGCGACGTCTCGGTAACGTCCTTGCGGTGTGCCCGTGGCGATCTCGGCGAGGATGTCGGCCACATCCGCGGGGGCGATCGGCTGGACGAGCAGCGGTGGGATCGGGGCGACGCCGTCTTGTTCGGTCCAGCTCGTCATCGTCGCGGCGAAGTCGTGGAACTGCGTGAAGGGAACAATCGTCCACGGCACCGGGCTCTCGGCCACGAGGTGCTCCTGCTCACGCTTGCCGGCGTAGTGTGCGTTGCCTTCGACACGGTCGATGCCGACGATCGAGAGCAGTACATGGTGCCGGACACCGGCTCGTTCCTCGGCGGCGAGCAGGTTCCGGGTGGCGGTGCCGAAGTACGCCACCGCGTCGTCCCGGTCGGTTGCCTCGTAGCTCATGGCGTCCACGACTGCGTCGACACCGGTCAGGGCGGAGTCGAGGCCGCGCCCGGTGATCATGTCCACGCCGAGTGAGCGGCTGATACGAACGACTTCGTGTCCGGCCTGCTCCAAAGCGGCGACGGTGCGGGCCCCGATGTTCCCGGTTGCTCCGGCGACGGCGATTCGCATGGCGCTCTCTCCTCTGTCATGTGCGATGCCTCCCAGCCTTCCCCCGCTGTTGGCATCCGTAAGCCCCATGCGCTGCCGTCCACCGCCGCCCTACCGAACGGCAAGCCAGATCACGGTTGCACCGCATAACGCAGTCGGGGTGAAGTGGACGTGGAAGCCTCACACCAGGTGCACATTCAGATCGGCCGGCACACCCTTGTCTATCGTGACCAGGAACTTCTTGAACTCGATGGCCCGGTGGCGGTGGTGCAGTTCACCGATGACGGTCCCGTCGGCGAGGTTGAAGTCAGCGAACAGGTGCCGTGCCGGAGAACTGCCGCTGCACCCCGGCCGAGCGCACCCGCTTCCTCAGGACGCCGGTGTCGTCCACGATGAGCACGGCATCCCGGTCGCCCAGGTGGTTCATCGCCGCGAAGTGGGATTGCACGGCGCCTCGGCGTGCCGGACGGCCGCCCACCCAGGCAGCGATCAAAGACACTCGTGTTACGGCTGGCCCGAGAGAATCCAAGGTGGGGCCATTGAGGCATCCAAGGCCCACCCTCAAACAGTCGACCGTCGTCCTCTGCAAATGGCGTATTGGACGAGCGACCATCCGCTTTCCGAACGTGATCCGTTGGTTCTGGGTGGGCGAGCATGAGCCCCAGTCAGCGTCGGGAGAGTTGAGCGAGGTTCGTCCGCTCGTCTGGCTCGTGGAGGTGGCTGGGGTCCCGCATCGCGCCCCGCGCCAGCTCCGCCACTGCCGAAGACGGCTCAGCCGATATCTCAGCCATCATGGCCCCGCCATCCACCAGACGCTGAAGCGCGCGTTCCGCCTCGCCAAGCGGGGCCAGCAGCAGCGACAACACGAGCGTCGGCACGAACAAGCCGAGCATCGACTGGTTCTGCTGCCGAGCCCGCTCACCCCACCCAAGCAACTGCCCGTACGCTGCGAGCGCTGTGCCCAGCCCGTCACCGGCGCCCCTAACATCGGCGACGAAAACGCCCCGCCCGAGGACGGCCGGCACCGCCCCGACTGCCGTACCGACCTCTCTCGGCAGCCTCCGGTACTGCTCAAAGCCCCCTTCGGCCGGACGACCAACACCTGACCGTCAACGTGATGCGCGCGCCCCGCACTCGCCCCGCCTCCGGACGGGTTTTCGGGCCTGCAGCGCGGTCGCTGGCGTGCTATCCCCGTGCGCCCCGCCGATCGGAGGAGCCGCGCCCACCCGATCAGTCACCATCCGTGCGCCCCGCCGTCCCGGCTCCCCGTACGGCCCGGGGGCGGCGGAGATGCTGACCACCCACGGGAACAACCGTTCCTCAGGGCGAACAAGCAATCGGAGGCGACCATGTCACAACTGACTCTCGTCAACCACAAGGTCAAGCACAAATCGACCATCCCGGCGAATTCCGGCGAAGAGATCGAACTCTTCGTACGGGAATACAAGGCTGCCGGATCCGGTGGTACACCCAAGCCGGTTCTCATGCTCCACGGCAGGAGCGTTCCGGCCCTGCCCGGCTTCGACCTCGTGCTCCCTGCGAAGGGCAGCTCAGCGCACCCGGACACCAGCTACAGCTGGGCGCAGGACCTGGCGGGCAAGGGCTACGACGTGTTCGTCATGGACCTCCAGGGCTCCGGGCTCTCCCCCCGCCCGAAGATGGAGGACCCGTGCAACGCCAACCCGGCCCAGCGGGGCCTCTTGGAGACCAATCCCGGCACGGGGACCTGCTCCCCGACAGCGCCCTACCCACACCAACTGGGCAACTCCCAGAGCGAATGGGACGAGCTGGCCACCGTCGTCAAGTTCATCAGGGCGCGGTGCAGCAACGAGAAGGTCTCCTTCATCGGCTGGTCCGCGGCCGCGTTCGTCATGGGTCCGTACGCGCTGCAGAATCCGGGGGACGTGGCGAGAATGTTCCTTCTCGCACCCATCTTTCCCCCGAACGGCCGGTGGTCGACGCACGCCGCCGCACCCTTCGCTCCACCTCCCGGAACGGGTCTGCCGACGCAGCCCGAGTCCAAGCCGCCCGCGGTCTTCGGCTTCCCGATGAACCTGACCAGCAAGGCGGGCCTGCAAGCCACCATCAGTGACAAGGAGCTGGCCGGCCACGTCTGGCAGGCCATCATGGACTGCGACAGCATCGGCGAGAAGTGGGGCGGCCCCATCGCGGGGACACCCGAAGGCGTCATGCGGTGGCGCAACTCCTACTGGTGGGGCTGGAACACGAGCACCGTGCCGTACGGCTCCACGCTCGGCACCGCTGTGCCAGTGTGCATCGTCTACGGAGACCGGGACACGACGGCCAACACGTCGGAGGAGCTGGGGCCGGTGCTCCACTTTTCCGTTCCGAAGCTCTACAAGGCGATTCCGGGTGCCGACAAGCTGATGATCCGTGTCGAGGGCTGGGACCACAATCCGGTCTGGGAACGTCGGGCCAACCAGGTCCTGCAGCAGATGTCCTGGAAGTGGCTCGAAGACAAAAAGGTGTACGGCGTCGAGACCGGAAGCTGGGTGATGGACGCGGACGGCGTGGTGACGGAATTGGAGTGAGTCCCCGGCCGCGGGAGACACGCGGACGAGCGGGGGCCGACCTGACACCGGGCCCGGCGTGAGCACGGCCCGGTGTCGGCGGCTGGAACCGAAGACCAATGACCACCGCCCGGACAGACATGTCCGACCGACTGGCCCAACCGGCCAAGAGGCACGCTCTGGCCGTCACCCTGGCGGAAAACCAGCAGTCCGAGGTCCGCACCAGGGGTCGCGAGGCGCACCTGCCCCGGGCTGGTACGCGGACCGTGCAGACGAAGTGCCCTTGTGCCCGCCCGGTAGGCCACAGCAGGTCGCAGCGAAGGTCTACGTGACGCCGGCCCGGCACCATCGGCGGGGCTGTGTCGGCGCCGGGCCAGTCGCGAAGACCCGATTGAGGTGGAGTGGGTCGGCGGCCGCGGCCAGGCGGGCGAGGGGAGAGCACTGTTCGCTGATGCCGTGGCATCCGTGCAGGGGGGCGCTGGGTGTCTGATCGTACGGCGGTGACGGCGTCGACATACGCGCGACCGCCCAGGGTGACCAGGTCGCGGGCCGCGAGCATGCCGAGCCCAGCGGCCTGCGCGCGCAGTTGCTCGACGCTGATGTGACCGTGGGTGTCCATCCAATGCCTTGCCTTCGACCGTGCTCCGGCGGTCAGGCGTCCTGGCGCGGCCAGCCGTATCGGAGCTGCTCCACGAGGGCGAGGAAGAGGAAGAGATTCGGGATCTTCTTGACCGGCATCCTTGCCCAGGGCAGCTTCTTGCCGACCTTGCGCAGCACCAGCACTCCCTGTGAGAGCTCGGCCTTCTCGATCTGCGGCCACGTCAGGCTGTCCTTTGAGGTGGCCGCACCGCCCAGGTTCACCGAGAGCTCCCCGTAGGTCAGGGTCCCGCCCTGCTCCAGCCCGGCGAGCAGTCCGGGGAGCTGTGCCCGGGTGATCTCCTGCTGCAACGCCGGGCCCCAGCGCTCGGGCTGGGCGTAGAAGCCGGTGACCTTGAGCGTCGTACCGTCCGCGCGGTGGAGCGTGTAGACGTAGGTGGTGCCGACATATACGCCGTTTGCGTACCGCTCGGTGATCTCCTGAAGCACCGTCATCGTGTCCCAGCGGAAAACGGACACTTCGCCGCTCTTCCCCACCTCGGCCAGGCCATGCTCGAAGAGGTGCAGTCGGCGGGCAGCCTGCTTGCGCGAGAGATTGGGCGTCTGGGCAGCGAGCCAGAGGAAGTAGGCGCCCAGGGGAGGAAGGATCAGGGAAACGGTCCCCATCAGCAGAAGGGCGGCCAGTCGCACAGGGCCGACACGCTTCGGCAGGAACGTCTCACGCAGCTGTCCGAGGCCTTCGGTCCCCGGAGGTGCCGTCTGGGGGGTTGATGTCTGCCCGGGGTCCTGCTGAGCGGCGGATCTTACCATGCGTCGTACTCCTTACCGTGGCGTTTCAGAAATTCTGTGACCATTGTGCGGTCGGGCCCAACGGCGGTACGCGCCGGGGGGCTCGGCGGGCACCGGAACCGGCACGCCGGCCCGGAGGCCGAGGATCCACACGCGGCGACCAAGGCGACCGGCCGATGAAGATCGACGAATATGCCGCCACACACCACGCCAGGAACGCGACGCTCGCGGGGGTCCGCATAGGACGGACTCGTGGCCCTCGGCCCGGGACCAGGAGGCTCTCTCGGGCTGCATGCCGGCTGCTGCCGCCCGTCGAAGCGCGGGTCTTCGCGGTCCCCCGCAGTCCGCCGTCCAGCCCCGCCCGCTAGTAGCGCGTTCGTAGCGGCGGTGTAAGCGTCGGCAGCCGGACAGCCAGGCCATGCTGCGCTCGACGACTCACCGGTGGTAGCCGAGGCGCTGGGAGGAATCGATGCCGGGGCGGGCGATGCGCGGGACGACGCCCCGGCCGCGGAGCCATCGGCGCGGGTGGTCGTAGTCGTAATCCTTGTCCGCATGGAGCCGTGCGGGTCGGCGGCGACGCGGGCCCCGCCGGCCTCGGACTGGCGGCATTTCCCTTGACCAGTGGCTGGAGAGCGAGGCTGTCGTGGGTGTTGGCGGCGGTGATCGCTACCGAGATCGGCAGGCCGTTGCGGTCCACGGTTAAGTGGATTGTTGACCCGTTCTTGCCACGGCCGGTCGGGTTCGGTCCCGCCAGCTGCCCCCTTTGAGAGCACGGACGCTGACGGAGTCGATCGCGCACCGAGACCAGTCCAACTTGCTGGCGGCACCGAGTTCGTCGAGGATCACGCGGTGGAGCCGGGCCCTGACACGGGCTTGGGACTACTGGGCGAAACGGCGATAGACCGCCGCCAGGACCTCACGGTGCCGACCCCCGCCATCGGCGAGACCGCCTGGGGCTTTGGAGAGCTCCTGCGGGCCCAACTGCCCGGTACACAGGTGGTCCGGGTCACCGTCGAGGGGGATCTCACCAGGGCGTTCGCCCCAGTGGCCCTCGCGGCGAGTGAGCCCGGCGGAGGGGTGGTTGCGGTGGCCCGGGACATCCACCGGCCCCCCTCTGTCGCTGCGTCGCTTGAGCGGCTGCTCCGGATCCGCCCGGACACGGTCGTGGTCGAGATGGGACTGCCCCCACGCGCCCCCGCCACCTCCCACCGCGTTCCTGGACACCCATGGATCGTCCCGAGCCTGTGCAGTTGCCGCCATTGAAGTCCTGCTCGGCCGTCCATACCGGACGGGGCTGCAACACTGACAGGCCGGCAGCGGACGGCGGCCGACGGGTGTCGGCCGGCGGCTTGCCGTCCCGGTCGACGCGCTGGGCCTGGGACGGAACTTGGGAGGGGGTCGGTGGTGCAGCGCCGCGCTGGGCCTGCCGCTGTACGGCACGCAGGGTCGGCCCCGCAAGCGGGGTGCCGGGCGGCTGACGGCATGACACCATCACCGCGTCGGCCTGGGCAGGCTTGCCGGAGTTCCGCGTCTCATCGCAGAGTTGAGCGTTGTTCAGAGCAACAACGGATGCCCATTCGCTGGACACCGCGCCGTGTCCACTAGGTACGACAAGCTCGCGGTCCGCTACGAGGCGACTGTCCTCGTCGCGGCCATCAATGAATGGCTGTGACCAGCGTCGTTGAGAGTGATCCAGTAGCGGCGTTTGAGCCCGGCTTCGGTGCTGCGCACATCCTCGAGGATGCCGCCATTGCTTTCGATGGTGCGCGCCGAGCCGAGGTTGCCGTCGTCACAGGTGAGGAGGACCCGGTCGAGACCGAGCGCCGGCGCCTTCAGCAGCACCGCTCCCAGCGCCCACGAGGCCAGTCCTCGCCTCCTGGCGGAAGGCCGAATGCTGTAGCCGATGTTTCCGCCGCCTTCCAACAGAAAGGCGTTCAGATAGTGCCGAAGGTCGATGGCCCCGAGGTACGTCTCGCCGCTGACGATCCACCAGTGCGTAGCGTGGACGCGTCCTTCCCCGACAGGCAGCGAACGGTCCGATTGCTGCCGCAGTCGCTCGACCCACGAGGCGAACCCTTCCGGGCTGTCGAGGTCGTCGTCACCAACCAGACGCAGGCCAGCACCGTCCTGGTGAGCACCAGGCTGCCACTCGTCACGTGCCGTGAGCCACGAGGAATGCAACTGTTCCGTGGGAGTGATCAGTTCAGCCATGCGAGGGACCATAACACCCGCACCCCTGTGTGATCAGGCACTTTCTACCAAGGCGGGAGCCTGGCCCGTCGGATGGGGTGCAGGTAGCCAGATCGAAAGCGAGATCGTCTCATTCCGTCGCGATTGCTCAACCACTACCTTGATCCACTTTCGACACAGCCCCAGCCATCTGGGCAGCGTGCGGCAGGAGTTGCGGCCCTCGACATCCTGGGCCCGGGCCTGAGGGGGCCCGGGCTACGGGCCGCCTTGGCGGGACCTACCCGACGAGCTCGGCTCATTGCAGGCCGCCAACAAACGGCTGATCAGATGGGCTGTCGACGGCACTTGGGAAATGATCCTCACCGCCGTCATGGCGGCAGCAGACGCCGATGACGGCATCGAATGGATGGTGTCAGTGGACTCCACGGTCGTCCGGGTCCCCCAGCGCCCTTGCCGGAGCACTCATAAGGGGGCGACCCGCTCCGGCGAGCCCGCCGACCACGCGCTCGGACGCTCCCGCGGCGGGCTGAGTACCAAGTTCCGCCTGGCCGCGGACGGCCGGGCACGGAGCCCCGCCTTCACCGTCACCGCAGGCCAGGCAGGTGATGCACCAGTCCGCGGCGCCGGGGCATCCGTGCGGTCATCCCACAGCCGTACGACCAAGTCAGCCACCGCCTGCGACGAGGCCGACTTGGTGGCCGCCTGCCGGCTTCGACACCGAGGCATACAAGCGGCGCAACACCGTCGAGCGGTGCATCAACCGCCTCAAGCAGTGGCGCGGCCTGGCCACACGAAACGACATACTCGCGATCGCCTACCAGGCCGCACTCCACCTCGCGAGCATCCTCATCTGGACCCGACACTGACCAAGGAGCCAGAACCTAGCCGATCCGTTCGGCCAGAGCGACGATGATTCCCGAGGGACCGCGGAGGTTGCAGAGTCGGTAGATGTTCTCGTACTGCGCCACCTCGCCGAGGAGTTCGGCGCCATGGCGGCGCAGGCGGGTGATCGTATCGTCGATGTCGTCGACGGCGAACATGACACGGTGCAGGCCCAGAGTGTTGGGTGGCGGGTTGAGCGGTCCGGCAGTGATCGCCGCGGGGGAGTGGAACTTCGTCAGCTCCAGCTTGCCGTGGCCGTCCGGGGTGCGCATCATCGCGATGGCGCTGCGGACCCCGTCGAGGCCGACCGTCTGGTCTGCGTAGATTCCCTCGATCTGCGCTTCGCCTTCGAGCTCCATGCCGAGCTCGGTGAAGAAGGCGATGGCAGCCTCCAGGTCGTCGACGACGATACCTACGTTGTCCATCCGCTGAATAGTCAAGGGGTGCTCCTTCTTCGTCGCGCAGTCCGTTCCGGCTACTGGTACCCCTGAGACGGAGCCGGTGCCGCATTCTCGACACCCGGAAGTGTCGATGTTTTGGGGGCTTCACCTTGCCGACGAGGCCAGCGCAAGATTGAGCCTCAAGCGATAGCCAGGCCGCGATCGGCAGGCCTCTGAGCGGGGCCGTACGACTCAAAGGATGTGAGGGATTCATCCGAAAGCGCGAATCTGCGGGGCTGTCGCACTCCTTCTTCCTCCACAAGGGTGACGGACTGTCAGTGGCGCTTACTAGCCTCCGGCCACGACGACTCGACCGCGCCTGCATGGCGCACGCTTCGGGGTGGTGACCGGTGAGCCTGACGTCCGGGCCAAGGAATCCCCGCACGCCACTGCGCCGGTTCCTCGACTGGGAACTGTCTGCCGGCGCCCGCCCATTGCGTCTGAACTTCTGTGCACGGCACCGCGATGAACGCGTGCTTCTGCCGCCGCCACGGCGTCGGCGGAGATCGCCAAGCCAAGTCCACCGACCACGACCCGCCGTTCTCCACCTGGAGCCTGACCAAGCCGGCGGACTTCCTGGTCGCCGAGAGGGTGGTCGACGAAGGAGCTGGGCCAGCCGCGCCTGCGATGCCCAGGTCGACCACCTCTACGCGATCGCCGACGGCGAGGTGGTACCCGAGGACGGCGAGCCCGAAGTGGTCTTCTGCACAGACGAGTTCGGCCCGCTCAACTTGATCCCCACTCCGGCCGACACTGGGCTGCGCGCGGTGGCAGGCACAAAGCCCCCGACCGCGGCCTCCGCCGCAAGCGCTGGGTCACCCATAACCGGTACGGCGGGGTACGACACCTGTTCGCCACCCTGGACAGCCACGCCAGCGACCGACGTCTATGCACCGTCATCGACACGGTGAACGTCACCTGATACGGCACCAGCGCATCCCCGACGCTCCGGGCCTCGTCGCGGTGCGGCCCAGCCTGCGTTAGCCCATGAACACGTCGACGAGCTGCCAGAGGGTGAGCCACAGTCCCACAGCGAGGAGACCCGCCAGCATGGGGGTCACGACGACCCCGACCACCACGTACACGAGCACCGGCTGAGGGGCGTACAGCTTGTCGGGGTGGCGTAGGTCATAGCGCACCTCGATCCTGCGCGGGTCGCGACTGACGATCTTCCCGCTGCCGACGTAGGTGCGTGCCCGGCCCTCCGGATCGGTGAACCGCCAGATCTCCTTGTGCGCGCTGTTTCGTCCTGCGAAGGTCGCGGCGACCGTGATGCCGTTACGACGGGTGGACCAGTGCTCACGCATAATGCCGCCGGCCAGCTGCAGATAGCGGCCCGCGGCAAGCAGGAGCAGCGCCCCGAAGAGTGGCAGGAGCCACTGGCCCGGCTCTCCCGTCGCCGCGACGCAAACCACGAGGGCGGCCCAGAGGACCACCGCGCACACGGCCGCCGCGACCGCTCTGGAGTGCCCTGCCAGGAACAGCCGCCACGCCGGAGCCGCAGGCGTCTCCTCACTCACTAGCTCCATACCGTCGCGAGAAGCACGCCGTTCGGGCAGCACCGAGGTCACCGCCGAGACGAAGGCCGTCACGGCCGCCGGGGAGGACCGGGTCACCACGAAGACGGTGGGATCGCCTCCGGCGCTGGTCAGTTCGATCTCGGCCGTGTCGCCCCTGGCCCCGGCCGTCCGTACCTCCTGGATCGCCTGCACCGGAATGCGCCGGTGGGTGCCGTTCTGCTCCAGCAGGACCGACCGGCCTTCGAAATGGGCCGTGGTGCCACGGCCTCGCAGGATCAGGGGGGAGATCACACCGGTATGACCACGCATGGGGCAACAAGGTTGTCCGCGGAACAGCCGTCGGTTTCGCGGACACCGGCAACGGACCGGAAGCGAAGGGGCCTTCGGGGCGCGCGCGGGTCCTCGTCGTCCCGGCGACGGACCTTGGCCGGGCTTCGGCGCCGGCGTTCCTCATATCGTGAAGTGTCCCCACGCCGGCTGCCCGGCGGAGCCGGCAGGACCTGGGTGCGGGCCGACTACCTGTCGACGTCCGCAGAGGCGAACGTTGCCTGATGCGGCACTAGCCGCATCGGTGATCGTGTCCGGCGCGCCGGCTGAAGCGGTGCCGATCGCGGCCGGGCAGGCCTGACTCTGGTCCGTAACTGGAGAGCGGCGATGGCGAGATGATGTATCCGTCGTGCACGGGACGTCAGCCGGGCCCGGCGGACCTGGCCGGGGCCGGCTGACGAGGATAGAGAAGACCGCTACGCGATGCCGGGGTCGACCTGCGTATTGAGGTCCCCGGAGGCCGCTCGCCTGTCCGCGTCATGCTGGTCGACGTGGCCGATGGCGCCGCGCGATGGATGCGCACCCCTCGATGAGTCGCACCAGGAATTGCGTGTGTGCCTGCGTGCCGTGTCGGCTTCCCACCGGAGTCCTTTGTGGTGGTCAGTAGGCGGCGACCCCCTGGACGCTGGTGCTCCCGAATATCAGCCAGAAGTTGGTGCCGTCCCTGACGTCGGTGGCCGCCAGCCCCCAAGTATTGGCATAGAGCGTGCGGAAGCCGTTGCAGTAGTAGCCGCCGCTGGACGGCGCGAAGCAGGTCTCCACCTCGGTCTGCTGGTTGACCTTGACGTTGATGTCGTTGCAGTAGGACGTGGTGTAGGTGGAGCTGTAGGGAGGCCAATGGCCGTTGGGATCGGTTCCGTTGATGGACTTGAGGTGGTCGCGGCAGTACGTGGCTGTGGCGGAGGCCGGGGCCGCGGGAACGAGCAGCACTCCGGCCGCGGCGGACGCTGCCGCGGCGAGCGCGATCATTCTTCGTGTGTTCATAGTCCTCACCTGTCATATGCAGGTCGTGGGGAGTCGGACCCGCCCAGTGTGGCGAAGGCCGGTCTGAGCGGCAATGCTTCCAACGCCCTCTCGTAGATGGTCAGTTGAGGGCACACGGAGTGGCCGGGGCGGCAACTTCGGCTTGTGCGCCGTCTCCAGGTCGTCGGGTGGTCAGGCACTCGCACCAGGCGCGCCCCGGAAGTCGCCGCCGCGCTGAACAACGGCGCGAAGTCCACAATCCGCACCGTCTGTCGGGAACCCGTTCGAGATCTTGGGGCTTGTGACGTGCACGAAGCAGTTGACGTACTTCTGAATGTCATGGCTCTTGGGAACCGAATGGTTCAGCGCCAGCTCATTCGGTAGTCCGGCTCACCGACGGCATGCTCATCGAGCGCGAAACGGTCCGTGAGCGATGCGCCCAGTACCGCTGCGCGGGCGCCTTTCACCAGTTCGTCGCGCTGAATGCTTGCCATTCCGGCGCCGCCGTCGGGGAGGCCGACCGGGCCTGCCTCGGACGGTCCTGATCAGAGACGGAGCGCAAGGTGTGCTCGGCCCCCAGATTGAGGTGCCGCAGGTGTTCGTTGCCGAATATGCGTTGGCGTTCGTTCAGCGGTACCTCGACGGTGTCTCTGCCGCGACCGCCGAACAGATCACGTACAAACTCGCCGAACACCTCGCGCGTCGATACCGCAACCCCTTGGGTTCGCGCACGCGCTGCACTGCGGCATGGACCATTCCTGTGAAACACCGGCTCAAGCAGATCCCATACCGCCCGCCCCTGGTCGACGGCTGCCTGGCCGACGGCGGTCTGGCCCTGGGCAGCTGAGGGGCACGGAGACCGGGGCCGCGCAAGCTGCATTGCCGGGACGACGATCGGGCGCCAGGCTCCGCGTCGAGCGCGTCCACCGGCCGTGGTGGTCCTTGGCGCGTCAATCCCCTCCGTTGCCGCCGGACAGGGGCGGTACCTTGCCGCCATGTGTATCTCGACCGGCGAGGCCGCGTTCTCCGGCACGATCGTGTACTGCGGGCGGCAGCACCACGACGTGTACGGCCTCATCCATGTCCTGGGCTACCAGAACACCGCCGTCAACCTGGCGGACGGGCCGAACGCCATGCTGCTGCACCTGCCCACCAGGCAGCTCACCCCTCGGCACTTCCTCTCCGCCGGGCGCACCGGCGACGTCCTGCACCGCATGGTCGCCGCCGTCGAATCCGTCGCAGCCGCAGCTGACGACATCGCGTGGATGAGCGCGGAACCCCAACCCGTCCAGGTCTTCGACCACGACGTCTACACGGTGCTCCTGGCAGAAGACCCCACCGCAGTCCCCGCCGCGCTGCGGCAGGTGCCGCCGCACCGGCGTCCCGATCTCGACCCGGACCTTCTACGCTTCTACGCCGACCACTTCCCCGACCACACCATCGCCGTGTGCTGCTTCGACAACGCCGACGCGCAAAGCGCCAAGCCACTGCTGTTGTGGTACCCGCCCCTCGACCCCGACCGGCTGACCGTGCCGGCCTTGGACAGCCACACCGGCAAGGCGCCGGACCTCGACGCCGCCGTGCCCGTGGACCACTGGGTCCTGTTCTCCACCGACCAGGCCCCCGCTGGCTGGGGCACCCCCGTCGACTACCCCGGGGACATGCGTCACCGCCTGCGCGCCTTCCTCCCCGCCGCCGTCGTGGGCCGGCGCTACGGCGAAGGGCAGGCCCTGCCCAACGGAGACTTCACCATTGGTCACAGCGACCTGCTCGCCGGCGACCTCGACCGCATCGAGCGCCTGCAACCGACCCACCGCTGAAGGGCGGGAGCGCCAGGCCATCGCACGTTCGCCGAACCCCACATCACCCGATCAAGTTCCGTAGCCGATCAGCAAGGTCAGTACCTCCACCTGGTCGGCCATTCCTCCGGCCGCCGGCTCCGCTGCGAGGCGGCGCAGTGGGCAGCGGAAGCCTCGCTCGGCGACACGCCGGGGTGGAGCTCAGGAAATGGGTGGAGGGGATTTCCTTCGGCCTACCGAGTGAGTTTTTGATCCGGACCCTGGTATGCGGTCGCTCCGCGGACAAAATCGTCGTGAGGCGCGGCAGCGTGTTGCCGCGCAACTGCACGACCGCGCGCGATACCTGTGAACTGCCGAGAGGTGACCGCCATGTCCTTCCTGGGTAAATCCCTTCACACTTTTCCCGCTGTCACCCTGGGAGTTGCACTTGTGGGGATGAGCGCCGGTCCCGTGCAAGCGGTTCCCGTCGGGCACCAGAAAACACAGAAAACCGCCCGGGCTTCCGACGAATGGCGCGAGACGGCCGTCAAGTACGCGGATGCCCACTGGAACTGGACCACATGGGACGACAGCACCCCCCGGGCGAAGGACGGCCAGGCACAGCCCTACTTCGAGTGCGCCGAGTTCGTCGCTCGCGCCCTTGCCGCGGGAGGCCTCGTCCCCGGACTGAAGCCGGGTGACCCTCAAGACTCCTACTACCACTACATGGCGCCGAACGGCAAGGAATACGATCTCCTGCTGATCTCGGACGTGATCGGCTACCGAAGTCTGTACGACTTCATCATGGACTACGATCTCGGCGCGGACGTCGGCGACGATCCCGCCAAGGCTCGGCCCGGCGACATGGTGGTCATCTTCAACTCGGACTACTCGAACAAGCTGCATACGGGTCTCGTGGCGCAAGAGGTGAAGGGCGACATGGATTCGACCGTCGACGCCCACAACAATGCGCACTACCGGCGCACGTACCAGAAATTCGACGCGGACGGACGCGCTCACGTCGTCCATATCGATCCGGGTGTGATCAAATCACAGAAGCCCGTCGTTCAGCCGCCCTCCGACCCGGATCTCATCCGATCCCACGCCAGCCACGTCCGCCCCTCCTAGCAGGCCTTCGTCGTGCGGCGTGTTCACGCCGGCAGGCACCGGTGCCCGGGCGGTGTAACCGCCGCGGCCTGCGCGAGAGGACGAAGCCGCCCGCGTCCTCGGGACCGTCAGCAGGGTGCGGCGGAACAGGATCGCCGTGTCGGAGCCCGCGAACAGCAGGGGCGCCGGCCGGGAGCCAGGTCCGCCGGTCACGCCTGTTTCGCGCGTTGCCCATCCTGACGAACACCGAGGCCACTACGGGCGATTGATCCTGCAGCTAGCTCACGATCAGCACATGCCCCGGAGCAGCGTCACTGAGTCGGGATCGGCTGGGTGAGGTTCACCGGGTTGCCGTCGGGGTCCTGGATGTGGGCGACGCGCTGGCCCCACGGCATGTCGTTGGGGCCGCTGCGGACCGAGCCGCCCAGCGCGGTCACCCGGCCGAGCGTCTCGTCGACGTCGTCGACACCGATGCTGAGCAGGATCCGCGATGCCACCACGGTCCCCGGGTTCGTCTTGGCCACCAGCCCGAGGTCGGTGTCGCCGATGCGCAAGCCGAGGTAGAAGGCCGGGCCTTCCGCCGGTATCCGGAAGATCTCCTCGGCGCCGAACAATTTCGTATAGAAGCCAAGCAGGACGTCCTGGTCGGCAGTGATGATCACTGGCTGGATGGTGGACATGGCACTCCTGTCGAGAACGGTCGTGTCGCTGGGTAGACCGTTCGAGGACGGTGAACTCATCGGCAAACCACCCCGCAAGGCGATCACTACACTCCAGACTGCCGCCCGCGACCAGTACGAGCAGCCCGAAACGGATCACACCACCCCTGCTGACCAGCCACTTCAACATGGCGCAGCCTCAATGAACCTGGTGTAGCGGACTTCTCCTACGGCAAGACGGAGATGCGCCGCCACGACCCGAAAGGTTCGCTCAGCGAGCGCGGACTGCTGTGGGCGTACCGGCTGCTCTCAGAGCACGGTCAACGGGCCTCCCGAGCCCTCTTCACTGGGCCTGCACTGTGTGCGTGCGCGGCCGGCCAGCCGCCGATTCGCACGAGGCACCTGGGGTGGCCTGCGGATGTCATGTTGCGAGGTGCTGCGGGGTGTGCGCACGAAGGCGGACCGTGTGTCCGTTTCTGCTTCCGTCTGTCACCTGTCACCTGTCACCTGTCACCTGTCCGCTGCCGCAGCGGGCGCCGTGGTGGGGGCGATGGCGCTGCCGACCTCAGCTGCGGCTGCGACGGTGGGCACGGCGGCGTCGAGGTCCGGCGCCTGGCGCTGCTGATCACGCCGGGCCAGTGGGGCGACGCCCCGCAGCTCATCCCGGTCATGGAACGCATCCGTGTCCACCGTTCGGGTGATGGGCATCCGCGCACCCGATCCGACCACCTGGGCGGCGATAAGGCGTATTCCTCCCGGCGCAACCGCCGCTACCTGCGACGTCGCCAGATCAAGCACACCATTCCCGAGCCCCGAGATCAGCCGGCCCAACGCAAAGGACGCGGCAGCAGGGGCGGACGGCCCGCCGGCTTCGACAAGACGATCTACAAACGCAGGAACGAAGTGGAGCGGACGATCAACGCGTCGAAGAACTTCCGGGCCGTGACCACACACTTCGACAAACGCGCCTACGTCTTCCACGTGGACCGTCACCCTCGCCTCGACCCGGCTCTGGCTCTGGCTCCGCCCATGATCAGCCGGACAGGCCCTCGGCCTGCCCGGTGCGGGGATGCCTTCACGTCTCGGCGCGCCGGAGCCTACGGTTTGTGGGTTACCCAGAGCAGTTCCGCCGGCCAGCGGTGTGCCCAGTCGGGTGGGTCGGTTTCGTTGTACCCGTTGGGTGTTCCGAGTTCGGGCCGCGGCTCGATGAGGTCGTCGATGATGAGACCCGCGCCGCGCAGGACCTTGACCCAGTCGCCGTAGGTGAGCTGATAGCTGGTCGCGCCGTCGCCTTCGGCGATCGTGCTCAGCCCGAAGTAGTCCTGCTGCAGCGTCGTGGTCACGCGGCTGGCGGCTTCGTCGTAGCAAGCTTCGAACCATGGGCTGGCGACGTTGAACACCAGGCGCCCGCCTCGGCTCAAGACGCGTGCGGCCTGCGGGACGGCCAGGTGCGGGGGCGCCCAGCTGAGCCCACCGAAGTCGCAGAACACCAGGTCGAAGCTGTCGGCGGCGAAGGGGAGTTGTTCGGCGGCGCCTTGCACCAGCGGGTAGCGGGCCGCTCCCATCGCGCGGGCCGCTGCCGCGAGTTGGGCTTCGGACAGGTCGAGCCTGACCACGGTGGCGCCCTCGGCGGCGAGCGCCCTGGACCACTGGCCGGCGCCGCAGCCGAGTTCGAGGACGCGCTTGCCGGTGACGTCGCCCAGGGCGTGCAGGTGCGCGTCGGGGATGGAGTACATGCCCCACAGCCGGGGTGTGGCGCCGGTTTGCGGGTCGTGCTCGTGCTGGTAGGCGCTGCTGATCCGGTTCCAGAGCCGCCGGTTGGCGGGGATGCTGTCCACGTGCCGACTCCAGCACTGCCTGCCGGGGGCGGTCAACACGATTAGGGCACTGGCCGGCCCTCGCCTCGGTCCGGCCCTGGCTCGGCCCATGATCCGTCGGACGAGCCCAAGGGCCATGACGATCGCGCCCGGGGGCGATCAGTGAGGTGCAGTACGACTCCCCGGGCCGGGACGATCGCTCCAACTGCTCGCTGAACAAGGAGTGTGCGGACCTCACCAAGACCACTCGCTGGGTGGTGAAGCTGGACGGCTGGACCTTCTCGAGCGAGGCGGGCCACACCTATATCTACCGCCACTTCCGCCTGGAGGGACGCTCGACCCCGTCCGGGTCCACACGGGTGAGGGTCGCGACAGCCGCACGGACGTGTACCAGGACCGGCGCAACCACGTCTGGAACAACGACACCGGCACCCCCCGCCACGGCGGCGTGCGTCGCTGACGCGACTGCGGGTGCCGTCAGCCGGCCACACCGGCCCGGTCCCCGCGGTGCCCGCACCACCGTTCATCGTGTCGGTGCCGCCTCCTCGTGCGCCGCCTGCCACCCTTATCCGGGGTGGCGGACCGCCTCGACCACCAGCATTCCGGACTCCGCACGCTTGTCGCTCTCGCGGGTCATTCTTAGGAGGGACGCGGGGCGCGCAGGTGCGCCCGTTCCTTCAGTTCCTCCTCGTCGACCAACGTGAGCATCGGCTGACCCGGCGCGCACACCATCGTCACCACGAATTTGGTCGCTGCGTCCGACAGGGCGTTGCCGTCCTGGTAGTGGATCACGTCACCGCCTGGTTCCCAGAACGTCCCGCCGGCCTTGACCACACGCTCCGGCTCACCCTCGAGCTCGAACCGGAGCGCGCCCTCCATCACGTAGCCGAACGACGGGCCCGAGTGGCGATGCGGAGGGAGTCCGGGGTGACCGGGAGGCCAGTCGACGAGGATGGTCATTCCCGAACCACCTTCGGGAAAGAAGGGCGGAGTGACTTCCTGCAGCAACTTGACTTCGGGCGGCAAGGAGGCCTCGTGGGCGGTCCCGTGCTCTGGGTTCTTCTCTGACATGTACTACACCTCCGTAAGCCTGCCCGGAATGGGCGATCTTGCGTCGGCCGCCGCATTCCGGACGGGTACATCGGCCCACTCGTTCGGCGGTGACCAAGTTCGCCGGTTCCCGGCTCACACATCTCGCTTCGCGATGAGGACAAGCCGTAGCCCACGTCCGTGACAGGCCGTGTGCCTTCT
This sequence comes from Streptomyces olivochromogenes, assembly GCF_021538895.1. GTDB lineage: Bacteria > Actinomycetota > Actinomycetes > Streptomycetales > Streptomycetaceae > Streptomyces > Streptomyces olivochromogenes_A. Next base: position 56,903 of record NZ_JADDRL010000010.1, on the reverse strand, counting down.
GCCTCGCTCACGCGGTCTTGAGACCACCCTGCCTCTCGTCGGCGGCGGCCACAATCCGGGAGTCGGCGGCATCGAGACCGCATCGCACCATGTCATCGACGGGCATCCAGCTACCTGAGGTTTTCGGTTCGGGGTGACGTCATCGCGGTGTTGTGAGCAGTCTGGTCTGAGCGATGAATCCGTCGAGCACGCTCGGCCGGTACGGCATGCGTTTGAGGCGGGTGCGGGCCAGCCCGGCGGCGGCTGGTTCGACGTCATCCCGCTGCCGGGCATCCGGGTGACACTGGTGGTCGGCGACCTCGTGTGCCACGGGTTGCACGCCCCGGTGACCATCGCCCGGTCACGGACCGCAGTGCTGAACTTCCCCGTCTCCGCACTGAACCTGCCATCGGACGAACTGCTGAGCACGTCAATGAGAGGGTGACCCGGCTGGGTAACCAGACGGCGGACTCCGACGACGACCATGCACCGCTGATCGGTGCCACCTGCCTCTACGCCATTTGAGCCCCGGTCGGCGGGCAGCGCACGCTGTCCCGGGACGGGCGCGTCGCACCGGCTGTGGTGGATGCCCGATGGTCTGAACGAGGAACGCGGACGGGACATCGACGAGTGCTTGGAGATGATGCGTTCGGTCGTCGCCGGGGCGGGCCGGATGCCGGAAAGGTGATCTGGGTCGAGCAGAGCCTCGACCGCACCCGGCAACCGGACGTGACGGCACTGATGGGCGAGATGGCCTGGTGAGCGGATGGGGGGGTGCGGCCTGGCGGTAGGCCGCAGGGCACCGCGCGCGCCCCGGCCCAGGGTGCGTGCTGGCGTGGTCCGGCTTCCTGAGCGGTGTGCTGTGCGCCGACGCCTTGACCCTCGGTCGGCGCTCCACGATGCTTTGTTGCGGCACATGAGATGTGTGCCGTAATGAGAAACGCTCGACATCAGACCCGGACACCAGTCGAGGAGTGGCCATGACGCACCAGGTCCGTGCAGTCGTCGCGCGGGAGCAGGGCGCCCCCGTCAGCCTGGAAACGATCATCGTGCCGGACCCCGGTCCGGGTGAGGCGCTGGTGAAGGTCGAGGCCTGCGGGGTGTGCCACACCGATCTGCACTATCGCGAGGGTGGCATCAACGACGACTTCCCCTTCCTGCTGGGCCACGAGGCCGCGGGCGTGGTGGAGGCGGTGGGGGAGGGTGTCACCGACGTCGCCCCGGGTGACTTCGTCATCCTCAACTGGCGTGCCGTGTGCGGGCAGTGCCGGGCCTGTCTGCGTGGACGGCCGTGGTACTGCTTCGACACCCACAACGCGAAGCAGAAGATGACCCTGCTCGACGGGACCGAGTTGTCCCCGGCGCTGGGCATCGGCGCGTTCGCGGAGAAGACGCTGGTGGCGGCGGGGCAGTGCACCAAGGTCGACCGGGCCGCGTCGCCGGCCGCCGCCGGACTGCTGGGGTGCGGGGTGATGGCGGGCATCGGCGCCGCCATCAACACCGGTAACGTCGGGCGCGGCGACACTGTGGCCGTCATCGGCTGCGGTGGTGTCGGGGACGCGGCGGTCGTCGGGGCGAACCTGGCGGGCGCGGCGAAGATCATCGCTGTGGACCTCGACGACCGGAAGCTGGCCACCGCCGTGAAACTGGGCGCGACCCATACCGTCAACTCCCAGCAGACTGATCCAGTCGAGGCGATCCGTGAACTGACCGCCGGCTTCGGCGCCGATGTCGTCATCGAGGCGGTCGGCCGCCCGGAGACGTACAAGCAGGCCTTCTATGCCCGCGACCTGGCCGGCACGGTCGTCCTGGTCGGTGTGCCGACTCCCGAGATGAAGCTCGAACTGCCGCTGCTGGACGTGTTCGGCCGAGGTGGCGCGCTCAAGTCCTCCTGGTACGGGGACTGCCTGCCCTCTCGTGACTTCCCGATGCTCATCGACCTCCATCTGCAGGGCCGCCTGCCGTTGGACGCGTTCGTCACGGAGACCATCGCGCTGGACGAGGTGGAGAAGGCGTTCGAGCGGATGCACGCCGGCGACGTCCTGCGCTCGGTGGTGGTGTTCTGATGACATCCGCCCGCATTGAACGCCTCGTCACTTCGGGGACGTTCTCCCTGGACGGCGGCACCTGGGACGTCGACAACAACGTGTGGATCATCGGCGACGACCGCGAGGCCGTCGTCGTCGACGCCGCGCACGACGCCGAGGCCATCGCCGAGGCGCTCGGCGGGCGCAGCCTGCGAGCCATTGTGTGCACCCACGCCCACAACGACCATATCGACGCCGCGCCGGCACTCGCGGCACGCACCCGTGCCCCGATCCTGCTCCATGGCGACGACCTGCCACTGTGGAAGCAGACTCACCCCGACCGGAAGCCCGACGGCGAACTGGCCGACGGCCAGGTGCTCGCGGTGGCGGGTGTCGAGCTGACCGTGTTGCACACGCCCGGCCACGCACCCGGCGCGGTCTGCCTGTACGCACCGGGTCTCACCGCGCTCTTCAGCGGTGACACGCTCTTCGCGGGCGGGCCGGGGGCGACGGGAAGGTCGTACAGCGACTTCCCCACCATCGTCGACTCGATCCGGCACCGTCTGCTCACGCTGCCGGGTGACACCGTCGTCCACACCGGACACGGGGCTACGACCACCATTGCCGCCGAGGCGCCGCATCTTCAGGAGTGGATCGACCGGGGCTTCTGACCGTCCGGCAGGCGCGGGGCAGTTCACGCCCGTCTCCTCGTCCCTTGTGGGGCGGGGAGACGGGCTGCCTTCATGTGCCCTGCAGTGGTCGGATTTCTCTTTCGTTCTGTTCCCTATCGCGCACAGCGTTGCGCAGAGGGGAACGGAAACGTCGGGGTGTCTCGGCTCGGGAACGCCTTGACAAGGGTTCTGGGCGACTTCAGACTGATGTTGCGCTTACTGCAATCCGTTTCGCTATACGCACCGAGGTGTCATGATGATTCCCGCGTGCCGTCTCGTGGATCTTCCGCGAGGCGAGGCTTTCCGGCTCGACATCGATCCGCCGGTCTCGGTGTTCCACACCGACGATGGCGAGGTCTTCGCCATCGACGACACCTGCACCCATCAGGACGCCTCGCTCGCCGACGGCTGGCTGGAGGGCTGCGAGGTGGAATGCCCGCTGCATGCCTCGAAGTTCGACCTGAGGACCGGCGCCGTCGACGCCCCGCCGGCCAAGCTCCCGGTCCGGACGCACGAGGTCGTGGTCGAGGACGGCATGATCTACGTCCGTGTGTCCACGGAGGCGCCCAACCTGCCGCCCTGCATCGCTTCCCGGCTCGCCGGGGGGCCCGCGTGAGGACCGTGGCCGTGGTGGGCGCCTCGCTGGCCGGTTTGTCGGCGGCGCGGTCGCTGCGGAAGCAGGGCTACGACGGGCGGCTGGTCGTCATCGGCGACGAGTGGCACCGCCCGTACGACAGGCCGCCACTGTCCAAGGAGTTCTTGGCCGGCACCGTCGGCGAAGCGGACCTGGCCCTGGAGACGGACGAAGAGGACCTGGGGGCGGAGTGGCTGCTCGGCACCCGCGCCACCGGACTCGACCGCACCGACCGCGCCGTCCGGCTCGCCGGTGGACGCGAGTTGCGCGCCGACGGCATCGTCATCGCGACCGGCGCTGCCGCACGCACCCTGCCGGGCAGCGAGGGCCTCGCCGGAGTGCACCTGCTGCGCACCCTCGACGACGCCCGCGCCTTGCGCGACGAACTGGCCCTGGGTGGACGGCTGGTCGTGATCGGCGGCGGATTCATCGGCGCCGAAGTCGCCTCCACCGCGTACACCCTCGGACTCGACGTGACGGTCGTCGAGGTGGCCCCGACGCCGCTCGCCGGACCGCTGGGCGAGGCGATGGGCGGCATCGTCTCCGGCCTGCACGCGGACCACGGTGTACGGCTGTTGTGCGGTGTCGGCGTCAAGGGGCTGAGTGGGGAGACCCGGGTGGACGCCGTCCTGCTGGCGGACGGACGCAGCCTCGCCGCCGACATCGTGGTCGTCGGTGTCGGCGCGAGCCCGTGTGTCGAGTGGCTGGAAGGCTCCGGCGTCGCGCTCGACAACGGCGTCAAGTGCGGCGCCGACGGCCGCACCAGCCTGGCCGGCGTGGTCGCGGTCGGCGACTGTGCCAACTGGTACGACCCCCGGGTCGGCGCCCACCGCAGGGTCGAACACTGGACCGGTGCGCGGGAGCGTCCCGACGCCGCCGTCGCCACGCTGCTGGCGGGCGGTGCCGCGCAGCCGGGTGTGCCCCGGCCGCCGTACTTCTGGTCGGATCAGTACGGCGTGAAGATCCAGTTCGCCGGCCACGCGGCCGGCGCCGACAGTGTGACCGTCGAGGCCGGTGCGGCGGACGACCGCGACGTCCTGGCCGTCTACCGGCGAGGCGGTCAGCCGGTGGCCGTGCTCGGGATGAATCAGCCGCGGCTGTTCACCCGCTGGCGCAAGCAGCTCGCCGCCGCCATGTCTTGACAGCACTCATGCGGCATCCCATGCTGCGGTTGCCTATGGCGCGCAGTGTTGCTGAGTACACAACGCCGTCCGGAGTCGATCTTCCCGGCGCGTGAATGACCCCTCCACGACGTTTCCCGAGGAGTGCACCGTGACCTCGACCAGCCTGCCGGACAGCCTGATCGCCACCCTCCCCGGCTCCTCCTACACGGATCCCGGGATCTTCGCCCAGGAGCAGGAGCGCATATTCGAGACCATGTGGTTCTGCGTCGCGCGCGCCTCCGAACTGGCGAAGCCCGGGGCCTTCCGCACCGTCGACGTGGGCCGCGAGAGCATCCTGGTCACGCGTGCCAGGGACAACTCCGTCCGCGCCTACTTCAACGTCTGCCGGCACCGCGGGGCCAAGCTCTGCACGGAGGAGAGCGGCGAGGTCAAGCGGGCCTTCCAGTGCCCGTACCACGCCTGGACATATGACCTGAACGGCAAGCTGGTCGCCGCGCCCAACCTCACGAAGATGCCGGACGTCGGCCGTACCGAGTACGGCCTGGTGAGCGTGGCCACCCGCGAATGGCTCGGCTACGTCTGGGTCTGCCTCGCCGAGAACCCGCCCTCCTTCGAGGAGGACGTCGTAGGCGAAGTCGTGGGCCGTCTCGGCGACGTGGAATCGATCGAGCGCTACGACATCGACAACCTCTCGGTGGGCAAGCGGATCGTCTACGACGTCAAGGCGAACTGGAAGCTCATCATCGAGAACTTCATGGAGTGCTACCACTGCGCCACGATCCACCCCGAACTCACCGAGGTGCTCCCCGAGTTCGCCGACGGCTATGCCGCCCAGTACTACGTCGGTCACGGCGCCGAGTTCGGTGAGGAGGTCCAGGGCTTCACCGTCGACGGTTCCGAGGGCCTGGACCGCATCCCCGGGGTGTCCGAGGGCCAGGACCGCCGCTACTACGCGATCACCGTCAAGCCGCAGGTCTTCATCAACCTCGTCCCCGACCACGTGATCTTCCACCGGATGTACCCGGTGGCAGTCGACCGCACGATCGTCGAGTGCGACTGGCTCTACCTCCCGCACGTCGTCGACAGCGGCAAGGACGTCAGCCGGTCCGTGGAACTCTTCGACCGGGTCAACCGCCAGGACTTCGACGCGTGCGAGCGCACCCAGCCCGGAATGAGCTCCCGGATGTACGCCAAGGGCGGCGTCCTCGTCCCCAGCGAGCACCACATCGGGGCCTTCCACGACTGGGTGAACGAGCGCCTGGGCGTCCGTCCGCAGTAGACGAGGCGTCGGTCAGCCCAGGTAGCCCATCCGGTGGCTGATCTCCTCCGCGCCCTTGAGCAGGACCGGGGAGAGCTCGTGCAGACGCTCCTCGGTGAAGCGGTACGAGGGCCCGGAGGCGCTGAGCGCCGCGATGACCTGGCCGTCCCGGTCGCGGATCGGCGCGGCCATCGCGTGCAGACCGATCTCCAGCTCCTCCACGGTCCACGCGTAGCCGCGCTCCCGGGCCTCGGCGAGGTTCTTCTCCAGCTTCGCCTTCGTGGTGATGGTGTGCGGGGTGACCTTCTTCAGGCCGGCCTCGGACAGCAGCGCGGCGCGCTCCTTGGTGGGCAGGTGCGCCAGCAGGATCTTGCCGCTGGACGTGGCGTGCAGTGGGGTCAGCTCCCCGACCCAGTTGTGCGCGGCGACGGCCGCCGGGCCGCGCACCTGGTAGAGATTGATCGCGTAGTGCTCCTGCATGACGGCGATGTTGACGGTCTCGCCGATCTCCTCGGCGAGCCGCTCGCACACCGGGCGGCCCTGCTGGGTGATGTCGAGGCGTCCCGTGACGGCGCCGGCCAGGCGTACGATGCCGAAGCCGAGACGGTACTTTCCGCGCTCGCCCGCCTGCTCCACCAGGCCGCGCGCCTCCAGGGCGCCGAGCAGCCGGAACGCGGTGGACTTGTGGACGTCGATCTCGGCGGCCACCTCGCTGACGCCGGCCTCGCCGCGCTGGGCCAGGATCTCGAGGACGCTGATGGCTCGGTCGACCGACTGTACGCCGCCGGCCTGCGAATTTGACGTTTCGGTGTCTTGGCTGTGGTTGCTCACAACGAAACTATACGCGTAGTAAACAACGCAGGTGCAAGTAACCGGGCTGAAATGAAGGCCTTGCAAGTTGCGTGGCTCGCAACCTGGTGCGTATAGCGCTACCGGTACTAGCATGCCTCGCGTATCTACGGCGCGAGCGAGACGAGGCACCATGGCTCCCCTGCAATACGACTTCGTCATCGTCGGCGGCGGTTCGGCCGGCAGCGCACTGGCGAACAGGCTCTCCGCAGATCCGGCGAACCGGGTGCTGGTCCTGGAGGCCGGCCGGTCCGACTACCCGTGGGACGTCTTCATCCACATGCCCGCGGCGCTGACCTATCCGATCGGCAGCCGCTTCTACGACTGGAAGTACGAGTCCGAGCCCGAGCCCCACATGGGCGGCCGGCGCGTCTACCACGCGCGCGGCAAGGTGCTGGGCGGCTCCAGCAGCATCAACGGCATGATCTTCCAGCGCGGCAACCCCATGGACTACGAGCGCTGGGCGGCCGATCCGGGCATGGAGAGCTGGGACTATGCGCACTGTCTGCCGTACTTCCGGCGGATGGAGAACTGTCTGGCCGCCGACCCGGACGACGAGTTCCGTGGCCATGACGGGCCCCTCGTGCTGGAACGCGGCCCCGCGACCAACCCGCTCTTCGGTGCCTTCCTCAAGGCCACCGAGGAGGCGGGCTACGCCCCCACGGACGACGTCAACGGCTACCGGCAGGAGGGTTTCGCCAAGTTCGACCGCAATGTCCACCGTGGACGCCGGCTCTCGGCCTCCAAGGCGTACCTCAAGCCCGCGATGAAGCGGCCCAACCTCACGGTCAGGACCCGCGCCCTCGTCACCCGCGTCCTGTTCGAGGGCAAGCGCGCCGTCGGGGTCGAGTACCAGCGCGGCCGCGGCGAGCTCCAGCAGGTCCGCGCCAAGGAGGTCATTCTCTGCGGCGGGGCGATCAACTCCCCGCAGCTGCTGCAGCTCTCCGGCGTCGGCAACGCCGAGGAGCTGAGCGCCCTCGGCATCGACGTCGTCCACGACCTCCCGGGCGTCGGCGAGAACATGCAGGACCACCTGGAGGTGTACGTCCAGTACGCCTGCAAGCAGCCGGTGTCCATGCAGCCGTACATGGCGAAGTGGCGCGCCCCCTTCATCGGGCTGCAGTGGCTGTTCCGCAAGGGCCCGGCCGCCACCAACCACTTCGAAGCCGGTGGCTTCGCCCGCAGCAACGAGCAGGTGGACTATCCCAACCTGATGTTCCACTTCCTGCCCGTCGCGGTCCGCTACGACGGCTCCTCGCCGGCCGGCGGCCACGGTTACCAGGTGCACGTCGGGCCCATGTACTCCGACGCCATCGGCTCGGTGAAGATCAAGAGCAGGGATCCGCGCGAGCACCCGGCGCTGCGCTTCAACTACCTCTCCACCGAGCAGGACCGCCGCGAATGGGTCGAGGCGATCCGCGTCGCCCGCAAGCTCCTGAACCAGCCCGCGCTCGCCCCGTACAACGCCGGGGAGGTCTCGCCCGGTCCCGTGGTGGAGACGGACGAGGAGATCCTCGACTGGGTCGCGAAGGAGGGCGAGACCGCCCTGCACCCGTCCTGCACCTGCAAGATGGGGACCGACGAGATGGCCGTCGTCGACCCGGCCAGCATGCGCGTGCACGGGCTGGAGGGCCTGCGCGTGGTGGACGCCTCCGTCATGCCCTATGTCACCAACGGCAACATCTACGCACCGGTGATGATGATCGCCGAGAAGGCCGCCGACCTGATCCTGGGCAAGGAGCCGCAGGCGCCGTCGAAGGCCGCGTACTACCGCCACCGTGACGCCCAGAAGCAGGCCGGGTAGACCTTGGGTGCCGTAGGGCTGCGGCCGCTGCTGGACAGCGTCCGCTACGAGGTGCTGCCCGCGAAGGCGACCGAGGACAAGGTCCTCGCCCATGTCCCGCGCGACATCGTCGTCACCGTGACGGCGTCGCCGGTGAAGGGTCTGGAACCGACCCTCGATCTGGCCGGCCGGCTCGCGGCGCACGGCTACCGCATCGTCCCGCACGTGCCCGCGCGGCTGCTGCGGGACGACGCGCACCTGAAGGAGGTCGTCGACCGGCTCCGTGCGGCGGGCGTGGACGACGTCTTCGTCCCGGCGGGCGACGCCGACCCGCAGGCCGGGGCCTACGACGGCGCCCTGCCGGTGCTGCGCAGGCTGACCGAGCTGGGCCGGCCCTTCACCCACGTCGGGGTCACCGGCTATCCCGAGAGCCATCCGCTCATCCACGACGACATCACCATCCAGGCCATGTGGGACAAGCGCGAGCACGCCACGTACATCGTGAGCAACCTCTGCTTCGACCCGCGCGTACTGGGGGAATGGGTCGCTCGGATCCGGCGCCGGGACGTCACCCTGCCCGTCCACCTGGGCGTCGCGGGGCCCGTGCAGCGGGCGAAGCTGCTGGCGATGGCGACGAAGATCGGTGTGGGGGAGTCGACGCGCTTCCTGACCAAGCACGCCTCGTGGTTCCTGCGGTTCGCGGCGCCCGGGGGGTACTCACCGGACAGGCTGCTGGGGAGCTGCGGGGAGGCCCTCACCGCGCCCTCGGCGGGAGTGGCGGGGCTGCACCTGTTCACCTTCAACCAGATCGCCGAGACCGAGCGATGGCGCCGCGCGCTGCTGGACCGACTGGGCGGCTGAAGGCCGTATACGACCGCGGGCGGGCTGGAGATCCAGCCCGCCCGCCGAGTCGTGTCGCTCAGCGGAAGACCACCGTGCGGTTGCCGTCCACCATGACGCGGCTCTCGCTGTGCCACTTCACCGCATGTGCGAGTACCTGCGCCTCCACGTCCCGGCCGACCGTGACCAGCTCCCCGGGGTCGAGCGAATGGTCCACCCGGACCACGTCCTGCTCGATGATCTGCCCTTCGTCCAGGTCGGGCGTCACGTAGTGCGCCGTCGCGCCGACGAGCTTCACCCCGCGGTCGTAGGCCTGCTCGTAGGGGCGTGCGCCCTTGAAACTGGGCAGGAAGGAGTGGTGGATGTTGATGGCGCGGCCTTCGAGCTGCTTGCACAGGTCGTCGGAGAGGATCTGCATGTACCGGGCGAGCACCACCAGGTCGACGTCCAGCTCGCGCGTCAGCTCCAGCAGCCGTGCCTCGGCCTCGGCCTTGGTGTCCCTGGTGACCGGGATGTGGTGGAAGGGGATGCCGTAGGTTTCCGCCAGTCCCTCGAAGTCCCGGTGGTTGGAGACGATCGCGGGGATCTCGATGTTGAGGGAACCCGTGTGCCGGCGGAAGAGCAGGTCGTTCAGGCAGTGGCCGAACTTCGAGACCATGATCAGCGTCCGGGTCGGGGTGGCGGCGTCCCGCAGGGTCCAGGAGATGCGATAGGCCTCCGCCACGGGGCCGAACCGGTAACGCAGGGTTTTCAGATCGACGGTGGGGTCGGAAACGTCGAAGTGGACCCTCATGAAGAAACGGTCCTGGAGCCGATCGTCGAACTGCTGGCTCTCCTGGATGTTTCCGGAGTTCCGGACGAGGAAGCCGCTCACGGCGTGGACCAGTCCCGCGCTGTCGGGACACGAGAGGGTGAGGACGTACTCACGGCCAGGTTGCGGTCGGGGGAAGTTAGGGGACACGTCGGCCTCCGTCGGTGCGTATTGCACAACTGGGTGAGCGATACGCAACATGGTCGGCGCGGCGCACGCTTCCGGTCAAGGGCGGCCGGGCAAGTGCTCACATGGCGAAATCGTCATCGGCCAACCTCTTGACGTATGTCTACACATTCGCGAGTGTGTTCCACCACAAGCAATTGGGTGCACGATGCGCAACGCATTTCAGCTGAAGGGCTTGGCGCGTGGCAGACCTGTATGTGGATGGAGAATGGCGGCATCCGGTGGCCGGAGACCTCCGGGAAATCCGCTGTCCCGCTGACGGCACGCTCTCCGCGACCGTGTCGGAGGGGACACGTCCCGATGCCGAGGCGGCGATCGCCGCGGCCCGCCGCGCCTTCGACGAGGGCCCCTGGCCGCGCACCCCCGAACGCGAGCGCGGCGCGCTGCTGCTGCGTACCGCCGACCTCATCGAGCGCGACGCCAAGGAGTTCGCCCGCGCCGAGTCGCTGGACACCGGCAAGCGGCTGGTGGAGAGCGAGTACGACATCGCCGACGTCGTCTCCTGCTTCCGCTACTACGGCGGACTCGCCGGCACGGACGCCGGCCGCGTGATCGACACCGGCCGCGACGAAGCCGTCAGCCGCGTCGTGTACGAGCCGATCGGCGTGTGCGGTCTGATCACCCCCTGGAACTACCCGCTGCTCCAGGCGTCCTGGAAGGTCGCGCCCGCCCTGCTCGCGGGCAACACGATCGTCCTCAAGCCCAGTGAGCTCACCCCCTCCACCTCGATCCTGCTGATGAAGGCACTTGAGGAGGCCGGGCTCCCGGCCGGCGCCGCCAACCTCGTCCTCGGCACCGGGCCCGAGGTGGGCGCACCGCTCTCCGAGGACCCGGCCGTCGACATGGTCTCCTTCACCGGTGGCCTGGAGACCGGCAAGCGGATCATGGCCACCGCCGCCTCGACGGTGAAGAAGGTGGCGCTGGAGCTCGGCGGCAAGAACCCGAACGTCGTGTTCGCGGACGCCGACTTCGAGACGGCCGTGGACTTCGCGCTCACGGCCGTCTTCCTGCACTCGGGGCAGGTCTGCTCGGCGGGTGCCCGGCTGATCGTCGAGGACTCGCTGCACGACCGGTTCGTCGACGAGGTCGTCCGCCGCGCGCGGCAGATCCGTCTGGGCGGCCCCTTCGACTCCGAGGCCGAGACCGGAGCGTTGATCTCCGCCCAGCACCTGGAGAAGGTCGAGGCGTACGTCGCCGCGGGCCTCGCCGAGGGCGCCGTGCTGCGCTGCGGCGGCGAACGGCCCGGCGATCCTGACCTCGCGAACGGCCACTACTACCCGCCGACCGTCCTCGACGAATGCCGGCAGGACATGCACGTGGTGCACGAGGAGTCCTTCGGACCCGTGCTCACCGTGGAGCGCTTCACCGACGAGGACGATGCCGTACGCATCGCCAACGACACCGAGTACGGACTCGCCGGGGCCGTGTGGACGCAGGACGCCGGAAAGGCTCAGCGAGTCGCCCGGCGGCTGCGGCACGGCACGGTGTGGATCAACGACTACCACCCCTATGTGCCGCAGGCGGAATGGGGTGGCTTCGGGCACTCGGGCGTGGGCCGGGAGCTGGGACCGACCGGCCTGGACGAGTACCGAGAGCCCAAGCACATCTGGCAGAACATCCAACCCCGGCCGCAGCACTGGTTCCGCGGCTGAACGCCGAAAAGAGGTCGATCGTGACCCCCACACAGACCGAGGTGCCGCAGCGGCGCGGCACACCCCAGGACTCGGACGGCTCTCCGGTCATTTCCGTGCGCAATCTGTGGAAGGTGTTCGGGCCGAAGGCCGACCGGGTACCGGGATCGCAGGAGCTGTGTGGCCTCACCCGCCGCGAGCTCATGGACCGCACGGGATGCACCGCCGCCGTACGTGACGCGAGCTTCGACGTCGCGCCGGGCGAGGTCTTCGTCGTCATGGGGCTGTCCGGCTCCGGCAAGTCCACGCTGGTGCGATGTCTGACCCGGCTGATCGAACCCACTGCCGGGGAGGTCGTCTTCGAGGGCCAGGACATCCGCGAGGCCGACGCCAAGCGCCTGCGCGACCTGCGCCGCAGCAAGTTCTCCATGGTCTTCCAGCACTTCGGGCTGCTGCCGCACCGCCGGGTGGTGGACAACGTGGCCTTCGGCCTGGAGATCCGCGGGATGAGCAAGGCCGAACGCACCAAGCGGGCCTTGGAGGTTGTCGAACTGGTCGGCCTCGCCGGATACGAGAACTCCTACCCCGACCAGCTCTCCGGCGGTATGCAGCAGCGCGTCGGTCTCGCCCGCGCGCTCGCCGGTGACCCGGACGTGCTCTTCTTCGACGAGCCGTTCTCGGCGCTGGACCCGCTGATCCGCCGCGACATGCAGAACGAGGTCATCCGGCTGCACCACGAGGTCGGTAAGACGATGGTGTTCATCACCCACGACCTCTCCGAGGCGCTCAAGCTGGGCGACCGCATCCTGATCATGCGCGACGGCAAGACGGTCCAGTGCGGCACCGGCGATGAACTGGTCGGCGCCCCCGCCGACGACTACGTACGCGAGTTCGTCAAGGACGTGCCGCGCGGCGACGTCCTCACCCTGCGGTGGATCATGCGCCCGCCGGAGGACGGCGACGCCCTGGACGGCCCCGAGTTGGGCCCGGACGTCGTGGTGCGGGAAGCCACCCGGGCCGTCCTCGCGGCCGAGAAGCCGGTCAAGGTCGTCGAGGACGGCAAGCTGCTCGGCATCGTCGGTGACGAGGAGATCCTCGCGGTGGTCGCCGGACAGGAAGGCGACATGTGATGACCGTCGCCATGGAGAAACCGGAGCAGACACAGACGGCGGAGCCGATCGCTCCCGCGGTCCGCGTGCGCAGGATCAGCCGGGCCATGGTGGTGGCCGCGATCCTGGTCCTGTGGCTGGTGCTCTTCGCCGTGCTGCGCGGAAAGCAGACCCTGTCCCTGGCCGCGGCGGACCTCACCGGTCTGCACCGCTGGCTCAATGATGTCAACGACTCCATCGGTGCCGACCGCAACTCCAACCCGCTCTTCCTGTACTTCTTCAACGAGATCCGGCTGATCATCGACAACCTGGTCACCTTCATCCAGGACCTGATCTCCCAGCCGTCCGACACCCGGCCGGTCCCGCAGATCGGCTGGCTGGGAGTCGTCGGCCTCACCGGATACGTCTCGTGGGCGGCGGGCAACTGGCGGGTGGCGCTGCTGGCCGTGGCCGGCTTCACCTTCTTCGGGCTGCAGGGCCTGTGGCAGGAGAGCATGGACACCCTGGCCCTCACCCTCTCCGCGGTCGTCGTGGCGCTGCTGTTCGCCATCCCGCTGGGTGTGTGGGCGGGACTGTCCGACCGGGTCAACCGGATCATGACGCCCGTCCTGGACTTCATGCAGACGATGCCGACGTTCGTCTACCTGGCGCCGCTGACGCTGTTCTTCCTCATCGGCGGTGCCTCGGCCGTGATCGCCACCGTCATCTACGCGGCCCCGCCGGCGATTCGCATCACCGCGCACGCCATCCGTTCCGTACCCGAGACGACGGTGGAGGCGGCCGACTCATTGGGCGCGACGCGCCGTCAGTCGTTGCTCAAGGTCCTGCTGCCGATGTCCAAGCGGACCGTGGTGATGGGCGTCAACCAGACCATCATGGCCGCCCTGGCGATGGTGACGATCGCGGCCCTGATCGACGCGCCCGGCCTCGGCAAGACCGTGCTGCAGGCCCTGCAGTCGCTCGACGTCGGTACGGCCTTCAACGCGGGCCTGGCCATCGTGGTCATGGCCATCGTCCTGGACCGGGTCACGACCGCGGCGAGCGCCCGCGAGGAGGCGGCCCGGCGTTCGAGGAACCGTTTCCCGAAGTGGCGCCGGCCGCTGCTGGGGGCGGGGGCGGCGGTCACGGCGGTACTGGTCTACATGTCGCACACCTATGTGTGGGCCGCCGAGTTCCCCGGCGACGGCGGCATGGGCAGCTCCATCGCCGGCGGGGCCGACGACGTCACCACCTGGCTGCAGGACAATCTGTCCGGCCTGACGAACGCCTTCCGCGACACGATCACCAACGGCCTGCTCAATCCCTTCCAGTCGCTGCTCACCGACTCCCCGTGGTGGCTCGTGGGCGCGGTCCTGATCGGACTCGGTGTGGTGCTCGGCGGCTGGCGCGCCGGGATCACCACCGTCGTGTGCCTGGGCCTGCTTCTCGGCACGGGGCTGTGGTCGGACGCCATGACGACGCTGGCGTCGACCGTCGTCGCGACCGTGCTGGTGATGGTGCTCGGTGTCGTCTTCGGGGTGTGGATGGGGCGCAGCATGCTCGTGGACCGGGTGCTGCGGCCCAGCCTGGACGCGGCACAGGTCATGCCGCCGTTCGTCTATCTCGTGCCGTTCCTCGCACTGTTCGGCGCGACCCGCTTCACCGCCATCGTCGCCGCGATCGTCTACGCGGCGCCGGTCGCCATGAAGATCATCGCGGACGGGGTTCGGGCCGTGCCCGAGACCACCGTCGAGGCGGCCACCTCCGCCGGGTGCAACACCTGGCAGATCATCACCAAGGTTCAACTGCCGATGTCACGCAGTGCCCTGACGCTCGCGACCAACCAGGGCCTGATCTACGTGCTGTCGATGGTTGTTGTGGGCGGCCTGGTAGGCGCGGGCGCCCTCGGCTACGACGTCGTGGCCGGATTCTCGCAGGGAGAGCTGTACGGCAAGGGGCTGGCGGCGGGACTCGCCATCGTACTGCTCGGAGTCATGTTCGACCGGATCACTCAGGCAGCGGCGCGACGCGCGAGCGCTTAAGGAGCACGAACCATGGCAAGACACTGGCGAGCCGGCGCGGCCGGCCTGGCCGTCCTCGGCCTCACCCTCACCGCGTGCGGCGGGGCGAAGGTCGGCGACAGCTCCTCCTCCGGCTCCAAGAGCTCCGGCAAGTGCGGCACGTTCAACCTTGCCGTCAACCCGTGGGTGGGCTACGAGGCGGACGCGGCGGTCGTCGCGTACGTCGCGCAGCACAACCTCGGCTGTACGGTCAACAAGAAGGACCTCAAGGAGGAGATCGCCTGGCAGGGCTTCGGCACCGGGGAGGTCGACGCCGTCCTGGAGAACTGGGGTCACGACGACCTGAAGAAGAAGTACATCACCGGGCAGAAGACCGCCGTCGAGGCCGGCCAGACCGGCAACAAGGGCCTCATCGGCTGGTACGTGCCGCCGTGGCTGGCGAAGGCGCACCCGGACATCACCGACTGGAAGAACCTCAACAAGTACGCGTCCCACTTCAAGACCTCCGAGTCGGGCGGCAAGGGTCAGCTCCTCGACGGCGACCCGTCGTACGTCACCAATGACGCGGCACTGGTGAAGAACCTGAAGCTGGACTTCAAGGTGGTGTACGCGGGCAGCGAGACCGCGCTCATCCAGGCCTTCCGGAAGGCCGAGAAGAACAAGGAATGGGTACTCGGCTACTTCTACGAGCCGCAGTGGTTCATGTCCGAGGTGCCCCTGGTCAAGGTCAAGCTGCCCGCGTACAAGACGGGTTGCGACGCGGATGCGGCCAAGGTCGCCTGCGACTATCCCGTCTACGACCTCGACAAGATCGTCAGTGCCAAGTTCGCCAAGTCGGGCAGCCCCGCCTATGACCTGGTGAAGAACTTCAACTGGACCAACGACGACCAGAACACCGTGGCCAAGTACATCGCGGTGGACAAGATGTCGCCCGACGCGGCGGCCGAGAAGTGGGTCGAGGCCAACAAGGACAAGGTGGACGCCTGGGTGAAGTAGCCCGGGGCCGGCAGACGGTCGAACATGCCCGGCGGGCGATGCGCATCCGTGCGCATCGCCCGCCGGGCATCGCCGTGTTCAGGGGTGGGTTCCGGCCTGTCCTCCGACGTCACGGACCCCTTGACACCCTCTCCCCGAGACGGGCACATTGAGTTGCGCAACCTGAAGCATGTTGCGCAGGCAGCAACTGAACCGGTTTTGAAATCGGAGGTGCGGCGATGGCGGGACCCCGAGTGGTCATCATCGGAGCGGGCGTCGTGGGAGCGGCGCTCGCCGACGAGATCTCCGCGCGAGGCTGGACCGAAGTGACCGTGGTCGACCAGGGCCCGCTCCCCGCGACCGGGGGCTCCACCTCACATGCTCCCGGCCTGGTCTTCCAGACGAACTCCTCCAAGACCATGACCGAACTGGCCCGCTACACCGTCGAGAAGTTCCGCTCCCTCGACGTCGACGGCCGGCCCTGTTTCCTCCAGGTCGGCGGCCTCGAAGTGGCCACCACCCCCGAGCGTCTGACCGAACTCCGACGCCGCCACGGCTGGATCACCGCCTGGGGCATCGAGGCCCGGCTGCTGAGCCCCGAGGAATGCGTCGCACAGCACCCCCTGGTCAACCGGGACAGGGTCCTCGGCGGCCTCCTGGTCCCCACGGACGGTCTCGCCAAGGCCGTCCTCGCCGTCGAGGCCCAGATCCGCCGGGCCACCGAACGCGGCGTGCGCTTCCTGGCGCGCCACGAGGTCCTCGATGTGCTGCAGGCCGACGGCGAAGTGACCGGTGTCCGCACCGACCAGGGGGAGATCCCCGCCGACATCGTCGTGTGCTGCGCCGGCATCTGGGGACCGAAGATCGCCCGCATGGCCGGACTGAACCTCCCGCTCACCCCGCTCGCCCACCAGCTCGCCTGGACCGGCCCGGTCCCCGCGCTGGCAGGCCAGACCGAGGAGGCGGTGCGCCCGATCCTGCGCCACCAGGACGGCGACCTCTACTACCGCGACCGCTTCGACACCCTGGGCATCGGCTACTACGGCCACCGCCCGATGCCCGTCTCCGCCGATGACATCCTGTCCGTGGACGAGGCCGAGGCGATGCCGTCGGTCCTGAAGTTCACCGAGGACGACTTCGCCGACGCCTGGACCGAGACCCAGTCCCTGCTCCCCGCGACGAAGGACGCCAAGATCGAGGAGGGCATCAACGGCCTCTTCTCCTTCACCACCGACAACTTCCCGCTGCTCGGCGAGTCCCCGGCGGTCAAGGGCTTCTGGGTCGCCGAGGCCGTCTGGGTCACCCACTCCGCGGGGGTCGGGCGGGCCATGGCCGAATGGCTGGTCGACGGCTACTGCTCGTCCTTCGACCTGCACGAGTGCGACGTCAACCGCTTCGAGCCGCACCAGCTGACCCCGGAGTACGTCCTCGCCCGCGACTGCCAGAACTTCGTCGAGGTCTACGACATCCTCCACCCCCTCCAGCCGTCCGGGAAACCGCGTCCGATCCGCACCAGCCCCTTCTACGCCCGCCAGCAGGAGCGGGGCGCCTGCTTCCTGGAGGCGAACGGCTGGGAGCGCCCGCAGTGGTACGAGGCCAACGCCGCCCTCGTCGAGGGCCGCTCCATCCCGACCCCCAACGACTGGGCCGCGCAGTACTGGTCTCCCATCGTCGGCGCCGAGGCACAGGCCACCCGCGAGACCGTCGCGATGTACGACATGACGGCCCTGAAGCGCCTGGAGGTCTTCGGCCCCGGTGCCGCCGCCTTCCTGGAGCGCCTGTGCACCGGCAAGGTCGCCAAGTCCGTCGGTTCGGTGACGTACACCCTCCTCCTCGACCACGACGGCGGCATCCGCAGCGACGTCACCGTGGCCCGACTGGCCCGCGACCTCTTCCAGGTCGGTGCCAACGGCAACCTCGACCTCGACTGGTTCACCCGCCACCTCCCCGCCGACGGCACGGTCCATGTCCGTGACATCACCCCCGGCACCTGCTGCATCGGCCTGTGGGGACCACTCGCCCGCAAGGTGCTGCAACCCCTCACCGACGAGGACTTCTCGAACGACGGCCTCAAGTACTTCCGCGCCAAGCGCGCCCACATCGGCAGCGTCCCGGTGACGGCGATGCGCCTGTCGTACGTGGGTGAACTCGGCTGGGAGCTGTACACGACAGCCGACCTGGGCCAGAAGCTCTGGGACACCCTGTGGCAGGCGGCCGAGCCGCTGGGCGGCATCGTCGCCGGCCGCGGCGCCTTCAACAGCCTGCGCCTGGAAAAGGGATACCGCTCCTTCGGCACCGACATGACCTACGAGCACGACCCCTACGAGGCCGGCGTCGGCTTCGCCGTCAAGCTCGACAAGGACGACTTCGTCGGCAAGGCGGCGCTGGAGCGGCGCAAGGCAGACGTACGGCGCCGCCTCACCTGCCTCACCGTCGACGACCCGCAGGCCGTCGTCATGGGCAAGGAGCCGGTGTACGACGGCGACCGCGCGGTCGGGTACATCACCAGCGCCGCCTACGGCTACACGATCGGCAAGGGCATCGCGTACGCATGGCTGCCCACGGAACTCACCACCCCCGGCACCACCGTGCACATCGGCTACTTCGACCAGCGCGTCGAGGCCGTCGTCGCCGAGGAGCCCCTGTTCGACCCGACCATGTCCCGTCTTCGTGGCTAGCAGTGGGGAAGAGGTACCGCCGGTGACCGCACGACTGCTCGACGGCAAGACGACGGCCGCCCGGATCCGTGGCGAACTTGCCGAGCGGGTTGCCAAGTTGACCGCGACCGGCCGCCCGCCCGGACTCGGCACCGTCCTGGTCGGCGACGACCCGGGCAGCCACGCCTACGTCGCGGGCAAGCACCGCGACTGCGCGCAGGTGGGCCTCGCCTCCCTCCGCCGCGAACTGCCCGCCGACGCCGGCCAACGGCAGGTCGAGGACGTCATCGACGAACTCAACGCCGACCCGGCCTGCACCGGCTACATCGTCCAGCTCCCGCTGCCGCGCCACCTGGACGCCAACGCCGTACTGGAACGCATGGACCCGGCCAAGGACGCCGACGGCCTGCACCCCGTCAACCTCGGCCGGCTCGTCCTCGGCGTCGACGCCCCGCTGCCCTGCACCCCACGCGGCATCGTCGAACTGCTGCGCCGCTACGAGGTGCCGCTCGCGGGAGCGCGTGTGTGCGTGATCGGACGCGGCATCACCGTGGGACGGCCCATCGGGCTCCTCCTCACCCGCAGGTCGGAGAACGCCACCGTCACCCTGTGCCACACCGGAACCAAGGGCCTGGCCTGGCACGTGCGCGAGGCGGACATCGTCATCGCCGCCGCCGGCTCGCCCGGCCTGATCACCAAGGACATGCTGCGCCCCGGCGCCGCGGTCCTGGACGTCGGCATCACCCGTACCGAGCACGGGCTGGTCGGCGACGTGCACCCGGAGGCCGCCACGGTCGCCGGATGGCTGGCGCCGATGCCCGGGGGCGTGGGCCCCATGACCCGAGCCATGCTGCTCGCCAATGTCGTCGAGGCCGCCGAGAGGAACGCGAACGCCGTATGAACGCGCTGAACACCCCCCTGGTGGACCTGGATCCCGAGGTCCACGCCGCACTCCGAGCCGAACTGCACCGCCAGCAGTCCACCCTCGAAATGATCGCCTCCGAGAACTTCGCGCCCGCCGCGGTGATGGAGGCCCAGGGCTCGGTCCTCACCAACAAGTACGCCGAGGGCTACCCCGGCCGTCGCTACTACGGCGGCTGCGAGCACGTCGACGTCACCGAGCGGCTCGCCATCGAGCGGATCAAGTCCCTCTTCGGCGCGGGCTTCGCCAACGTCCAGCCGCACTCCGGCGCCCAGGCGAACACCGCGGTCTTCTTCGCGCTGCTCCAGCCCGGCGACACCATCCTCGGCCTCGACCTCGCCCACGGCGGGCACCTCACCCACGGCATGCGCATCAACTACAGCGGCAAGATGCTCAACGTCGTGCCTTACCACGTGTCCGAGGCGGACAACCTCGTCGACCTGGACGAGGTGGAGCGGCTCGCCAAGGAACACCGCCCCAAGATGATCATCGCGGGCTGGTCGGCGTACCCGAGGCAGCTGGACTTCGCGGCCTTCCGCCGGATCGCCGACGAGGTGGGTGCCCTCCTCATGGTCGACATGGCCCACTTCGCGGGCCTCGTCGCCGCCGGACTGCACCCCAACCCCGTACCGCACGCCCATGTCACCACCACGACGACCCACAAGACGCTCGGCGGCCCGCGTGGCGGGGTCATCCTCACCAACGAGGCCGACCTCGCCAAGAAGATCAACTCCGCGGTCTTCCCCGGCATGCAGGGCGGCCCGCTGGAGCACGTCATCGCCGCTAAGGCCGTCTCCTTCAAGGTCGCCGCCTCGCCCGAGTTCGCGGAGCGCCAGGCCCGCACCCTCGCAGGCGCCCGCATCCTCGCCGACCGCCTCACCCGCCCGGACGCGGCCGCCGCCGGGGTGAAGGTGCTGACCGGCGGTACGGACGTCCATCTGGTACTGGTGGACCTGCGCGACTCCGAACTGGACGGCAGACAGGCCGAGGACCTGCTCCACGAGATCGGCATCACCGTCAACCGCAACGCCGTGCCCTTCGACCCGCGCCCGCCCATGGTCACCTCTGGCCTGCGCATCGGCACCCCAGCCTTGGCCACCCGAGGATTCACCGACGAGGACTTCGCCGAGGTCGCCGATGTGATCGCGCTGGCACTCCAGCCCGAGCCCGACATCGCCGCCCTGCGCGCCCGCACCGAGGCACTGGCCGCGAAGCACCCGCTCTACCCGCACCTCTCAGGTCCTACAGGTTCTTCAGGAGACGTCCGATGAGCCCCCGCACCCCCGGCGCCGACCTTCCCGAACACCCGGACTGGCTGTGGCGCACGCCCGAGCCGAAGCGGTCCTACGACGTGATCGTCGTCGGCGGTGGCGGACACGGCCTGGCCACCGCCCACTACCTGGCGAAGAACCACGGCATCACCAAGGTCGCCGTACTGGAGAAGGGGTGGCTGGCGGGCGGCAACATGGCCCGCAACACCACGATCATCCGCTCCAACTACCTGTGGGACGAGAGCGCCGGCATCTACGAGCACGCGCTCAAACTGTGGGAGGGGCTGGCGGAGGAGCTCGACTACCCGATCCTCTTCTCCCAGCGCGGAGTGCTCAACCTCGCCCACAGCCTTCAGGACGTCCGCGACAGCGTGCGCCGCGTTGAGGCGAACCGCCTGAACGGCGTGGACGCGCAATGGCTCGACGCCGAGCAGGTCAGGGAGGTCTGCCCGATCGTCAACATCTCCCCGGACGTGCGCTATCCGGTGATGGGCGGCACCTACCAGCCGCGGGCCGGCATCGCCAAGCACGACCACGTCGCCTGGGGCCTGGCCCGCTCGGCGGACGCCGCCGGCATCGACATCATCCAGAACTGCGAGGTCACCGGCCTGGACGTGGTCGGCGGCCGGGTGGTCGGAGTCCAGACCACACTGGGCCCGATCGCCGCGGGCAAGGTGGCGCTCTGCTCGGCCGGCCACACCTCGGTGCTGGCCGCGATGGCGGGCATCGAACTCCCGCTGCAGAGCCACCCGTTGCAGGCGCTGGTCTCCGAACTCCTGGAACCCGTACACCCGACGGTCGTCATGTCCAACGCGGTACACGTGTACGTCAGCCAGGCCCACAAGGGCGAGCTGGTGATGGGCGCGGGCATCGACGCGTACAACTCCTACACCCAGCGCGGCGCCTTCCACATCATCGAAGAGCAGATGTCGGCCGCCCTGGAACTCTTCCCGGTCTTCGCACGTGCCCACGTGCTGCGCACCTGGGGCGGCATCGTCGACGTCAGCCCCGACGCCTCGCCCATCGTCGGACTCAGCCCGGTCGACAACCTCTACCTCAACTGTGGCTGGGGCACGGGCGGGTTCAAAGCCACCCCGGGCGTCGGCTGGGTGTACGCCCACACCATCGCCCACGACACCCCCCACCCCCTCAACGCCCCCTTCTCGCTCGACCGTTTCACCACCGGCGCGCTCGTCGACGAGCACGGCGCGGCCGCGGTGGCCCACTAGGGAGCCGAACCATGCTGCTCATCCCCTGCCCGTGGTGCGGGCCCCGCGACGAGGCCGAGTTCCACTACGGCGGCCAGGCACACGTGCCGTATCCCGAGGACCCGGCGGCCCTGACCGACGAGGAGTGGGCCCGCTATCTCTTCTTCCGTGACAACCCCAAGGGCCCCTTCGCCGAGCGCTGGAGCCACGCGGCAGGCTGCCGCCGCTGGTTCAACGCGGTGCGGGACACGGCGACGAACGAGATCCTCGCCGTGTACCGGGCGGGGGAGCAGCGTCCGGCCGCTGTCGAGCCCCGAA
Source organism: Streptomyces olivochromogenes (assembly GCF_021538895.1). GTDB lineage: Bacteria > Actinomycetota > Actinomycetes > Streptomycetales > Streptomycetaceae > Streptomyces > Streptomyces olivochromogenes_A. The sequence goes on along the minus strand of NZ_JADDRL010000010.1, from coordinate 34,650 downwards.
CGCCGCAATCAGCCCGTCCGACGCTTGCGGACATGGCCCCCGAGGAGCCGCAGGCGGGTCCGGCAGCGGAGCCCCCGGCGGGGGTCCAGAAAGCGGACCCCCTGGTTTCGGGAGCGAGCGGGGTGGGGGAGGACCAGCCGTTCCGCCTGCCCACCCGCGGCCGCATCCACCGCGACGCGCCCCTGACCTTCACCTTCGACGGCACCGAATACCAGGGCTACCGAGGCGACACCCTCGCCTCCGCCCTCCTCGCCAACGGCGTCATCCAGGCCGGCACCAGCACCAAGCTCGGCCGTCCCCGCGGTATCTTCTCCGCCGGAGTCGAGGAACCCAACGCCGTCGTCCAGATCGAGGCCCCCTTCCCCGAGCCGATGCTCCCCGCGACGACCGTCGAACTGTACGACGGCCTGGTCGCGACCAGCCTCCCGGGCCAGGGCCGCCTCGCCACCGCTCCGGACCCGGCCCGCTACGACGCCGTACACGCCCACTGCGACCTGCTCGTGGTCGGCGCCGGACCGGCCGGCCTCGCCGCGGCGGCAGCCGCCGCCCGCAGCGGAGCACGCGTCATCCTCGCCGACGACCAGCCGGAGCCGGGCGGCAGCCTCCTGGGTACGGCCGAACACCTCGACTGGGTGGACGAGGTCGCCGGACTGCTCGACACCGCCCCCGACGTCCGCGTACTGCGCCGCACCACCGTCTTCGGCCACTACGACGACAACCACCTCCTCGCCGTCGAGCGCCGCACCAACCACCTCGGCGCCCAGGCCCCGGACAACGTCTCGCGTGAACGAGTCTGGCGCATCCGGGCCCGCCGCGTCGTCCTGGCCACCGGCGCCCACGAACGCTCGCTCGCCTTCGCGGACAACGACCGCCCCGGTGTGATGCTGGCCGCCTCGGCCCGCGCCTACGCCAACCGTCACGGTGTCCTGCCCGGCCGCCACGCCGTCGTCTTCACGACCAACGACAGCGCCTACGCGGCGGCGCTGGACCTCACCGCGGCGGGCCTGGACATCACGGCGATCGTCGACACCCGCAGCGAGCCGGGGGAGTGGGCGGAGCGTGCCCGGGCGGCCGGCATCGAGGTGCTGGCCGGGCACGCGGTCACCGGCACGGAGGGCGCCCCGCGACTCACCGCCGTGACCGTCGCGCCGTACGGACAGTCCACGGGGCAGCGGGAGTTCAGCGCCGACCTGCTGCTGGTCTCCGGCGGCTGGAACCCGGTGGCGCACCTGTTCAGTCAGGCGGGCGGCAAGCTGCGCTACGACGAGGCCCTCGGCTCCTTCGTTCCCGACGCCTGCCGCCAGGCGGTCGAGGTCGTGGGCGGCGCCGACGGTGTCCTCGACCTGGCCCGCGCCCTCGCGCAGGGCGCAGCGGCCGGCAGGCGGGCGATCGAGGCCGAGGGCTACACCTCCGAGACGCCCCGCCTCCCGCAGGTGGCCGCGCAGCCGCAGACGCCGGCCATGCAGGTCTTCACCGTTCCCGGCCGGGACGGCGCCCCGCGCTTCGTCGACCTCCAACGCGACGTCACCGTGGACGACTTGGCCCGGGCAACCGGTGCCGGAATGCGCTCGGTCGAGCACACCAAGCGCTACACCACGGCCGGCACGGCCAACGACCAGGGCAAGACCTCCGGCGTCCTGGCCAGTGGCGTGGTCGCCGAACTGCTCGGGGTGGACGTCTCCGCGCTCGGCACGACCACGTTCCGGCCGCCGTACACACCGGTCTCCTTCGCCACGCTCGCGGGCCGCGACCGCGGGACGCTGCACGACCCGGTCCGCACGACGGCCCTGCACGAGTGGCACGTCGCGCACGGCGCCCTGTTCGAGAACGTCGGCCAGTGGAAGCGGCCCTGGTACTACCCGCAGAACGGCGAGGACATGGAGGCGGCCGTGCTGCGCGAATGCGCCGCCGCCCGCGAGGGCGTCGCCTTCATGGACGCCTCCACCCTCGGCAAGATCGACGTGCAGGGCCCGGACGCCGCCGCATTCCTCGACCGGCTCTACACCAACATGATGAGCACCCTGAAGGTCGGCATGATCCGCTACGGCGTGATGTGCCGCCTGGACGGCATGGTCTTCGACGACGGCACGGTCATCCGGCTCGCCCCGGACCGCTTCCTGGTCACCACGACCACGGGCAACGCGGCCGCCGTACTGGACTGGATGGAGGAGTGGCTCCAGACGGAGTGGCCGGAACTGAGGGTCCACTGCACGTCCGTGACCGAGCAGTGGGCCACCGTCGCCCTCGTCGGCCCCCGCTCCCGCGAGGTCCTCGGCGCACTGGCACCCCAACTGGCTGTCGAGAACGAGGACTTCCCGTTCATGGCATGGCGGGAGACGACCGTCGCAGGCGTCGCCGCCAGGGTCTGTCGCATCAGCTTCTCCGGCGAACTGGCCTACGAGATCAACGTGTCGCCGTGGGAGGCCCGTGCCCTCTGGGAGGCACTGTACGAGGCCGGTGCCCAGTACGGCATCACTCCCTACGGCACGGAGACGATGCACGTGCTGCGGGCCGAGAAGGGCTATCCGATCATCGGCCAGGACACCGACGGCACGGTCACTCCCCAGGACCTCGGCATGAGCTGGGCGGTGTCCAAGAAGAAGCCCGACTTCATCGGCAAGCGCTCCTACGCCCGCGCCGACACCGTCCGCCCCGACCGCAAGCACCTCGTCGGCCTGCTCCCCGAGGACCCGGCCGCCTTCCTCCCCGAGGGCACCCACCTGGTCGCCGACAGCGAGCTGCCCGCCCCGCCCGTCCCGATGCTCGGCCACGTCACCTCCAGCTACCGCAGCGCGGCCCTCGGCCGGACGTTCGCGCTCGCCCTGATCAAGGGCGGCCGCGACCGCATCGGCGAACGCCTCTACGCCCCCGTGGGCGACCGCCTGCTCCCGGTGACCGTCGCAAGCCCCGTCCTCTACGACCCCGAGGGAGCCCGCCGCGATGGCTGACACCGCCCTGACCGCACAGCACCGCAGCCCCCTGGCGGACGCGACCGACCGCCTGGCCGCCGCGACGCGCTCCTGCGCGGGCGCGCTCCGGCTGGCCGAACTCCCCTTCCTGGCCCAGGTCAACGTCCGCCTGGACGCCAAGGGGGCGGCAGCGGACGCCGTCGGACTCGCCTTGGACCTCGCCCTGCCCCTCGAACCCAACACCGTCGTACGGGCAGGGGGGTTGACCGCGCTGTGGCTCGGCCCGGACGAATGGCTGCTGGTGGGCCGTCCCGGGATCCAGCGGGACCTGGAGAGCCGGATCCGGTCGGCCGCCGCGGACGAACCGGTGTCCGTCACCGACGTTTCGGCCCAGCGCACCACACTCCTCGTCTCGGGCCCCCGCGCCCGCGACCTGCTGGCCCACGGCTGCCCACTGGACCTGCACCCGCGCGTCTTCGGCCCCGGACGCTGCGCCCAGACCACCCTGGGCCGTGCCCAGGCCGTACTGGTCTCCCGTGACGAACCCAGGGCCGGATTCTGGGTACTGGTCCGCTCGTCCTTCGCGGGCTACCTGACGGACTGGTTGCTGGACGCGGCGACGGAATACGCGTGGTCGTAGGTCGCCGCGACGGTTCTCGGGCCGTCTTCGAACGACGGCACGCGAAGGATCGCGGCTCCCAAGCGATCGACAGCGCAGAGGCGATCGTCCCCAGCACCAGGTCTTGGCCAGGTCGGGCTGCCGCCGGCTGGGCTCTCCTGGACCGACGCCCGCGACCGCTGCCGCGCCGCCCACATCCTTGACGAGGTGGCCGTCATGGGACGGCCCCAGCACAGAGTCGTACCGCCTGCCCGCGTCTGGACGAGAATGTAACTCGCCGTGTCTGGTCGATTATCGGCAAGGTGATGTGAAAGGCCAGGCCAGTTGTCTTGCCGCTGTGGTGCGGGAGCGGCGTCGGATCAGGTCCCCGACCACACTCGCCTACGCGCTCTGGTCAACTCCGCGTTCGTGCCTCGCCGGATCGCGATGCTGGAACCCTTCATGCCGGGCTCACCCGCGCCCGCCGAACCAAGCCGCTCATCGCTGCCGTCGAAGGCGCGGCGGTGGCCGGCGGCCTCGAACTCGTCCTCGCCTGCGACCTCATCACCGCCGCCGACACCGCATTCTTCGCACTGCCCGAAGAGGAGGATCGCTGTGGCGGAATGCGATCTGTTCACCGATGGTGAGGTGATCGGCGAATTGTTTCCGGAGAAGGAGGATTTCTCCGGGGGCGTTGATCCGGTTGGCTTCCGTGCACTTGGTGAGGAAATAGCCCGCGAGGGCGGGAGCGGTGTTCCGGACTCATGGAAGCGCGGTGAGGGTTGGTGCTGCGGGCTCAGTCGGACCCGCTCGGGATGCGTGTGCTGGCCGCAGACGGCGCTGATGTTCATTCGGTGGCAGCGTCGCCCTCGGAGACGCCGAAGTAGCTCACCAGCGAGGCTCCCGCCGCTCCCGCGGCGGCGGCCCCTGACCGTCGTGGCGTGATCAGTGCTCCTGGACGCCTGTGCTGTCGTGGATGAACAGGGTCCGGGTGTCCGAGGAGCTGTAGCGCTCCTTGAATTCAAACTCGTCGGCTTCACCGGCCACCGGTGCGTCCGGCGCTTCGAAGTACAGGACGTACGTCTTGGCCGTGTCGGACTCGCTCTCCAGCTGAAGCCACCCCAGGAAGCCCGCCGCGGGATACGTCCCGGTCGCCTTCACCGTGACCGCACTGGGCGAGCGGGTGACCGCGAACTGGGCTTTGCCGAGCTCAAGGCGCTTGAAACCACCCTCCTTCCAGCGCCGGAAGAGGTCGATCCACTCCTGCGGCCATGGCCCGCCGAGCGCCCTGGTTGGCATGGTGCCGGCTTCCAGGCGTTCGAGGACGTGCTGAGCGTGCTCGACCACGGCGTCGTACTCCCAGAGGTTGAGTCCGAACGGGATCATGTGATCGCGGTCCGTCGCCCTGAACATAGGCTGGATGTGCAGCTCGTACACCGGGGTGCGCATCAGGAGTACACCTCCATGCGTACGTCCTTGAGCTCAACCTCGTCGAGGGGCGGTGCGGGGTGTGGAGGCAGGCCGGTCGGGCTGGGTGCGGGGATGAACTGCAGGCTGAACACGAGGTCGGCGCCGTTCGCGCCCAGCGAGTCCAGCGCATGCGTTACGTCGAAGCGCGCCGTACGGGAGACGGGGTGGTGGGCGGCGGCCGGACCGTCGTGGTGCAGGTGCGGGTGGGCGCGCCACAGGGCCACGTAGCCCACGGCGAACCTGTCCGTGAACTCGCTGTCGTCCGGCTGGAAGAGCACGTCGGAGGGATGAACGTAGCCGCGCAGCATGTAGCTTCCGGTCTGCGGCACCTTGAGTTCGTCGAGTCGTACGAGCAGCCGCTGCCCCTTCGTCTCGGGCACCGCGAGCCCGAGGTGGACAATCTCCTTGTCGCGCAGCTCCGTCGCGAGGTCGGCGCCGCCGAGCGGGGTGAGCGGCTCGGTCGCCAGCAGACTGAGGGGGACCGGGGGCGGCACCGGCACGGCGAATGCTGCTTTGAGCCGGTCGGTGTACTCGTACTCGTAGTCGAGGTCCACGGTGTTGGTGAAGTCGGAGACCTTGTTCCTGGGCTGTGTGGTGAAACCCCTGAGAACGTGGTCCGGCGACGTCAGGAGCGGTGTTCCGTTGCGTTGCTGCCATTCGGCCCACATCAGGTCGATGAAGGCGTGAAAGCTGAAGTAGATCGCGTCCTCGGCCGCCGTCGACGGATTCCCCATGGCTCCGCCGATGTAGAAGCCGTGCATGTAGTCGTGCGGACCCCTTTCGAGCCGTCCTGCGTTTCCGGCGAGATCGCCGTTGGGATAGCCGGCGAACTCCTTCTGGTTCGTCTCCGTCGTGACGATGGAAAGGGTGTCGGGAGGCAGCGCTGCGGCCTGGGAGCTGCGCGGAGACTTCAGCCCGGGCTTCTTGAACGCAAGAGGGAACTTCGCCGGCGTCTGCTCGCTGATCCAGTCCCAGTAGGGAATGGTGACGTTCTGAGTGCGCGGCGGATCGGCTGCTTGGAGCAACTTTTCGAAGTAGTGCAGGTGTGCTCGGTGCCAGGGCAGGAAGAGGTCGCTCTGGTGCTCGCAGGGGCCTGCGGAACCGTTGTGCAGAGACGCCTGGAAAGCGTACCCGGTCGGATCGTTCTCGTTCACCTCCGATCGCTGCCGCAGAATGTCGAGCGCGTGGATATAGTCGTTCAATTGCGTGTCGGTGAGTGAATTGATGTCTTTGCGGGCCTTCGGCATTTTGCCTCCCGTGGGCGCCACTGTGGCGGGCAGGTCGGCCGCCTGCTTCAGCCTTCAGCATCAGGCGAGAGGAAGGCTGTCGCAAACCGACAGAGTGCCCAGTACCTCACGGTGATCGAAGCTTCTGAAGGGCCCCGGCAGAGCAGCGTTGTCGGGTTCCTGGACCGGGCACTCGGCTCCGGTGTCCGATCCCACCCGGCGGCAAGGGAGACTATGCCGCTGCTAGCGGGATTCGGATTTCGGCGGCTTGGGCGCGAGGGCGGTTGCCGGATCCAGCGAAGCGAAATAGTCACGCAACAGCGCGTGAGGAAATCTGTATCCGTTGTCGTCACGGATCAACAGGTGATGGTCGCCGGCCCGGCGGAGAAAACGTCGCAGGCGCAGCGGAACCCGCCCGTGCGCCGGATGCCGACCCGAAGGATCGAAGGGCCCTGGGGCGGAGCCGACACCAGAGGACAGTGGTTCGAGGACGAGACGGAGACCCCAGAACGGAAGCGAGATGACCACACCGGCCACTTGGTGACCGAACGCGCACCGCCCCTCGCAGCGTCCTTCCGCTGCTGGAGAGCCTTCACCAGTTCACGCAGCAGAGTGGCGAAGTCCTCATCCGCCTCGGCCGCGTCCGCAACCGCAAGGGGCGACCCGCCGCTCGGTCCGCTCGGCCACCACGCCCGTCTGAGCCTGTTCCGCCAGCCGATCCAGCACAGGATCCGCGCCCAGCTTCTCCCCGATCAGCTCATGCAGACGATCCATCCCCTCATCAAGGGCACGATCCACCTCTCCATCCGCGCGCCCACCAACCCGACCGGCCTTACGCACCAGATACGTCACCGCAGCGGCTGCGACAACTTCCACACCCGTCACCGCAACACCCTCCCCGTCGACCCGGCCACACCCCGTCACGATGCATCATGAAGCCGAGGCCATAGGCACGAGTGGTGATGCCGCAAAGCCGGCAGGAGAACGTGTGCGAGGGCCATCGGCTCCCGTCGCCTCGCCGTTGTCCGTGAGCTCCTGGCCATCGCATATCAGCGGTGCGCGTGCACCGTCCTTGGTGCTGGACGGGATGACCCACCCCAGCCGCCACTCGTGCGGCACACGGGGTGAACGGTCTGCGGCATCAAACGGTGCTGGCCAAGGAGGGGCGGACAACTGCTGCTGCATGGCCGACGGGCATCGCCCACGTTGCATGCAACGCAACTGGCAACGATGTACAGGCGCGCCATCCTGACCTGGTCAAACGCCATTCTGTGTCAGGGGGTTGACGGCTGCAACACCTCGATTCGGGTGCTGCGCCGAAGATTATGGCGTGCAACAGGTGCGTGACACTCCATGCTTTGTGTCCCAGGCGGCGAACCACCGTTCGCACCGATGACAGGCCTCCTTGCCCTCGGCTAGGGGTCCTGAGGGGGAAGGCACCATGGATAAGCCCTTGTTAACAGCCCGCTCCGCTCTCGTGCTCCTGCTCGCCGTGCTCAGTGGCGCCATTGCCACGGCCCTGTCCCTGACGGCCGGTGAGAATGCATCCCGCAGCACCCTCGCCGGACTGGGCGCCGCCGCATTGGCAGTGCCGTTCTTCAACCGGCTCATCGAGCCCGACCAAGAACGCACCTGCCGGCACACACCAGAGCGGGAAGAGGGAGAGGGACGTGGGTGACCTCAGGCCACTCGGCAGCGATCTGCCCGAGGCGTCGCGTGCCCTTGCCCAGGCACTCAGAGAGCTGTTCGAAGGGCTGGACGTCTCCGTTCGCCGCTACGCCGCCCGACGGCAGTGGGATCCCGGCACGCTCTCGCGATACCTCAACGGCAACCGGATCCCGCCGTGGAAGGCCGTGCAGGAACTGCTGGCCGATCTCGGGGAGCACCGGGGCACGGCCGTCACTACCGATGCCGTCGAAATGGTCCGTGACCTCTACCGGGCCGCAGTCGACTCCGGCTCCTCGCAGCATCACGCGATGGAGGTGATCGAGGAGCAGTTGGCAGACGAGGACCGTCGATCCCGTCGCTCCAGTGTGCAAGGAGACGTTCTGGGCGATGCGCTCCTGGAGCGAACCAGCCGGATCCACGACCTGGAGGTGCGTCTGTCGCAGCTGGAGGCGGACTGGAAGGCCGAGCGCGGGCGCGCGGACGAACTCGCAGCAGCGCACCCCAAGGTCTCCCAGCTCATCGAGGAGCGCGATCTGTTGCAGCAGCAGGTCACCAAGCTGGGCGCGGAACTGCAGAGCATGCGGGACGAGCGAGCCGCTGCCGAAGAACGCTGTAGGCTGCTCGAGCGGCAGCTCGAAACGCTCGAAAGCCCCCAAGCGCTGCCGGGGGCGCCGGACGCCGCGCTGCCGAAGATCCTGGTCGTCGATGACCAGCCGGACAATCTTCTGGCCCTCACCGCGGTGCTCGGCACGCTGGACCAAGAGCTGGTCACCGTCTCGTCCGGGCGCGAGGCACTGAAAGCCCTCCTGGACAACGATGACTTCGCCGTCATCATCATGGATGTACAGATGCCCGAGATGGACGGCTACGAGACAGCTGCCCAGATCAAGCGCCGTCATCGCAACCGAGACGTTCCCATCATCTTCTTGACTGCCATGGGCGCAGATCCCGTGCACGCAAACCAGGGATACCTTGTGGGTGGAGTGGACTACATCACCAAACCGTTCGACCCCTGGGCCTTGCGAGCCAAGGTTGCGGTGTTCACCCAGATCCACATCGAGCGACGGATGACACGCACGACACCCGGCTAGCGGGAACAGTTCCCTCCGACAGACCGTCGCAGTCAAGCGCCCGAGCTGCCGGTGGGTGGCCTGCCAGGATGGTGGGCATAGGCGTCCGGGGTCACCTCGGCCACCGCGCGGCGGTGGCCGACGGCCTCCTCCGGTTGGTCTCGGACAGGGTGCGGCTGATTCCGGCGGCCTCCTGAATAGCGGTCAAGCCTTCCTGGCGCGGCCCCACCCAGAGGTTGTTCAGGGAGCCAGAACTTGTCCGGTGGGTTGGCAGGGGCGGCCGGCGAGCCGGATCCCGCACGATGGCGCCTTCCTCCGCGACATGACCCTAGGGGCGGCTGAGCAGCTGCACAGGACCACCCACAAGGCTTGTGATGGTCAGCGAGCTGTTCGGCAGGGTGCGCTCCTCCGGGCGGGTGGTCCATGCGAACACCTCAGCGGATGTCGCATGTCGTGGCGGTCGTTGCGTCGAGGGTGGGCAGCGACAGTCGTTCGTCGACGAAAGGACACGTTGTGACCACCGTGGAGCTCGGCTACACCAACGACGGGATCGTCCAGCTGATGAGGACGCCGTCGGAACAGCGGTCCCTTGGCTGGCTGCAGAGCGCGCTGCAACAGGCGATCACGCTGGAGATCGCCACTCTGCCGCCGTACCTGTGCGGGTACTGGTCGATCCTCGGCGGCTCGGAGGCGAGTGCGGCCGCACGCAAGGCCATCCTGACGATCATCTACGACGAGATGTCTCACCTGGGACATGTGTGCAACATGCTGACCACGATCGGCGGCCAGCCGCTGCTGGCTGACGAGAAGGTGATCGCGCCGTATCCCTGCCCTCTGCCTGGTGGGGTGCGACCCAAGCTCAACCCCAAGCTAGAGGTCTATCTCAGCGGCTTTACCCGGGAATCCGTCAAGATGTTCTCCGAGATCGAAGCTCCCGAGAAACCGCTCGCCAGCTTCGGTGCCGACGAGGAGGAGTTTCGCTCGATCGGCCTCTTCTACAGCGCCATCCTGGAGGTGTTCGAGCAGCACCTGGACTGGATCAACGGCCGTCGGCAGGTGATCGTAGACATGAAGGGACAGGGAGAGGGAAACAGCCTCTTCGCGATCGAGTCGATCGAGGACGTCCGCCTGGCGATCACGATCATCAAGGAGCAGGGGGAGGGAACCGACAAGACTCCGGAAAACAAGTTTCCCGGATACAAGGGAGAGCTCGCCCACTACTACGTGTTCCGCGAGATTTATCGCGGCAAGAAGCTGGCCAAGGTGAGCGACGACCCGCCGAAGTGGGACTTCGCCGGCGCCGACATCCCTATGCCGAGCGCCTACCCGATGGGAACGGTGCCGAAGGGCGGCTGGGCGAAAAACCCGGACACTGTGCCCGATGAACCGGTACGAAAGGTATTGGACGCCTTCAACATGACGTTCAGCAACCTGTTGCGCGCCCTGGATGACGCATGGAATCAGGACGATCCGAACGAAGCCGACAAGCACTTGTTCAGCGCGTACGCCCACATGAGGTCCCTCGAAGGGGACGCGCTGGATCTGATGCAGATGCCCCTTCCCAAGGACCGGAAGAGGAGCTACGGCCCAGAATTCCGGTACGTCCCACGAAAGCCCTGAACTCCCTGACAGCCGACCCGCACACACGCCGGTCAGCCTCCTGAGGCCGCTACTGACCTTGTTGACGTGGTGTCGTCATGGTGAGGCCGGTTTCAGCGAGGCATCCGTTGATGAGGTTGCTGCGGTACTGGATCTGGCGGAGACCGTGTTGTCGAAGCGCGTGGCGAGTGCCAGGTAGGTCTTCAAGCGGTGGATCAGGCGCTCGATCTCGTTCCTGTGCGCATGGCGTGCCGGGTCAAAGCCGGTGAGCCTTCCGGCATCGCTGCCGCGGCGGTGAGCCTGTTGGTCACGGCGTTCGGGAACAGTGTGTTTGATCTGTCGGCGCCGCAGGTAACGGCGGTTGCGGCGTGATGAGTGAGCATTGTCGCCGCTCAGGTGGTCCGGCCGGATACGGGGGTGCCCGTCGGCCGGACGAGGCACGGGAATGCACTCCTGGACCGGAATTCCCGGCTTTTCTCGGCGCCTGTTTGCGTGCGCTAGCGGCGTGCTGGTGAGCACGGCACACGGTGGAGTCCGCGCTCACCATCGACCAATCGATGGGCCGATTGGCGACAAGGCGACCCCACCGCACCAGAGGCCCGGGCAGGGGTTCCCAGTCCGGTCGTCGATGTGGAGGACGGCATCGTCGCGGCATGCTGTGGGTCCGCGCCAGATGGCGGTCCGATCATCTACGAGGGATCCCCGCCCGCTGGGCCCGTCCACGTCGGGCACACGCACACGTTCCACTCTGCACCCGCGAAACCTTCGACTTCTTCGCCGCGGCCTGCCTACGCCCGCCTACGGTTCGATGTGGCCGGAGACATCGCCGGGGCTTTGCGGCCGGTCGGGAAGGCCGTGGACGAGGAGGTCACGCCGGCGGGCTGCTGCGGGGTAAGAGCGAACTTCACCCGATGAGTACGCGTTCACGCCAGTCCGGCTCCCACATCACCTGTGATCACTCAGGCCTTGAAGCCAGCCTTGGCCTTGGCAGCCGCACGGAACTCCATCGCGAGCTCGAGTTCGACCGGTCCGACCTTGAAGGCGAGGTCCTGCCCCCTGGGCTGCAGCCTTGAGTAGCTCATCCCGCGCTGCCGCCACTGCGTCCGCCAGCTCGATCTCCACCGTCTTACCTTCCCCCGGCCCGACGTCTGAAGCGGACAGGGCATCGTGTCGTGCTGGTCACTCACCGTGGAAGAAGACAGATGCACGGCGCAGGCGGTTCCGTGGTCGGATCGACGAAGGCACTACTGGTGCGCCCAATTGCCGGCACGGTGGCGCCACCGGATTGCTCCCCTGCGATCCCTGCCGTTCCGGTGAAACGGTCACCGTCCGCGATTGCCCGCATACGTCGCGGGCAACGCTGTCTGCTGGGGACGTCACGGTGGCGGCCCCGGCGTTCGACACCGACGAAAGGGTGTGGCGTGGCCGCTATCTCCGACGGTCTCTACCAGATCGCGTTCACCGATGAACAACTCCTCACTGCGATGGGACCGGGGCCCGGCGACCCCCTCATGCTGCTACCCCCGGGCGACGGCATGCAGGAGTGGCGGGTCCGCAGCGACGGCAACAGTGCGTACACGATCGAGGCGACCCATGCCCACCTGCCTCTCTTCGTCAGCTACGAGGGCGACCCGGACATGCACGAGCTGACCATGCTGCTGTCCGATGAACGCGCGTGGAAGCTGTTGCCCGGACACGAGCCGGACTCCTTCGCCATCGCCGTACCGGGCGCCCCCATGCGGCTAGGTATGAGCCTGCTGCGCATCTTCCCGCCACGCGTGGCCCTCGCTCCCGAGTACGGCGACCCGTACCAGGCCTGGACGTTCCGTAAGGCTGGCTGAGCCGTCACCTCGTCATGGGGCTGACCTGGAACCGCGGCTTCACCCTGCCGCCGTGCCGAGATGGTGCGTGACCTGGCGGTCACCGATGGGCCGTCCACCACGACATCATGAGGTGCACCACGATGGATCCGATGGCCGCATTGGCGACGAACGCCAGTTCGCTGACGGCCGGGCCCTGCCGACCGCGGTCCATGGCGGCACGAGATGTACCGACGACTGCAACTGCTCTTTTTCATGCCGCTCCTTCCGGTCCGGCCCGTTGCTGGGAAACACGACGTCCGGACCCTGCGGCTCGCTGGCGGTACCAGCTGGGAGAGGCAGTCCCGCAACGGGTGTGGCGCTTGGTGCGTTGCTTGGTCATGGGTGGGGTGATCTCAGCGGATGATCCGAGGTGGATCGAGCCGGTCTCCGGGCTGACCGAGGGGCAGTTCGACAAGTTGATGGCGTTGGTGCGGCGCCGTGGAGGTGACGTCAAGCGAGGTAGGCCGTGGCGGCTGCCGCTGGCGGACCGGGTCTTGTTGGTGGCAGCGTACTTGCAAGGACACGGTCTACATCGTCGACGGCACCCTGGTACCCACTCGCGAGGGCAGCATCGCCGCCTCCAGCAAGAACTACCGGTATTCGACCAAGCTGCAGGTCGTCATCGACACCGACAGCCGCCTGGTCGTGGCGATTGGTATCCCGCTGCCGGTAGTCGCCATCACTGCAGAGCTTTTGCCGAGTCAGGTGTCGACCGGGCTTGCCGCGGACCCCGGTCATCGCGGATGGTGGCTACCAGGGCACCGGCGTCCTCAACTGGAAGGTCCCACGGGACTGCCGTCTCAAGGGGAACGGTGTTCACCAGGCCATGCTCGCCATCGCCCGGCTTCACAATCTCGCGCTCACGGGATGAGCTGGCTCTGTTTCACAGCGAAGGTGTCCCGTCCGTCCGGCGTCGTGACCCCGTCCGGCGAAGTGGAGACGGTCAGGACTTCGTCGCCGGCCGTCGCCTCGATGTCGCCCTGGACCTCGCACGCCACCGTGACCTTCACCGGGTAGACCGAATCGGGGGTCAGCTCAGCGAACTGCGCGAAGATCGAGCTCTTGTCGATCAAGGACCAACGTTGGCCCGCGGCGTCAACAAACTGAACCTCGACGATGCCGGGAAACGGCTCGTCGTCCACCCAACGAACCGCCTCACAACGCAGCTCAGGCACTCAGGCTCCCGTCCTGGATCCGGACCTCAGCGGCAACGAGCGCCAGTATGCCTGAGACGCCAGCCCTCCGGTATGCGGGGCGTGCTGCCATTATCTCGAGGCCAGGGGAGCGGAGTTGAGGTCGCGTACCAACTGCGGGGTGAGCAGTTCGCCGGCGCGGTCGGCGAGGACGGCCATTTCATAGCCGACCAGGCCGATGTCGCACCCCTCGGCGGCGAGGACCCCGAGACAGCTGCCGTCGCGGATGCGTCCGACCATGAGGAAGCCCCCGAGCATTTCGATCATCACGAGCTTCATGCCGTGGAAGCCGTGTGCCGTTGCCGCGTTCTGGGCGAGGCTGGTGATTCCGGAGACGACGGCGGCGAGGTGATCGGCGCGATCTCGATCGAGGCTGTCCGAGGCGGCCATCAGCAGGCCGTCGGAGGAGACGGCGACCGCGTCGGTGACACCGTCGGCGGTGCGTGCGAACTCCGAGATGAGCCAGCCGAAATTCTGGACGGCGGTGGTCACGATGACGCTCCTTGTGTGCTTTGCGCCTCGGCACGGGCCACACCTGCTCGGAAGCCGTTGAGCAGGGAGGAGACAGCGGGCCTGGCGGTCAGGGGTGCGGTGGAGGGGCCGTCCGCGGGGGCGAGCAGGCGCCTGGGGAGGGCGAGGAGTGCGGACAGACCGCCGCCAGTCGTGTCGAACAGGTGGACTTGGGTGCCGTCGCCGAGGCGGTGGGCGAGTCGGCCGATGACAAGGTGGCCGAGGAACCGGGTGGGCGCGGTGAGGAAAGCCTCCTCGCCAACGTCGGCGAGGCGGGCGTTGGCACGCTCCTTTTCAGCTTCGGACATCCCGACGCCGTGGTCGACGACAGCGAAGCAGTACGTGTCGTCCTCGTTGTCGTACCAGCCGTGCACCTCGACCGGCTCGTTCGGTGGCGAGAAAGTCAGCCCGTTCTCGATGAGTTCGGCGAGGAGGTGGGCGATGTCGGCGACGGCGTGCCCGCGCACCCGCACGGGCTCCACGGCCGCGATCAAGACCCGCCGGTAGTGCTCGACTTCAGCGACGGCGGACTGGACGACTTCCAGGCCGTCGGCGGGTGCTGTCGAGGGCCGCGGCGTATTCTGACCGGCCAGGACCAGAAGACTCTCTGCGTTTCGCCGCATACGGGTGGCGAGATGGTCGAGCTCGAAGAAATCCGCAAGGGCGTCGGGGTCGAGTTCCTTGCGCTCCAAGCGGGTGATGAGGCTGAGCTGACGACGCACGAGGTTCTGGTTGCGGCGGCCGAGATTGGCGAGCGATTCGGTGGTGTTACGGCGCAGACCGGCCTGCTGGGCAGCCAGCTGGACGGCGGTGCGTTCCACCTGGTGCAGGGACGCAGCGACCTCGGCGATCTCCGCCGCACCGCCCAGCATCCGTGCGTCGGCGTGGTCCGGCACGTCGGCCGGCGGGAGGAGCCCAGCATGGTCCTGCGGGGACTGCTGGATCCGGGCGACGGTTGCGGGCAGCCGGTGCTGCGCCACCTGATGGGCGGCCTCTGCGAGCGCACTCAGCGGGCGCGTGAGGGAACGGGAGGCAAAGGCCGCGAGGCCCGCGACGAGCGCGGCCATGAGCGCGCCCGCGACGAGATAGACGGCGAGGCTCGTCTCGGCGTCGTGGCTGAGTCGGTCGGCCCTCTGTCTTGCGTCGTCACCGACCGACTGCTGCACGGCGTACAGATCGTCGACGAGTGCGGTCATCGCATCCCACCAGGCGGTGGCGTCGACGCGCAGCGTGGAGCGGTCGGCGGCGCCTTCCGCCCGGTTCTCGGAGGCGGTGGCGCGTTCGGCGTCCTGCGTGCCGAAGGCGTTCCTCAGAGCCGCGCGCTGGGGTGCGGTGGCGATGTGCCGGAAGCGGGCGAGGGCGGCGACGCGAGTGGCACGTATCTCGGTGAAGGTGAGGAATTCGCGGCCGTGAAAGCCGCCCTGGGCGAACACGCCGCTGAGGAAGCCACGTTCGAGTGCGACTGACTCCTTGGCCGTGGCCAGTTCGTGCAACGCCGCGATGTTGTCGCGGAGTTGACGGTCCGTGCCAGTCGAGGATCCCAAAACCGGGTCGACGGCATTGAGGGCGTCGATGGCGGTGGTGTAGAAGGTGAGGGTCGCGGCACGGTTCGCTGTGTCCCTGTCGGCGGCGTTCCGGATGGCGGCGAGGTGTTGCAAGTGCTGCCGAATGACTTCCTCGGCGGCGCTTTCGCGGCGCATCGCGCGTAGCGCCCTGTCGACGCGCTTGCGGGTACCGGCGAGGGGTGAGCGAAACTCTTCCTCTCCTCCCAACAGACCATTGGTGAGGCCGCGTTCGCGCTGCAGTTGGTGCACGAGAGCCTGGATTCGCAGGCTGAGGCCAACCTCGGAGCGGGTTGTGCGGGCGTCGGTGAGGGCTTCAGCGCTGCCGTGCACGGCAAGGCCGGCCACCGTCAGCAGCAGGCAGATCGGGATGGTGATGACCACCGCCACACGGCCCCTGATGCTCCGCCAGCCAGGGATCGGCCGACGGCCGTGAGACGGTCGGATGCTCCGACGGCGTGCCGAACTGCCCGTTCCTAAGCTGACCTTGGCGGCTGCGCCAAGCTTGCCGAGCGCCGACCGTATCGGCGTCCACACCTTCATAATCACGAAGCTAGTCCGAATGCTGTAGCGGGCGGTTTCCGACCTGTAAGGCCGCGTGGGAGATTCGGTTGCGCCGCCCTCACACCGCGGCCCACGAGAGTGAGACCCCGGATGGCAAGACAGGTGGTCGTCCAAGAGGCAAGGCGGTGTCAGGCACCATCGGCTGCCAAGACATCCCGAGCCGAGGTCGCGCACGGTGTGGCCCAACGCAAGGACAAGGAAGCGAACCCGGCAGGCTCCCCGGGGCAGCGCGCAGCAACTTGCCGACGCGCTTTGTCCTGGTCCTCGGCGACGTACTTTCTCGCTCCGCCCGCACCTCGGGCTGCGACGGGTCGGCCGCGGGGGCTGACCGGTCAGGCGTTGTCCGCCTCGTCCTCCCGGGCGGTGGCCCGGGCGAGCGCGGCGAGGTCCGGAAGCAGCCCGGTCAGTTCCTCCTGCAGCTTGACCATGTGCGCGACGGCCGGTCCGGCGAACCTCACCAGGCGCTTGGGTAGATCCGAGTCCTTTCGCTCCACCCCGGGTAGTACGTTCTCCCACATCTTCACGTGCCGGGTCGCCGCAGGACATCGGGGGAACTACGTACGGCGCCACGGCCGCACCGGGCTGTGGGTCTCCTAGACATGTTCACGGCGTACGCGGAGGCGAGAGGGAACGTGATCGACACCGCCAACCGCTACAGGGAAGGCGGCAGCGAAAGAATCGTCGGCGAGCTGCTGGGCTCGGACCGCGACCGATTCGTGCTCTCCATGAAGTACATGCTGGCCATGGACGGCACCGCCCCCAACGCCGCCGGCAACCACGACAAGAACCTGATCCGTTGCGTGGAGGCCAGCCCGCGGCGGCTGGGCACCGACTACATCGATCTGCTGTGGGTGCACATCTGGGAAGTGGTGAACAACAGTAGGGGTGATTGGCCGGGTCCGAGGCCGAGCCAATGGCCAACGCCCTGGGATCGACTCCGAGCGGGGTCGGCCACTCATTGACAAGTGGGTGTCGACGGGGCCTCGGAGCCGCAGGCCACAGGCCGTCGAGCGTGACTGGCAGTGTCCCCGCCCACCCGCGGAATTGCGAGCGGCAGAGGAGAGGGGCAACCTGTGCGGGCCCAGACCGCTCCGTTGCCTGTCAGTGCAGTCCGCCATAGGCGGCCATGATGATCTCCATGCCGCGGTCGTCCTCCTGCTGGTCTCGGTCGATCATCTGATTTATGACGTAGGCCACCGTCATGCGTGAGCCTGGGTCGCTCGCGACCAGCGAGCCGCCCCAGCCGCCCCAGCCGAAGGTGTTGCCGAACTTGCCGAAGCCCACCGTCCAGCACATCGGCGTCCCCAGGATGCGGTCCTCACCGCGGAACACCTCCTGCCAGGCGGGCTCGCAACCCTGGGGGGACAGCAGCCGCACGCCGCCGGCCGTTCCCCGGTTTGCCAGTACCGACTGAACAACGGCGACAGAGCGAGCGTTGCCGAAGCCGTTCACCGCAGGGATCTGCGCACGGCGCCAGGCCACTGAGTTGGCGTCCTTGACCCGGATCGCGGCACCGGTGACCTCCCGTGGTACGCCGTCCGGTCCGGGCGGACCGCTGGCGGCGTACTCGTCGGTCAGTGACGGCGGCGGGATGAGCGGTGCGACGCGGTCGTCATGCTCGGCGGGGAGCCCGATGTGGAAGTCCGCGCCCAGCGGCTTGGCCACCTCCTCTGCGAAGAACTCGCCGAGGCTGCGGCCGGTGATGCGGCGGACGATCTCACCGATGAGGAACCCGAAGGTGAGCGCGTGATAGCCGGCGGCCGTCCCGGGTTCCCAGTCAGGGGCCCGCGCAGCCAGCTCTGCTGTCACGTTCTCCCAGTCGTAGAGGTCCTCGACCGCCGTCAGCCCGGACAGGTCCGGCAGCCCCGCGGTATGAGACAGCACATGTCGTACCAGCACGCCCTCCTTGCCGGCCGCGGCGAACTCGGGCCAGTAGGCGGCGACCGGCGCGGACAGATCGAGCCGGCCTCGGTCGGCCAGGATGAGCGCGCACAGGGCGGTCATGTTCTTGGTCGTCGAGTTCACGCCGGTGAGGGTGTCGCGCTCCCAGCTGATGGAGCGGTCCGCATCGGCGTACCCGCCCCAGATGTCGACCACCGGATCGCCATCGAGGTAGACAGCGACCGAGGCGCCCACGTCGTGCTTGTCGAGCGAAGCTGCAAGGGCCGAACGTACTGCGGCGAACCGCGGCTCGCATAGCCCCTTAATATCAGTCATGGGTGTAAGCCTCAGATAACGCCGGGACTTCCTGCCCAACAATTCCCGCACCGATTTTGTCGGGCGGGGCGCGTCGAACTTTCTCTAACTCCAGCAAGGCGGCCTGACGGCCGCGCGGTCGGCTCGTGGGCCGACCGGCCGTATCGGTGGTTGCTCCGACAGGCAACACCCCGGCTTTACGCGTCGAGCACGCGCGTTACGACAGCCCGGTGGCTGGTTGGCAGGGTGGGCGTTCCCCACAGGGAAGACACAAGAAGGAAGGACGGAGACGCGTGCTGGAGCGGCTGAATCAGGCGCTGAACCACCTGGAGGCCAGCCTCGAAGGGGAGATCGACATGGCCGAGGTGGCCCGGATCGCCGCGGTGTCGGAGTACCACTTCCGGCGGCTGTTCTCCGCGCTCGCCGGGATGCCGCTCCCGGTCTACGTGCGGCGCCGCCGGATGACGCTCGCCGGGGCCGAGGTGCTGGCGGGGGAGTTGACGCTGCTCGATGTCGCGGTGCGGTACGGGTACGGCTCGGGCGAGGCGTTCGCCCGGGCATTCCGGTCGGTGCACGGCATCGGGCCGGGCGAGGCCCGGCGCACGGGTGCGGTGCTCACGGCACAGCCGCGCATGTCCTTCCGTGTCGTCGTCGAAGGGAGTACGACGATGCGGTACCGGATTGTGGAGAAGGAGTCGTTTCGCATCGTCGGCAAGAAGGCCCGGGTCCCGCTCGTGCACGAGGGGGTCAACGCGGCCGCCGCGGCGCACGTGGAGAGCCTGGACAAGCAGGCGATCGTACGGATGAAGGAGCTGTCCGGCCGGGAGCCGGAGGGGATCCTGTCGGCGGCGGTGTACCTGACCGACAGCCGGGAGGAGGGCGCCGAGGCGGACTACTGGATCGGCGTGGCGACTGGTCCTGAGGCAGCCGCCGAGGAACTCGACGCCCTCGACGTGCCGGCCGGGACCTGGGCGGTCTTCGACAACCACGGTCCCTATCCGAGCGCGCTCCAGGGGTTGTGGCGGGACGTGTTCACGCAGTGGTTCCCCTCGAACTCCTACATGAGCCGGCCAGGCCCGGAGCTCCTGCGGACGCAGCCGGTGGAGATCGGCGCGGAGACCGACTCCCAGCTGTGGATCCCGGTCGTGCGGGGCAGCGGGAGCGGTGGGGCGTGAACACAGCTGCTTTCACAAGCGATCTGTTGCACGAGCAAGATCAACCATGGGCCGTCGGTGTCAGTTTCCGAAGTCGCATGCACAGATGAGCTGGTGATTCGCTGTCGCGTCCAGGGAACCGCGAACGCGCCGCACGGGTTGAACTCGTGATGGAGCCGTCAGCCGCTGACCAGTCCCACGACGAGATTGATGGCGGTGGCGAGGATGCTGGTACCGAAGACGTATGACAGCAGCGCGTGCCGCAGCACGATCGCCCGGATCGCCGAGCTCGACACACTGGTGTCGGAAACCTGATAGGTCATGCCGAGGTTGTAGCTGAAGTAGAGGAAGTCCCGGTACGCCGGCGGCTGGTCCGAGTTGAAGTCGATGCCCTCCGCGTTCTCGTAGTACATGTAGGCGTAGCGGGTGGCGTACGTGAGGTGCAGCGCGGCCCAGGCCAGGAAGACCCCGCCCAATGCGGTCGCGGCCGCGACGTGGCCGGTGTCGGACTTGCCGCGCACAAGCAGCAGCACGATGGCGACCAGTCCGCACAGGGACACCGCGACGACCAACAGCTCCTCGGCGACAGGCCGAAAGTCCTCGCGCCTGGCGTTGCTGTGGGTGTCCCTGGCGTCCATGGGCCACAGCACCACCCAGCCCGCCACGACGAAGAACAGTTCCGTCGCGGCGATACCGGCCAGAACACCCAGCGCTACGTCGGTCGCGAACCACACGGCCACGCCGACCGCGGCTCCGAGGACGACCGCGCCGGCGAGGCGGGGCCCGGCGTCCATGGGCAACCAGGTGCTCATGCACCACCACGGTAGTCCCGTTGCCGCTGGTGAGCTCGGAGGCCGGGCCGACGCCCGGCTGGCCTCGGTCCTGGGGATGGCCGTCGGCCGGAGTACCGTCTTGCGCCTCGTCAGTGCGGTGCCGGAACCAGACATTGCGGCACCGCGGGTGGCCGGTGTCGATGAGTAGGCCACCCGCAAGGGTCGGCGTTACGGCACCGTGCTCGTGGACGTCGGGCCACGCCGCCACTGCCGGAGCACCGGCAGGCCATCCAGATCGCTGACCGCTGGCACGCGGGCATCCGCTACATCCAACTGCACGCCGGCTGCTGAACAGCTGGCCGGTGCGGGGCGCGGTTCGGGCCTGGGTGAGTGTCAGGTCCATCATGCCTGCTCGGAGGTGGTTTGCGGTAGGACGGAGAGCACGTCCGTTCGGTCTTGGCGTAGGGAGTGGTCTGCCCGCAGACTCGTCGTCATCCACTCTCCGGCGTACGTATCGGCACCTGTTCCTGGCTGCCGATGCGTTCGTTTTGCTGTCCCGTCGTGTGACGGAGCTGGCCGGGGGTGGTGGAGCGAAGGGGGATTGATGGATCAGGACATCGTCTTGCGGGCGAGGGTCATGCTGCTGAGCGCCAACCGGCGGGTGGTGCGCGGTGCCGAAGGGTTGTGGATCTACCGGCTTCTGGCACAGGTCGAGCCGGAGGTGTACGGGTCGAAGCTGGCATACGTCCTGGTGGAGGCCAGCGGCTCGACCTTGGTACGGGACCTGCCTGAGCGACGGCTGGCTCTGCTGGACGAGGCGGTGGCGGTGGCAACGGCCCTGAGCCCTGCGAATCCGTACCGGACCAAGGTATTGGCGAGAGCACTGGCCGCCAAGCGGCGGGAACTCGACGGGCGCTCGGCGACGTAACAGCGGTCACTTGGGCTCAGGGCGGCGGCGTACCTCAAGCCGCTCAGCGGGTCAGCCTTGGCAGCCGTACCCTGAGCCCCGGGGGTTCTCTGACCCCGCGACGCCTTCTGCTGATCGCTATCGCGGGGGTTGCCGACACCGCCGGCGGTGACCGGTGCGGTGCTGACAGCGGGCGTTGCGGTCATCAGGACTGCAGCTTGCGTGGCGAGAGTTGTGGCTGTCTTCATCGGATCCTCACTTGGTGATCTGATGCTCGTGTGCGCCCTGCGCTGGGTTCCGGGCCAGGCCCCGCGGGTCCCGGCCCGGAATCTGCTAGAACGCGCCGGCGTTGAGGGCCTTCTGGAGTTGACTGGTGGTGTTGCTGTCCCAGGTGTCCTGGGGTGCCAGACCGAGGCGGTTGTTGAGGAGCCGTTGAAGGGCTGCGCAGGTCGCCGGGCCGAACTGGCCGTCGACGACCAGCAGGGCGGGCGGGGCGACCAGGGCCTCGGGCTTGATGACGCCAGTGTGTACGGCGAGGGCAGGTTAGGCAGAGGCGCCCATACGCCGGGAGTCGTGCGCGGGGCCCGTGCCGGGGGCGTGTGGGGGAGCACTGCCGCCGCTCCGCGAGCTGCGAACGTGCAGGACGGAGCGTTCAGTCCCACCAATCGTTGCCGCTGTGCCAGCGCCGCACCCACTCTTCGAAGCCCCATGCCTGGTCGCCAGGCGCGGGGATGGCGCCGACGTCGGCGACCATCCACACCTCACCGCGGCGGGGACCGGTGGTCAGCAGGAGCCAGAACGACGGCCCGTCTTCGGACCCGAGAACGATGGATCCCTTGTTGAATGCGGCGTCGATCCGCGGGTCCGGGGCCTCGGGGGCGACGCTCTCGTCGTCCTCCCAGATCCAGGCCACCTTTAGGGGGAAGGGCTCCCCGGGCTGCCGCGGGCCAAGTTGGGGCCACGTGTCGGGCAGCCAGCCGAGTGGCTGGAGACCGCCGTCGCCGGCGGGGCCGAGGCTGGAGCCATTGCTGATCTCCGCGACGAAGGTCCTGTACGGCTCCGGAAGGACCACGCGGTTCTCCTCCTCCCACTCTGCGACGGCTTCATGGCCGAGCGCTGGTTCGCGCCATTCCGGTGGGAACGCAGAGCGCAGGAAGTCGAGAGTGGTTTCGGCAGGACGCTGATCATGTGTGGCTGTCACGGCAGCATGCTGACAGAAGGGGCTGACAGCCGATCGCGGCCCCACCCCCGCAGCTGTGCCGCCCGAAGTCATGAACGTCGAACAGGGCCGGACCGAGGCGTCTTGCGAAGTGGTGAACATCTGCTGTCCGTTCTCATGGACAAAGCTACTGGGGGTCTGTCGGAATGTCGGAGCAGACGGGGTCTTCTCCACCGATAGCGGCGGCGAGTTGCTGCATGGTGATGCGGGCGGTTTGGCTCAGGCGGCCGAGCGGCAAGGCGGATGCGTCGTCGTAGATGAGGACCTTCAGCGCGTTGACACGCAACTGATCGGGCTCGGTGAGAGGAGGCAGGCCCGCAAGGAGCTCGTGGTGCGGCCGTACGGTCGCCGCTCTTGCGATATCGGCAAGGGGCGTCTGCTGGATCACTGCTGCAGCGTCCGGGTTTCCGTGTGCGGCAGCGTCTACCACGAGGGAGTGGATGCTCAGCGCCAGCAACGTCTCCAGCAGTGCGTCTGCTGATTTCGGGTTCATGGACCAGTTCTTGAAACGTCTGTGCCGCAGCGTGAGTTCTTCTGGAATCTGATCGGCAGCGGTCACGATGCGCCGGCTCAAGGCGATGCACATCTTCCAGGTGTCCACGGGCGTTCCTCGCATTCAGTGTCCAGGCGCGGGCGCCATGCACTCACGATTCCGCCCCCATCATCAAAGAGCGACTACAGACAGCGTTGTCTCAGGATGTCGCCGGTCACCGGTCGGCCACTGAGCACGAGTGGGGGAGAGGAGGCGGAGGCCGGCCCCTGGGGCCTGAGCCGACTGCCCTGCGTCGGCCCAGGCCCGGTTCGCCTCGCGGCTACCGAGTCACGACTGCGGAGTCACGGCTACGGCACGATCGTCCAGCGCTGACGGGCGTCGTCGCTGCAGTTCTCGATCGTCACGTAGGCCGCCTCCCGCGCCGAGGGCACCAGGCACAGGTGCGCGGCCTCGTTGCGGAAGCGGAGGGAGCCGTCCCCATACATCTCCGCCTGCCAGCGGTGGCCCGTGCCGTCGTCCCTGGCGCCGTGGTCGGTGCAGTCGTGCAGCAGGGAACGTTCGCTGGGCCGGGGCTGGTGGGTGTCCAGGATGTCGACGCACCGTCCGCCGCTGCCGATCCCTTTGAGCCGGAGGATGTTGTCGCCCAGGCCGGCGTATTCCATGGCCCAGCGCTGGGTGTAGGCGCCGTTGTGCCGACGGGTGGTCAGCGGGGTCCCGTCGCGGCCGGGCTCGCCGAATTGGTCCAGGTAGAGGCCGTTCCATGCGCGCAGCCGGACCCGCAGGTCACCGGCCTCCCACGCGCGGTCGGACACCCCGCGGGAATTGTCCCACCACTGCTGGGAGGGACTGTCGCCGCACGCCAGGGCCAGGACCTGCTGCTCGTTCCCCAGACCGGTCAGGCACAGCCCCGGATACACCGAGTTGTGCCAGCGCAGCGGGCCGCCGGGCGCACCCAGGTCGTCGGGTTGCCACTGCGCGAGGGGCGAGTCGCACGACAGCACGATGACGGACAGCGGGAGGAACGGGTTGAGGCCGGGGCACATCCCGGCGGCGCGGTCGGCGAGAGCGCCTCGGGCGCCGGACGCCGCCCCGGGGCTGTCGCCGACGCCGAAGCGGTACCAGTGCCCCTGCACCGTGCCCACACGGAACCGCTGACGCAGGTTGTAGCGCTCCTGGGTGGTGGTCACCTGGCCCCAGGCCCTGTCCTGGGCATCCAGGACCAACCCGGTCCGGGCGTTCTCGAAGCTGGAGGAGAAGTTGTGCACCGGTCCGTCGGGCGCGGCCGGAACGGGAGTGGGAGCCGGTTCGAACTGGACGGGATAGTGGTCCGAGCTGCGCGCCGCGGGAATGTCCGCGTTGAACCGGGGTGTGCCGCGCGTGATCGCGTAGTCGAGTTCGCCACCCTGCTGGTGGGTGGGGCGGTTGGGACGCGCCAGTTGCTCGTCGGCACGCAGGTGCAGAGTCTGAGCCCTGGCCTGCTGGTCGGTACGGTTGCGGATGTCGAGGTTGAAGTCACCGACCATGACCCAGTTCTCGCCGGGCCGGGCAGCCGCGCGGATCCCCGCGAGCAGGTAGGGGACGTCCGTGCCGCGCGCGTGGACGTTGTAGTAGACGGTGTTGCCGATCCGTACACCGAGTGCGCGGCGGTAGCGGTATTCGTCGCGGGGTTCGTCGCGGTCGTACAGCGGGTTCTCGATGACGCGGACCTCTTCCGCGCGGTCGTGTGTGACGACCGCCAGATTGACCCGGCCGCCCTGCCAGCGGTCCTGCCCCGTGGTGCTGTTGCGCCGTGGGTCGGTCTGCAGGTAGTAGACGTGAAGGCGGTGGTGGCGGTAGTCCCACCGCGTGTGGTTCACGTGGTTCGGCAGGCCCGCCGGGAACGGACCGGGGATGGGTATCGACTCACCGGTGCCCCGGGTCTGGAACGGCTCGGGGGGCGGTCCGTTGCCGACCTCCTGGAGGGCGATGACCTGGTGTCGCATCGCCAGCGGTCCGACCTCGCCGTTCCAGCGCAGCCCGCGGTTGGAACCCTGCATGTTGTAGGTGGCGAACGGCAGGCTGCCGTCGGACGCGGGGCTCGCCCGCCGGTCGTCCGCCCGCGCCGAGTAGCCACCCTGCCCGGGGGCGGCACCGACCAGAAGTCCGGCAGCCAGCAAAGCGGAGGTGAGGGCGGCGGTCAGCCGCGATCCACCTGGACCGGAGCGGGCCTTGGCGCGGGACGGGAACAGGGGTAATCGCATCGTGGTCTCCCTTGTAGAGCGATGGAGCGATCTGTGTACGGCTGCGAACAACCGCACGAACGATCTCTTCAGTCTCGACAGGTCCGTGTCAAGAACCCCTCACGCGCCACGCGCCCGGCGTGGGCACGGGTTTCGGCCGTGTGTCAGCCACAGCGCTTGGCCATTCCGCTGCGAGGGCCTTTGGTGCGTCTGAGCGGGTCTGCGTTGGAAGCCGAGACGTGTGCTCGCAGAATTCTCATCGAAGGAGGCAGTTTTCTGGTCAGGCCCCTGCGGCAGCGATTGAGTTGGCCCCACTGAGCGTCGTTGTTGACCCACTCGGCAGTCCCGCTCTATCTCACCTGTGCCGAGAGGACGTCGTGGAGAGCGAGGGGAAGGCGGCCGGTCAGACGGGTGTAGTCGGTGCAGACTCGATCCCAGCGCTGCTCGCGCACCGAGGCGAACATGGACGCGAAGGCGTAGAGCCACCAGGGATCCAGGCCGGTCGCCGCCGTCTCGGCGCAGTACGTCTCAGCCGGGATGTCCACGTAGGCGACAGGCGTCTCCCACGCCTCCGCCGTGACCGAGGCGATGCCTGCCAGGTCCGTCGACTCGGGTCCGGTGATGTCATGGTGACGCCCGGTCGGCTCACCCACCGCGAGCGCGGCGAGGGCGCGGGCCACGTCGTCGCGTGCCACCAGGGAGATCCGGCCGTCCGCGGCCGGAAGCCGCAGCAGCCCGGTCGCACGTGCCTCGGTGAGCCAGGACTGGAAGAACTCGATGTACAGCGAAGCCCTGGCGAACGAGTACGGGATGCCGGAGGCCAGGAGCAAGTCCTCGGTGAGCCGGTTGACCACGGCATAGCAGAACGGGGACGCCATGTCGGCGTCGACGCTGCTCAGCGCTGCGACATGGCCGACGCGCTCGGCTGTCGCGGCAGCGACAACATTGCGGTGGTGCAGCATCACCCGTGCATCAGGCCCGTCACTGGAGACGAAGACCAGAGTGTCCACATCCTTCAGCGCCGCACGCAGCGCGGGCGGATCAGCGTAGTCAGCGACGGCGACCTCCACCTGCGGCGGCAATGCCTCGACAGGCAGCTTCCGCCTGGTCATCGCTACGACGTCCACACCGTTCCGGCCCGCGAGCAACTGCACCACTCGCCCGCCCAGGCCGCCCGCCGCTCCTGTCACCGCGATGCGCATTGCCGCCCCCGTCGCCTTGTCAGTGGACGAGCGTCACACTATCCGGCGCCCGCCCTCGCCCTCCGCGACGTCCGCTCGGCAGTGTTCGGCTGAGAGCCAGCTGCGACGGAAGCTGGTCGTGAGCGATACCGAGACGGCGTGTTGTCTCCCCCGCGGACCGCCAGGTTCGTGGGCGACATCGGCCGGCGATCACCCGTAGAGCGAGCGGGCTCCCGGGGCGTTGCCCTTGAAGCGCTGGCCCGCGGCTATCTCCTCCCCGACCACCGACCAGACGGTCTCGTCGTCCTGGAGGGGGAGCGGGTCCATGCTGCTCGTCTCCTGACGGATACGCTCGACCTCGCGCTCCAAGCGCTCGAAGTCGGCTTCCTCGTCGCCGTCGTCGCTGCTGAAGGTGAACTCCTTGAGCACGCGCTGGAACCGGAGGGTGACCTGGACGAGGGAGGAGACGTCCGTGTGGAGTTCCTGCACGGTCCCCTCGTCGGCATCGAAGGCGTGCACCTTGCCGGAACCGGGGTCGAGGGCGAGGTGAGCGTTGAGCAGCCAGCCGATGACGGGCCATTCGCCCGCATCCTCCGAGGAGTCCTCGAAGTCCTCCGCGTCGACGACGTCCTGGACGAGGGGCAGCCGACCGGAGCCCTCGTCGGGCTCACGCAGCCAGAGCGTCCCGGTGGGAACGCCGGCAGTCTGCAGGAGGCGGGCGCCCTCGGTGTCCGCGGCGAAGGGCGGGAAGGCGGTGGCGGGCCGGGTCGCGAGCCGGCCCTCGCCGAAGATGGCGGCGAGTTCGCTGCGGGTGACGTCGAAAAGCACTGCCGGAACTCCGAACTCGGCGGCGGCATGGGCGCCGTGGGACTCGCAGTGGGCGGAAGCGGCCACAACGACATCGTTGCGGATCGAGGAGCTTGCGGCGACTCCGATTCCGCGGAGTCGCTGCCTCAAACACAGGTTTCCCCTTCCTCGTACCAGGATCGAGGATGGGGCTCTACATCTCCGACATCTCCGACCGGCGAGCAGCATGACCTCCTGAGCGAACCAGCCGGTCCTGTGCGGGGCGCCGCCATCAGAAACGGCGTCTCAACCTTCGCCCGGGTCGTACGGCGGTGACGGTTGGTTTCAGACGGCGTCAAATCGGCTGACGATCCGGCGGAGTTCGCGTGCGTTTCGAGGTGACAGCGCCTGCATCGCGGTGTCGAGGAGAGCACGGGCTTCGAGGGGATCACCGCAGCAGGACCAGTGCACGTTACCCCACTCGTAGTCATCCCACAGTTGACGCTCGGGGCGGTGGACGTAGTCCTTCCACAGACGCATGGCCGCGCTGACGTCTCCTGGCTGCAGATAGTTGCGGGTGCGTTCGAGACGGAGGATCTCGGACAGTGCACGCGAGGACAGGCCGCCGATGTCCGGCCTTGCTTCTGGTGTCCGGTGGCGGGGAAAGCCGGTCCGGACGCGCCCTGGCCGTCTACGCGGCATGGACCTTTCGGTTCGTCGTCATGCCGTACATCGTGCCACGATCTCGAACCGTGTCGAACGGGTTACTTCGCGCGGGTATTCGCCGGACGTGTGAGCGGCCTTTGTCTGATCGTGTGTTCCGACCAAAGTGCATGTGACCACGACGAAGGCGGGGAGGGTGAGTCTGTTGCCTGAAGTTTTCCTCGCCACCCACGGCTAGGGCCTGTCACGAGAGTTGATCGTCTGTCAGTCCTGCCTGGGATGCTCCGAGCATGGAGATGACAGTGCAGCTGACAATCGACTGCTCCGATCCGCAGAGAATGGTGACGTTCTGGGCCGAGGCCCTGGGCTACGTGCCTGAGCCTCCGCCGGGCGGGCACGCCACGTGGCGTGCTTACTGGGCGGCGATGGGGGTGCCCGAGGCAGAGTTGCCGGCCGGTGCCGGGGATATTCCGGAGTCGATCATCGATCCCACGGGACATGGACCGAGGGTGTGGTTCCAGCAGGTTCCGGAGCCGAAGGCCGCCAAGAACCGGTGGCACTTCGATCTGAAGGTCGGTGGGGGCCATGACGTTCCACTGGACATCCGTACACAGCGGGTCAAGGCCACGGTTGAACGGCTGGTCAAAGCTGGTGCCACCGTGCTGCGGATTAAGGATGAGTCGGACATGGGGCTCTACGCCGCCGCCATGCAGGACCCCGAGGGCAACGAATTCGACATCGTCTGAGGGTCGTTACGACGGTGCTGGTCGCAGCCATTCGTTGATGGCTGCGACCAGCACGGTTGATTCGTAGCGGACGGCGAGTACGCCGTACCTCGTGGCGACGGCCCGGTGGCGCTTGAGACGATTGATCCCGCACTCGACCGTGTGCCGCTGCTTGTAGCCGTGCTTGTCGAACATCGGCGGTCGCCCGCCATACGATCCGTGCTTGAGCCGGTTGCGGACCCGGTCCGCCGGAACCGGGATCTTGGCCTTGATCCCGTGTCTGCGCAGGTAGGAGCGGTTACTGCGAGAGTCGTACGCCCTGTCGGCCCGCACCCGGTCCGGCCGCTTGCGCGGCCTGCCGAGCCCCAGCCTCGGCACCCGGATCGCTTCCGGGAGCGCTTCGAACTGCGGGGCATCGCCCCGCTGCTCGGCCGTGATCACGACGGACAAAGGCTTCTGGCCTTGCTCGACCGCGAGATGGATCTTGCTGGTCAGGTCGCCGCGGGATCGTCCGAGGCCGTGGTCGGCCGGTTCGACGAAGACGCCGCCGGGCGCCGTACGGTCCCGCTCTCGATCATCGGCCAAACCTTCTCCCGTACCTGGGCGACGATCTCGGCCTTCTGCTCCTTGGATCATGAGGCAGCCCCTACCGTGCCGCCGACACGGAGAACAGCGCCTGAACGGCCGCGCGCACCTGGGCGTCCACCGCCTCGGGCGTCGAGGAGTCGAGCTTGCCGTCCAGGTGCAGGAAGGCCAGGCCGTGGACGAGCGCCCACACCGTGGTCGACAGGGCGTCCGGGTCCGATCCGGGGAAGGTGGCGTGCACGATGCCGCGGACGTAGCCGGAAATGGCGGCGGTCGCCGCGACGCGCTCCTCGCTGTTCGGATCGCACGGCTCCGCGAACATCACCCGGAACATCGCGGGCCGGTCGAGTGCGAAACGCACGTATGCGACGGCGACCGACGCGAGCTCGTCCGGGGTCTTCGGCGAGGGATGCGCGGCGGCCAGGTGTTCGGCGAGTTCGCGGTACCCCTCGGCGGCGACCGCGGAGACCAGCGCGTCGCGGTCCGCGTAGTGCCGGTAGGGGGCCGTCGCCGAGACGCCGGCTCGCCGTGCCACCGCGCGCAGTGAAAGCCCGGCGCTGCCGTCCTCCTCCAGCAGATCCCGCGCGGCGCGAAGGCAGGCAGCGCGCAGATCGCCGTGGTGATACGAGCTGCTCGCTTGCGGCATGGGTCACACTCCTTGAAGTTTACGGCGCTTACATTCTCGGTTTAATGTGAACGCTGTACACATTGTAGGTGATGGAGATCGAGAGGGGAAAGCAGGATGACCAGCGAACTGTTCTCGCCGTTGTCCCTGCGCTCCGGGCAGGTACTGCGCAATCGGACCGCCAAGGCGGCCATGGAGGAGAACATGGCGGCCGACGGCCAGTTGCCCGGCCGGCAGTTGCTCGGGCTGTACCGGCGCTGGGCCGAGGGCGGTGCCGGACTGCTGATCACGGGCAACGTCATGGTGCACGCCGAGGCGCTGACCGGGCCGGCCGGTGTCGTGCTCGACGAGGCCGCGCCGCTGGAGCCGTTCGTCGAGTGGGCGAAGGCCGGTAAGGCGGGAGGCGGGGCGATCTGGATGCAGATCAACCACCCCGGCCGCCAGATCGGCTCCGACATGCCCGGCGTCGTCTGGGGCCCGTCCGCGGTCGGCGTCGACCTGGGCAGGCACAGCAGCCGCTTCGGCCGCCCCGTCGCCATGACCGCCGGGCAGATCGAGGAGACGGTCACCCGGTACGCGGTCACCGCCCGGCGCGCCGAGCAGGCCGGCTTCGACGGCGTCGAAGTGCACGCCGCGCATGGCTACCTGCTTTCGCAGTTCCTCTCTCCCTTGGTCAACAAGCGCACCGACCAGTGGGGCGGCTCGTTGGAGAACCGGGCCCGGATGCTGCTGGACGTGGTCCGCGCGGTACGGGCCGCCGTCTCGCCCTCCTCCGCGGTCGCGGTCAAGCTCAACTCGGCCGACTTCCAACGCGGCGGCTTCGACGCCGACGACGCGCGCCAGGTGATCGAGATGCTCGCACCGCTTGGCGTCGACCTGGTCGAGCTGTCCGGCGGCAGCTACGAGAGCCCGGCGATGTCCGGCCGCGCGGCCGACGCGCGCACCCAGGCCCGCGAGGCGTACTTCCTCGACCTGGCGAAGGACCTGGTCGGGACCAGCCCGCTGCCGCTGATGCTCACCGGAGGCATCACCCGGCGCGAGACCGCCGAGCGCGTCCTCGACAGCGGCGTGGCGATCGTCGGGATGGGCACCGCCCTCGCCGTCACCCCCGACCTGCCCGAGCGCTGGCGCACCGGCCGCGAGGCCGACCGACAGCTCAGGCCGGTGACCTGGTCGGACAAGGCGCTCGCCGCGGCCGCGAGCATGGCGCAGGTCCGCCATCAGATGCGCCGCATAGCCCGCGGCAGCCGCCCCACGCCCGGCACCCACCCGGCGGTCGCCCTGCTCGCCGAGCGGCGCAAGCAGCGCCGGGCGCTGCGCCGCTACCGCACTTGGCTGAGCACGGGGAGGCGCGCCGCGTAGCGCGAACCGTTGCGACACGACAAGGCGGCGCGGCTCCAACAGAGCCGCGCCGCCTTGTCGTTGGTTCAGCGGGAGCCGATTGTCCTCAGTACCCTCAGGGCGCCGGTCAGCAGCGCGGCCCAGGTCTCGGGCGCGATCCTCGCCGGCGGGGTGAACCCCTGAATACGCTGGTGGGCGACGGTCTGGGCCTCGGTGTACTTGAGGATTCCCTCGGCACCGTGACGGCGCCCGAGGCCGGAGTCGCCCATGCCGCCCATCGGCGCGTCAACGCCGCCCCACGCGGCGGCGAACGCCTCGTTGACGCTCACGGTGCCCGCGTGCAGCCGGGCGGCGACGGTCCGGCCCCGCGCCCCGTCACGGGACCAGACGCCGGCGTTGAGGCCGTACGGCGTGGCGTTGGCCCGCGCGATGGCCTCGCTGTCGTCGCGGACGGGGTAGATCGACACGACGGGCCCGAACGTCTCGTGCTCGTACAGCGTCATGTCCGGGGTGACGTCGGCGAGGATGGTCGGCTCGTAGAACAGCGGCCCCAGGTCCGGGCGCGCCGTGGCACCCGCGAGGATCGTGGCTCCCTTGGCCACGGCGTCGTCGACGTGCTCGGTGACCGTCTGGAGCTGTGCGGGCGTGGTGAGGCTGCCGACGTCGCAACTGAAGTCGTACGAGCCGCCGACCTTGAGCCGCTGAGCACGGGCGACGCATGCGGCCACGAACCGGTCGTGGACCGACTCGGCCACATAGAGGCGCTCGATGGAGACGCAGAGCTGGCCGGCCGAGGGGAAACAGGCGGCGATCGCGCCGTCGGCGGCCTTCTCGATGTCGGCGTCGTCCAGGACCAACATGGCGTTCTTGCCGCCGAGTTCGAGGGAGGCGCCGATGAGCCGCCGACCGGCGTCCCGTGCGATCGTGCGGCCGCTGGCGGTGGAGCCGGTGAACATCATGTAGTCGGCGTTGTCCATCAGCGCGCCGCCGATGGAGCTGCCACGCCCGACCACCATCTGCCAGACCCTGGAGGGCAGTCCGGCCTCCCGCATCAGCTCCAGCGACCACAGCGCGGTGAGCGCGGTCTGGGTGTCGGGCTTCTGGACGACGGCGTTGCCGCCCATGAGCGCGGCGATCGCGTCACTGGCGGCCATGCTCAGCGCAGGGGGATCGCGCCCCGGCGGCGCTTGGGCGCCAGGTACCGGACGCCGTTGCGGGCGTAGTAGCGGGACACGATGGCGATGTCCACGACTTCGAGGAACGCGTCCCGGCGGGTCTTGCCGTTCTCGGCCTGCATCAGCTCCAGGGCCTCGTCCTGGCGGTCGAGGATGAGGTCGTGGAAGCGGAGCAGGATCTGCTTGCGGCGGCTGAGCGGGGTGGCGGCCCAGGCGCGCTGGGCGATACGGGCCCGCGCGAAGGCGTCCTCGACGTCGGAGGGCGCGGAGACCGGCACGTCGGCCAGCGGCGCGCCGGTGTAGGGGGCGGTGGTGGTCACGCGTACGGCGTCGGGTGCGGCGGTGGCCCGTGCCGCCAGCCGTTCGAGCCGGGCCGGAGTCAGGGGCGCCGGCAATGGGGCGGAAGTGGCTTGGGCTGTGGCCATGGCGGGGCTCCTCACTACCGGGTGTGGACCGAGGTCGGGACCGGCATGTGCAGGGCGAGCTGGCCCTCGGTCACGACGTCGAACTGGATGGTCCGGATCGGCTTGAGGGAGCGCAGGTCATCGGCCATGCGCCCCTTCCCCACCGTGAGTTGGAGGTTCCGTGGGACGAGCGCGGTGCCCGCCGAGAGCACGTTGGTCTGGCTCAGGGTCGAGTGCCACGCGCCGTCGATCGACGTGTACGAAGTCAGGGACGAGACGCGACTGCCGCTCGGGTAGCTGTTCTGGGCCGGGGTGGGCGCGGAGAGCGCGAGGTCGGTCCCGCCCGCCTCATTGGCCACCCGCGCGGTCGTGCGGTGCGCGTCGATGTCGACGTCCAGGCCGGTCACCCACTTGGGGAAGCCGTAGCCGTCGTGGCCGCGCAATGTCCGGCCTTGTCCGGGATCCACAGGCAGGACCGCACCTGCTCCAGCGGCCCGAGCAACCGTGCCAGCGCTCCGCGTTCCGCCCGAGCCAGCCGGGAGGAATGCAACAGCCGCGGGCCGGCCTGTACCAGCACCGTGCGCTCCTCGGCGCTCAGTCGCGGCTCCCGGTCCCAGGCATCGCCGTCCAGCGGCCAGGCCCACTCGGGTGCCGCCTTCCCTGCGGCCAGGGCAAGCGCGGTCACCGCCGCCCTCCGGCACCCTCGGCCCCGGCGCTCAGCAGCGCGACCCGCTGGGCATGGATCTGCTCCATCCCGCGCGCGAACCTCTCGGCCAGGTCCCGGGCCGAGAGGTGGATGTAGCGCATGGCGGAGTCGGTGTGCCGGTGTCCGGCGAACGTGGCGATCGCGTGCACCTCCCAGCCCATCCGTGCCAGATCGGTGAGGCACAGGTGCCGCGTGGTGTGCGTGGAGAAGCGCTCCACCCCGGCCTCCACGGCGATCCGGCGCACCACCTTCGACGACGTCCACAGGCTCAGCGGCTGGGCGAAGTTGCGCCGCGACTCGGACAGGAACAGCCCACCGCGGGCCCGGCTGACCGTGGCCCGGTGCACCAGGTACTGCGTGAGCAGGACCCCGGTCGCCGCCGAGTAGGGCACGACCCGCTCCCGGCGGCTGTTGGTGGTCTCCGCCCGCACCCGCACCAGCCGCCGCCCCGGGTCCAGGTCGTCGGTGCGCAGCGAGCACAACTCCTCCCGGCGCAGGGCCGCATCGTAGGCCAAGGCCAGCATGAGTCGGGTGCGTACCGGCTCGTCGGCGGCGACCGCCAGGACGCGCCGCCACTGCTGGTCGCTTGGAATCCAGGGAAGTTTCACCAGCCTCCGCACCAGCCCCCGCCGCTGCCCGCCTCCACGGGGCCCAGGGGTGTAGCGTCCCCGGCCGACGGGATTGTCCTGGCGCAGCCCCTCCTCGACCAGGAAGTCGTA
This sequence comes from Streptomyces olivochromogenes, assembly GCF_021538895.1. Lineage (GTDB taxonomy): Bacteria > Actinomycetota > Actinomycetes > Streptomycetales > Streptomycetaceae > Streptomyces > Streptomyces olivochromogenes_A. The sequence continues at coordinate 548 of NZ_JADDRL010000010.1, read as the reverse complement.
GAACATCCGCACCGACACCAGACGCTGCTGGATTGTCGCGTTCGACAACCCGGCACCCGAGTCCAGAGCCACCACGTTGACGCCCCGACGACTCGGCCGTGAGCCCAACTCCCGTACATGCAGAGCGACATGAGCCCGCGTTGCCCGCGTCGGGTCCACGCTCTCCTGCTCGCACAACTCCAGGTACTCCGCCAGCCCCCGGGCGTAGGGCATCGATCGTCCTCGGCGCCCGTCCCAAGTCCTGCCACACCTGCAGCCAGGCCGCTGCCTGCTCGTGCCGACCGAGTATCGGCCACTTCTCCCTCAGCTCAACCATCCGGTTCCGCTGGTCCCTCAGTGCGTTGGTCCCCGTACGAGTCACCAGCCTCGCAAGTGATTCCACGTAACTTCTAGCGTCGCGATGCGATGTTCCCGCCCCCGACCACGCCCGCAACCGGGCCGGGGACCCTGCCGATAACCCCGCCGACAACTGTCCGCGCTTGTCTGGCGCCTGACGGCGTATCCGCAGGGCACCACGCCCTTTGGCATGGCCGAGTCCCCGACATCCC
>NZ_JADDRL010000001.1 GCF_021538895.1 Streptomyces olivochromogenes | reverse complement strand
GGCCGGGCGGGCGTTCGGCCTATGGGTCCGTGCAGGCGTAATGCGCCCCGGTTTCGGCAGGCGTCCGTCGTACGGGCCCCGTCCGGCGGGCCTGCGGCGTGCGGGGGCAGGGGCATCTGCGCGGCCTAAGGGGCCGGGCAGGCGTCCGGCCTATGAGTCCGCACGGGCGTCATGCGCCGCGGTTTCGGCGGGTATCCGTCGTACGGGCCCCGTCCGGCGGGCCTGCGGCGTGCGGGGCCGGGCGAGGGTCCGGCCTATGGGTCCGCGTAGGCGCCTTGCGCCCCGGTTTCGGCAGACGTCCGTCGTGCAGGCCCCGTCCGGCGAGCGCGCGGCATGCCGGGTCGGGCATGTGCGCCGCGTAAGGGGCCGGGTTGGCGCACGGCGTGCGAGGCCGGGCAGGCGTCCGGCCTATGGGTCCGCGCAGGCGCCCTGTGCCCGGTTCTCGGCAGGCGTCCGTCGTACAGCCCCCGTCCTGCGCTCGCAGTCCCGTGCCCGCCCGACGGCTCTCAGCCAGCCCGGCGCAGAGCCGCCGGAGTGGTGCCCAGCTTGGCGCGCATCACGCGGGTCAGGTGCTCCTGATGGGAGAACCCGCACTCGACGGCGACCTGGCCGATCGCGTCGGATCCCGTCCGCAGCAGGCGGCAGGCATGATCGAGGCGCAGCTTGAGCAGGAACTGGTGCGGCGACTGCCCGGTGCTCGCGCGGAACCGCCGGGTGAACTGGCTGGGGCTCAGCGCGGCCACGGTGGCGAGCTCCGCGATCGGCAGAGGCTCGTCCAGCCGCTGCTCCATGAGCTCGCGCACGGCGTCGAGCTGCCGGGTGGACAGCCCGGAGTGACCGGCCCGCGGCGCGGCGACGCCGGCGGCATGCCGGTGCACCAGCTGCGCGGCCAGCGCTCCGGTCAGGTGGTCGATGTAGGTACGGGCCGACGGTTCCCAGCGCCGCAGCGCGGTGTCCAGCGCCAGCATCAGCTGTTCGGCGAGCGGGTCCGTGGCCCCGAGCTCCTCGGACAGCTCAACGGGCCGGCCTTCGTTGGCCTCGTGCAGGGCCTCGTCCGCGAGGTAGGCGTGGATCGTGTCCAGGTTGCCCGTGAGCTCGACGGCCAGCGTCCGTCCGGCGGGCTGCAGGAAGAGTCCACCGGCGGGGACCGTCCGTGACTGGACGCCCGGCCGTGTCCCGCGACGGACGGTGACCGGACCGTTGAGGTGCAGGATGAGCAGGTGCGTGGGGGCCGGATCGAATTCGGCGCGGTAGGGCCGCTCCTGCTGAGCGGACAGGTACAGCCGGTCCCAGCCCAGTCCGGCGCTCGTGTGCCGTGGCCGCAGGCCGGGCCGACGCAGGATGCCGACCGTGTCGGCCAGCCGAAGCTCCGCCATGGTGCGGCCTCCTCTCGCCACCACCCATTCATTGAAACTTGAACTATACCGTGTGGACCACCCGAAGGGAAGGTGCTCCATGGGAGTGCCCGCGGCGCGGTTACAGCGCGCACTCGTCGCGATACGGGCGTAGAAAAGGATGAAGGGGGGCAAAAGGGGATACTGCTACGACTCAGGGAGTGGCCGTCCATGCAGATCGTTGTGGACCTCACGCGCTGCCAGGGCTACGCCCAGTGCGTCTTCCACGCGCCGGAGGTGTTCGAGCTGCACGGTGAGGAGGGGCTGCTGTACGCCCCCACCGTCCCGGCCGACCAGGACGAGCGCGTGCGACAGGCCGCCGCGGCCTGCCCGGTCCGGGCCATCCTCGTAGGAGAGGCGGTGACCGAGGGTGCCCGGTGATCCGAGGGACGGCCGCATCGTCATCGTCGGCGCGTCGCTGGCCGGGCTCCGGGCCGCGGAGACGCTGCGCGAGGAGGGCTTCACCGGCTCACTGACCGTGGTGGGGGACGAGCCCCATCCGCCCTACGACCGGCCACCGCTGTCCAAGCAGGTACTGCTCGGCAAGGCGGCGGCGGACTCCACGGCGCTGCCGATGCGCCGGGACCCGGTCGCCGACTGGCGGCTCGGCGTGGCCGCCACCGGCCTGGACCCCCTCGACAAGCGGGTGCTGCTGGCGGACGGCGAGTCACTGCCGTACGACCGGCTGCTGATCACCACCGGAACCCGGGCCCGGCCCTGGCCCAACCCCGAGGAAGCCGCGCTGGACGGGGTGTTCACCCTGCGTACCAGTGACGACGCCGGTGGGCTGGCCGAGCGGCTGGCCGCCGGCCCGACGCGGGTGCTGGTGATCGGCGCGGGCTTCACCGGCTCGGAGATCGCCTCGGCCTGCCGGGAACGAGGACTGGACGTCACGGTCGCCGAACGCGGGCCCGCTCCGCTGGTGGGCGCGCTCGGCGGGACGCTGTCGAAGCTCGCGGTCGGCATGCACCGCAACCACGGCGTGGATCTGCGCTGCGGAGTGACGGTCACCGCCCTGCACGGGGACGGGAACGGCCGGTTCACCGGTGCGGACCTGTCCGACGGCAGCCGCGTCGACGCGGACGTGTGCGTCGTGGCGCTCGGGGCGGTCCGCAACGTGGAGTGGCTGGCGGAGTCCGGACTCGCGGCGGGCCCGCGCGGCATCGCCTGCGACGCCGGATGCCGGGCCTTCAACATGTACGGGATCGTCACCGACGACGTCTTCGTGGCGGGGGACGTCTCCCGGTTCCCGCACCCGCTGTTCGGGTACCAGATGCTCTCCCTGGAGCACTGGGGCAACGCGGTCGCGCAGGCCGAGGTCGCGGCCCACAACATGGTCAGCCCCGGGCCCCTGCGGCGCCCGCACCTCGCCGTACCGACGTTCTGGTCGACCCAGTTCGGGCTCAACATCAAGTCGGTCGGCGTGCCCACCTTCTCCGACCACGTGGTGATCGCCCAGGGCTCCTTGGAGGCGCGCCGGCTGGCGGTGGTCTACGGCTACCAGGGCCGGGTCACCGCGGCGGTCACCGTCGACATGGCCAAGGCGATCGACTACTACCAGCACCTGATCGAGACCGCGGCTCCGTTCCCGCCCCCGCCCGGCGCGGCGGACCGCGCGATCGCGGCCGACGTCGCGATTCCGTCCGACGTGCCGGATCCGAAGGTCCTGTCCCACGGCCCCACCGTGGCCCTCACCGGATACCTGCCCGATCGCCGACTGACGGTGGTCAAGCCCGTCGGCTGACCCTCGTCCCGCCCGACCACGAGGAGCCGCCATGGCCTCCGACACCTTGCTGGCCCGGATCACCGACTATGCCAACCGCCCCGACCCCTACCCGCTGTACGCGGAGCTCCGCGAGGCCGGTCCCGTGGTGCGCCAGGCCGACGGCACGTACCTGATCGGCACGTACCACGAGATCGCCGCTCTGCTCCACGACCCTCGGATGAGTGCCGATCCGCGTTCGCGCACCGCTCCCACTCCGTCCGAGGTGACCGCCAAGCCGCCGTTCCTGCGGCTCGACGACCCCGAGCACCACCGGCTGCGCACCCTGGCCATGCGGCCGTTCGGCCCGCCGCACAGCCCGGGCCGGATCGACGGCATGCGGGGCGAGATCGCCGAGATCGTCAAGGAGCTGATGGAGGCCCTTCCGGCGGGGCAACAGATCGACATCGTCGACGACTTCGCCTACCCGCTGCCCGTCACGGTGATCTGCCGCCTGCTCGGCGTACCCCGCGAGGACGAACCGCTCCTCAGGGCCTGGTCCGACACCCTGGTCACCTCCGCCGACGTGCGGACGGACGAGGACCCCACCGAGCGGCACCGGGCGGGCGACCAGGCACGGATCGAGATGGGCGGGTACCTGCTGGACCTCGCCGAGCGGCGCCGCGACCACCCGACCGACGACCTGCTCTCCGCCTTCGTCAACGAGCCCGATCCGGCCCTGCGCCTCACCCGCGAGGAACTCGCGGAGACGGCCGTGCTGTTGTTCATCGCGGGACACGAGACCACGGTCAACCTGATCACCAACGGCGTGCTCACCCTGCTGCGCCAACCCGAGCACGTGGAGCAACTACGGCGCGAACCCGAGTTGTTGCCGCACGCCGTGGAGGAACTGCTGCGCTACGAACCCCCGGTCCACATGCGCGAGAGGGTCCCCCTCGCCGACATCGACGTCGCCGGTACCACGATCCCCGCCGGTACGTCGGTCATCCTGGCGCTGGCGTCGGCCAACCGTGACCCCCGGCGGTTCGACGAGCCCGACCGGTTCGACCCCACCCGTCCGGACAACGAGCACCTCGGCTTCTGCAGCGGTATCCACCTGTGCTTCGGCGCCCCGCTCGCCCGCCTCGAAGCGGAGACCGCGCTCGGTGCGCTGCTGCCCCACCTGAGCACGGCCCGCCTGGTCCAGGATCCGCCGCCCTACCGGCAGAACGCCATGCTCCGCGGCCCCCGCCATCTGCCGGTCCAGCTCCAGCTGTGACACCGCGGGCGGCGGGGGATTCCCCCGCCGCCCCGCTCAGCGCAGGTGCCACTGCTGGTTGGCTCCGCCGTGACAGGGCCAGATCACCAGCTGGGTCCCGTCCGCCGTCGATGCCCCCGGAACGTCCAGGCACTTGCCGGACTGCTCCGAGACCAGCCGGCCCCCCGCACCCTGGGTCCAACGCTGGTTCGCGCCGCCGGTGCACGTCCACAGTTCCACCGGTGTGCCGTCGGCGGTGTCCCCGCCGGTCACGTCGAGGCAGGCACCGCCCATGCGCAGGGTGCCGTCGGGGGCGGCGGTCCAGTACTGGGCGGCGCTGCCGTTGCACGTCCACACGTCGGCCTTGGTGCCGTTCGCGCCGGAACCGCCGTACGCGTCCAGGCACTTGCCCGACAGACCCGAGGGCGCGTATCCGGACACGCCGCCGGGCTGGTGGCGGACGAGCGCCGCGATGAGGGCGTGTCCGGGGAAGTCGGTCATGACGATGCCGGTGTGGCCCCAGGAGCCTCCGCCGAGGAAGTCCAGCGTGCGCTGGTTCATCCCGGTGCCGCCGCCGTACCCGCCGGCCATGTCGGCCGGAGTCGCCCCGGACGGTGTGCAGTTGGCCGAGGTGTACGTCACGTACATCGCGCCCGAGGAGTCGCCGGCGGCCTCGGCCAGATTGTCCCTGACCCCGTTCCACTTGGTGCCGAGATCGCACTGGCCCCAGTCGTCGGTGACGTAGTGGCCCCAGTCGCCGCTCGTCAACTGGGTGAGCCCGTAGCCGGAGTAGACCTGGCCGCGGGGCCCGGTGAACCGGGTCAGCACGATGCGGCCGCGCACCTGGTCGAGGGTGGGCATGTCGGCGGTGGAGGTCCCGGTCACCGTCGGCGCGTAGAACAGCCCCGGGTAACGGGCCAGGTAGTCGCGGAAGACGCGCATACGGTCCGCGGCGGTGGTGTTGGACGGGTCGTCGGCGCAGTGCCCGATCGACGTGCTGCCGCTGCCGCCCTCGGTGGTGTCCCCGTCGCACTCACCGTGCAGGTTCATCAGGACGGTCTCGGTGGGGTGCGCGGCGAGGAAGTCGCGGGCCCGGGAGAGGACGTCGTCGAAGTTGGCGTTCTGGTAGACGTTGGTGTGGTGGATGGCGAAGGCCCCGCCCACCACCCGTACCCGGATGTCGATCGCGCGGATGCCCGCGTCGAGTTGTGCGCCGAGGGTCGCCGCGCCGTCGCCGTGGTTCTCCTGGGTCTCGTACGCCGACGGATAGAGCCAACCGCCGTGAATGGCCAGGGTGTCGTGGGTGCCGGGGACCGACAGACGGCCCAGGCTCAGCGCGCCGTCGACGCCGCCCATCCAGTCCGGATGGCTCTGCGCGGTCAGGCTGTTGAAGGCGTCGGTCGACGTGGAGGGCTGCGCCGAGGCGGAGCCGGGAGTCAGCATGCCGAGCGCGGCGCCCGTCAGGGCGAGGGAAACGGCGAGAGCGGCTCGGCGTCGGAGCCGTGCGGGTCTTGTTGACCGGAACATGCCAGCAATATAGGGCCGGGTTCTCGGACAGGTCCAGACCGGTGGCGGGACGTCCGAGCCCCCCGGCACGCGTGGTGCCGGGGGGAGAGGATAGCGTTTCCGTTCACGCGCAGGTCAGTTGTGGTGTCGCCCAGTCGGCGTGGTCGTAGTTGAGGCCGTCTCCGGAGTCGGTGGCGGCGAGGCGGAGTTCGATCCCGCCGGTGAGGTCCGCGGAGAGCGACTTGGCCGCGTCCGCGCCCGTCATACGGCCGCTGTCCGCGACGAGCGTGTCGTCCCGGTAGAGCCGGAAGACGACGGACCCGTTGGTCCCGCCCGCCTCGTCGTCCACGCCCACGTTCACGGTCAGGCGTGAGCAGGTGCCGCCGAGGTAGTAGGTGACGTCACTGGCGGCGTGGGTGCCGAGGCCCTTGGCGTAGGTGGTGCCGTTGATGGTGAGGGTGTGGCCGTCTCCGGCGGCCTTCTCGCCGTTGCTGCGGTCGGGTTCGACGGGGCCCCAGCCGTTGGTCGCCGAGGCCCACGACAGGTCGCTGAGCGCGTGCGCGCCGGCCGTCGGACCGTCGCCACAGGCGAGCCGGGCGTCGGCCCAGTCCGCGTGGTCGTAGTCGATCCCGTCGCCGCCGTCGGTCACGACGAGCCGCAGCGTCGTCCCGCCCGTCAGGTCCGCTGTGAGCCGTACCGGCGGATCATTGGCCGTCCGCACGCCGCTGTCCGCGACCTTGGTCGCATCCCGGTAGATCCGGAAGGCGACGGACCCGCCCGCGGTCGACTCGTCGTCGACGCCGACGTCCACGCGCAGCGACTTGCACTTGCCGCCCAGGTGGTACGTGATGTCGCCGGGGGCGTGGGTGCCGAGGCCCTTGGCGTAGGTGGTGCCGTTGATGGTGAGGGTGCGGCCGTCTTCGGCGCCCTGCTCGCCGTTGCTGCGGTCGCGTTCGACCGGGCCCCAGCCGTTGGCCGCCGAGGTCCACGGCAGGTCGCTGAGCTGATGGATGCCGGTGGGCGGCAGGAGGGGCGTGCCGGGTGTCACGCGGTACATCACCGTGCCGTGCGCGGGCACCGACGCGCTGATCGCACCGGTCGTCGTGGATTCCTGCCTGGACCAGAGGTCCTTGAGGGAGTACGACGTCGCCCCGCCCAGGCCGACGGCCTCCGCGGTCGTCGACACCGTCCGCGCGGTGCCGTTCTCGTTCGTCAGCGTCACCGAACGCCCGCCGTCCGCCAGCGGTTTGGACATCACGACGAGACCGCCGGACGACGACACCACCGCGCCTTGCCGGCCCAGCGGGTCCTGGTCGATGCCGATGACGTCGCTGTTCTTCAGGATGTCCAGCGACGCCGACGACACGCTGCGCAGATCCGTGCCGATCAGGAGCGGCGCCGCCATCTGCGCCCAGAGGCTGAAGTGGGTGCGGTACTCGGTGTCGGTCATACCGCCGTTGCCGACCTCCAGCATGTCGGGGTCGTTCCAGCCGCCCGGCCCGGCGTACGGGGCCAGGGACTGGTTCTGGTGGGCTATGCCGATCATGCTGGACCAGGAGTCGGAGATGTCGCCGGTGGTGCGCCACGAATTCCCGTACTGCGCGGCCCAGTTCCAGGGCCGGTTCTCGCCCCACTCGCAGATGCTGTAGAGAATCGGGCGGCCGGTGGCCTTGAGCGCGTCCCCCATGGCCTTGTACCGCTGCTTGGCGTCCGCGCCGGTGTTGTTGCAGTTGTCGTACTTGAGGTAGTCCACGCCCCAGTCGGCCCACAGGTTGGCGTCCTGCTGCTCGTGGCCGAGCCCGCCGGGGAAGCCCTGTGTGTCACAGGTCTTGGTGCCGGCGCTGGAATAGAGCCCGAACTTGAGGCCCTTGGCGTGGACGTAGTCCGCGACCGCCTTGATCCCGTGGGGGAACCGGACCGGATCGGGCACGAGATTGCCGTTCGCGTCCCGGTTGGGCAACGCCCAGCAGTCGTCGACGTTGACGTACGTGTAGCCCGCGTTCTTGAGTCCGAGGGAGACGAAGGCGTCGGCGATGCCTTTGACCATGTCCTCGTTGAACTCGGCCCGGCAGTGCGTGGAGTTCCAGTTGTTGAAGCCCATGGGCGGGGTGCGGGCGAGGCCGTTGTCGACGGCGGGCCCGGCCGCCGACGTGGCCGCGTCCGTCGGGGTTGCGGCCGTCGGCGTCGCCGCCGTGCCCGCGGCGGGCCTGGCGGCGATCAGGGTCGGGACGGCCAGGCACAGGGCGGCCACGGCTATGGCGAACTGTCTTCTGTGTACGCGTCGTTCGGCAGACACGTGCGGCTCCGAGGGGGGTGAGTGGTACACGGGAACACGCGATCACACTTCACACGTTCAAACACGGACGAACGAAAGCCACCACATCTCACCCGCTTGTTTGGGGCATGTCAATACCGTGCACGCCCTCGCCGGTCCGCCCCCGCGCGCTCACCTCACGCGTGCCGGCCTACGGATTCGCCCCCGGTCGGGACCTCAAGCGCTTTCTCCTCGGCGTCCGCCAGCCAGAAGAACACGGGGGACAGGGTCAGTTCGACGACCCCCAGCACCATCTGGAACGCCTGCGGCCACCCGACCGCGGCGAGCGAGAGCAACCGCCCGACGGCACCCAGCAGGAACACGGCGGCCAGCCACCGCACCGCCGCCGCGGGGATCGGCGACCGCCGGGCCGCCCAGAGCCAGGTGAGGCCGTAGCCGGAGAAGATCGCGCCGAAGAACCGCCCCAGGCTGTCGACGGTCGCCCCGGCCGAGCCCTCACCCGGGATCGCCGCGTTGCCGAGCAGTACATGGAAGAGCCCGATCGCCATGCAGGCGTACCCCATCGCGACGGCGAGTCCCCGCAGTGCCTTGGCTTTGGTCATGACGTCATCCCCCAGTTAGTAGACGTGTGTCAACTAAGCTAGGGCCTCTTAGTAGACATGTGTCAAGTAAGCTGCGAGGCGTGCCTCCCCGTCAGCGGCTCAGCCCCGCCGAACGCCGCGCCCAACTCCTCACCGTCGCGGCGCGGCTCTTCGCCGCGCAGCCGTACGACGAAGTGCTGATGGAAGACGTCGCCGAGCGCGCCGGAGTCTCCCGCGCGCTGCTCTACCGGCACTTCGCGAGCAAGCGGGACCTCTTCGCCGCGCTCTACCAGCAGGCCGCCGACCAGTTGCTCGCCCAGACCCGGCTCGACCCCGCCGAGACCCTGGTCGAACAGCTCGCCCAAGGCCTGGACGCCCACATCGAGTACTTCGCGGAGAACCGCAACACCGTCCTGGCGGCCAACCGTGTCCTGGCAGGCGACCGCCTGGTCCAGACGATCATCACCGGCGAACTCGACGCCCTGCGCGAGCGTCTGCTCGGCGTGCTCCCGCTCTCCGACGACAGCACCCGGGACGCCGTGTCGGGTGTCCTGAAGAGCTGGCTGGTGTTCGTCCAGGTGCTGTGCGTGGACTGGCTCACCGAGGAGACCTGCACCCGTGCCGAACTGCGCGACGTGTGCATCGGTGCCGTGCTGGGCGCCATCCGGCCCCTCCTGGCCGAGGACCCCGCCCCGGACTGGCCCCGCTGACGGCGACGTGCCGCCACCCTGCTCGCGCGGGACGCCGCGGGGGTGGGATGCTGATCGGGCAGGACGCGAGACGGGACGCAGCCGTCCCGACGAGGTGACCCATCGGCCTGTCGCGGAGCAGACCTCGTCTGTTCACCGCCGCCCACGGCGCGCGACGACGTACCGCCGAGGCGATTCGACGAGGAGGTGCCTGATGGGGAAGTACGCGGATGCCCATCGCCGGAGCCTGAGCGACCCGGAGGGGTTCTGGCTGGAGGCGGCCGAGGCCATCGAATGGTCCCGCACACCGACCCGGGCCCTGGACGACTCTCGGGCGCCGCTGTACCGGTGGTTCCCGGACGGCGAACTGAACACGGCTCACAACGCCCTGGACCGGCACGTGGCCGCCGGGCGGGGTGAACAGGCGGCGCTCATCCACGACTCCCCGGTGACCGGCACCAAGACCTCCTACACCTACGCCGAGTTGCGCGACGCCGTGGCCGTCTTCGCCGGGGCGCTGTCCGCACTCGGGGTCACCAAGGGCGACCGCGTGATCGTCTACATGCCGATGGTGCCGGAAACCCTCATCGCCATGCTGGCCTGCGCCCGCATCGGGGCCGTCCACTCGGTGGTGTTCGGCGGGTTCGCCCCCAAGGAACTCGCGGCCCGCATCGAGGACGCGCGGCCGAAAGTGGTCGTGGCGGCGTCCTGCGGCATCGAACCGACGCGCATCGTCGACTACAAGCAGATCGTCGACCAGGCCCTGCGGACCACCCGGCACCAACCGGAACACATCGTGATCCTGCAACGCGACGCCGCACGCGCCGAGTTGGGTGAACGGGACGTCGACTGGCAGGAGTTGATCGCCACCGCGAAGCCGGCCGACCCCGTGCCCGTGGCGGCGACCGACCCCCTGTACATCCTCTACACCTCCGGAACCACCGGCAGTCCCAAGGGCGTCGTGCGCGACAACGGCGGTCACGCGGTCGCGCTGGCCTGGTCGATGACCAACATCTACGGCGTCCGTCCCGGCGACACCTGGTGGGCGGCGTCCGACGTCGGTTGGGTCGTCGGCCACTCCTACATCGTCTACGCCCCCCTGCTGATCGGCGCCACCACGGTGCTCTACGAAGGCAAACCGGTCGGGACCCCCGACGCCGGTGCCTTCTGGCGCGTGGTCTCCGAACACGGTGTGAAGGCGCTGTTCACCGCGCCGACCGCACTGCGCGCGATCCGCAAGGCGGACCCGGAGGCCACCGAGCCGGCGCGCTACGACCTCTCCGCCTTCGAGGCCCTCTTCCTCGCCGGAGAACGCCTCGACCCGGACACCTACCACTGGGCCCACGACACCCTCGGCGTACCCGTCATCGACCACTGGTGGCAGACCGAGTCGGGCTGGCCCATCTCCGCCAACCTGCGCGGACTGGAACTGATGCCCGCCAAACCCGGGTCGGCCACCGTGCCCGTACCCGGGTTCGACGTCCAGGTCCTCGACCCCGCCACGAGCGGACAGCTGCCCCGCGGCCGGGAGGGAGCGATCGCGGTCCGGCTTCCCCTGCCGCCGGGCTCACTGCCCACGCTCTGGGGCGACGACCAGCGGTACATCGACGCCTACCTCTCCCAGCACGACGGCTACTACACCACCGGCGACTCCGGCTTCTTCGACGAGGACGGCTATCTCTTCGTGATGGGCCGCACCGACGACGTCATCAACGTCGCGGGACACCGCTTGTCCACCGGCGCCATCGAAGCCGTACTTGCCGCGCACCCGGCGGTCGCCGAGTGCGCGGTGATCGGAGTCCACGACGAGCTGAAGGGTCAACTGCCCCGCGGTCTGGTGGTACTCAAATCCGGCGCGCATCCGGACGAGGCCACGCTCCACGAAGAGTTGGTCGCGGCAGTGCGCCGGGACATCGGACCGGTGGCCGCCTTCCGCGACGTGACCGTGGTCGACGCCCTGCCCAAGACCCGCTCGGGCAAGATCCTGCGCAGGGCGATGCGCGGCATCGCCGACGGCCGGGACGTTCCGATGCCCTCCACCATCGAAGACCCGGCCGTCCTGGACGACCTCCGACCGATCCTGCGGCCCCACTGACCGCGGTGGGGCCGGGGAACGTCACAGGCTGAACGGGGTCAAGCCGCTCAGGAGGCGACGGTCAACGCCTGGGATTCGAGGACGTCTTCGCCGTAAAGGTCCTCCACCCAGGTGGACTGGTAGACGGTGTCCAGATACCGCTCACCCAGATCCGGGGCGATGGCCACGGCGGTCGGCTCCCGTCCCTGACAACGAGCCAGCCACTCCATCGCGCCGCTGACCACCGTGCCGGTGGAGCCCCCGAACAGGAACCCACGCCGGGCCAGCCGGTGACAGGCCCGGATGGTGTCGGCCTCCGGCACGCGCACCACGTCGTCGACCCGGGACTCGTCCAGCAGCGGGGGGCGCCTGCTGGTGCCCAGCCCGGGGATCATCCGCCGGCCCGGAGCGCCGCCGAAGGTCACCGAACCCACGGTGTCTACGGCCACGACGCGCACCGGCCGGTGCCACTCGCGGAAGTAGCGAGCGCAGCCCATCAGGGTTCCGGTGGTCCCGGCCCCGACGAACAGCACGTCCAGGTCCGGGAACTGCCGGGCGATGGCCGGGGCGGTCCTGCGGTAGTGGGCCAGGGCGTTGCCGCGGTTCGTGTACTGGTTGAGCCACACATGACGGTCGTCGGAGGCGCACAGCGCGCGCACGTGGTCGATGCGCGCGCCGAGGAAACCGCTCACGGGATGGGGTTCCGTGATGACGTGGACCTCGCTGCCCAAGGCCTCCATCATCTTCCTGGTCGCCAGATTGCAGCGGGTGTCGGTCACGCACAGAAACCGGTATCCCTTGTTGGCCGCGATCATGCTCAGGGCCACGCCCAGATTGCCCGAGGACGACTCGACCAGAATCGAGCCCGGCGTCAGCAGGCCGTCACGCTCGGCGGCCTCGACCATTTCCGCAGCGGCCTTGATCTTGATCGAGCCGGCGAAATTGAAGCCCTCGCACTTGAGGAACAACGGGTGCTCGAAGATTCCCTCCAGGTCGACATAGAGATCGTCCTCGTTGAAGGCCTGGGGCGCGGATATGACGGGCATGGTCGTCTCCTCGAACAATGAGCCGCGGCTCGCCGGAACGCCTCCAGTAGGCCCAATTCCGTGCGGTGATGTCATGCCACCGAAATTCGTGGCTTGACATGCGCCCCGATTTCCCATATTCATCGCGGCCCCGCGGCGCGCCGCCTGCGGCGGTTGATTCGGCGAGTTATCAAGATCGATGTTCTTTGTCAAGTTCCGAATTCCAGGGGCAGGACAGGAAAACCTCGGACGGGCCTACTGGAGAGGCGGGCGTCACGAATCCGTGCGCACCGACCGACGCTGACCGAAACGTCCTCCAGGAGTTCTCGTGCCAGACAAAACCATGGATGTACGCGCGGCCGAATCGGCGACCGGCACCGAAAGGCTGCTGGCCGAGGTGCTGGCCGGCGTCGTACGTGTCGAGCGGGTACCGGCCGACAGCCACTTCTTCAACGACCTGGGCGCCGACTCCTTGGTCATGGCGCGGTTCTGCGCGCGGGTGAGGAAGCGGGAGGACCTGCCGACGGTCTCGATGAAGGACATCTACCGGTACCCGACCGTCCGGAGCCTGGCCGCCGCGCTGGCCGAGTCCGTGGCCACGTCCGTACCGTCGCCGTCCGTGGCCGTGGAGGCGGCGGCACCCGCTACCCAGGCGTCGCCACCGGCCGCTCCGCAGACCCGAGCCGGGGCCCGCGCCGCCACCCGGCGATACGTGGTCTGCGGACTGCTGCAGTTCCTGTTCTTCCTGGGCTACTCCTACGTCGCCGCCCTCGCCGTCGCCGAAGGCTACGCATGGATCTCCGAGGGCTCCGGTCTCTTCGACCTCTACCTGCGGTCGGTCCTGTGCGCGGCCGTGGGCTTCGTGGGCCTGTGCACGGTGCCGATCGCGGCGAAGTGGACCCTTGTCGGCCGCTGGCGAGCGGGGGAGTTCCCCCTGTGGGGCACGGCCTATCTGCGTTTCTGGGTCGTCAAGACCCTGATCCGCACCAGCCCCCTGCGCCTGTTCACCGGCTCACCGCTCTACACGGTCTACCTCAGGGCGTTCGGCGCGCGGATCGGCAGAGGCGTCACGATCCTCACCCACACGATCCCGGTCTGTACCGACCTGCTCACCGTGGGGGAGGGCACGGTCATCCGCAAGGACGTCCTGCTGTCCTGCTACCGCGCCCACGGCGGCCGGATCCAGACCGGCCCGGTCACGCTCGGCAGCAACGTGCTCGTCAGCGAGCACACGGTCCTCGACATCGAGACCTCGATGGGCGACGGGGCCCAGCTGGGCCACGCCTCATCCCTGCACGCCGGCCAGGCGGTGCCCGCCGGCGAACGCCGGCACGGCTCGCCGGCGCAGCCGACCGACGTGGACTACGGGACGGTCGCCCCCGCCGACTGCCCCACCCCGAAGAGGATCGCGTACGGCGTCCTGCAACTGCTGAGCCTGCTGCTGGTGTGGCTGCCCCTGACGATGGGCGGCGTAGGCATCCTGCTGGCCGGCGTCCCCCAGCTGCACACCCTCCTGGAACCCAGGCCGGTGACCAGCCCGGCGTTCTACGCCGACGCCCTGGCCACCTCCCTGGTGGTCCTCGTCGGCTCCCTGCTCGCCGGTCTCCTGGTCGTGGGCACCGTGCCGCGTGTCCTCAACCGGGCCATCGAGCCCGGCAAGGACTATCCGCTGTACGGCTTCCACTACGGCATCCAGCGCGCGATCACGCTGCTCACCAACAGGAAGTTCCTCGCCACGCTCTTCGGCGACAGCTCCGGCGTCGTCCACTACCTGCGCTACCTCGGCTACGACCTGTCCCGCGTCGAGCAGACCGGGTCGAACTTCGGCACCGAGTTCCAGCACGACAACCCGTACCTGAGCTCCGTCGGCACCGGCACCATGATCGCCGACGGACTCTCGCTCATGAACGCCGACTTCTCCAGCACGTCCTTCCGCGTCTCCCGTACGTCGATCGGCCCCCGTAACTTCCTCGGGAACCGCATCGCCTACCCCGCGCAGGGCAAGACCGGCGACAACTGCCTGCTCGCCACCAAGGTCCTGGTCCCCATCGACGGTCCGGTGCGCGAGGGCGTGGGCCTGCTGGGCTCGCCCAGCTTCGAGATCCCGCGCACCGTGATGCGGGACAACCGGTTCAACCACCTGGAGACCGGCGACGAACTGCGCCGCCGTCTGGCGGCCAAGAACAGGCACAACGCCGTGACCGCCGGCCTCTACCTGCTGGCGCGGTTCATCCACCTCTTCGTGATCACCCTCGTCGCCATGGGCGCGGCCGGCCTCTATCCCTCGCTCGGCGCCCTGGCGATCGCAGTGGCCAGCGTGCTCACCCTCGGGTTCACCGTCGTCCACTTCGCGCTGATCGAACGGGCCTCCACCGGATTCAAGGCGCAGCAGCCGCTCTACTGCTCGATCTACGAGCCCTCGTTCTGGCGCCACGAACGCTTCTGGAAACTGGCGTCGGTCGACTACATCCAGGCCTTCGACGGCACCCCCTTCAAGAACATGGTCTGGCGGCTGCTGGGGGCCCGGATCGGCAAGCGGGTCTTCGACGACGGCTGCTTCCTCCCGGAACGCACCCTCGTCACCATCGGCGACGACAGCACCCTGAACGCCGGGACCGTGGTCCAGTGCCACTCGCAGGAGGACGGCGCGTTCAAGTCCGACCGCAGCGTCGTCGGCAGCGGCTGCACCCTCGGGGTCGGCGCCTTCGTCCACTACGGCGTCCGGATCGGCGACGGCGCTGTGCTCGCCCCGGACTCCTTCCTCATGAAGGGCGAGGAGACCTCCCCGCACGCCCAGTGGGCGGGCAACCCGGCCCGGGAACTGCCGGGCGCCGAACCGCCTTTCGCGGGCCCCCGGGAACCGGACGCCGGCCAGGCCGCCGCCTGAGGCCCCGGTAGCCGCCTGAGCCCCCGGTAGTCGACACCGCCACCCCACCGACAAGCAGAGGGAACGATCCCATGACAACGCATCCGAGCCCCACCCGAAGCGGCCTGGACCACTGGCGCGGCGTCCTGACCGCGGGCGGATTCACCCCGGCCCCGCGTTGGACCCGCCACCCGGTGCCGGGCGTGGGCCAGTACGAGACGCAGGCCCCCGAAAGCACCGTCACCAAGGTGCGCAGGCTGGCGGACGAACTGGCGATACCGGTGGATTCGATTCTCCTGGCGGCCCATGCCAAGGTGCTCGCGGCCCTGTCCGGAGAGCAGGACGTCACCACCGGCTACGTCACCGAGGACGGCAGCCTGCTGCCCTGCCGCCTGACCACCGCACCCGCCTCATGGTGGGAACTGCTGCGGACCGCCCACCAGTCGGCCGCCGAACTGCTGACGCACCAGGACGTTTCGGTCGAGGAATTCGACCGACTGAAACATGAACTCGGCCTGACCGGCCCGCTGTCCGAGACCGTCCTCGACCTCACCGCGATCGACGGGGAGCTCCCCGAGGACGCCGCGCTGTGCGTGGGCATGCGCAAGGTGCGGGCAGCGGGCCCCGCCCGCCACGACGACCGGCTCGTGCTGCGGCTGCGTTACCGCACCGAGCGGCTCGACGCCGACAGCGTCGCCCGCATCGCCGGCTATCACTTGACCGCGCTCGCTCTGATCACCGCCGACCCGGATGCCGAACACGCCCGCCAGAGCCTGCTGTCCACCGCGGAACTGCGGTTCCAGCGGGAGCAACTGGCTGGAAAGAAACGTGAGTTGCCGAGTGTGAGGGCGCATGAGCTGTTCGAGGAGCGGGTGCGGGCGCATCCCGAGGCTGTCGCCGCCGTACAAGCCGACCGGCAGTGGACCTACAGGGAGCTCAACTCCCGGGCGAACCAGCTGGCTCGCGCCCTTGCCGCTCGCGGGCTCGCCCGCGAAGGGGTCGTCGCGGTGGTGACCGAACGCAACCTGGACTGGCTGGCCGCCGTCATCGCGGTCTTCAAAGCCGGAGGCGCCTACCTCCCCATCGAGCCGCACTTCCCCGCGGAACGCATCGCCGCCATCCTCTCCCGCGCCGACTGCACTCTGGTCCTGACCGATCCCCGCAGCACCACCACCCTCGACCGGGCCCTGGCCTCGCGGCCCGGAGTCGAGAGGCTCTTCATCGAAGAGGCGTACGAAGAAGACCACGCGGACGACGACCTCGGTGTCCCCGTCACGCCCGACCAACTGGCGTACATCTACTTCACCTCGGGCTCCACCGGTGAGCCGAAGGGCGTGATGTGCGAACACGCGGGCCTCCTCAACCACCTCTTCGCCAAGATCGACGACCTGAGGATCGGCGAAGGCGCCGTGGTGGCGCAGACCGCCCCGCAGTGCTTCGACATCTCCCTGTGGCAGTTGCTGTGTGCCCTGCTGACCGGCGGGCGGACCCTACTGGTCGGACAGGACACCATCCTCGACGTCCCGCGCTTTCTCGACACCATCACCGACGGCAGGGCCACTGTCCTCCAGGTCGTGCCTTCGTACCTCGAAGCCGTCCTGACCGAGCTGGAACAGCGCCCCCGTGCCTTGCCCGACCTGCGGTACGTCTCGGTCACCGGTGAGGCACTGAAGAACGAGCTGGCCGAGCGCTGGTTCGCCGCGCAGCCCCGGATCGGGCTGGTCAATGCGTACGGACTCACCGAGACCTCGGACGACACCAACCACGACGTCATGCACCGCGCGCCGGACCGCATCCTGCTCGGGCGCCCGGTCAACAACGTGCGCGTCCACGTCGTCGACGAACACCTCGCGCCGGTGCCCTTGGGCGCCCCGGGCCTGATCGCGTTCTCCGGGGTCTGCGTCGGTCGCGGGTACATCAACGATCCCGAACGCACCCGAGCGGCCTACCTGGCCGATCCGCGCCGCCCCGGCACACGGCTCTACCTCGGCGGCGACTATGGCCGTTGGCATCCTTCCGGGAAGCTGGAGTTCCTCGGCCGCCGCGACGCCCAGGTCAAGATCCGCGGCTTCCGGATCGAGATCGGCGAGATCGAGAACGCCCTGCTCCGCCTCCCGGGTGTCCGTGACGGTGCGGTGGTGGTGGCCGAACAGGCCCAACAGGCCCAACGGGGCCAGCAGGCCCAGCAGGCCGATCAGAGTCAGAGCAAGCACCTGGTCGCCTTCTACTCCGCCCCGAAGCCCGTCGCCCCTGCAACGCTCACCGAACGGCTCGCCGCCACGCTCCCCGCCTACATGGTCCCGGCGGCCTTCCACTGGCGTGAAAGCCTGCCACTGACCGCCAACAGCAAGATTGACAAGAAGGCACTGACGGCGCTGGCCGGCCAACTCGCCACCGGCGACGTCGATCACGAGCCACCGGCCACACCCACCGAGCAGCGGCTGGCGGCCGCTTGGGCTCAGGTCCTCGGCGTGCCCCAGGACCGCGTCGGACGCCGCGACCACTTCTTCGACCGCGGTGGCAGCTCCCTCGCCGCGGTGAAGCTCGCCATCGCCCTGGACCGGGCCGTGTCCCTCAAGGACGTCACGGCACACCCGGTCCTCGCTGACCTCGCCGCCGTGGTCGACAACAGGCTGAGCGACCGGCTCGACGACCCGATCGGCGACCGGCTCGACCACCGCGCACCCCGAGCAATGACCTCCTCCTGAACCACGTGAGCCACATGAACCGCATCGAAAGGAAAGGCACCATGTCCTACGCAATCACCGCATCGCTCCTCAGGGTGGACCTGAAGCCCGGCAAGCCCCCGATCCTGTACGTGGACACCCCCGACAACGCGCCGGCCTGGGCCGCCGACCACCGGCACGCACTGCGCACCTTGGTCACCGAGCACGGCGCGCTCCTCGTCCGCGGCCTGCACCTGCGCGATGCGGACCAGGCCGGCGCCGTCCTCCAGCGCCTGGGCGTGGAGCTGATGACCGACAAGGAGTCCTTCGCTCCCCGCCAGACCTACGCACCGGGCGTCTACTCGTCCTCGCCATGGCCACCCAGCCAGCCGATGTGCATGCACCACGAACTCAGCTACACGCACCACCCACCCGGCCTCATGCTGTTCGCCTGCCTGACCCCACCCACCTCCGGCGGAGCCACCGCCATCGCCGACGCGGCCACCGTGCTGGAGGCACTGCCCTCCGAACTGGTCCACCGCTTCGAACGGGAGGGCTGGCTGCTCTGCCGTACCTACAACGACGAGATCGGTGCCTCCTACGGCGAGGCCTTCGGCACGGACGACCGGACGGCCATCGAGGCTTACTGCCGCACGGCCGGCATCGAATTCGCCTGGCAACCCGACGGCGGCCTGCGCACCCGCCAGCACCGCCCCGCCGTGACGCCCCACCCGGTCACCGGCCGCCCCTGCTGGTTCAACCAGATCGCCTTCCTCAACGAATGGACGATCGAACCCGAAATCCGCGACTACCTCATCGACCTCTACGGCGCCGAGTCGCTGCCCTTCAACACCCGCTTCGGCGGCGGCGATCCCATCGGCCCGGACGTCATCCGGCTCCTCAACGACACGTACGCCACCCACACCGCCCGCGAGCCGTGGCGGGCCGGTGACCTGATGCTCGTCGACAATGTGCGCACGGCACACAGCAGGGAGGCCTACGAAGGCCCACGTGAGGTGCTCGTCGCCATGGCCGAGCCACTGAGCCAGTCCTTCCGGCCCCCGGCCGACGAGTTGAGCCCCGGATGACCCCCGCCCGTTCCACGGCGATGGAGCCCGCCATGTCCCAGCCGCCCACCGTGCCGCCGTTCGCAGTGATCTCCGGCGCCCAGGTCCAGCACGCCCTGCGGGACCGGGAAGCGCAGATCGTGGACCTCGTCGAGGCCACCTATCTGCTGCACGCCGCCGGGGAGTCGGTCAACCCTCCTTCCCACTTCCTGCGTTTCCCCGACCGCCCCGCCTCCCGGATCATCGCCCTGCCCGCTTCGATCGGCGGGCAGGCGCCGGTGGACGGCCTCAAATGGATCTCCAGCTTCCCCGACAACGTCCAGTCCGGCATCCCGCGGGCCTCGGCCGTCCTGATCCTCAACGATCACGACACCGGCTACCCGTTCGCCTGCCTGGAGAGCTCCATCATCAGCGCCACGAGAACCGCGGCATCCGCGGCGCTGGCCGCCGACCGTCTCACCCGCGACCGGCAACGCCCCACCCGGGTCGGGTTCTTCGGTACGGGCCTGATCGCCCGCTACATCCACGCCTTTCTGACGGCCACGGGCTGGTCCTTCGACGAGATCGGCGTCCACGACCTGTCCCGGGACAGCGCCGCGGGGTTCCGGGACCACCTCCAACAGACCCGCACCGACGGACAGATCACGGTGCACGACAGTGCCGAGGAGCTCATCCGCTCCAGCGATCTCGTCGTGTTCGCCACCGTGGCGAGCGAGCCGCACGTCGGCGACCCGGCGTGGTTCCACCACAACCCACTGGTCCTGCACGTGTCCCTGCGTGACCTCTCGCCCGAGATCATCCTCAGCTCGACCAACATCGTCGACGACGTCGACCACTGTCTGAAGGCCGACACCTCCCCGCACCTGGCCGAACGGCTCACCGGAAGCCGCGACTTCCTGCGGGGCACCCTCGCCGACGTCATGACCGGGCGCGTCACCGTCCCCACCGACCGGCCCGTGGTGTTCTCACCCTTCGGCCTGGGCGTACTCGACCTCGCCGTCGGCAAGTACGTCTACGACGAGACCGCCCGCGCCGGTCAACTCCACGTCGTCGACGACTTCTTCAGCGGGACGGGAAGGAAGCCAGCGCAAGATTCCACTGCTCCACCGCCCGAAGCAGCGCGGGTGGGTCGACCCGCAGCTCCACGGTGAACTGGTAGCTGCCGGGGCGGTCTTCACCCCGCAGCCAGGGCGGAGCCGCCTCCATGGACAGGTGCACGCGAATCACAGCGCCGTCGTTTCTCTGATCGGCGAGGCTGAAGGCGAGGACCGGCTCGACGAACCATGTGTCCGGGGACAGCCAGCCTTCGGCGTCGGGCTCGGTCACCGCCATCGTCCCGGCCGCCACCGCACGCAGCCAGGTCGCCACCGCACGAGCCTCGTGGGTGAGCAGACATGGATCGGTGAAGGACCAGGTGCCCTCAGGAGTGGTCACCGCGCCTTCGATGACCAGCCAGTTGTCGTCGTACCTGTTCCCGGGGGCCGCGGGGAACTGATAGCCCACAGGGCGCAGCACGACGCTGTTCGTCTGATCGCTCAGAAGCACGGACACAGGATGTCACGCGCGCGTCCTCGGACGACCGGCACCGTCTCCGCGCCGACCACGCTCCTTGTGGAGGACGGGGGAGTCGGCGCGAGGCGTGCGCCGGACCGACCAGGTGACGGCGCAATGGCAGGATGGCCCGATGGTGAGGAACGAGTCGTGGGCCGGGCTGCCCGGTGATCTGCTGGCGGCGAAGGAATGGGTGTACGACCCGTGCGGCCTCGCCTGTTCGCCACCCGTGCCCGAACCGGAGAGTGCCGAGTACGCGGCTCACGCGTTCACGGTCGGCGGCCTCGCGGTCCGGTTCCGTGCGGCCAAGACGACGCCGACCAAGGTCGGTCAGTTCGTCACCGTGTGGCAGCGGTCCGCGGAGGGCCCCATCCGGCCCTTCGACGCCGACGACGGCGTGGATGTCTTCGTCATCAGCAGTCACGACGATGAGGGATTCGGTCAGTTCGTCTTCCCCCGGGACGTGCTGTGCGAGCGCGGCATCATGTCCCGGAACGGCTCCGCCGGCAAGCGAGGCTTCCGCGTCTACCCGCCATGGGTGATGACGAGCAGTCGCCAGGCCCGTACCACTCAGACCTGGCAGACCGCATACTTCCTGCACCTTCGAGAGGGCGGCGGACCTGTGGACCTCGCCCGTGCTCAAGCCCTCTATCGCCAGAGGCCTTGAGCACGGCGCGAGTTCGAGGTCGGCTCGGGTCAGGTCAGTTCCAGTACGAGCTTGCCGACGTTCTCGCCCCGGAAGAGCATCTGGAACGTGTCGGGGAAGTCGTCCAACGTGCCCTTCACCACATGCTCCTTGACCTGGATGTGGCCGGCGCCGATCCAGGCGGCGATCTCCTTCGCGGCCTCCGCGTAGCGCTTGGCGTAGTCGAAGACGACGAAGCCCTCCATGCGAGCGCGGCGCACCAGCAGCGAGAGGTAGTTCGAAGGGCCCTGCACCGGCGTGGAGTTGTTGTACTGGCTGATCGCGCCGCAGATCACGACGCGCGCGTGCATCGAGAGGCGGGTGAGGGCGGCGTCGAGGATTTCTCCGCCGACGTTGTCGAAGTAGACGTCGATGCCGTCGGGGGCGTGTTGGCGCAGCGCCTTCCTGACGTCCTCGGAGCGGTAGTCGATCGCCGCGTCGAATCCCAGCTCGTCGGTGAGCAGCGCGCACTTCTCCGGACCTCCGGCGATGCCCACGACCCGGCAGCCCTTGGCCTTGGCGATCTGGCCCGCGATGGATCCGACGGCGCCCGCCGCCCCGGACACCACGACGGTCTCGCCGTCCTTCAGCGCCCCGACGTCCAGCAGGCCGAAGTAGGCGGTCATGCCGGGCATGCCCAGCGCTCCGAGGTAGGTCGAGGGCGGGGCGAGGGAGGTGTCGATCTTCATGGCGCCGCGGCCGTCGGAGATCAAGTACTCCTGGACGCCGAACGTGCCCACCACGTGGTCGCCGGGCTGGAAGTCGGGGTGGTTGGACGCCGTGACCTCGATGACCGACCCGGCGCGCATCACCTCGCCGAGGCCGACGGGCGGCAGGTAGGAGGGGCGGTCGTCCAGCCACCCCCGCATGGCCGGGTCCAGGGAGATGACACGCGTCCGGCCCGCGAACCGACCCGGGCCCGGCTCCTCGACGGGTCCCGAGAAGTGCTCCCAGTCGTCGGGCTTCACTTCGCCGACGGGGCGGGCTGCCAGACGGATCTGACGGTTGGTCGCAGACATCGTGTCTCCTGTCGTTCGCGGCTACCCGCGACCATACCGACCAGTAGGTACGAGGAGGCGCGTGACGTTCGCCACACGCCCGCGGTGACCTGGTCCGCCGGCAGCCAACCGGATGCGTGATCGAGCTGAAAACGTAACGCCCAACGGTCTTACCAGCCATTCCAACCGGTCGGTAACGTGCGCCGCCACGCCGTTCTCCCCGCCCCCCACGGATCAGCGCCGCACCGGAAGGCCACGCGATGTCATACGCCGACGACCACCGGCATCCCCCGCCAGCACCGAGGGGATGGCCGCAGTCGCGCCCGCAGTCCCAGCCCTACGGCCACGCCCCTCGGCAGGAGTCGTACGGGCGCGACCCGTGGCAGGAGTCGTACGGACACGACGCCCCTCGCTCCGACGCGTACCGCTACGACGCCTCCCCGTACGACCCGTTCGACGCGTACCCCTCGTACGACCCGTTCGGGCAGGCCCCTCGGCGTGAACCGCAGGCGTACGAGACCGAGCGCCAGAGCGCCGAGCTCGCCTCCCTCCGCTCGGCCTACCGCGTGCTGCGGCGGGTCTCCACGCTCACCGCGCTCGGCTCGTTCGTGATCTACGTGGTGCTGTCCTGCTCCGCGCCGGACCTGATGGGCGCCGAGGTGGCCGGCGAGCTGAGCCTCGGCATGGCCCTCGGGATCATCCAGCTCCTCGTCACCTTCGCGGCGGTCCTCTGGTACGGACGCAGTGCGGAGCGTTCCGTGGACCCGCTGGCGCGGCTTGTCAGGGAGCGGGCGGCCCGGTCGGGCCGGGAAGCCGGGGTGGGGCGATGAACGACTTCGGCTCCGGGACACAGGCCACCGTCCTGATCCTGTTCACCTCCCTGGCCACGCTCACACTGCTGATGTGCGTGATGGCCGGACCGGACCGCGACGACCTGACGAACTTCTACACCGGCTACCTCTCGCTCACGCCGCTCAGGAACGGCCTGGCGATCGCGGGCGACTACATCTCGGCGGCGACGGTCCTGAGCACCACCGGCATCATCGCGCTCGCCGGGTACGACGGCTATGTGCTGGCGGTCAGCACCGCCATGTCGCTGGTGCTGCTGATGTTCCTGCTGGCCGAACCCCTGCGCAACGCGGGCAGCTTCACCATGGGCGACGTCCTGGCCCGCAACATCCCCGGTCGGGCGGTCCGTATCGCCTCGTGCGTGGTGACGCTCATGGCGACCCTCCCGTTCCTGGTCGTCCAGCTCTCCGGGGCCGGATCGCTGCTCACCTTCATCCTGGGCATCCCGCACGGGCCGGGCGCCAGGACGACCTGCATCGTCCTCGTCGGCAGCCTGATGATCATCTACGCGGCGATCGGCGGCATGCGCGGCACCGCGCTCATCCAGATGATCAAGATCGTGCTTCTGCTGGGCACCAGCCTCGCCGTCGCCGCGCTGGTCCTGAACCGCTTCGACTGGAACCTCGGCGACGTCATCCGGGCCGCCCAGAACGGCAGCGGCACGGGCCCGGCCTACCTCCGGCAGGGCCTGCAACTGGGCACCTCCGCCGCGGACCGGCTGGACTTCGCCAGTCTCCAGATCACCGTGATCCTCGGCGCCGCCTGCCTGCCGCACATCACGATGCGCCTGTACTCCGCGCGCGACGTCCCGGCCGTACGCCGCTCCATGTCCTGGGCGGTCGGCACAGTCACGACGTTCTGCCTGCTCGTGATCATCATGGGTACCGGTGCGGCGGCACTGGTCGGATCCCGGTACATCACCGCGGCCGACCCGCACGGCAGGACCGCGGTGCTCATGCTGTCCCGGGCCTTCGGCGGCGGAGCCGGCTCCAGCGGCACGACGGTTCTCTACGCCGCTGTGGCCGGCACGGTGTTCATCACCCTGCTGTCCTCGGTCGCCGGCATGACCCTGGCCGCGGCCTCGTCGCTCGCCCACGACCTGTTCACCCACGCGGCGCGGCGGGGACAGGCGGAGCCGCGTACGGAGATGACGGTCGCGGCGTGGGCGAGCGTGGTCGTGGGGGCCGTCGCCATCACGCTCTCCGCCCTGGTCCAGAACTGGGACGTGGCCGTGCTGACCACGCTCGCGATCTGCATCGGGGCATCCGCCGTGGCCCCGGCGCTGACCTACTCCCTGTTCTGGCGCGGATTCACCCGCACCGGCCTGCTCGCGAGCCTGTACGGCGGCGCGGCCTGCGCACTCGTGCTGATGGTCTTCTCCAAGTCGGTCTCGGGCACTCCGGCCTCGGTCTTCCCGAAGGCGGATTTCGGCTGGTTCCCCATGCAGTCCACCGGCCTGGTCTCCATCCCGGTCGGCTATCTGGCCGGCTGGCTGGGCAGCCGCCTCGACCACCGACGCCGCGCCGCCCGGAGCGGCGAGAACCGGCGCCTGTACGAGGAGAGCGAGGCGCAACTGCTCGCGGCAGCGAAGTGACGGCAGGCAAGCGCACAGGTCAGGCAGTTTGTCGGCATCGCCGCCCCCGGGCACCCGGGGGCGGCTGGGAACGCGCCGGATGACGCGAGTCGCCCGGCGCGGCCGTCTCCGCAGCGGTCGGCGTGCGGCGCCCGGTGCCGACCCGCAGTGCGTCCGCGTCGGAGAACGAGGCGGGAAACGCGGTCCCGGCTCTCTTCTCCAGCAACGCGCGTGCCGCCGCGAGGGTTTCGGCCGGCGGCTGGGCGGCGGAGGGCAGATGCGCGATCAGGTCGAGGTGGTGCAGGGACCATTCGAGGACGTACGCGGACAGGTAGTCGCCGACGGTCAGGACCTCGTCGCGCGTGCTGACGCGGGCGGCGGGATCGGCGAGTACGGCGGCTCGGCCCGCGGCGGAACCGACGTCGTCGAAATGGAACCTGAGCCGGCGGGGTTCGCCGTACGCGGCGGCCAGCCGGGGGATCAGCGCGTCGAGCGGGTCCTCACCGGTCGGGGGTTCGGCGAGCTGCCAGTAGGTGACCGCGTCCATGGTCGGTGCGGTGTCGGCGGGCGCCTCGCGTAAAGCCGTCCAGGAGCGGGAGAAGAGATCCACCGCGGCTCAGTAAGCCCGGTCCGGAGGGCGGACAAGGGGTCGGCCGGTCCCACGTGGAAATTCAGAATCGCCCGCATTGTCATTAATTAATGGCCACGGGAATTTGATATGTCCTGTGAAATCCCCGCGGCGGGCCGATGCGGAAGGCTTCGCGCGTCGTCGTGCGCCCCTTCCGGGTGCGGGCATCGCCCGAACGGCCGATGGTGGAGGGTGGGGCCTGCCCTGTGCGGATGATCACGGAGGTGTTGCACATGTCCACGGTCGAGAAGCAGATCGACGTCGACGTCCCCGCCGAGGTGGCCTGGGACTACCTGCACAGCGTGGAGAGCCTTCCGCGGTTCGTGGACGGTGTCCGGGAAGCACGCCCACAAGGCAAACGCCGGGCACATCTGGACCTGTCGCTGGACAAGGGGCCGCACGAACTCGATGCCGAGTTCATCGACCGCGCCAAGGGCGGTGCGCAGGGAAGCGTGATGATGTGGCACACCGCCAAGGGTGAGGCCGCCGACCTGAAGGGCGCGTTCACCGTACGGGCGATCGACGACCAGCACACGCAGATCCAGATACGGGTCGAGTACGACCCGGTGAAGACCCGCGAGACCTTCGGCGGACCCAAAGGCTTCGCCCAGTCCGACGCGATCCAGCAACTGATCCAGCACGACCTCGAACAGTTCAAGGAGCTCGTCGAAAGCAAGCGCTGAAACGCACGGTCCACCGCGCCGGGTGGATATGACGTGCGGTGGGACGCCGTGCCGTGGTGGGATGCTCCGCGTGATCGACTCGCTGCGTGCCCGGATCGAGCAGTACTACGCCACTGTGCCGTTGTCGTTCGCCGATGCCGAGGATTTCGGTTCGCTGCGGCTGTTCGTGCGAAGCAAGCCCGGCGCTCCGTATTACGGCGGTCCCAGCCATGCGCAGCCCACCGCCGCCGGAGCCTCGGTCGCCGCCGCCGACATTGCCCGGGTACGGGCTCGGCAGTGTGAACTCGGCGTGCCGGAGGCTTTCGAGTGGCTGGCCGAGGTGGCGCCCGGTCTGCGGGCCCGCATCGAGGCGGCTGGTCTGCCGGTGGCGGAGCGGCCGCTGATGGTGCTGGATCCGCACCACCGGTTCGACCCGCGGCCGCCGCTGCCGGACGGCGTGACGCTGCGCGTGCTGACGGCCGACGACCCCGCGTTGCCCGCGGCCCTGGCTCTGCCCCGGCTGGCATTCGGCGCGGGCGGCACGGCGGTGGGGTCCGGGGGCCGTGAGGAACTTTCGTTGGTCGCCGAAGAACTGACCGAGGACGGCGCCGTGGAATCGGTCCGCCCC
The DNA here is from genome assembly GCF_021538895.1 of Streptomyces olivochromogenes. Classification (GTDB taxonomy): domain Bacteria; phylum Actinomycetota; class Actinomycetes; order Streptomycetales; family Streptomycetaceae; genus Streptomyces; species Streptomyces olivochromogenes_A. Next base: position 201,622 of record NZ_JADDRL010000001.1, on the reverse strand, counting down.
ACCATCCGCGCCGGGCACAAGACGCTCATGGCCGCCCTCGCCCCGGACGGCACCCCGCTGGCCGTCGGCCATTACCACCCGGCCGGCGGCGCCACCGAGATCGGCGGCATCGGCACCCTCCCCATCGCCCGCCGCCAGGGCCTGGGCGCCACGCTCACCGCGGCCCCCGCCGACCACGCCCGCGACCACGGGGTAAGCACGGTCTTCCTCGCCTACGCGGAGGACGCCGTCGCCCGGATCTACGCACGCCTGGGCTTCCGCCCCGCCGGCACGACTCTCCTGATCGCCAACCAACCGGCGCGATCGTGAGCCACGGGAGCGGAAAGCACGGCTTTCGGCCGCCTACGTCGTGATCTCCTGGGGCAGCGGATGCCTGGAGCGCACGGCGAGGGCCGCGATGTCGTCGCTGAGCCGTCCGCCGCTGTAGTGGACCAGGTCCTGGTGCAGCTGGTCCAGCAGCTCGCGGGGCGAGGTCGGGCCGACCTGTCGCATCCAGTCGGGCAGGGGGAAGAACTTGCCCGCGTTGTCCCGGGTCTCCGTCACGCCGTCGGTGTAGAGGAGCAGCTGGTCGCCGGAAGTGAAGGTGATGGTGTCGATGCTGTAGTGGTACCCGAGGAGCGTCGCCAGGTTGAGGGGCGGCGAGGGGCTGGTGGGCTCCAGGACGAGGATCTTCCCGCGCTGCACGAGCAGTGGAGGCGGGTGCCCGCAGTTCAGAATTCTGACCTGCCCGCCGTCGTACGGAATCTCGGCGATCAGGGCGGTGGCGAAGTGCTCGGGCTGATCCGGGCCGGGCGTCGCGATGCTGTAGCGGGCGATGCTTCCTTCCATGCGGCGGATGACGGCTCTCAGGTCGGGCTGGTCGTACGCGCTCTCCCGGAAGCAGTTCACCACCGCCGACGCCGCACCCACCGCCGCGAGCCCCTTGCCGCGCACGTCACCGATGAGCAGGCGTACCCCGTACGGCGTCTCGGCCGCCTCGTAGAAGTCGCCGCCGATCCTGGCCTGCTCCTGGGCGGCCAGATAGAGCGACTCGATCTCCACGTCGTGCATGCGGCGCGGCAGGGGACGCAGCAGCACCTTCTGGGCCGCGTCGGCGACGAGCCGGACCTGGAAGAGCGTCTCCTCCCGCTCAAGGCGGAGATGGCTCGCATAAGCGGCCGCCAGCGTGACCGCGATGATCGCGGCGGCCGTGTACGGGGTGCCCAGATCGGAGTAGACGAGGCTGAGTCCGATCATCACCAGCAGGCAGAACACGCCCAGCAGGATCGTCGGGAGGACGGGCCACATCGCGGCCGCGAGCGCGGGTGCCGCGGGCAGCAGACGGCTGAACGCGATTTCCCTTGGCGTGGCGAAGGCCAGGCCGGTGATGAGGAGAGTGAGGAACACCGGTGACAGCAGTACAGTCTCGCGTCGGCCACCGAACGGAGGGCGGCGATGCCGGGGCCGTCCTGACCTGATCACAAAGCCCATCCTATCGGTGCAAAGTGGACATCGCGCTGCGCGTGCGGGCACAGTCAGTCCGAGGGCAGCGCCTGCTCCGTCCAGATGGTCTTGCCCTCGCGGGTGTAACGCGTCCCCCACCGCAGAACGAGCTGAGCCACGATGAACAGCCCGCGACCGCCCTCGTCGTCGTCCGCGCTGTGGCGCAGGTGAGGGGCGGTGTGGCTGGCGTCCGCGACCTCGCACACGAGGGTGCGGTCGCGGATGAGCCGCAGATGCAGCAAGCCGTCGGCGTACCGGACGGCGTTCGTGATCAACTCGCTGACGATCAGCTCGGTGGAGAACACGAGCTCGTCCAGTCCCCAGTCGCTCAGCCGTCCGGCGACCAGTTCCCGCGCGCGGCCGGCGGAGACCGGCTCGGCGGGCAGGGTCCAGACGGCGACCCTGCGGCTGTCGAGCTCACGGGTACGGACCAGCAGCAGAGCCGTGTCATCGGTGGTCGTGCTGCCGGGGAGGAGTTCGGAGATGACCCGGTCGCAGAGATCCTCCAGAGGTCCTGAGTTCTCGCTGAGGACCTTCCCCAGGGTCTCCAGCCCCTTGTCGATGTCCCGGTCGCGCAGTTCGACCAGGCCGTCGGTGAAGAGGGCCAGCAGACTGCCCACCGGAAGTTCGACCTCAAGGGACTCGAACGGAAGCCCGCCCAGGCCCAGGGGCGGGCCGGCCGGCAGGTCCGGGAAGGTGACGTGCCCGCCGGGCTCCACGACCGCGGGCGGCAGATGGCCCGCGCGAGCCATGGTGCACCGTCGGGACACCGAATCGTAGACCGCGTACAGACAGGTGGCCCCGGCCGCGACATCGTCATCGGCGGATGCGTCCGAGGCGTCCGAGTCGGCCTCGGCGGACTGCCCCACGAGGTCGTCCAGCCGCTTGAGGAGCTCGTCGGGCGGAAGATCCATGGGGGCGAGAGCCCGCACGGTCGTACGCAGCCGCCCCATGGTGGCCGCCGCGTGCAGCCCATGCCCCACCACGTCCCCGACCACCAGCCCGACGCGCGCGCCGGACAGCGGGATGACGTCGAACCAGTCGCCGCCCACGCCGCTCAGATCGTCCGTCGGCAGATAGCGGTGCGCCACTTCGACGGCCGAGTTCGGCGGCAGGTACTGCGGCAGGAGCTGCCGCTGAAGAGCGAGGGCCGCGTTGCGTTCGCGGGTGTAGCGGCGGGCGTTGTCGATGGACACCGCGGCCCGGGCGGCCAGCTCGTCCGCCACCGCGACGGCGGCCCGGTCGAAGATCCCCGACCCGACGCGGCGTACGAAGGTGACCAGGCCGAGCGGGCTGCCCCCGGCCCGCAGCGGCACGACCAGCGTGTCGTCCTCCAGCACGAGACCGCCCGAGGCGAGGCTGCGGTGCTGGGGCGAGCCGATCGCGTACTCCACCGGACGCGGCTGGCGACGCGGTGACTCCGCGGAGTGCGCCGGGCCCCCGGAGGCGGCCGAGCGGGAGGCGGTGCGGACCAGCTCGCTGCCCTCCGGATCCCCGCCCTCCGGCACCTCGCCGCTCAGCACGGCCGGAGCCAGGTCCACCTCGACCAGGTCGGCGAACTCGGGAACTGCCACCGCGGCCAGCTCGTCCGTCGTGGCGATCACGTCCAGCGTGGTGCCGACACGACGACCGGCCTCGACCAGCAGATTCAGCTGACGCTGCGCCTCATGGCGGTCGGAGATGTCGAACGCGTCCTCGCACACCCCGAGCACCCGGCCGTCCGGGTCCTGCAGTCGGTAGTACGAACAGGACCACAGATGTTCCTTCCCGGGGTCGCTGGGCTGCTGGCCGCGGAAGTGCAGGTCGATGATGGGCTCACCGCTGTCCAGCACCTTGTTCATGACGCCGTGCAGGGTGTCCGGGTAGCCCGGTGTCACGAACCGTCCCTTGGGGTACAGGTCGTCGGCGTGCCGGCCCCGGACCTCCGCGAGCGGTTGCCCCAGTTCCAGCTCGGAGGCGGCGTTGCACCAGACGAGACGCAGCCGCGTGTCGTAGATGGCGAAGCCCAGGGGCGACTGGGTGGCCAGCCCGTCCAGCATGGCCAGCCGGGACTCCCACTCCCCGAGCTGCCCGCATTCGGTCGCCACCAGGACCCGCTGGAGGGCGCCGGTCCCGGACAGATGGCAGACGGCGATGACGAGGTGCAGCCGGTGGCCGTCACGGTGGACGGCAACGTGTACGTCCCGTTTCGGGTAGGCCAGGATCGACGCGTCGGCGGCCTGCTCGGCCGATGCGGACTCGCAGGTGGGTCTGGTGGGGGACGCGGACTCTTCGTAGCCGAGGAACGTGTCGACGGGGCGCCCGATGATCTCGGTCGGCAGGTAACCGAGGAGCTCCTGCGCCGCAGGGCTCCAGCCGATCACCATGTCCTGGCCGTCGACTACGAATGTGGCGGCCTTTGTCACGTCCAATGGGCCACGGAAGTCGGCGTCCCGGGTTGCCTGTCCTGCGTAGCTCATTACGCCCTCACCGGCCTGCCTCATCAGGTCCAGAGTCCGCCTGATGCTGACGCTGCGCAAGCGATCGGATCACTGGCGCGTCGGGCCGCTCCGCCGCCCGGGCGACGGCGTTGCGCGGCAGGTGGCGAATTCAGTGAATGGTCATCGGCCCATTGAGGAGAACGTTTGAGTTCGCCGAGAAATCCGAGGCCGTCATGAATTGGCGTGTGGGATATGAAGCACGAAGGGAACCGCCGTCCGCTCCGGCGCCCACGCCGACGCCGACGCATAGGGTGCGACGACACGCGCGAGCCGGGAGGAGCCGTCATGGCCGAGGAGTCGATCGACCTGATCCGCCTGGAGGGGGGCGGCAATACCGTCATCCTCCGGATCACCGGGAAGGAGACGCGGCAGGGCCTCACCGGAACCGACGTCCTGGCCGGGGAGTTCCACGTCGACACACCCTTCGTCCGGGGGAGCCTCAGGACCGGGCTCCTCCCCGAGGATCTGAGACAGTGGCAGCAGGCCCTGGACATGCCCGACGCGGGACATGACGTCGCATGGCGTGAAGGCACCGACACCTGGTTCGACGACGCGTACCGCCGCCTCGACCTGACCTGGGAGACCTGGAGCCTGAAGGAAGGCTGAGCGGGCCGGCGCCGAGGTGATGCCCTCGCAATGCCCTTTGAACAGTACGGTGTTGAAGTGACTGTCGTTGAGACCGTGGCACGTGTACGAGTCGATGGTGGGCCCTCTGTCGAGCGGTTGATGTGCCACCCGCGACTCCCCTTGGTCGCCGGCTTGGACTCGGAACGCCCGACGGTACACGTCTGGGACTGCGCGGCCGGGCAACCGCGCCGACTCGGCACGGTCGGCGCCGAGTCGAGCGACTACGCCGATGCCGGTTGGCGGCGCATGCAGCGGACACCCGCCGTCACCTGGCATCCGGACCAGCCCCTGCTCCTGGTCTCGGGCGAGAACGGACTGGTCCAGTGGACCCGTGCCGGGTTCTCGGAACCGGAAGGCCTGCCGGCCACTGCCCGCTACCGAAATCTGGCATTCAGCCCGGACGGCCGGACGTTGTGGGCCTCGCCGTCGTCCGGCGACGAGGAAGACGCATGGGAGCGGTCCGACGTCCTGGACCTCGCTTCGGGAACCGTCAGCACCGGACCGAGTTGGGACACCGGGATCGCGGAGCATCCCGCCGGCGGGTTGGTGGCCACGCTCTTCAGCAATCAGGGCGCGACGCTCGGGCTCTTCGCACGCGTCGATGACGACACCCGGCCGGCGGCGATGCGCGTGCTTCGCCGAGCGCTGATCCTTGATGCCGACGGCTACAGGACACCGATCTTCAGCCCGGACGGACGCCATCTCGCGATCCGCGGCAACGCGTACGGGAACACACCGAACGTATTCGAGTTCCCTTCACTTCACTGCGTACTGACGACCGCCCTCGGCGACCCCTACCCGGGCCACCCCTGCCCGCCGGAGTGGCTTGAGCAGATGCGCGCCTGGTCGCGACACAACATCGCGTTCGGAGCCCAACCCGGCGTGCTCTGGGTCGGAACGCCGACCGGCACCCTCATCGAGGTCGACCTCCACAGTCAGCGGGCGGTCGAGCACGACGTGCTGGCCGGCTCCCCGGTGACCGCGTTGACAGCGTTGACCGCCACGACGACAGGGCATCTCCTCGTCGCCGGCGGTGGAGGCGAGCTCGCGCTCCTGTCGCTGCGCGCCGACTCGCTGCGCCCCGACTCCGCAACGGCCCGAACCCTGGACGCCGACGGGTCGCGGGCCGCCGTCGCGTCCTTCTTGGCCGCCACCTCCGAGGTGCCCGACGTCGGCGATCTGGAGACCCACCTCGTCGTCACCGACGGCACTCGGACCTGGGAGCGGGACGACCTGGAATCAACGACCACCGCGACCGCGACGGACCCGTCCTGGCTGCAACTCCAGGCGGCGGTCAACACCGCACGCGCACAGGACGAGTAACCGCCGTGATGTGTCACAGCCGCCGGACGCGCAGTACGCCGGTCAGCATCGGGAGAGTGAACTCGCCGCGGGCCGTCTCCGGTCTGTCGGCGAGGAATGCGCGGATCCGGCCCAGCGTGACGTGCTGTTCGTGTTCCGGCATGACCAGCATTCCCGCGCGCGTCGCGATGGTCGCGACGAGGGAGTCGGCGGTGCGGCGCTGCCCGCGAGGGAACTCGGCCTGCTCCGGCGAGCCGAACCGGGCGGCCGCGCCGGTCTTGGGAAGGTGCAGGTCGGCCGTCTCGGCGCGCCAGCCGGTGGGCGTGTCGCGGGGGCCGATGGCCGCGCTCCCGCTGACCCGCGCGAGCCCGGCAACCCACTCGACCTGGTCGTCCATGAGGTTCCACAGGCCGGCCAGGATGCCGCTGGGCGCGAGGACCCTGGTGATCTCGGGTCCCGCGACGGCCATGTCGAACCAGTGCATGGCGTTGCCGGCCAGCACGGCATCGACGCAGGCGTCCGGCAGCGGTATCGCCTCGGCACTGCCCGACAGGGCACGGACATCCGGCAGTGAGCGGCGCAGCTCGGTCAGCATCCCCGGGTCGGGCTCGACGGCGATCACCTCGGCACCCAGGGCGACCAGCGTGGCGGTCAGCTTGCCGGTCCCGGCGCCGAGGTCGAGCACACGGGGGCCGGGCGCGGGCTCCAGCGCCCAACGCACCGCGGCCTGCGCATAGTTGGGACGGTGCGTGGAGTACGCGACCGCCGCCGCACCGAACGACGAGGCGTGACGCAGCCGTTCATTCTGATCCACGCGGTGACGCTATACGCGCTCCTGGCGGTCGGCTACCCCGCCCTGATAGGCCGTCGAAATCTGGCCGACCAGCACGGCGAACGGCATGTCCAGCGCGGCGTACAACGCGCCGGATTCGGGGGAGGCGTTGTCGGCCAGAGCCTTGACCATGAGGGTGCCGTCGTCGCTGACGATCACGCCCGCCTGCTGCATGCGCAACAGGCCGGCCTCCCGCTTGGTACGGCTGAAGGTGCCGGACGCGTCCACGGCGACGTACGCGTCGTACCCGGCGGCCGTCGCCGAGATCGCGGGCAGTGCCGCGCACACTTAGAGCGACACCCCGGCGAAGATCAGCTTCTGCCGTCCGGTGGTCTCGACGGCCTCGCGGACCCGGTCGTCGTGCCAGGCGTTGACCGTGCTGCGGTCGATGATCTTCTGTCCGGCCGGGAACGCCTCGACCAGCTCGGGTGCGGTCGGCCCCCACATGCTGTCGGCCGCGGTGGTGGTCACGACCAGCGGGATGCCCAGCACGGCCGCCGCCCGTGCCAGCGCGACCACGTTGTGCTTGAGCTCGCCGATCGGGATGTCCCGGACGCCGGTCAGCAGACCCACCTGGTGGTCGACCAGCACGACGACAGCGTTCCCCCGGGTGATCGACTCCGTGAACTTGCTGCGCTCGCTCATCTTCCGCTCCTTCGGGGGTGGAGCCACGCGATTGGTCACCGAACTTGATAGTCAATATTGGTGACTATTCGGGGCAATGCCTCGGTCTCGCGGAGCGCAAGCGCACTAAAATTGCCCGTCGGACAGCACTGCGGTGGCGGACCGCCGAGACGGGAGAGGCGTTGACCGGGCACGAGACCTCGGAGCCGGACCTCGGCGTGCTCGCCGCGCGGGTCCTCTTCTCCGTTCAGCGTGAGCTGTTCACCGCGCTCGCCGAGCAGGGCTTCGACGACATCCAGCCGCGCGCCGGCGCCGTCCTCGCCTACCTGCGTGCCGACGGCATCCGTGCCAGCGAACTCGCCCGCGCCTCCGGACAGCACAAGCAGGTCATCGGCTCCCTCATCGACGACCTGGAACGCCTCGGCTACGTCGAACGGAGGCCGGACCCGGCCGACCGCCGCGCCAAGCTGATCTGTCCCACCGAACGCGGACTGCTGCAGATGGAGGCCGCCACCTCCATCATGCGCGCCATCGAGGAACGTCACGCGAACGCACTGGGCAAGCGGGAGTACGCCGCCTTCAAGACGGCTCTCCATCATGTAGCCGATCTCCAACGCCAGGCTGATTGAGCCTGGGCATAGAGCCTGGGCATACCGGGAGTGCGCCCACGCGATGGAACGCGCGCACACCCCGGTCACACCGCCACGGCACTCACGAGGCGGAGTCGGCACGAGCGACTCACTGCTTGGCGCCGAAGTCCTGCGTCCACCACGGGCCCCCCGAACCGTTGTGCACGCCCACCCCGATGTTCTTGAAGGAGCAGTTGAGGATGTTGGCGCGGTGGCCGGGGCTGTGCATCCAGGAGTCCATCACGGACGCCGGGGTCTGCTGGCCCTGGGCGATGTTCTCCCCGTAGGTGGACCAGCGGTAGCCGGCGGCGGTGATGCGCTGCCCCGGGTCCCGGCCGTCGGGGTCGGTGTGGTCGAAGAAGTTGCGCGCGGCCATGTCGTCCGAGAGGCCCTGCGCCGCCTTGTCCAGCTGCGAGTCCTCGGTGAGCGGACCGCAGCCGGCGTTCGCCCGCTCCTTGTTCACCAGGGCGACCACCTGCGCCACCGTGCCGGACGGGGCTGCTTGTGTCGGCGGCGTAACGACGGACGTACGAGTGGGCCGGATGGTCTGCCGGGGGGTCGGGGTGCTCTTCTTGGTGGGCTTCGGGCTCGGCGACGCCTTCGCCTTCTTCGACGCGGACGGGGAAGGCGACGCGGAGGCCGAGGCGGACGGTGTGCTCTGGGCGGTGCTGCGGGCCGAGAGGTCCACGACGGGAGCGTCGGCGGAGTGCGCGGTGGTCGTTTCGTCGTTCCCGGAGCCGAAGTACCAGAGGCCGCCGCCCGCCACGCAGACCGCCACGACGGCGCCTCCCACGGCACGTCGCCGTATTCGACGGCGCCGGCGGGCCTCGCCCCGGGAGGCACCCCGCACGCGCGAGGCGCGGTGCCCGGCCGCCGGGCCGGATCCGGCGCGGCCCGCGGAGGCATCCATGCGCAGCGCCGAACCGGCCGGAACCATCCCCCTGGTGGTCGAGCGGATGCCCGCGACGAGCGCGGACGACGCCGCGACCAGCCCCAGACCGGCCAGCAGCCCTTCCGCGGGCATCAGCCCGCTCCACAGGCCCGAGCAGCGCGCGCAGCCGCGGGCGTGCCGGGCTATGCGCTTGCGCCACAGCGCGGAGGGCCGGCCGTCCCAGGTGCCCAGCATGCCGCGCAGTTCCGCGCACGGCGGCTGCGCGGCGAGCGCCCGTACCACCACACGAGCGGCTTCCAGCTGCGCCTTCATCCGCTGCACCCGCACCGCCGTGTGCTGGGGCGTCAGTTCCAGGGCCTCGGCGACCTCGGCCCGGGTCAGCTCACCGGCGCACTCCAGCCACCACAGCGACAGGAGCCCCCGGTCGTCCGGCTCCAGCCAGCGCGTGGCAGCCGCGGTTTCCTGGCGCTGGCCGGACAGCTGCAGCTGCACGATGGTCAGATCCACGAAGTCGGCCCCCGGGTCGGCCAGATCGTGGGCCTCCTCCACCGCGTCGGGGGCGACCTGCCGGTCCTGCCAGTGCGCCCGGACCTGGTTCATCGCGATCGCCACGAGCCAGGAACGGAAGCTTTCGGGCGTACGCAGGCCGCCCAGCGCGTCCAGGGCACGCAGCATGGTCTCCTGCACCACGTCGTCGACGTCGACCGAGCCGTTCAGAGCCCGTCCCACGATGTTGTAGACCAGCGGGAGGTAGGCACTGACCAGGGCGTCCTGAGCCTCCGGGTCGCCGTCCCGGGCGGCCATCACCAAGGCCGCCGACTCCGCCGCGTGCTGTGTGCTCATCTAACGCTTCCCTGTCCTAGACGCCGAACGATGCTGTCCGATACCTGGGAGACCGCCGGGGGAGCCTCGGATAACAATTCTTCGGACGCGCGTTCCCCGAAAGATTCACCGCACCCGCCCTTCGTCCGCAAGGAAGAACGTCACATCGGTCACATGCGCGACCCACGCAACCCTTGAAGACGCCCTCCTCGGCAGGGTGTTGAAGCGGGCGAAGAAGCAGGATCCGGGCGAATCGACCGGAACATACGCCCCAGTTCGCCGGATCTGCGCTGCCCGTCCCTGTTTCCGTCAACGTCTGCCTCTCCACGCCGACGACGGCTACGACCGGGACATGCACGGGCCCGGCCCGGATCGACTGATCCCGGGCCGGGCCGGGCCGGCCGCGGCCGCCGGTCAGTTGACCGCCGTGGCGAACGCGCCGGGCTCGTACGAGCTGCCCCGCTGGTGCACGATCACGGCGAGCCGGTTGGCCGCGTTGATCAGGGCGACCAGGCAGACCAGTGCCGCGACCTGGTCGTCGTCGTAGTGCTTGCGCACCTGGGCCCAGGTCTCGTCGGACACGCCCTCGTGGGCGTCCGCGAGCCGGGTGCCCTCTTCGGCGAGGGCCAGCGCGGCCCGCTCGGCCTCCGTGAACACCGTGGACTCACGCCAGGCGGCGACCAGGTTGAGGCGGACAGCGGTCTCGCCGGCGGCCGCCGCCTCCTTGGTGTGCATGTCGACGCACCAGCCGCAGCCGTTGATCTGGCTGGCGCGCAACGACACCAACTCCCGTGTGGACTTGGGCAGCGACGACTGGTCGATCACCATGCCGGAGTTGGCGAACCGCTTGGCGAACTTGCTGGAGATCTCGTTGTCGAGCAGGTTGAACCGGGCGTCCATGATCTCGTCCTCACTCGTGGTGGTGCGTTTGCCGAACACGAGATGCCGGCGCCCCGCTCCTTGTGACGGCACGGTCGTGTGACGAGCGCCACCGTGCAGGGGTGTCACAAGGCAACGGGGGGCCGACGTCTTGTGCGCGTGACACTGTCGAGAGCGAACAGGCAGGAGCAACAGGTGAAGAGCGCGCACAGCGAGCACACGGCGGACATGGAGGACGCGGAGGGCGCGGAGGGCGCGGCCGGGCGGCACGCCGACGGCGGACGCACGGACGCCGCCACCGAGGCGTTCATCGCCCATCGCAACCTGCTGTTCACCGTCGCCTACGAGATGCTCGGCTCGGCCGCCGACGCGGAGGACGTGCTCCAGGAGACCTGGATGCGCTGGGCGGGTGTCGATCTCGGCACCGTGCGGGATCAGCGTGCGTACCTGGTCCGGATCACCACGCGCCAGTCGCTGACCCGGCTGCGTACGCTCGGCCGCCGTAAGGAGTCCTACGTCGGCGCCTGGTTGCCCGAGCCGTTGCTGACCGCCCCGGACGTCGCCGAGGACGCCGAGCTGGCCGACAGCGTCTCGATGGCGATGCTTCTGGTGCTGGAGACGCTCGCGCCGACCGAGCGGGCGGTGTTCGTGCTGCGCGAGGTGTTCGACCTCGGGTACGACGAGATCGCCGAGGCCGTCGACAAGAGTCCGGCGGCGGTCCGTCAGATCGCGCACCGCGCACGGGCACATGTCGCCGCGCGCCGGCCGCGCGGGATCGTTTCCCGGACCGAGACCCAGGACGCGCTGGACGCGTTCCAACGGGCCGCCGAAACCGGCGACTTGCAGAGCCTGCTCGACCTCCTCGCGCCGGAGGTGGTCTTCCTGGGCGACGGTGGTGGAGTCAAGAAGGCCGTCCTGCGGCCGGTCGTGGGAGCCGACAAGGTGGCCCGTCTGCTGGCCGCCGGGATGGGCACCCTCGCCGCGGCGTCGATGCGACCGGCACAGGTCAACGGCTACCCGGCGCTGGTTCTCCGGTTCGACGACGCGATCGACACCGTTGTGGCGGTGCGCATCGACGACGGACTCATCACCGGGCTCTACGCCGTACGCAATCCCGAGAAGCTGTCCCACATGGAGCGGGAGACCACCCTGCGTCGCTGAACCCGGGGTGGTCCCGGCCGTGTGACATCCGATCAGTTTCGGAGAAGCGGCCGTCACGGCGGTTCCCTAGCATGGAATGGCCGCGATCAAGTGCCGCGAGTCCGCCGGAGAGGAACCTGCCATGAAGGCCACCCAGACGTCCGCCCAGAGCACCAGCACGACGGAGAAGACCGACACGAAGTACGACGGCTTCACGGACGAGGAACGCGACGCGATGAAGGCGCGCGCCCAGGAGCTGAAGACGACCGCGCGTCGCGGCTCGCGCGCGGCCAAGGCGGACACCGAGGGCGAGGTGCTCGCGAAGATCGCCGAGATGCCGGAGGCGGACCGTGTCCTCGCGGAGCGGATCCACGACATCGTGAAGGCCAGTGCGCCGGAGCTCACGCCGAAGCTCTGGTACGGGATGCCCGCGTACGCCAGGAACGGCAAGGTCGTCTGCTTCTTCCAGAGCGCGCAGAAGTTCAAGGCGCGTTACGCCACGCTCGGTTTCAGCGACCAGGCGAACCTCGATGACGGCGCCATGTGGCCAACCGCCTTCGCCGTACGGGAGTTGACCCCCGCCGACGAGGCCCGGATCGGCGAACTCATCAAGCGCGCGGTGAACTGAGGCCGGTCCTCCGCACGGGGCCAATGCGCGCGGCGGTGCGCGAACGGCACGAATCCCCGCGGTGTATACATGCCGTGTATAGAGGCTGTGTATAGTGCGTCGCGTCTTGGGACCGTGACTGTGGAGGCCACGATGACGACGACCACTACTCCGAGCCGGCCGGCCGCGCCGGGGATCAGGCTGCGGGCGTGGGGCGGCCGCATAGGGGCAGCGGCGGGCGGCGGTCTGCTGTTCGGCGTGCTCACCAACCTGGCCCAGGGATGGCTCCCCGGGGCCTGGAACCAGATAGCCAACTCCGGCGCCGTCTGGTCCGCTGCCGCGTTCGCCGCCGGAGCCCTGCTGCAGTGGCAGGGCCGGTTGTCGCAGTCCGCGATCGCGGGCCTCGGCGCGGAGGTCGGCCTGGTCGTCGGCTACTACGGATACGCCGAATTCGGCCGCGACGGCATCGGGGACCTCGCCTTCCCGCTCGTCTGGCTCGGCATGGCCTGCGTGGCGGGCCCGCTGTTCGGCGTCGCGGGCCACTGGTGGCGGCGCGGACAGGATGCCCGCCGCCGCGTCGCCGGCCTGGCCGCGTTCGCCGGACTCTTCGGCATGGAGGGCCTGGCCTACGCCTGGAACCTCCACTACGCCCCACAGGCGTGGACATGCCTCGCGCTCTTCGTGCTGATCCCGCTGCTCATGGCCCGTACACATAAAGAGCGCGCCCTGACGCTCGGCGCCGCCGCACCCTGCGCACTCCTCGCCTACGCCCTCATCGAGCTGCCCCTCCAGGCCATCTCCGGCTGAGACTCCGACTGCGGGCGCACGTCTGTCGGCAGCGGTCCTGGCAGCGATCCGCCCCGGCCTCCACCCAGGGATGCGAACGGATCACGCCGGACGATGGTCGGCCCGGTGGTGGCTCGGCGGCGTGCCCCATTGACGTGCGAAGGCACGGGAGAACGCCGATACCGAGGTGTAGCCGACGCTCTCAGCGACGACCGTCAGCGGGTCGGCGGTGTCGCGGAGCCGTCGGCCGGCCAGTTCGAGGCGCCAGCGGGTGAGGTAGGCCAGCGGTGACTCGCCGACACGGTCGGCGAAGCGCCGGGACAGCGTGGCGCGGGAGACACCGACCCCGCGAGCCAACTCCTCCACGGTCCACGGCCGGGCCGGGTCCTCGTGTAGGAGTGAGATCGCGGCGGCGATCTCCGGATCGCGCAGGGCCGGCACCCATGAGGTGCCGTGCTCGCCGTGCTCCGCGGTCCATCGACGCAGGATATGGACGAACAGAACGTCGGTGAGCCGGTCGATGACCGTCCGGGATCCGGGGCGGGGCTCGGCGAGTTCGGCCGTGAGCATCCGAAGGGTGTCGGCGAGCTCGCGCCGCTCGCGCGATTCGCCTGCGGCGTGCAACACGAGCACGGGTGGAAGCGCGAGCAGTGGGCGCGAAACGCGGCCGTCGAAGCGGTAGCCGCCGCAGATGATGCGCGTGCGGGGACCCGGTCCGGCGACGTGGATCTCGGATTCCCGGTTTCCGTTTCCGTTCCCGTTGTCGGGGAGCGGTGCCACGAGTTCGTCGTACGGAGTCGCCGGACCGGTCGGGGCACCGGACATCACATGGCCGGCCCCCACGGGCAGGAGTACGAGATCGCCGGTGACGAGCCGCAGCGGCTCGGCCCCTGGTCGCCGTAGCCAGCAGGAGCCGTCGACGACGGCGTGGAAGACGGCGATCGGCATGCGCGGAAACTCGATGCCCCAGGGCGACGCCGCGTCGACCCGGGCCAGCACGGTCCCGCCGACCTTGGCGGCGGCAAGGACATCCGCGAGCGCGTCCATGACGGCAGCGTACTCGACGCCGTGAGACGTACGGCAATGAATGTGCGCGCAACAAGCATGGATCGGCTCATTCAGCGCCCATAGCGTCGAGACGTCCGAACAAGTTTCACCCTGAACGGAGAACTCCGTGCCCCGCACGAAGGTCATCCCCCTCCCGGTCCTGGGGAAGCGGAACGTCAACGCCTACCTGCTCCTCGGCCGTCGGCCGGTCGTCATCGACGCCGGCGTCCCCGGCAGCGGCCGCAAGATCCACGACCGCGTCGCCGAGCACGGCGTGGACCCGAGCGACATCTCCACGATCGTCGTCACCCACGGCCACATCGACCACTTCGGCGGAGCCGCCGAACTGAGCCGGCTGACCGGCGCGCCGATCGCCGCACATGTCGGCGATCTCGGGCCGTACACCAGTGGCCGGGTACGCGAGCCCTACCTGCCGACCGGCATGCTGGGCAGACTGTTGTCCCCGCTACCGCCTTTCCATGCCGAAGCCGAGCCGTTCACACCGCGGATCCTCGTCCGCGGCGAGATGCGGCTGGAGGAGTACGGCATCGAAGCCCGCATCGTCCCCACTCCGGGCCACACTGCCGGGTCGATATCCGTCCTCACGGACGCGGGCGATCTCGTCGCCGGCGACCTGGTCGCGACGCCGCTGCTGGGCTTGTTGCGCGGCCGCCCCTCGGACCCGCCGTTCCACGACGACCCGCTCGGCAATCTGGCCAGCCTGCGGCGGATGCTCGCACTGGGACCCGCGCGCCTGCATGTGGGCCACGGTGGCCCGTTGGACCCAGGGCGGGTGGAACGGTGGGCGGTGAAGGAGCAGCGGCGGCTGGATCGCCTGGCGGCGCAGGGGCGGTTGCGATTGCGCGCGGATGGCGGCGCCCGGGATGGCGATCCATCTCAGTGACGGAGCAGGCAGGACAGATGACCTGAGGGGTCGGCGCGCGTCAGTGATCCCGTCCGGTGACGAACTGCGTCAGAGCGATCAGCTCCGCCGCGGCGGTCGGGTCCGGGCCGGCGGCGTTCAGCCGGTCCATGGCCCGCTGGATGTGCTGGTCGGCCTGTTCGACGGCCCAGGTGAGGGACCCTGTCGCCGCCACCAGGTCGGCCGCCCTTGCCACCTCGGCCGGTGAGAGCGGTTCGGGGCGGGCGTAGAGCCTGCGCAGTTCATCGCCCGCAGTCCCGCCGCTGCCCAGCGCGGCCGCGATCGGCAGGGACTTCTTGCGCGCGGCCAGGTCCGACCCCGCCGGCTTGCCCGTGCGGACCGGATCTCCCCAGATCCCCAGGCAGTCGTCGACCAGTTGGAAGGCCACGCCGACATGGGTGCCGAACGCCCGCAGATGCCCCACCCGCTCCTCGTCCGCGCCCGCCGCCAGCGCCCCCAGACCGCACGCCGCGGCGATGAGGGAGCCGGTCTTGCCCGCGGCCATCGCCTCGCACTCCGCCACGGACACCGCCGCACGGGACTCCAGGAGGATGTCGGCGTACTCACCGTCGATGAGCTGCTGCACCGCGGCGGTCAACTGGCCGGCCGCTGCCTCGCCCAACGGCGGTGGGGTCTCGGCGAGGACCCGGGTGGCCAGGAAGAACAGCGCGTCCCCGGCCAGGATGGCGGCGGGTACCCCCAGCTGGGCCCACAGGGCGGGCCGGCCCCGGCGCAGCCGGTCCTGATCGATGATGTCGTCGTGCAGCAGCGAGGCGTTGTGGACCAGTTCCACCGCCACCGCCGCCGGTACCCCCGTCTCCGGGCCGCCCCCCGCCGCGGCACTCGCCAACAGCGCCAGCGCCGGGCGCAGCGCCTTGCCGTCGCTTCCGGCGGACGGTGCACCCGTCAGGTCCCACCAGCCGAAATGCACACCCACCAGATGCCGGATCCTCCCCGGCAGCCCGTCGACCGCCCGCCGCAGTGCGGGCAGCGTCACCGCACCTGCCTCTGCCAGCACCTGCCGGGCGGTCCGTGCCGACCGCTCAGAGGAGGCCACCGTCATCTCCAAACACCTCTCCAGCGCGGAAACCGAGGCATCATGCCTCACTCAGTGGACGGGAAGCCCGCCCCGGGCGCCAGACGACACAGCGCCACGGACAACGGGGCAGCCCCACCCGGAGCGTCCTCGACATGAGGAGAAGCGTCCCGTACGGCCCCCGCCACCACCGCCGACGACTTGCCGAACGGGTGAACTGCACCCTGGGCGGGCAGCACCGGGAACTGGTGATCGGGGAGCCGTATCTCGACTGCGCACAGGCCGAGCCGGTCATGGTCTGCGACAGCCGGAACGCCCTGGGCTGCCGGGAGAACGCCGCCCGGCTGTGGGTCGGGGGCTTCACTCCGTGTGCCTACGTCCGTCCCGTGGGCCGAAGGCCGCGAGGGCGTCCGTGTCCGTGGCACGCGCGTGCAGGAAGTAGTCGGTCCATTCCGCGATGTCCGGGTAGGACGAGTCCCGGGTGACCTGGGCGACGGCGACCTCGATGTCGAAGTCGGTGTGGCGCAGTTCGGTGCCCGGGCCGAGCATGGCCCAGTGGGCTCCGCTTCGGCCGTAGGGCATGCCGACGCTGCCGGGGTTGATCACCAGGCGGCCGTGGGCGAGGCGCACGAACGGCATGTGGGTGTGGCCGCAGACCACGGTGCGGACATCGGCGTCGAGCCCGCTGAAGACTTCCGCCCAGCGGTCGAGGGACGAGTCGACCAGGACGACCTCTTCGTCGTCCCGGGGAGTTGCGTGGCAGAAGAGCACCTTTCCCAGACCGCGGACGGGCAGGGAGAGCGACCGGGGCAGTCCGCCGAGGAGTTCGAGGTGGTCCTCGCGCAGCTGTTCCGCGGCCCAGGGCGCGATGGGGTCCGGGATCGAGTCGCGTTGTCCGCGGCGGTACTCCAGGAGTTCACGATCGGCGTTGCCGCTGATCCAGGCGACCCGGTCACCGAGGCTGGTCAACAGGTCGAGGACCTGAGCCGGTTGCGGGCCGGCGGTGATGTCGCCGGTGAGCACGATGCGGTCAGCGGCGCTGACGTCCGGCTCGGCGAGCACTGCTTCCAGCGCGGGCAGGACCCCGTGAATGTCGGACAGGACGGCTACTCGATTCAGCATGGTCACCACTGATACCTCCACTCACGACGTCCGGACGCCGATCGTGCGCAGCCTCTTGGTGGCACGCGTGAGGGCGACGTAGAGGTCTCTTTCGCCGCCGGGCCTGGCCGTGGCGATCTCGTCCGGCAGGGCGACGATGACGGAGTCGAACTCCAGGCCTCGGCACTCGGATGCCGGGACGAGCCGTGCGTGTTCGGTGATGGGGGAGGCGGCCAGTTCGTCGGTTCTGGCGTCCGGGCAGATCACCGCGAGCAGTTCGCCCGGGTGCGCGGCGGCCAGGGCCCGGAGTTCGCGGGCCAGGATCGCGGTCAGTGTGTCGGCGCACGCCGTGACGTGGCGAGGGGCCTCGCCGTGTCGGATCGACCGGCTCGGTGTCTGATCGGGGGCGATCCGTGCGAGCAGGTTCCGCGTGCTGGTCAGGATCTCTTCTGTGGTGCGGTAGTTGACGGTCAGCGTGTGCACGGTGAACCGCGTGCCCAGGTGCGGGCCCAGCGCCTCGGGCCAGTCGCGTGCGGTGGGAGCCGGGCCTGCCTGGGCGAAGTCACCCACCAAGGTCATCGACCGCGCCGGGCAGCGCCGCAGGACCATGCGCCATTGCATGGCGGTCAGATCCTGGGCCTCGTCGACGACGACATGGCCGAAGACGCGGTCCGGTGGTCCGTCGATCAGGGCGGCCGCCTCGTCCAGCAGCGCGGCGTCCGCTTCCGACCACCCGCCGCCCGGAGCGCGCAGCGACCGGGAACGTTCCCCGGGGGCGAGGTTCGGCAGGTGCGTCGCCAGGAGGTGAGGGTCCGTCAAGAGCCTTTGTACGAGGGCCTCGGAAGTCAGGCGGGGCCACAGGTCCTGGACCGAGCGGTCGACCTGGGCGTCGTCCAGCAGCGTCGCCCGTAGCGCGTCCGCGTCGAACTCCTCGTCCGGATCCTCGGTCGGCGCGCCGTCCAGCCCGAGGGCGCGCAGGTCTGCCTCGACGGCCTGGTCGAGGTTCATCCCGGTGCTCTGCGACACCTCGGCGTCGATGCGCGCCAAGTCCTCGGCCATGGCGCGTCGCAGCTGAGCCACGACCGCGTCGACCAGGTGCCCCTTGAACAACTCGCGTGCCCGGTTGTGCGGCAGGCCGTCGGCCACGGCCGCGTCCCGTGCCCGTGCGACGACTTCGTCCGACAGCCGAGTCCGCTCCTGGCCCACACGTACCGTGAAGTCTCCGCGCGGCGCCTGCAGCGAGCGCACCAGCCCCGCCAGCGCGTCCGCCATCATGAGGTCGCCCTTGAGCCGCGCCGAATCGAACGGCTCCCGCTCGGCCGACCGTACGCCGGCCAGCTCCTGGCAGGTCGAAAGGACCGCGTCGTTCTCCCCGAGCGAGGGAAGCACGGCGGAGACATACTCAAGGAACCGCGCGTTCGGCCCAAGGATGAGGACGCCGTTCTCGGCGGCCCGTGGAAACGCGTACAGCATGTACGCGGCCCGGTGCAGCGCCACCACGGTCTTGCCTGTTCCGGGACCGCCCCGCACCACCGTCACCCCGCGATGCCCGGACCGTACGATCGCGTCCTGCTCCGCCTGCAGCGTGGCCACCACCGCACCCATGCGTCCAGTGCGCCCGGCCTCCAGCGCCTCCACCAGCGGTCCGTCGCCCACCACGTCGTCGGAGGCGGGTGCGGAGCCGTCCAGCAGCTCGTCGTTGACCGCGCGTACCGTACGACCCTCGACGCGCAGGTGACGGCGCCGACGCAGGCCCATCGGGTGCGGGGGCGTCGCCGCGTAGAAGGGGCGCGCCGCTTCCGCGCGCCAGTCCACCAGCAGCGGCAGGTCCCCGTCGTCCGAGCGGAGGCCGAGCCGGCCGACGTGCAGCGTCGTACCGTCCCGGCTGTCGACCCGGCCGAAGACCAGCCCCTCCTCGGCTCCCTCCAACCGGTGCAGCATTCCTGCCAGACGCCCCGCCTCCACCTCGCGCCCGTGCGCCTCCGCGGGGCTGTCGACCGGAGTCTTCAGCACGTCCGCCAACTGCGCACGCGCGTCGGCAAGTTGTTCGTCCAGCAGGGCGTACATCGCCGACACATGTGCCTGCTCTGCCTCCACTTGCCGCGCGGCACCGTGATTGACCTGGGGCAACAGTCCACCTTTCCCGTAATTCGCGCCCCTACTATGCAGTCGAATTTCCGAGAAAGTAAGGCTTGACTTACCTGCGGGCGTCAGCCCTCGGTGTCGTCAGGTGCGTCGGACGACCAGTACGGCCACGTCGTCGAGGTGGTCCACCGCGACCGCGGAGTCGAGGATGCGGTCGGCGATCTCCTCGGCGTTCAGTCCGTCATGGAGGGCCGCGCCGGCCTGTGTCCCGGCCAGCTCCAATCCGGCGTCCAGCGTCAGGCCCGGTCCCTCGACCACACCGTCGGTGACGATGACCAGGGCGCTGTCCTTGTCCAGGGTGAAGGTCTCCTCGCCGTACTCGGTGTCGGGCAGGACTCCGAGGACCGGACCGCCCGGCAGCTCGTGGATGTCGTAGCTGCCGTCATCGTGCGCGCACAGCACCGGCACATGGCCGGCGCTGGCGCCGGTGACCTGCCCGTCTGGCGAAGCGTGCCGCGCCCATCGAGACGAGCAGTTGGTTGATGCGGGTCAGCACGGTCGCGGGATCCGTTTCGGCGGCGGCGATCGCGCGTATGGAGGCGCGCACCTGCCCCATGGCCGCGGCGGCGTCCACGTCGTGCCCCTGGGTGTCGCCGATCTCCATCGTGACGGTGCCGTCGGGCATCACGAAGGCGTCGTACGAGTCGCCGCCGATGTCCAGCCCGTCCCGGCTCGGTCGTACATCCACAGACCGAGGTCGGCGGACTTGGTGGCCAGCCGGAACGGGATCAGCAGACTCGCCAGGACGTTACGCGTATCCAGAGCGTGCAAGAAGACCAGCTGCTCGTCACCGGCGGGATCCTTGACCTGCCGCGCCTCAAACAAACGGGCGACGGACGCTCCGCCTCGCCCGGAGAACTCCAGCACTCGCATCGCGACCGCCGTCGTCCTGGCGGCGTGGGTCACGAGTCTCTCGACCGACAACCGCTGGCCTGCTGGCCACAGCTCCGCGAAGTCATCTCCCAGGCAGTGCTGTGTCGGCTTGCCCAGGGCCTTGGCCATCGCCGCGTTGATGCCGGCGATCGTTCCGGCCAGCGTCAGAAGAGCCGCCGGGTCAGCCACTCGGAGAAGTTCGTCGGAGGCGTCCATCTGTGACGCCTTGGCCCATATGAACGTGGCCTCACCACCGATTCTCGCGTTTCCTTTCTGTGAGTATTTGTTTCTTCAGTACCAATATCATCCAGAAAATAGTGCGCTGCGCCCAATGGCGGCTCTGCTCGCCGCTCCTAACCTCGTGCGTACGACGACACGGTCCGGCGGCTGGCCGAGGAAGACGCCGACTCCCAGGACCCGACCCGCGTGTCCGGCGCGACCTGTCTGTATGCCGTCTACGACCCCATCACCCGCACGTGCGCCATGGCACGGGCCGGACATCCACCGCCCGCGATCATCGACCCGCACGGCAGGGTCACCTTCCCCGACCTGCCCGCCGGAACCCCGCTCGGCGTCGGGATGGGTGTCCCTTTCGAGGCCGTCGAGCTGGAACTGCCCGAGGGGAGCCGGCTCGCCCTGTACACCGACGGCCTGATCGAGAGCCGCGACCACGACATCGACGCCGGCATGGAACACCTGGGCGGTGCCCTGGCACACCCCGGCCTGTCCCTGGAAGACCTCTGCTCTTCGGTGATCGAGACCTTGCCGCCTCAGTCACCGTGCGACGACGTCACCCTGCTCGTCGCCCGGACCCATGCGTTGAGCCCGCGCCAGACCACGTGCTGGGAACTGCCCGCCGAGCCGGCCGTCGTCGGCCGCGCTCGTGCCTTGGTCACCCGACAACTGACCGAGTGGGGACTGGATCGTCTGGAGGCGTCCACCCAGCTGATCGTCAGCGAACTGGTCACCAACGCCGTTCGCCACGCCGCCGGTCCGATCCTCCTCCGCCTGACCCGGCACCAGGTCCTGACCTGCGAAGTGTCCGACAGCAGCAACAGCTTCCCCCGGCTGCGCCACGCCTGCAGCGCCGACGACGGCGGCCGCGGCCTCTACATCGTCGCGCGCCTCTGCCGGCGCCACGGAGCCAGGTACCTGACGAGCGGCGGCAAGACCGTCTGGGCCGAACAGGACCTCGACCCCGGTGTCTGAGACAGCGGCCATGCCGAGAGCTGATTCCCGGCCGTGACCATGGGTCCGTCGGGTGCCGGTGTGTCCGAGCGCGGCGGCGAGGAGCAGCGCGGCCAGGGCGGTGAGGGTGGTGCCCCGCCAGCCGAGGATGTCGAGCAGGGGCGCGGCGAGGGCGGTGCCGACGGCGCCGATCGTGAAGTAGAGCACGAGGTAGACGCTGCTGAGGCTGCCGGAGCGGTCCGGGTCCAGGGCGATGATCCGGCTCATGTTGGCGGCCTGGGCGGCGAAGCAGCCGGCGTCGAAGAGGGCGAGGCCGAGGGCTGTGACCGGCGGGGTGTCCAGGCCGGTGGCCAGCAGGATGGTTCCGGCCGCGGCGGCCAGTAGGCCGGCCGTGATCACCGCGGCCGGAGTGAACCGGTCGGCCAGGCGTCCGGTGAGCGGGAGCGCCGTGAAGCCGAGGAGTCCGGCCAGGCTGTACAGCCCGATGGCGGTCGGGTCGAGCGAGTGGGGCGGTCCGGCGAGGGCCAGGGCCAGGCCGACCCACAGCAGGTTGAAGGCGAAGTACCACAGACCGCCCGTCGCCACCGCGTGCCGCAGTTGCGGGAATCGGCTCAGCAGCGGGGGGAGTTGGGCGAGGGCGGCGCGGTAGCCGTGGTCGGCGTGCGGGCGCTGCCGGGGGAGGAGTGCGGCGGCGGCGACAGCGCCGAGGAGAGCGAGTGCGGCGAAGACGAGGAGCATGCGCCGCCAGCCGAGGAGGTCGGTGAGGGCTCCGCCCACGAGGCGGCTGAGCAGGATGCCGGCCGACATGCCCGCGGCCACGGTGGCGACGCCGGTCGCACGGTGCCCATGCGGGGCGTGGCGGCCCGCGATGCTGCTGGCCTGGGCCGCGACCCCGGCGGCAGCGCCGATGAGCAGGTAGGCGGCCAGGAGCACGGCGGCGTTCCGCGCGGCCGCGGCCAGCGTGAGGGCCGCGGTCAGGGCGGTGAGCTGCGCGGCCACCAGGCGGTTGGGGGCCAGGCGGTCGGCGAGGGGAAGCAGGAGCGCGAAGCCGGTCATGCAACCGACGAGCGCGGCGGTCGGTACGAGTCCGATCACGGAGACGGGGACGTCCAGTTCGGCGCCGACACGGGTGAGCGCGGGCTGGATGGCGTAGTTGTTCGCTATCGCCGTCCCGGCTATGCAGGCCAGCAGGAACGTACCGCCCCGGGGGAGCGCGCCGGTCACGGCCGTGCGCCGCGGGTGAGGACGACGGCGTAACGGCACTCGGTGTCCGTGGTGTTGGCGAAGACGCGGTCGGCGGGCTCGCCGAGTTCGATGGTGTCGCCCGCGTCGAGCTCGTGCACGACATCGCCGTCGTGGAAGGTCAGGTGGCCGTCCAGGACCCAGACGAGCTGGCGTACGAAGGCGAACGCGGCCGCCGGATAAGGCACTTGGGCGCCCATGGGCAGGCGGATCTCCGCGACCTCCGCGGGGAAGTGCGGGCCGGTGATCTGGCGGCGCCGATAGCCGGTGCCGGGGTCCCGCCACTCGGCCGTGTCGGTGCGGCGCCGTACGCCTGTCGCGCCCTCGGTGTCGTCCGGCGCGCCTTCGGCGAGGGCGAGGAGGGAGGCGATGCTGAGCTGGAAAGCGGCGGACAGCTTGCCGAGGACGACGGCGGTGGGGCTGCTCTCACCGCGCTCGATCCGGCTGATCATGGCCTGCGACACCCCGGAGGCGTCCGCGAGCTGGGACAGGGTCCACCGGCGGCGTTCCCGTTCGGTGCGGACTCGGGCCGCGATCTGCCCGACCAGAGGATCTACTATGTTGGACATGAATCCAATATACGAGAGAAGCGCTCCGGTCGTGACGGTGCGCGGGGCGGAACCGGGCGACGCGGAAGCGGTCCGCGCGATTCGTAACCATGCGATCGAACACTCCACGGCCCTGTGGACGCAGACCCCGCAGTCCCCCGCCGAGGGAGCGGCCTGGCTGGCGGCCCATCTGGAGCGCGGCTCGGCGTTCGTGGCGGAGGCGGAGGGCGAGGTGGCCGGATTCGCGGTCTATGGACCGTGGCGCGAGCTGGACGGCTACCGGCACACGGTCGAGGACTCGGTCTACGTCCGCGAAGGCCGGCACGGGCTGGGTGTCGGGTCGGCGCTGCTGACCGCGCTGATCGCGTCGGCGCGCGAGGCGGGCCATCACGTGATGATCGCCGGCATCGAAGCCGAGAATGCCGCATCGGTTCGGCTGCACGAACGGTTCGGGTTCCAACATGCCGGAACCGTGCGAGAGGTGGGCACCAAGTTCGGCCGCTGGCTCGACCTGACGATCATGCGGCTGTCGCTCGACTGAGTCGCGCGAACCCGGTCAGGACGTGGGCGCGGGACCCGGCGGCAGATGAACCATCATGACCAGGTGGCAGGTCTCGGTGCCCGAGCCGCGGCCCGGCGAAATCATCTACGCGGACACCACCGGGGTCCTGACGCGCCACTGGAACCACCGCGACGCCCACCGCACCCGAGTCACCGAGGACTCCAGGCGCGTCGTCTTCGTCCTCGAAACCCTGCACGCGACACGCGACGGCGACCTCCTCAAGGTCGCTGCGGACGAACTGCAGGGCCTGCTCGCCCCGCACGCCGAACAGACCGTCGCGCACCGTCTCGGCCCGGCACAGCCCCAGGTCGCCGCCTGAGAGCGCCCCGATTCCCGACGAGAGGCCGTACCGGCCGAGGGGGAGCCGTACCCGCCGACGGACGTCAGCCGGTGGTGAGCACCATCCGGAAGCGGGCCTTGCCGGCGAGCATCTTCTGGAAGGCCTCGTCCACGCGGTCCAGCGGCACGGTCTCGGTCATCGGCCGGATGCCGTGCAGGAGGCTGAACGCCATGGTGTCCTCGATGTCCTGTGCGGTGCCGGCCGGGTGGCCGCGGAGGACTCGGCCGGTCATGAGCAGCTGGACGGGGTTGACGCCCAACGGTGTGAAGTCCGCCCCGATGACCACGAGTTCCCCGCGCGGGGCGAGCCCCTCCACGGTGGCGGCGATGGCCTCGGAGTTTCCGGCCGTGGCGATGACGACCCTGGCGCCGCCGAGGGACTGCAGCGCCTCGCCGACCGGGGTGCCGGAGGTGCTGTCGACGTAGTGGTGGGCGCCGAGCTGCTTGGCGAAGTCCGCCTTCTGGGGGCCGCGGGCGATGGCCACGGTCTCGAATCCCATCGCGACCGCGTACCGCACGCCGAGGTGTCCGAGGCCGCCGAGGCCGAGCACGGCGACCAGGTCTCCGGGCCGGGCGGGGCTGCGCCGCAGCCCGTTGAACACGGTCACGCCCGCGCAGGCCATGGGCCCGGCGTCGGTCGCCGCCAGTTCGTCGGGGATCAGGGCCAGGGCGTCGGCGGGCACGACCACCTTCTCGGCGAACCCGCCGTCGTACGTCCACCCGGGGACCTTCAGATTGGCGCAGACCATGAAGTCGCCCTGCCGGCAGGGCTTGCAGTGCCCGCAGCTGCCGCCGAACCAGCCGACCGCGACCCGGTCGCCGATCCGCAGGCCACGGTCCTGGGCGCCGTCGCCCAGCTCCTCGACGCGTCCGGCGATCTCGTGCCCGGGTACCTCGGGGAACGAGACGCCCGGCAGTCCGGCGGTCACGAATTCCGCGTCGGAGTGGCAGATGCCGCACGCCTCCACAGCGATCCTGACGTGGCCGGGTCCCGGCTGCGGTACCTCGCGCTCGGTGAGCTCGAGTGTGCCGTTCGGGGCGGTGACCTGTGCGGCTCGGTAGGTGCTCATCTTCAGCGCTCCTCGGGGAAGTCGTCGCCGTACATGGGCAGGCCGCTCACGGACTGTTCCCGGGAGGCTTCCTCCTCGATCACGTCCCAGTGCTCGGCCAGGATGCCGTCCTCAAGGCGGAGGAAGTCGGCGGCGATCCACGGGGCGGGCTCGCGGTGCCCCGAGAATCGCCCGCGCACCATGACCATGTCTCCGTCCGCCATGACCAGTTCGCATTCGTGCCGCAGCTCCGGCGGGAGGCCCTTGACCATGTCGAAGAGGCCGTCCCTGCCGGGTGCGATGTGGGCGCTGTGCTGGATGTAGTCGGGGGACCAGAACCGCTCTGCGGCGGCGTAGTCACGCCTGTTGAACAGGGTGTCGAAAGCTTCGCGGACGATGTCCTTGTTTCTGTCTTCGACGACGTTCCTGTCTTCGACGACGCTCATGGGGTGACCACCTTCCGTCTGTCGTGGGAGGAACCTTTGAGTCGGCGGGGCGGGTGTCTAGTCGATGAACACGCTCCATGCGACGGCGTTGAGGTTGTCGGCGAGGAAGATGTCGGTCCCGCCGAGGCGCTTGTCCCAGGGCGGCATCAGCTCCGCCGCGTGAGCGACGACCGCGTCCATCCAGACCTTGAGTTCCGCCTGCCGATTGCTCTCCGGCACGGCGGCGGCCGCGGTCTGCTTCAGGTCCACCGTCCGCAGCGCCTCGGTGGCGGCGGCTCTCAGGTCGCGCAGGTACTCGCGGTTCGTCTGCACGTCCTCGGGAGTGCCGTACAGGGACATGTGACCGGTCACGATGGTCTCGAAGTCGTACTCCAACAGCTCGTCCATGGCCTGGAAGTAGGCGGGTACGTGAGCGGAGAGGAGGAGACGGAAGAACGGCGCGTTCTTGACGGTGAAGCTGTCCATCGCGGCCATGGCCTTCTGTTCCGGGAGGTGGATGAACAGATTGCCCGCCTGGTGCCAGTCGCCCGTGTAGTCGAGGACGAACCTGACTCCGTCGACACTCAGCTCTTTCCTGGTCCCGCCGAAGGTCTCGTTGGGCAGGGGCCGCCGGTCGTCCTGCGCTTCCTTGATGAACCGGGCGGTGAGCTCGTGGGCGATGATCTTCAGGCCGCTGCGGTCCAGCAGGTGGGCCGCGCCGATGTGGTCGGCGTGCGCGTGGCTGTAGATGAGGTGGGTCACCGGTTTCGGGGTGACCTCCTCGATGGCCGACAGCAGGTGGTCACCCAGGACGGGAGGGGCGTCCACGAGGACAACGCCCTTCCCGGTCACCAGGAACATGGTGTTGATCATTCCCTGGGTGATGCCGTGGACACCGCCGCCGAGGTCGGTGACGACGAAACCGCCTTCGAGGATGTCAGGGCCCCGAGCGAACTCGGGCAGAGGAGCGAATGCGGTCATCTCGCTCTCCTTTCCGCTGGTGACGGCCTCAGGCTCGCGATCCGGCGGGTGGGCGATCAGCCGGACCGGTCGCAGAGATCGTCGACGTACGTGCGCGCGTCCACCTCGGACAGCGTCCAGGGCAGGAAGATGACCCGGTAGATGATCGGGGCCACCACCCGGTCGATGACCTCGTCGCCGGTGAAGCCGCTGCCGGGCCGGGTGGCGAAGCCGGCCGCTTCCGCCCGCCGGTCGCGCAGGCAGTCCGACTCGCTCTCACCGGCCGCGGCGGCCCCGCCGCGCAGGAGCGCGGCGTTCACCGGCGTGCTGTAGTGGCTGATCAACTCCTGTGCCCATACGGTCAGATCGGCACGCAGGTCTCCGGTGTCGGGCAGGCCGCGGTCCGGGTCGAGGCGGTAGGTCGCCAGGTCGTTGATCATGGTCCGCGCGTCGCCCCACCGTCGGTAGATGCTGGAGTGATTGACTCCCGCGCGCTCCGCGACCATCGGGATCGTGATCGCGTCGCTGCCCTGTTCGGCGATCAGTTCCTCGACGGCCTTCCTGATGGACATCAGCACCAGGGCGCTGCGTCCGCCGGTACGCCGCCGCGGGGGTGATTCTGCAACCATGCCTCCACTGTAACGCACATTTCTTGGCTTTAACTCTCGGACGGGTCTATGGTGGCCCTAGGTGTTAACGCACAAAGCTTGGCATTAGGAGGCTCTGGGATGTTCCGTACCGCATCGACACACGAACGCGGCCCCGGCCTCGCGGCGTTTGGGCCCGCCAGGTCCCGCCGGCTGCTTCCTTCCTCCGTGGCGTTCGCCGGCTCGGCCGCCGTCTTCGCGGCGCTCTATCTGGCCGCGGGCGCACCCCACCCCGCTGCTCGTGGTCTTCGAGCAGCAGTGGCACTTCCCCGCCGGGGTGCTGACCGTGGCCTTCGCTTCGTACGCACTCGGCCTGCCGGCCGCCCTGCTGGTCGCCGGATCGCTCTCCGACCACGTCGGGCGCCGGCCGATCCTGATCGGGTCGCTCCTGGTGGAACTCGCGGCGATGCTCATGTTCGTCCTCGCGCCCGACATCGGCTGGGTCATCGCGGCCCGCACCGTCCAGGGCGTCGCCACGGGTGCGGCCACCAGCGCCTTCTCGGCCTCGGTCGTGGAGCACGCCCCGGAACGGCGCAAGAAGCTGGGCACGATCGTCACCAGCATCGCTCCGGCCGGCGGACTGGGCCTGGGTGCCCTGTTGACCGGCGCGGCGATCCAGTTCAGCTCCCATGCGACGGTGATCGTGTTCACGGCCCTGGCGGTGATCATGGCCGTGGGCACGGCTGTCGCCGCCTTCTCCGCGGAGACGGTTTCCCCGCGTCCGGGCGCGGCACGCTCCCTGATTCCCCGTGTCTCCGTGCCCCGGGCCGCGCGTCGGGAGTTCTTGGCAAGCATCCCGGTTCACATGGCCGCATGGATGCTGGCCGGACTGTTCATGGGGCTCGTGCCCACCATCATCCGCGACCTGCTGGGCCTGCACAGCGGTCTGTTGAACGGTGCCACGGCCTTCGTCGAGCCTGCCACGGCCGCCGTGGCAGGCCTCTTCCTCGGCCGGCTGACCTCACGCCGCACCATCTTCGTGGGCGCCGCGGGCGTACTGCTGGGAACCGCGGTCATCGAGGCCGGCGTCGCCGCCGGAACGCTCTCCCTGCTGTGGGTGGGAGGCGTCATCGGCGGCCTGGGCTTCGGCGCCTCGTTCTCCGGCGCCGTCCGTACCGTCGCCCCGCTCGTCCAGCCCCATCAGCGGGCCGGGCTCTTCGCATCTGTCTACCTGGTCGCCTACCTGAGCTTCGGCGTGCCGGCGATCGTCGCGGGACTCCTGATCGCCCCGCTCGGACTGCTGAACACCGTCCTCGGCTACGGGGTCGCCATCCTCGTCGCGGCGGCCTTCGGGCTGGTCGCGCAGTACCGCGTCGAGAGGCGCCGCTGACAGCGCGTGCCCGTCAGGCCGGGACCCCGGAGGCGCGCTTGATGAGCGCGTCGAACGTCCGGTCCGGGAGGATCCTGCTGAGGAAGACCAGGGGAGTGGCGCCGAATCCGGCCCGGTAGCGGGTCTTCGGGCGGCGGGCGGTCGCGGCCTTGGTGACGGTCCTGGCGATGACCGCGGGCGGCGAGGTCATACGGCCGCCTCGGGAACTGCCCTCCAGCGTCTTCGCCATCGCCTCGGCCTGCTTCGCGTAGGGACCCTGGCCGCCTGACGTGTGGCGGAGCTTGTCGGCGGCGATGTCGCCCCATTCGGTCTGGATGGAGCCCGGTTCGACGACGGTCACATGGATGCCGAACGGTCGGGTCTCCATGCGCAGGGCGTCGCTGAGAGCCTCGACGGCGTACTTGCTGGCGTGGTACCACGCGCCCAGGGGCGTGGTGAACTTCCCGCCCATCGAGCTGATGTTGACGACCGTGCCGCTGCGCTGGGCACGCATGTGCGGCAGGACGAGCTGGGTGAGGCGGGCGAGGCCGAAGACGTTGACCTCGATCTGGGCGCGGGCCTCGTCCAGGGGGACGTCTTCGAGGGCGCCGTACGATCCGTATCCGGCGTTGTTGACCAGGACGTCGATACGGCCCTCCGCGTCGATGACGCGTTTGATCGCCGCCGTGAGCGAGGCCTCGTCCGTGACGTCCAGGGACAGGGTGTGGACGCCGTCCTCGGTCAGGGCGGCCATGCGATCCACGCGGCGGGCGGCGCCGTACACGGTGTAGCCGGCTTCCTTCAGATGGCGGGCGATGGCTTCGCCGATGCCGGACGAAGCACCGGTGACCAGGGCAACCTTGCGAGACATGATCGAAAACCTCATTGGGCGTAGGGCGCGGCGGTGAGGCGGCGCTCACAGGGGTTTCATCGCCGTGCCGGGGTGCGGGCCGCAATTACAGACCTGCGGTCTCTTTCGACTCGAACGTAAGAGACCGCAGGTCTGCTGTCAAGAGACCGGTGGTGCGTAACATGACCGCATGACCTTCCAGCGCGCGCGCAACCAGGAGCAGCGAGAGATCCGACGCCAGGCGATCCTGGACACCGCGGCCGCGATGCTCGACGAGATGCCCGTCTCGGCCATCAGCCTCAACGAACTGAGCCGCCGCGTCGGCCTGGCCAAGTCCAATGTGCTGCGGTACTTCGAGTCCCGCGAGGCGGTCCTGCTCGACCTCCTCGTCCTCGCCGCCCGGACGTGGCTCGACGAAGCCGCCGAGCGGCTGCCCACCCGCATCGACGCCGGAGCCGGCCCGCGGGAACGCGCCGAGACCTTCGCCGCCGACCTGGCCGATTCCCTGGCGAGTCAGCGCGTCCTGAGCGACTTGATCAGTGCCCAGGCCGGTGTGCTGGAGCACAACGTCTCCACCGAGGTCGCCCTGCGCTACAAGCGCGCCGCCCTGGAAGGCCTCATCGGCTTTGCGGATCTGATCCGTCGCGCGCTTCCCGAACTCGACCAGGACGCCGCCGCCGAGGCGGCGCACACCGTCATCGTGCTCATCGGCGCTCTGTGGACGCACAGCCACCCGGCCCCCGCCGTCAGGGCCGCCTACGAGGCCGACCCCTCACTGGTCGTCCTGCGCCTGGACTTCACCGAGGCTCTCGGCCGGTCGCTGGCCGTCTACCTCACCGGACTGCTCGCGCGGGCCGGGTACTGACCCGCACGATCACCAAAGCCGGGGGAGAGGCCTCAGGGGGTCGCACCGTCATGCGCTCGGCACGTCGTCGCTGGGACAGCCGGCGGGCAAGCCCGCGGCCGCCAGCGCCTGCCGCAGGTCGTCCACGGTCGGAGCGCCCTCCAGGGGCCTGCCGTTCGGGCCTCGATAGAGCCGGCAGGACACACTCGGCTCGGCACCCGGAACGGCGAACGGGTCCACGCCGTCAAGCAGTACGGTCGGCGAGCCCGTCATGCCCCGCCGCACGGCTTCGGCCTCGTCGGCGACCTCGACCAGCTCCACGACGGCGGGGCGCCCGGCCAGCGCCGCCGTGATCCGCTGCCGGACCAGCGGGGTGTTCGGGCAGCCGGGAACCGCCAACACAGTGACTCGCATCATCTCGCCTCGTCCTCGTTCAGTACCTCAGTCGACGAGGCGGCGGTCAAGGCGCCCGTTGCGCGGGTTGCCGGCCACGGGCGCCACCACCTCGCTACGGCTGGGCCGTCTCCAGGCCCTTGAGGTTCTTGTCCACGGCGTCGCCGATCTGCTTCTGCATGATCTCGGTGGCGTACCGCTGGACGGTCTTGTCGTCCACGCCCTCGCACGAGTCGGGACGGTCGGAGGCGTCGGCCTTGTCACCGGCGGCCATGGCGTCCTTGAACTGCTTCTCCATGGCGGCCTTGCAGGCGGCGGGGTCGGCCTTGGAGTCGCCGCCACTGCCGCAGGCGGTGAGGGCCGCGGTGAGGACGAGCAGGACGGTGCAGGCGGCTGTGCGGGTCTTCATGTTTCCCCCAGGTTCGGCTGATGCTGCTGAAGGATCATGATGCACACCGTGAGGTCACTGTCCGGGCGCTGTGGCAATCCTGTGACTGAAGGGTGGCAGGGCGCGGATCACGTCGGCGGTTGTGGCTCGACGTCCGCCCGAGGGATGGGCGTCGGGCGGGTTCTCGGCCACAGTGGACGTACTCGGTCGAGGGGGAAGCCGTGGCGGGGGAAGGAAGAGCGATGACGGAACCCGGGCTGTTCGAGCTGGAATCTGTCGTGGTGGGCCAGCCGAAGCGATCACGGTGGCGCAGATACGTGGGCCCCGCCCTGGCCGTGTCCACCGTGGAGGGGACCCCGCTCGCCTGGGTCACGTTCACCGACGACACGTACTGCGTCCTCATGACGACGTCCGGCGAGTTCATCGTCCGGATCGAGCAGTTCGGGCCGGTGGAGTTCCGCTTCACCGACGCCGCGGACCGGGAGGTCGGCGCCGCCGGTGCCAGTGGACTCGTCAAGACCCGGCAGTTGAGCCTCCGGACGGAGCAGGGACGCCAACTCCTCCTCACGCGGCTGGGCCTCGTGGCCGTCGAATGGCATCTCACGGAGACCGATCCGGAAGGGGGCCCGACGCCGGAGGTTCTCGGCCGGGTCACGGTGAGCACCATCGACTCGTGGATCGGGCTGCAGCAGTACGTCGTCGAAATGGCCCCGCGCCTGGACACCTCCGAACGGCGGACCGTCGTAGCCTCGGTCGTCTGCCTGCACCAACTCCGCCGACCTCCGGGCGCCGGCGCCTCGCCGGCGTAGGAGGGGGCAAGGAGCTGGGCTGGTCGGCAAAGGCCGCCATCAGGGTGTCCGCAACCGGCCGCCTCGCCCGTCCTGAGCACGGTGCCCACCACCTTGCGAAGGAGTAGCCGCGCTTCGGGTACCCGGTGGACCCCACGTTGTGCAGGGTGTCGTGAGCTGTCGACGGGGTACCGGGGAAGGGATTCCGAAGCATCTGTGGGGAGGTCACGGAGGTTTCCATGGCACTGCGCTGCCCGCCCCGCACGGCGTCGACCGACGTGGGGGACTCCAGTCGGCCGTTCGTGGAAGAGCCGATCGAGCTCGCCCACCGTACGCATTGTGGCGCAGCCCGTCATCGCCCATGCCTTCCCTGTCTACCGGCTGACCGGACCGGCTCGACGG
Organism: Streptomyces olivochromogenes; assembly: GCF_021538895.1. GTDB lineage: Bacteria > Actinomycetota > Actinomycetes > Streptomycetales > Streptomycetaceae > Streptomyces > Streptomyces olivochromogenes_A. The sequence continues at coordinate 169,462 of NZ_JADDRL010000001.1, read as the reverse complement.
GCGCCGTCCGGCGGAACGGCGAGGCTTCACGATCCGGGCCCCGCCCCCGCACCACAGGATGATCGAATGACCACCCCGCACCCGGCGGAGCGCTCACGCAACGGCCGGGGCTGGTTCGAGCGGTTGGCCGAAGAGGCCTCGAACTTCACCAGCTCCATGGTCTTCTACGGCCTGTGCCTCGCGCTCGTAGCCGCCTTCATCGCCATTCATGCCGCCGGACTCGCGCTGGGCTGGCAGTTGTTCATCGGTGACGTCATGACGTCGGTCAACCTCCTCCTGCTGGCCTTGCTGAAGAACTCCGAACGCCGTGCCGAGCATGCCATCCAGCGCAAACTCGACAGCATCGCCGCCGCCCTGCTCGAACAGAAGGAGGGAGAAGCGGGCCAGGCCCATGAGGACCTGCGCAAAGCGATCCGGATGGAGGAGAAGCTCTGACGCCGAAGGAGGCGAAAGTCCGGCGCCTGGGCCGGCTCACGCCTCCTTCGCGTGCGCTCTGCCGTCAGTCGAGCTTCCCGCGGCCGCTCATCGCATCACGCAACCGGTCGACCAACCCCACACCCGGTGCCAGCAGTTTGTTCGCCGGCGGCTCGTCCGGGGCGGAAGGGTGTGGGCGGGTCGGCGCGATCTTCTTCGCCCGGCGGACCTTGTCACCCAGATCGTCGAGAGCGCCGGGGGGACAAGCCGCGCGCAACCTCGGGAAGAGGTTCTGTTCCTCGTCGGACAGATGCATCCGCACCTCGCTCATCAGCGAGCCCATCAGCAGGTCGAACCGCGGGTCGTCCGCCTCGCAGCCCTCCAGGTCCTTCATGATCTGCTCGGCCTTGGAGTGATCCTCGATCTCCTTGTCGGCCAGTGCGTCTCCACCCGCCACGTGTTCGCGCACGGCCGGGTAGAGGTAGGCCTCCTCGGCCACCGAGTGCCGGACCAGCTCCATCGTGGCCTGGTCGGCATACACCTTTCGATCCTTGGCACCGGGCGGCAACGCCTCGATCTTGCCGAAGATCTCCTCGACTTCCCGGTGATCGGTGACCAATTCGTCGATCACATTTCCGCCGTGTCCCATGTCGTCACCTCCGGTCACACCGCGGCGGTCCGGACGGATCCGCCGCGGCCCCGAGTGCCCGCCGTCGGCGGGCTCACACGAATGCGCGTCAACCGCTCCGAATTCGTGGTGAAGGGCGCAAGGCGCAGAGCAACTTGTGGTGAGTCCTGGCCGATCGAGGGTACTCGCTCAGTCCGGCGGTGACTGGGAAAGGAATTGCCGCGCAGCCGCTTGAAACACTTGAACAGCTGGTTCCGCAGCGGCCCCTGCGGAAACGAACCGATTCCTCGGTGCTCCTCGGTCCCGAGTCCGGTGGGCTGAATGTCCCCGACACAGAAAGTAGTTGAGTTCCGTGCCAGCGCGCACTGTGAAGAACGAAGTCCTGCGCGTGCCCGAAACCGGATGGGCGAAAGCTCATCACTTGCGCGGCAAGGGCGTCCGCACCTGCGTTTCCCCCGTCCGGGACACCAGTTCCCCGCCGTCGCGGCATACGAGCGTCGAGTGCAACATCATCAGGGGAGACGACTGACCGGACGAGCAAACAAGGCTTCAGGTAATTCCCATAGCCGTCCCTCCTGCTTCCGCCGCCGTACGCAACGCGTGGTCCATGAACCGCTTCGGAGCCGGCGGCAGGGTGCGGGAGGCCAGCCAGGCGATACCGATGTCGGGCACAGGGTCTCGGTGATGCTGCGCAGGCCGTAGCCGGGCTTGAGCACGATGAACTGCTCGTCCGACACCTCGGCCGGCCGGACCCGTCGGCGCTGAGCGAGGCGGTGGCGGGCGGGGACCGCGAGCCAGAGGGGTTCGACCAGGAGACACCGCCAGGCGATGAGCGGGTGGCGGGGGTCCTTGCTGGTGATGATCAGGTCCGCGGTGGCGTCGAGGAGGATCTGAGCCAGGCCGTTCTCGTCGGACTGGTGCAGTTCGAAACGGACGCCGGGGAAGCTCTGGCCGAAACCGGTGACGAGCTTCGGTACGAGCCAGGTGCCCAGGGTGTGCAGGAAGGGCGGGCTGGGTGATGTGAGCGTCGGCCGCAGCGTCGGTCACCGTCACACCCCCGGCCACGGCCTGGAAGGAGCGCAGCACCTGCAGATCCATGCCCCTCATTCCTTCACTGGCGGCCGCCGTGCCATCTGCCGCAGGTGGCCGCGAGCGGCCGTCGTGCGGTCACCGCGTCCCCGGGATGTCACACGGCCTTGATGGGCGGGTAGACCGGCTGCCACATCGCGGCCCTGACACGGTCCTCGATGGAGTCGTCGACGGCAGCGTGGGCGACCCCGTCGGCGGCCGCGGCGCGGGCGACGGCCACGGCGACGGCGGCTGACGTCGCCCGGAGCTGGTTGGTGAGGGGCAGGATCGGGGCGCCGGGGGCGGTGGCGTCGGTCTGCCCGGCGACCGCGTGCGCGGAGGCGACCAGCATGCTGTCGGTGATGCGGTCGGCACGGGCGACGATCGCGCCCAGGCCGAGGCCCGGGAAGATCAGCGCGTTGTTGGCCTGGCCGATCTGGTACCGGACGCCGCCGAACTCGACCGCGGGGAAGGGGCTGCCGGTGGCGATCAGCGCACGGCCGTCGGTCCAGGCCAGCAGGTCGGCGGGGACGGCCTCGGCCAGTCGGGTCGGGTTGGACATCGGCAGGATGATGGGGCGCTCGGCGTGGGCGGCCATCGTACGGACCACGTCCTCGGTGAAGGCGCCGCCCTGGCCCGAGGTACCGATCAGGACGGTCGGCCGGACCCGCTCGACGACCTCGGCCAGCGGGATGCCGCCCACCTTCTCGTCCCGTCGCCAGTCGGCGACCTGGTCGGCCGGGCGGGCGTAGCGGACCTGGAAGTCGCGCAGTCCCTCCTGGCCCTCGGTGAGCAGGCCGTAGCGGTCGACGCCGAAGATGCGGGCGGTGGCCTCCTCGGCGTTCAGCCCATCGGCGACCATGGCGTCGCGCAACTGGTCGGCGATGCCGATGCCGGCGGTGCCCGCGCCGAAGATCACGACGCGATGCTCGCGCAGCGGCACACCGCTAGCCCGCACGCCGGAGAGTACGGCGGCGAGGTTGACGGCGCCGGTGCCCTGGATGTCGTCGTTGAAGGTGAACTCGCTCGGGCGGTAACGGTCCAGGATGCGGCGGGCGTTGGCCGGGCCGAAGTCCTCCCAGTGCAGCAGGGCGTTGGGGAAGAGGCTGCGGGCGGTGGTGACGTAGGCGTCGATGAAGGCGTCGTACGTGTCCCGGTCCACGCGCGGATGCCGGTTGCCGAGGTAGAGCGGGTTCTCCAGGAGTTCCTGGCGGTTGGTACCGACGTCCAGCATGACCGCCAGCGTGCGGTTCGGGTCCACGCCGCCCGCGGCGGTGTAGACGGCGAGCTTGCCGACCGAGATGTCGATACCGCCCACGCCCCAGTCGCCGATCCCGAGGATCGCCTCGCCGTCCGTGGCGACGATCAGGTCCACGTCGTTCGGACCCAGGTCGGCGGCCTTCAGCGCGCGCTCGATCTCCTGCGGGGCGTCGACCGACAGGTACACGCCCGCCGGGCGCCGGTATTCGTAGATGTAGCGCTCGATCGCGCTGCCGACGGTCGGGGTGTAGACGATGGGCAGCATCTCGTCGAGGTGGTCACCGAGGAGGCGGTAGAAGAGCACCTGGTTACGGTCGTGCAGCGCCGCGAGATTCACGTTCTTGGCCAGATCGGTCGGCTGCGCCGCGTACTGCTGGTACGCCCGTTCCGCCTGCTGCTCCAGGGTCAGCACCGCCGGCGGCACCAGGCCCACCAGGTCCAGTGTCTGCCGTTCCTCGCAGGTGAAGGCGGTGCCCCGATTGATGCGCGGCTGGGAGAGCACGGCACGTCCGCGCGCGGTCGTCTCGATACGTCCCTCGGTCGCGTTCCATCGGGTGTTCATGATCGACTCCTTGTCGCTACCGGTATCCGTGATGTCGGCAAGAGTCGATCGCCCGGCTCGCATACGTCCAATGCCTGGAATCGAGGTGATCAATGAATCTCAGGCATGTATGGTGCGGCACCTGCGGGTTTTGCCTTTTCTTGGCGTGTGTTCCGTCGGGGCCGCTCACGTATCCGTCAGCCCGGCTCGATCGCCGACTCGGCCGCTCCCTTGATCCGGGCGCCGAAGCCGTCGGCGTCCTTTCGGGCCGCGGAGAGGGCCAGGCCGACGAGCAGCTTGCCCAGCCCGTGGCCTTCCAGGACGTTGAAGATGCGGACACGAGTCCGGCCGCCGGGCAGCGACTCCAGGTCGTATCCACCCTCGCGTGCCGTGACGCTGTTCTTCGACACCTCGGCCCACCGGAGCTTCACGGGGGCTTCGAGAGCGGTGATGCGGATCTCCCGGGCGGTCTTCATCCCGGCGTCCTTGACCGTGCTCCGGAAGACCGTACCCACGGCGGTCGCGGTGTCCGGGACCCGCTCGATCCTGAGTACCCGGGGGCTGAACTCCGGATCGTTGCGTCCGTCGGCGAGGTAGACGAACACCTTGTCGATCGGCCGATCGACCTCGACCGTCGCCTCGAACTGTCCTGACATGGCCACTCCTGATCGGTCGAGCCGAGACGCGCCCGCGCCGCGTCGGCAGGCGTCCGCCGGACCGCTGGATGACGTGGGATCCGCCTCGCGCACGCGTGCAGGAACGCGACAGCCGCGCCGCCCATCGTGTCGTAGCGTCACCGCGACATTACGGGATCGGCGGGCCTCCCGCGAGGCGGAGAGCACGACGATGACGGGGCGGCCCCGGAGGATGGCGGCAAGGGCAGTGATCAGTTCGGTCATGGCGAACCGGTCGCCCAGGCACTTGTGCTTGCCCGCACCGACGGCGTCACTGAACGAGCGAGGCCGCCTCCAGCGCGGCGCCGGAACGCATTTCACGGATGGGCAAACGACGTTGTGCCCGGAACTACCGCCGGCGCTGGAGATCAGCCGATTCCTGCGCCGCACGGGCGAGGTCGACGGCTTCGGCCACGGTCGGATGCCCCAAGTGCTGTGCGACGCGGACGAGATGCTGCCGCTCGGCGTTGGGTTCGACATCCGTGCCGGGGAGTCTGGCAAGGCGGGCGCTCCCGGGCAGGGGAGCCAGGAGAGCGTCCCGGCACTGGACGGCGTGCCGCAGGGTGGCCGCCGCTTGAGCGGCCGTCAGATCCCCCTTCCGTGGACGGGGTTCCGTCCCCGATGCGGCGAGCCTCTCGACGGCCACCGCCGGAAGGGGGTGCCACCAGGGGCTGAGCCGTCCGGCCCCGTCGTGGATCTCCGCCATCAGCGAGTTGAGGTCCGCTCCCGTGTCGAAACCGTTCCACCACGACCACCGGGGCGCGAGCACGAGCTTGGGGTGTTCGGTGCCGTCGTCGGTGTCCTCGGGCCGCACCACCAGGGCGTGCAGGTTCTGCAGGGTGCGCAGATCCCTGCGCTCGGCGCGCCTGGAGCGCAGCACGAGGGACGCGAGTGCCACGTTGGCGGCGACGCAGCTCAGGATGGTGGCCAACCAGGCGCTCTCGGCCACCGCGTCGAGCCGTCGGGGTCCGGCGGCGGAGCCGATCATCGCCGACGCGTTCAGGACGACGTTCACCAGGTTGAAGCCCAGGCCCAGGGCGAACCAGCCCAGCCCCTTCTTCAAGTTCTCGACGAGGTCGGGTCGGCCGGGGATCGACATCGTCATGCACGCGCGCACGGTGACCACCACGGTAGTGATCAGCGCGGTCCAGTACACGAAGTGGAAGGCGCGGACCTCGGGAACGTCGGCGTAGACGGCGGCGAAGCGCAGCGGGGCCGCCGGTCCCAGTGCGGCGTGAAAGTAGAGGACCGTCATGGCGGTGATGGCACCCGCGTACACGGGCGCCCACCGTGCGGCCGCGTGGCGCAGGGCCGCCGGACTCCGCCGATCGGGCTGCCACAACTGGATCAGGGCGTGAGCGTGGGCGACGCACACCAGCGTGGCGCACGGGACCAGCAGCGCGCAGAGGTTGGGTGAGCGCAGCAGCGCGCCCACGGACCGGTACACAACCGGCGTGGCCAGCAAGAAGATCATCCCGGCCCAGATCAGGACGGAGGCGGTCAGCCGCAGGGTCCACTCGCGCTGGCGGCGCAGGGCGAGTGCCTTGACCACGCCCAGTCCCAACGTGAGAGCCGCGATGATCAGGTTGACGACAGTGACAGCGGGGTCCATCAGATCGCACGTCGGTTGCTGAAGGCGCTGGCCAGGGAGCCGGTGCTCTTGCTGGTCGGATCCAGGTCGAGCAGCGGCAGGACGACCCGGGCGAAGAGCTCGCAGGTGAATTCCTCGTCGTCCGGGTAGCCCGCCCTGAGCTTCGCCGGACGGGTGAGGATCTCCGCGCGGACCCGGGCCGGGAGCGCGGACATCTGCTCTTCGAGACTCTGCAGGGTGACCCCGTCGAAGTGCCGGTGCACGGCGATGGAACAGTCCGAGCCGGTAGCCCCGCCTGCGTTGAACGGCAGTAGGTGGCGCACCTCGTGCAGCAGGACGTGCGCCCTGTGTCGGGGGCTCAGCCTGGTGCTGATCGCGATGTAGTCCTCTTCCTCGCCCAGTACGGCCATGCCGCTCACCAGCGGTGGGAGGGAGTCCAGCGGAATCGGCTCGATCGTGCGGCCGCCGCGCAGTTCGGCGACGGCGTCCAGGACGTCCTGGACGCTCGCTCCCGGCCGCAGGCCGAGATCGTCGTGGAACACCCCGGTCGCGGCTCGCTGTTCGCGGTGCCAGGAGCGGTGTTCACGCCAGGCGGCGCCGACTCGGGCGGTGGCCTCGGTGATGCGGGCGAGGCCGGCGCGGCGTGGGGAGGGTGCGCCGGTTGCGGTCATGGGAGGGTCAGTCCTCCCGCCGTGGACGAAGGCGGCCGTACACGGAGCGCGGCGCTGCCGCGTCCGACAGGGGCGCGTAGTGGGGCGCCCGGGCATCACGGTGCATGGACCGTCTCAACTCCCCGTCCTGCGTCAGGTGACAGCCTGTGCACGCTGACCTGCGGGGCGAGGTTATCAGTGTGCCCGTGCCCGGTCCGCCGTCGGATGCGCAAGGTCCGGGGGTATCAGAGGGATGGGTCATCGCACGGCCCGAGCCGTCGTGAGCCTGAGGCAGCACCGGCCGAATAGTTGTCAACAAACGGATACGCGTTCTGGTCGGAGGTGCCACAACCCGGATACTCTGCCGGCGTCCGCGTCCTGCCAGGCCCCTGGAGAGCCTCCCGTGACCGATCTCCCCCGCGAGGTGACCGCGGCCGATATCGCCAAACTGCTCAACAGTGTCGACAGGGCGGCATGGCGCGTGGGGTACGACAGCCGGGACAGCGTCCTCGACGCCGACGAGATCTCCGTGGCGACCGGCATCGCGTCGGCCCGCGTGGGTGAACTGCTCGACGGCGCCGAGCCCGAGCAGCCACCCCGGGGGCACGACGCAAGGGAGGCCTACTACCGCAGACTTGTGGGCCGGCGGCTGAATCTCCTGAGGAGCAGGGCCGAGGAAGCGGGCGAGGCGCAGAGCTACCGCCGGATCGGTGACGAGGTCGACCTCTCCCACACGCTGGTGGGCCACCTTGTCAACGGAACGCGGTCCGCGAAGGTCGACTACAGCAGCCCGCTGGAGGAGCGTTACGGTGTGCCGCACGGTTTCCTGTCGAAGCCGGAGGGGTCGGCTCTGGCCGAGCACCTGACGAAGATCAAGGACGGTCTTCTCGCCGGCGCGCTGCACAGGGGGATCCGCATGCTCGGCGGGCAACGAGCCGCCCTGCGGCACACCGGCGACGCACCTCCCACGATGGAGACCCTGCTGGAGGCGCTGGACGACCTGATGGCGGCCCGCACGGACATCCAGGACTCACAAGCCCACTCCGAGCCGGACGGGAAGTAGCGGACACAACGCACAGCGCCCTGTATTCGAATGTTGACAGCGCGCGTTGTGTTACCTCAGGATCACGAGTGGCTGTATTCGTCGGCTGTGACGGCACAGAGCGCACGGTCGTCACCCATCGCTGCCCGGCCTTCGTGACGTCTGCAACTGGAGCCCTTTCCGTATGGCCATCTCCTACGCGGCAACCAGGGTCCCTGCCTGGCCTGTTGCCGCCGTCGGTACGGCGGCGGTGGTGGTGCCCGGTGCCGGTGTCGGGTCCGGTTACGCGGCGGCGCTGGCACGACAGGGTTGGCAGCCCGTCGCCGTCGACCTGGAACCGCAACTGCGTCCGCGCGCTCTGGCCCGTGCGAACTCTCCCGGCCCGTACGTCCATCGGGTCGAGCACCGCGGCTCCCTGCGGCAAACGGTCAAGGCACTGCGGGCACTTGGGGTGTCGGCGGTCGTGGCGGGGAGCACTCTGGGCATCGGCTTGGCCGAACGGCTCATGTGGCACCTGGACTTGCCCGGTGCCGATCCCGTCACCGCACTGCTGCGTCACGACCAGGGTGCGCAGGCCGCCGCGCTGAGACGGGCGGGCATCCCCGCCCTTCGCGGCGTGCGTACGACCAGCCTGGCCGCCGCCCTCACCTGGGCCGAGACCTGTCCGTTGCCCGGTTACATGCTGGCTCCGGCCACCGCGGGCTCACCCGTTGAGCCAGTGGTGTGCGCGAACGCATTGCAGATCAGTGCGACTTGGTCGCGTATGCGCCGCCAGGCAGCGGAGTACTCCGGCGACGCGCATCTGGTCCTCGCCGAGCACGTGCCCGGCCGGCGCTACGTGGTCAACAGCGTGACACGGCTGGTCGACGGTCAGCCGGACCACGTCGTCACCGACGTCTGGGCGCAGACGTACACCCCGAGCGGGCGACTGGCCCGTACCGACCTGCTCGACCGTCACCATCTGTTGACACGAGCGCTGTCGATGCATGTGCTCCGTGTGCTCGACGCGCTCGGCATCGTGTGCGGGCCGGTCACCAGCCAGGTCGCCCACAGCGCCGAACGCGGGCCGCTGCTGATATCGGCCCTGGCGGTTCCCGGGATCTCACCGGCCGACGCGGCACTCTCGGCGGCGACCGGCCGTGACCGTCTCGCTGACGCCCTGAGTGCCGTGATCACACCGTCTCCCGCCGAGCGCGTCGCCGTGCCGACCGGACACCGGGTCGTCCGTGTCCACCTCGACCCTCGACACGGTGCACGCATCGCCCCTTGGGCGCATGGCGCCCTGCGTCGGCTGCCGACAGTGGTCGCGGTGACCGACCACCCACGGCCGGACGCCCCGCCAACCAGCCCCGCTGCGGGCCTGGAAGTCGTTCTCAGTGGCGCGGAGCCGGAAGCCATCGAGGCGGACTACCGGGCCGTCCGGGCCCTCGAACGCGCAAGCCTGTACCCGGCCGCCGTCGGTCATCGTCCGTCCGAGATGCGATCATGAACATGCCCCGGCGTCCGTGCCAGATCCTGGCCGACGGCCTCCGGGTGCGCGATCGGTCTCTCACCGCGACCGAGCCGACCGCCTCCCCGACCACCGTGCTCCTCGCACCGACCCCGACCAACTCATCCCCCCACAGCGCACCGTTCCACGAGGAGGAACTCCACCCATGTCCCGACCCACGACCCGGGCCACCCGCCTGACCGTGCTCGCCCTCGGCGTCACCGCAGGCGTCACTCTCACCGCATGCGGCGGCGGCTCGGACGATGGCGCGGCCGACAAGCCCACCACGAGCGCGAGCCCCACCCCGCGCGGCGTGGTCACCAAGGAGAAGGCCAAGGAACTGCTCGACACCTACGAGCAGGTCAACAACCGGGCGAACAAGGCCCATGACGAAAAGCTGCTGGCCACGGTCGAGGGTGGTCAGGTCCATGAGCAGTCGAAGGCGGACTACCGACTGATGTCGACCTGGTCGGCGAAGGAACGGAAGGGGTACGGCTCGCCGTTCTTCTACCGGGACCGCGAGTACTACCTGCCGTCGTCCGGCACCTGGTTCGCCGTCAAGGCCAGGCCGAGCAGCGACCCGAAGGACGAGGCCCTCCTCGTCTTCGAGAAGGAGGGCAGCACCTACAAGATGGTGTCGTCCGCCTACACCGCCACCGGCTCGATACCGAAGATCGCCGTCGACCGGAACGGGCTCGCCACGGTCGCCGACCCGTCCACGAAGGTCGGAGCGTACGCACCCGACCAACTGGGCGCCGCGTACGAGGACTTCTTCGAGACCGGCGGCAAGAAGGCCGGGAAGCGGTTCGCCACGACCGAGGCCACCAAGGGTTCCCTCAAGGTCTACGCGGACCGCAACGACGGCGAAGCGGGCCGCTGGTCGAACACGTCGTACTTCGCCGCCAAGCCGGCCCACCCCACGGTGTACGCGCTCAAGCTCGCAGACGGCGGGGTTCTCGCCCTCTTCCCGACGGCGCACACCCAGGAGCAACTCCTCAAGCCCGCCTACCGGAGCTCCTTCCAGATCAACCCGAGCAAGACGGAAGCCGTTTACAACCCGGCGAAGCGGACCGTGGTCACCGACACGTTCCAGGGGCTGGGTCTCGCGGAACTGCCGTCCGCGGGCAAGCCCGACGTGACCACGATCGAGTACCGGATGGTGGACTCCCGATGAGCGGACGATAGTCGGCTCTGTGCGTCCTATCCCGTTCGACCATCGTGACGGGCCTGCTCGGGCGAGCGGTTCAGCGCCTGCGGCCCGGGGCGGACAAGGCCGCCGTGAAGTCGTCGAGGGCTGCGAGGTTGTGGGCGCTGACGACCGCGTCGCAGTAGGGGAGCGCGGCGGCCATGCCGGCGACGAGTGGGCGGTAACGGGGGCTTGCCGTACGTGGGTTGACCCAGACGATGCGGTGAGCGACCCGGGACAGCCGGGCCATGTGGGTCGCGAGGTCGGTGGGCGTGCCGGTGTCCCAACCGTCGGAGATGATGACGACGACGGCGCCGTGCGCCATGCCACGCCGGCCGTACCGCTCGTTGAAGTCGGCGAGGCACTCCGCGATCCGGGTGCCTCCCGACCAGTCCGGGGCCGTGCGTCCGGCCCGTGCGAGGGCGTCGCACGGGCCGGCCCGGCGGAGGGTGGGGGTGAGGCGGGTGAGCCGGGTGGCGAAGGTGAACACCTCGGCGTGCGCGGCGCGCGTGGCGCAGTAGAGCAGTTGCAGCATCGCGCGGGCGTAGGGCTCCATCGATCCGGAGATGTCGCAGAGCACGATGAGGTCGCGGGGTCGGGTCCGGGGCACGAAGCGCCGCAGTCGCAGCGGATGTCCGCCGGTGCGTCGGCTGGTGGAGAGGGTGCGGCGGACGTCGACGCGCCGTCCGTGGAGCGCGGTGCGGTGCCGACGGGAGGGTCGGGCCGGGGTGCGCAGCACGATGGTGCGCATCAGCTGGGCGAGCCGGCTCAGTTCCTCGGCGGACAGGTCCGCGAAGTCGCGGGTGGCGAGGCGGTCGAGCGGGCTCGCGGCGAGGGGGACGGGTTCCTCCCGCCGCGGTGTGTCGGTCTCGCGGCCGCGTTCGTCCGTGGTGGTCCGGGACCGGGCGCCGTGGACGCGGCCGGAGAGGACGGCCTGGAGCGTTCGGGGTGGGTCGCCGGGCTGCCCGCGCTGTGGTTCCAGGTCGGTCGGGGCGCCGAAGACCGTGCGGAAGACCGCGTCGAACGGCTCGATCTGGTCGCGGTCCGATACGAGGGTGGTGAGCGCGCAGTGCCGCAGTTCGCGTGTCGTCCGCGGGGGGAGCAGGGTGAGTGCTCGGGCGAAGCCGCGGGTGCGGTCGGGGCCCACCGAGATCCCGGCGTCGTGCAGGGCGGCGGTGAACGAGGCGGCCAGTTCCGGCAGGTCAGCCATCGGTGCCGGCCTCCGCGTCGACCAACTGCGCGAGTCCGGCCCGGCGTACGGCCTCCAGGTCCTCGGCGTACTTGAGCACCGCCCCCAGGGTGCGGTCGGCGGCGTCGGTGTCGAGAGCGGTGAGCCCCAGCGCGTGCAGCGCGCCCGCCCAGTCGATCGCCTCGGCGATGCCGGGCGGTTTGGTGAGCTCCTGCCGGGCACGCAAGCGTGCCACTCCGCGTGCCACGCGCGGGGCCAGCCACTCCGCCGACTCCGGCACCCGTTTGCGGATGATCGCGGCGACGCGCGCGGTGTCCGGGTAGTCGATCCAGTGGTACAGGCAACGGCGCTTGAGCGCGTCGTGCAGATCCCGGGTGCGGTTGGAGGTCAGCACGGCCACCGGTGGCACCGTGGCCGTCCGAGTGCCCAACTCGGGGATGGTGACCGCGGCATCGGCCAGCAGCTCCAGCAGAAACGCCTCGAACTCGTCGTCGGCGCGGTCCACCTCGTCGATGAGCAGTACGGCGGGCCGTGGCCCCGGGTGGGAGATCGCGGCGAGCAGCGGCCGGGGCAGCAGATAGTCCTCGGCGAACAGATCGGCGTCGCGCAGGGACTCCCCACGGGACTCGGCCAGCCGGATGGCCAGCAGTTGCCGCGGATAGTTCCACTCGTACAACGCCTCGGCCGAGGACAGCCCCTCGTAGCACTGCAGCCGGATCAGCGGGGTGTCGAGCACGGTGGCGAGTGCCCGCGCCGCCTCGGTCTTGCCGACGCCGGGCTCGCCCTCCAGCAGGATCGGCTGCCGCATCCGCACGGCCAGCAGCAGCGCCGTGGTCAGGGCGTCGTCGGCCAGGTAGCCGACGGCGTCCAGCCGCGAGCGCAGGGCGGGGACATCGGCGGCGAGGGGGTCGGGGTCAGGCATGGGCGTAGGGGGAGGGATCGTCGGCGAAGGCGTGCCGGCACCCCGGCCCGCAGAAGTACACCCGGCCGTCGGCCCGGTCCAGGAAGAGGGTGGTGGGGGTGATCGCCACGGTCATGCCGCACACCGGATCCACGCCCTCGGCCCGCGGTACGGCGGCCTCGGCCACGGGACGCGCGGTCCGGGCCGCCTGCGGCCGCAGCGTGATGATCTCGGCGTACACCGACAGCGCGACCTCCGTCGGGGTGCGGGCGCCGATGTCCAGTCCGGCCGGGGTGTGGATGCGTGCGCGTTCCTGCTCGGTGAGGCCCAACCCGGCGAGCACCGCCGTGCCGCGCCTACGGCTGGCCACCAGCCCGATGTACGGCACTCCGGCCCGCGCGGCCTCGATCAGTACGGGTTCCTCGTCGCGGCCGTGGGTGGCGACGACCACGACGTCCAGGTCGACCGGCAGCGGCTCCCCTGGCGAGGCGGGTCGGGCGTCGAAACCGAGGACGCGACCGATGTCCAGCAGGGCGCGGGCGATGGGCGCGTGGCCGTGGACGTACACCAGCGCCGGCGGGAGGTTCGCCTCCAGGAAGATGTCGAGCGTTCCGCCCGACAGACAGGGATTGCTCACCGTGACCAGGCCTTCGTCCGGCTCCGGTGCGTTCTGTCCCGCCGCCTCCTCCGTCGGCGTGATCCGCAGCAGCAGCGACTCGCCGGTCTTCAGCACCCGCAGGCCCTGAAGTCGCACCGTCGTCTCGGCGCAGGTGCCGCCCACGAAGCCCTCCACGGTGCCGTCGGGCAGCACCAGTGCGCTGTCCCCGGGCTTGGCGCTGGTGGGCCGTTCCGCGCGGACGACGGTGGCCAGCACGAACGGGGTCCGGCCGTGCCGGAGTACATCCGCGAGGGTCAGCAGCTCCGTGTTCGTCATCGCCGGGGCCTCAGGTGATCGCCAGGTCGGTGCGCAGCGGCCTGCCCTGGGCCGCCCGCCACACCGCGGCGGGAGTGAGCGGCATGTCGACATGCCGTACGCCAAGTGGCTTCAGCGCGTCGACCACCGCGTTGACCACCGCGGCGGGCGAGCCGACGGTGGCGGACTCACCGACGCCCTTGGCGCCGATGGGGTGGTGCGGGGAGGGGGTGACGGTCTCGCCGAGCTCCCAGGACGGGCACTCGACCGAGGTGGGCAGGAGGTAGTCCATGAACGACCCGCCGAGGCAGTTGCCGTCCTCGTCGAAGGCGATCACCTGCATCAGCGCCATGCCGAGGCCGTCGGCGAGGCCGCCGTGCACCTGGCCCTCGACGATCATCGGGTTGATCCGGTTGCCGCAGTCGTCCACCGCGACGAACCGGCGGACCTTCACCTGGCCGGTGGCCGCGTCCACGTCGGCCACGCAGATGTAGGCACCGAAGGGGAAGGTGAGGTTCGGCGGGTTGTAGACACAGCTCGCGTCCAGGTGGCCCTCGACGCCCTCGGGCAGCTCCAGGTTGGAGTGCGCCGCGAGGGCGATCTCGGCCATGGTCCTGCCCTGGTCGGGGTCTCCCGCCACGAACCAGCGGCCCTTCTCCCACTCCAGGTCGTCCGGGTTCACTTCGAGCATCGCCGAGGCCACGAGCCGCGCGCGCTCGCGCACCTTGCGGGCCACCACCGCCGCCGCCGCTCCGGACACCGGCGTCGAGCGGGAACCGTAGGTACCGAGCCCGAACGGGGTCTGGTCGGTGTCGCCGTGCACCACCTCGATGTCGTCGGGAGGGATGCCCAGTTCCTCGGCGACGATCTGCGCGAAGGTCGTCTCGTGGCCCTGGCCCTGCGTCTGTACGGAGATGCGCAGTACGGCCTTGCCGGTCGGGTGCACGCGCAGCTCGGCGCCGTCGGCCATGCCCAGGCCGAGGATGTCCATGTGCTTGCGGGGGCCGGCGCCGACGGCCTCGGTGAAGAAGCTGACCCCGATGCCCATCAGCTCGCCGCGCTCGCGCCGCTCGGCCTGCTCGTGGCGCAGGTCCTCGTAGTGCGCCATGTCCATCGCCAGCCGCAGAGCGCGCGGGTAGTCGCCGGAGTCGTACTCCCATCCGGTCTGTGTCCGGTACGGGAACTGCCCGGGCCGCAGCAGATTGCGCATCCGCAGCTCGGCCGGGTCCATGCCGAGTTCGTCCGCGAGCCGGTCGACCATCCGCTCGACCAGGTACACGGCCTCGGTGACGCGGAACGAGCAGGCGTAGGCGACACCGCCGGGCGCCTTGTTGGTGTACACGCCGGTGACGCCGCAGTACGCGGCGGCCAGGTCGTACGAGCCGGTGAAGACACCGAAGAAGCCGGCCGGGAACTGCGTGGGCTGCGCGGTCGCGTTGAAGGCGCCGTGGTCGGCGATCACCTGGACCCGCAGGCCCCGGATCTTCCCGTCCCGCGTCGCGGCGATCTCCCCGTGCATGTGGTAATCGCGGGCGAAGGAGGTGCTCATCAGGTTCTCCGAGCGGTCCTCCACCCACTTGACGGGCTTGCCGGTGACGATCGACCCGACGACCGCGCACACATAGCCGGGGTAGATGCCGACCTTGTTGCCGAAGCCGCCGCCGATGTCGGGGGAGATGATCCGGATCTTGTGCTCCGGGATACCGGCCACCATCGCGTAGATCGTGCGGTGGGCGTGCGGGGCCTGGCTGGTGGACCACACCGTCAGCTTCCCGGTGATCGCGTCCATGTCCGCCACGGTGCCGCAGGTCTCCAGCGGCGCCGGGTGCACCCGCGGGTAGAGCATGTCCTGCGCCACCACGACGTCGGCGCCCGCGAAGACCTCGTCGGTCCGCTCCTTGTCGCCCGCCGACCAGTCGAAGATGTGGTTGTCGGTCTGGTGCTCCTTGTCGTCGCGGATCACCGGCGCGTCCGGGTCGAGCGCCCGGCGCGCGTCGACGACCGGGGGCAGCGGCTCGTACTCCACGTCGATCAGCTCAAGGGCGTCCCGCGCGGCGTACCGGTCCTCGGCGACGACGAAGGCGACCTCCTGACCCTGGAAGCGCACCTTGTCGGTCGCGAGCACCGCCTGAGTGTCGTACGAGAGTGTCGGCATCCAGGCCAGCCCGAGCCCGGCCAGGGTCTGCCCGGTGATCACGGCCTTGACCTTGGGGTGCGCCTCGGCGGCGCTGGTGTCGACGGACAGGATCCTGGCGTGGGCCAGCGGGCTGCGCAGGATGGCGCCGTACAGCATCCCGGGCAGCCGGACGTCGTCGACGTAGGTCCCGTGGCCGCGGACGAACCGCGCGTCCTCCTTGCGGGGCATGCGTCCGAAGCCGACCGGCCGTTCCTGGGTGGTGGTCATGTCCGCACCTCCTCGCGGTCGGGCGCCGACTCGGTGGCCGCGTCCGCGCTCCGCTGTCCGCCGCCGTGCTCGGCGGCCCAGCGGATGGAGCGCACGATGTTCTCGTAACCGGTGCACCGGCACAGCTGTCCGGAGATGGCCTCGCGGATGTCCTCCTCCGACGGATCCGCGTTGTGGTCGAGCAGCCAGCGGGCGGTCATCATCATCCCCGGCGTGCAGAAGCCGCACTGCAGCCCGTGGCAGGCGACGAATCCCTGCTGTACCGGATCGAGTTCGGCCCCGTGCGCCAGACCCTCGACGGTCCGCACCTCATGGCCGTCGGCCATCACCGCGAGTACGGTGCAGGACTTCACCGGTGTGCCGTCCAGCCAGACCGTGCACACCCCGCAGTTGGAGGTGTCGCAACCCCAGTGGGTGCCGGTGAGGCCGAGCTCGTCGCGCAGGAAGTGCACCAGCAGCAGCCTGGGCTCCACGTCCCTCGTGTGCTGGTCGCCGTTCACGGTCACAATGATCCGCATGTCACGCCTCCTGCCCCTGGGCGCGGGCGGCGGCGGCGCGCAGCGCCCGTGTGGTCAGCTCCCCGGCCAGATGCCGCTTGTAGTCGGCCGGGCCGCGCTGGTCGGCCGTCGGCCGGCATTCCTGCGCGGCGATCCGGCCCGCCTCGGCGAAGGCCTCGTCGTCCGGCCGTGCGCCGCGCAGAAACTCCTCGGCCTGCTCGGCCACGAACCGGGGCGCGCCCACCGCGGTCAACCCGATCCCGGCCTCGGTGATCACCCCGTCGGCGACCTCCAGCACCGCTCCCGCGGCAACGACCGCCCAGTCACCGGCCCGGCGTTCGACCTTGCGGTAGGCGCTGGCGTGCGAACGGATCGGCACCCGGATCTCCACCAGCAGCTCCGCCTCGTCCAGCGCGGTCTCGTACGGGCCGAGGAAGAAGTCCCTGATCCCGATGGTGCGCCTGCCACCGGGCCCCTGGGTGACGAGGGTGGCCCGCAGGGCCGAGAACGCCGCGGACAGGTCCTCCGACGGGTCGGCCTGGCACAGCGAGCCGCCCACCGTGCCACGGTTGCGTACGAGCGGATCGGCGATGACCCGTTCCGCGTCCCGCAGGATGGGGAAGTGCTCGCCGACGACCGGCGAGGCGAGCAGCTCCGCGTGGCGGACCATCGCGCCGATGGACAGGTCGTGGCCGTCCACCCGGATCACCGCCAGCTCGCGCAGGCCGTTGATGTCGATCAGGGCCTCGGGCTGGGCGAGCCGCAGCTTCATCATCGGCAGCAGGCTGTGACCGCCCGCCACCACCCGGGCCTCGGGGCCGTAGCGAGTGAGCAGCTCGATCGCCTGCTCGACGCTGGTGGCCGTCTCGTACTGGAAGGCAGCTGGAACCTGCATCGGACCCTCCTGAAACGATGTGCCCGTGGTGAGTTGCGCGGTGACGCTTGTGGGTTCTGCGGCGGTGTTTGTGGGCCCTTAGGCGATGCTGCGCTCTTCCGCACCGGCCAAGCAATGGGCCGATAAGCATTCACTTATCCGTCAAAACGCAGGAAAATCGGATAGTGACCGTCACGCAGCTCAGCACCTTCGTGCTGGTCGCCCGGCTCGGCTCGGTCGGCGCCGCGGCGCGGACGCTGGGTGTCAGCGAGTCCACCGTGTCGCAGGCGCTCACGGCGCTGCGCACGCACTACGGCGATCCGCTCATCCGGCGCACCGGCGGCGGTGGAATGCGTCTGACGCCCGCCGGGGCTCGGCTGCTGCCGGTCGCGTCGCGCATGGTCGCGCTGAGCGCGGATGCCGAGGCGGCGGTACGGGCGGCGCGGGGTGCGCCCGACGAACTGAGGGTCGTCGCCACGAGCACGCTGGCCGAGTTCGTGCTCCCCTCCCTCATGGAAGCCTTCGCCGACCGTTCGGGCCGCAGGACGGAGACCTCTTTCGGGGTGGCCGCCGGCAACGAGATACGCGTCCTGGTCGAGAACCGGTTGGCCGACGTCGCGCTCGGGCCGTACCTCGGCGCCGACCACGGGGGCGAACTGGTCAGCGAGCCACTGTTCCGCACCCAACTGGTCGTCGTCACCGGTGGCAGGGCGCCCAGACCGCCCGGTCCGCCCCGGCAGTGGTCCTGGCTGGTCGACTCCTCCGGGACCGATCCGGACGCGGACTCCGGGCGGCTGCTGCGACGGCTCGGCGTGGCCGAGGGGCACGTGTGGGTGTTCCCCAACCAGGCCGCCACCTGGGCGGCCGCCGCCGAGGGCGCGGGGGTGGCACCGGCGTTGGCCCATCTGGTGTCGCCCCGCATACGGCGCGAGGAACTGCGCATGCTGGAGACTCCGGCCACGCCGTCCGACGCCACCTGGCACGCCACCGCCCTACGGCCCGAGCACCGTTCCCCGGCCGCCGACGCGTTCCTGCACTTCCTGCACACCCCCGCGGCGACCCGCATCATGCGCGCGCCCGGCGCGGGCGTTCCGCCGTCGCAGTTCCGGCCGCCGGTGTACGTCACGCTGTGGGGCGGGTGACAGGGAGCGGGCCGGTCCCTCGAGGGTATGCCGTCCCCCGCGGGCAGGCCGTCACACGCCGATGATCAGGACGAGCCCGTAGGCGGCGACCGCCAGGCACGCGCCGAAGCACAGCACCGCCGCCACCATGGCGAGCGACCGGTTGGCGGTGCGTAGTTGCCCTCCGCCCGCGCTGTCGGCACCGGGCCAGACGGCGATGCCGAGGGAGAACAGCACGACCGCGAGCAGGGTGATGCCGAGGCTCACGGCGAACACGCTGCCAAAGGCGCTCCAGTGGATGGTCATCGCCTGGGTGCTCATGGTCTGGACGCCCATCGCCCGGCCTCCTTTCGCCGACGGACCGTACGGCCGTCCGCCCGCCGGGCGATCACGCCGCGGTCCGTTCTGTCCGCCCGGTTCTCACGCCGCGGTCCGTTCCGTCTGTCCGTACTGTCGGGCAGGCAGTTCGTTGACGTTGTCGGAGGTCACGGGGCGGCGGCGCGACAGCGCCCAGAACCCGGCAGCGGCGGCGGCCGCCGTTGCCGCCACCAGGGCCACGCCCGCGGTGCCCCGGTCGGCGATCCAGGCCGCCGCGCCGCCGACGGCCGCCGCCGCGGGCAGCGTGAGCAGCCAGGACAGTGCGATGCGCCCGGCCACCCCCCACCGCACCTTGGCGAGTTTGCGGCCCAGACCGGCGCCCAGGATGCTGCCGGTGCAGACCTGCGTGGTCGACAGGGGGAAGCCCATGTGGGTCGAGGCGAGAATGACGGTCGTCGCGCTGGTCTCGGCCGCGAAGCCCTGCGGTGCCTCGATGTCGGTGAGCCCCTTGCCCATGGTGCGGATGATCCGCCAGCCGCCCGTGTAGGTGCCGAGCGCGATCGCCAGGCCGGCGCTGAGCACCACCCACCAGGGCGGCCCGGCGTTGTGGGGGAGCAGCCCGGCGGAGATGAGGGCCAGGGTGATGACGCCCATGGTCTTCTGCGCGTCGTTGGTGCCGTGGGCCAGCGCGACCAGCGACGCCGAACCGATCTGTCCCCTGCGGAAGCCGGTCCGCGC
The DNA here is from genome assembly GCF_021538895.1 of Streptomyces olivochromogenes. Taxonomy (GTDB): domain Bacteria; phylum Actinomycetota; class Actinomycetes; order Streptomycetales; family Streptomycetaceae; genus Streptomyces; species Streptomyces olivochromogenes_A. Next base: position 149,964 of record NZ_JADDRL010000001.1, on the reverse strand, counting down.
CTGGCCGGGAGCCGTCCGCCGGGTGATGACGTAGGCGAAGTAGGTGGCCAGCAAGGACACGAAACAGGCGACGATCGGGGAGAGGATGGCGGGGATCACGATCTTCTCGATGATCGCCCCGAACTGCACGGCGGATGAACCGGCGCCGACCCACACCGCGCCGATCAGACCGCCGAACAGCGCGTGCGAGGAACTCGACGGCAACCCGGCGAGCCAGGTCATCAGGTTCCACAGGAGCGCGCCGACGAGTCCGGCGAAGATCATGACCAGGGACACCTTGGCGTCGTTCACGATGCCGCCGGAAATCGTCTTGGCGACTTCCGTCGACAGGAACGCGCCCGCCAGATTCAGCACTCCCGCGACGATGACCGCCACGCGGGGTCTGAGGGCTCCGGTGGCGATGGAGGTCGCCATCGAGTTGGCGGTGTCGTGGAAACCGTTGGTGAAGTCGAAGGCGAGGGCCGTCAGAATGACCATGATGAGGAGGAACGAGACGGTACCCACTGGGTAACCTCCAGAGGCAGGCCGAACCCGCGCCCGCCGTACCGTCTCAGCTCGGACGCGCCTTGCCTCCACGCTAAGCGGCACCTCCCGAGCCCGCGACCGTGAGGGGGCCGCTCAGGTCTGGGGGAGGCGCGTCGATCCAACTGGCGTGGCCGGTCACGGGACTACGCTTCGCGACTTCGCCATCTTCAACGGCGGGTACCGGTACTTCTTCGCGGACAGCCTGGAGCTGCCGGCCCGGACGACCGTCGTGACGGAACTCGTGCGCGAGGGCGTACGTGTCGAGCCCCGGCGACGGCGTCGCCGCCGTCGCCGGGGCTTATCGGGGGAGCGGATTCTGGGCCATGCGCCGCTCGCCGACCCGGGCCGCTTCCCGTACGACGGAGAAGCCGTACGCGAGCATGTCGCGCTCATGGGCGGCCAGGGCATCGGCCAGGGTGAGGTGCCCGTCGGCGACCTTCTTGAGGGCGCGGCCGAGCAGCGCTCCGTCGCGCATCGCGATGTTGGCCCCGCGGCCGAGCGTGGGCGTCATCGTCGTGCAGGATGCCGACCGGTGCGATCGTGCCGAGGGGCGAGCCGGCGTCGATGGTCAGCCGATCACCGGGACGTAGGGGAACGTCGACGTCGGCTCGAAGGGCACCGAGTCCTTCGTCACCGCGGTGGTGAAGGCGGTGTTCGTGGCGAGGGAGAACGTCACGTCCGGCGCGCTGTCGATGAGGGAGCGTCCGTTCCAGTGGCCGAAGCCGAAGACCGCGGCGGTGCCGGCGGTGTGCGGAAGGAGGTTCGAGGCCTTGCTGCCTGGTCAGCCGGGCGTGTCCATGGGCTCGGCGGGAACACGCGGGTGGCCTGCGAGACGGCGGGCTTCGGCGGTGACCTCGGCGGCGATCTCCGCCGCCGTCCTGTCGCCGTATTCGAGGGTGTCGTACTCGTCGTCGAGCTCGGCGAGCCGTCGGGTCAGGGCCAGGTCGTGCCCATAGCGGTGGTGGATGCGGCGTACGAGGTCCCGAGGTGTCAGCTCGCCGGCGAGCATGCGGCGTGCGAGTGCCCGCGCGGCGGCTTCCCGACCGGCCTCGTCGCCGATCGGGTAGAAGATGAGGCCGAGTTCGCCGAGTGCCTGGGGGAGCAGTTCGGGTACGTCGTAGTCCGCCTCGATGCGTGTGAGGGCGGCCAGGATGCGCAGGGCGGGGCTGTCGATTCCGGCGACGAGCGCGTCACAGGCGGCGCTGACGACGTCGCCCGCGCGGATTTCCCCCACGCTCCAGAGAGCGGCATGGTCCTGCAGATCGCTTGCTGCTGATTCGGCCGGGGTCACGCGGCCATTGTCCGGGGGTTGATTACCCTCCCGCGTGCCCATTTGCCGGGTCGTCGCGCTGGCTGTCGTCCACCCCGCCGACCGCCGCGCGGATGGCGTCGCCCGACAGGACCGCCTTGGAGACGAAGCCCACCGCGGGGCTCGCCTCGATCAGGTCGGCGTAATCCTCCTCGGCATGGCTGGAAATCAAGATCACCGGGAGGGGTGCCGGAGCCTCGCGCTGCAACCGGTCGGCCAGATCCAGCCCGCATTCCACCCCGAGATCGATGTCCACCAGCGCCACGTCCGGCCTGAGGAGCTCAGCCAGGCGAACGGCGTCGGTGCCGTTCGATGCCATGCCCACGACGGTGACGCTCTGGTGCTCCAGCAGGCAGCGAGCGGCCCTCAGGAAGTAAGGGTTGTCGTCGACGATCAGACAGCGGAGCATGCGTCCAGGATCCCAGGGCGGTGCTTGGCGGGCATTCCTGCTGGCTGCATACTCTGTCCGCGCCGGCGGGCGAGGAGGGCTCGCGCCCGCGTCGACGTACCCCGCCCTGTCGCCCACCGCACCGTGGCTCTTCCCGCTGACCGGTAGAGAGGTTGGGCGCTGGCCGCGAAGACGCGCACCGGTGCCGGGCGCGACAATGGAGGTAACCGGCACGGACGGTGCTCCAAGGTCGGGGCGCCGTCGAGGCGCTGGAGGAGGTGATGGGCCATGCCGTACGACTGCGGCAGGCCGATGCCCACATGTCCCTGGAGCCTGGCGCACCGCCCGGAAGCCGCCGCGCAGGCCCGCACGATCGCCCAGGAGTTGCTGACGCGGTGGGGAGTCGCCGGTGAGGTCGCCGACTCGGTTCTGCTGACCCTCTCCGAACTCGTCGCCAATGCCGTACGGCATGCCCAGCCGCCGCTGAGCTTCGGGCTCGATTGCGACCCCGACACCGGGCAGGTGCACGTCGAGGTGGCGGACGGAGGTCCCTCCGACGACTGCCGGGCGGCCGGTCTCGCCGCCGACGAACACGGCCGCGGGCTCCTGATCGTCGACCACGTCACCGCGGCCCACGGCGACCGGCAGGAAGAGGACCACGCCATCCACTGGGCCGACATCACCTCCACGGCGGCGTGACGCGCCGATCCGCCATGCACTGGTGGCACCTCGTACCCGGGGTGGGCGAGTGCTACCGGTCCCTGGGCACTGGTCGGCGCCGGGGTGGGGGGATCCTCGGGGTCGGTGTCCCCGGCGTAGTCGCGGGCCCGGGCCCGCAGGGCGGTGGCGGTGACGACGGATCGACTCCTGCCTCGGAGGCGTAGCTGTCGCCCGCGACGGCCATGCGGGAGGCGCTGCTGCCGGCGTCCAGTGGGGCCCGGTAGGCGGCCAGTGCGTCGTCGAGGGCGGACAACGACCCTGCCCAGAACTGGCTGCGAACCACCGTCCGTGCCGACGGTTGTTCCGGGTTCGGCGGAGGGGTAGCCTCCAGCTGGCGTACCCACCCGCCGGACCCCTAGACCAGGTGCTCACGCCACCAGGCGCCGCAGGGGCAAAGGTGATCTTCTTGTCGCCGTGGGTGACTCTTCTTTCGTTGTCTGCCCTCAGGGTGACGGTGACGATCTGCGTGAGGGCTCGCGCCGACCGCCCCGAGAGGACCGACGATGACAGAGCTCCGAGCGTTCAAGAAGCTGGTGCGTGAGCGGATGGCTCGCACCGGGGAGTCGTACACCACGGCCCGGCGCCACGTGCTGGCCAAGGCGGCCAGGGCGGAGTTGCCCGCGTTGCCCGACGGCCTGCTGTACGCGGAGTTCGGCACCGACCAGCACCACGAGGCGTCCCTGATCCGGCACGCGCTGGGCAGCGTCCACGACGAGGCACTGATCGCCGGGCTGGCCGGAGGCATCGGCTTCATGTACTTCGTCTTCGAGTACCAGGGCATGCCGCCCCTGCTGACGATCGTCGCCCAGCACCATCCCGAACCGTGGGTCCAAACGGCCCTGGACCGGCTTCATGTGCCGTACGACGTCCAGCACAGCGGCAAACCCCAGTGGGCCAAGCTGCGCAAAGCACTCGACGCCGGCCACCCGGTGTTCTGCACCGTGGACAGGTCACGGCTGCCGTGGCACGGGATGGAGCCGGGATTCGGCACGGACCCCTATACCGTCGTCGTCGCCGGACATGACGGCGACACCCTTTACGTCGACGACGCGTCCGCGGCTCCGCACGGCATCGGCACCGAGGAATTCGGCCTGGCCTGGTCGGCCCACAAGAAGGGCCGCCACCAGATGATCGTGCCGACCGGAGAAGCCACCGGTGCCCCGGACATCGGCGCCGCGATCGCCGCCACCGCGGCGCACCTCACCGGACCGGTCCTGGGAAACAACTTCGACGTCAACTTCGGCTTCTCCGGAATGGAGAGGCTCGCCGCGCAGCTGCGCGACGCCAGGACCAAGACAGGGTGGGAGCGGCGCTTCGGCGAGCCGGTGCCGTTCTACCACGGGGTGCGCAGGCTGTATGAGTGCCTGGAGGTGGAGTACACCGCACCGGATGCCACCCGGCCGCTGTATGCCGACTTCCTGGACCTCGCCGGGCGGCCCGAAGCCGCGGCCCTGTTCCGTGAGTCGGCCCGAGGATGGGAGCGCCTGGCCGCCCTCGCCCTGGAGACGGTCTCCGGCCTCGGCGCGTACGCGGAGATCTGTGAGCGGCGCATGCAGCTGATCATGTCCCGCGGTGAGGCAGCCGGGGAAGAGATCCGAACCCTCGGCCGGCAAGCCAATGCCCTCGCCGAGGAGTACGGAGCACCCGACGCCGAACAGCGTCGGCAGCTGTTCGACGAACTCGCCGACATCGTCGAGGCGAACACGAGGCTCGAACGGCAGGCTGTCGAACTGCTGTGACGCCGGCTGCCGCAGTCTTCGGCAAGACACTCAGAGGCTGCGGCAGTCTCTTTTCAAGGCCCGGCAGGACACGATCACCTGCCGGGCTTGCCTTGTCGGCCTTGTCGGCTCGCCGGACGTCCTCGGTGGTTACGACCGCCCGCCGAACTGCCAGTTGTGCACCTCGATGTCGGCGTACCGGTCCTGCGTCAGGATTGTGCGTGCCGTCTGCGCGTCAGGTGCCCGGACCAACACCGCCGTACCCAGCCACGCGGTGCCGTCGTCGGACAGCAGCGGCCCGTAAGCGATCAGCTCATCCCTGTCGGCAGGCACCGCGAGGTCGGCGGCCTGCCCCGCGCCCAGGCCGATCACCAGGTAGCGATTGCCGCCGGTCCGGCCACCGGGGAAGTCCCACATGGTGCACCCCAACAGGTTGCGCCACCGTCGCACCAGCACGTCGCGGTAGACGCCGGCCTGGTAGTTCGGCTCGTCGAAGGCGAACGCGCGGGCGGTGGCGGCATCGGGCAGATCGACGATGTGCAGGCTTCCCGTGGCCGTGTCGTCGTCGGCGAAGGTCGGACCCCGGGCGATCATCTCCTTCGCGTACTGGTCCATGTAGGACCAATGCTCTTCCAGCAGCTCGTCGCGCAGCGTTTCGGAATCGGGCCGGTCGCGGTGGTAGCAGAGGAACTCCATGCGCATAGCGTCTCTTTGAGGGGGTCGCCAGGTCGAGCGGGTTTCCCCGCGGCGGCGACTGCGCACCATAGTTGAACGCGTTCAAATTTCCTGTCACGATACGTCTTGCCGCCCGGAGAGTGCTGGACGAGAGGATCACGGTCATGACGAGCTCGCTTCTCGCGCCGCGAGGCCGTGTCCGCATACGTATGGCCGACGGGGGAACAGTCGCGGGGAGCACGGAGCCGACGCGGATTCTCGACTGGCGGCATCCGAACGTCTCCTCATTGCTGCGACGGATCGACGTCCCGGCGGACTCGCGGGACTCGGCGGACTCGGGGGACTCGCGGGACACTTCGAGTCCCGCCCACCGCATAGCGGCCCTGCGCCAGGCTCACCGATGGATTGCCGCAGTCGTGCAGCCGGTGTACTCGGTTCAGGACGAGCGGCCCGTGTCGGAGGTGCTTCGCCGCCGCCGCGGCTCGTGCAGTCAACGGCTGGCGGTACTGGAATCCGTGGCACGGGCCTCCGGGGTGGCCACGCGGGTGCGTGGCCTGCTGGTGGACGGGAGGTTCTGGTATCCGCGCTTCCCTCGCTTCCATCGGCTCGTCCCGCACCAAGTTGTGCTCGCATGGCCGGAGTTCCGCCTTGACGGGCCGTCGCTGACCGAACACCTCCCCGCGTCCTGGCTGACGGTCTCGGAACTCTTCGGTGGTCTCGACGAGCTGAGCGAAGGTGGCGGTGGTGGCTTCACCAACGTCGGCGCGGAGACGCTCTTCGAGGCCTTGTCCAGGACTGCGATCGACTGGGACGGCGCGACGGTCTGCCCTGCCGTCGGCGCGGCGTGCGATCTCTCGGCCTACGTTCTGGCGGACCTCGGCCACTTCGACTCGCGTGACGAACTCTTCGCCCGGCATGGCCAGACCCTCTGCGGGATGGCGAGATTCCTGGCCGAGCCCATCCTGAGCCGCCGTTCGGCGGGCGCCTAGGACATGCCCGCCCGCCGAGTGAGCCCTCGCGTCGGCTGCAGTACCGCTACAGATCCACCCGGGACGTCGTCTCTTGGCCCGCTGATCGCACCACGACGTGCGCGGGCCTGAACGGCAGGTTGCGCAGTGTCGGTTCCATGACCTTGAAGAGCGCGTCGGCGTTGGCCCCGTAGGCGTACAACACCGCCTCGCCGCCACCGAACTCGTTCCCGTCGACCTCGCCCACTCCTGCCCCCTCGACTGCGGCCGCCATCGCCCGCTGAGCGCTGAAGATCGCTTCGCGCTCGGCGCGCGTGCCGTATTCGTCGTCGCTCAGGCGATAGTGGGCGATGACGGCTTCTTCCGGCGTCTCGGGTCCGGGGAGATCGAAGAGCTGGTCCATGGCCGCGCCATCTCATCGACCACTGACAACGCGTCCGCTACCGCCGGGTGATCGGCAGAAGCAACCCTTCCGGACGTGCGGCGGTCTTACCGGGCGTCGTGCCGACAGATTCAGCCTCTGTCGACTCGTACCGGCAAGCCGACTGGAAGGTGCGCTCTCCATGGTGCTGGATCCCGACTTCTGCCTGGACGTTCCGGAGGGTTTCGACGACTCGGACGCTGAAACCGGCGTACACCCCATGGCCAGGAAACTGTTCCCCGCCACAAGTGCCGCGGAAGCCTTCAGGAAAGCCCATGAGTGGGTGGGGGAACACGATGTCTTCCTGGTGGACGTCTCCTGGGATTTCGCGCACGACGAAGACCAACCCTACTGTCTGAGCATCTATTTCACGTTCGAGCTGGGCACCGAGGGCACCTGACTCGGGGAGAGGCTCTGTGCAAGGGGCCCCGGTTGGAGACATTTCTGCGAGGCGTGGTGCGGCGGGTGCTGGCGAGAGCTGAGCCGCAGCCTGCGTGGTTGCCACGGCGTGTGCTGACCGTGGTGTCGGCCGATGTCGACGCCGCTGCCGGTGTCGGGGCGATCTGGATGGTCTGGCGTCCGAAGTCACCGCGGATGCGCGAACAGCTTGCGCTCATGAGATGGCACGGTGAGCAGTGGCGGTACGTGGGAGGCGGCAGCGGCTCTGGAGACGATCCTGTGAACGTGGACGTGCTCGACGTCTGTGACGGCGCCGGCGTTCGCAGCCCGGCGCGCAACCTCGACCTTCCGGGCTCCGGCACAGCGGCCTCATGGATCAGCTGCGTCAAAGTGCGCCTCGGGCGGGACGTGGATCACGTTCTCATCGGTGGCCGCCGGATCGAGAATCCGGAACAGTGCAGCCTCATCGCTGTCTGGACGTCTCCCTACGGCAGCCGCGGGAGTCGTCCCGTCATAGTGGCCCTGGGACGCGACGGCGCCGAACTCTCCCGCATTGGCCCCCATGACTGCCTGGACACTCATACCTGGGCGCGATTGAGAGACGAGTTGTGACCGCTGGGCGATCACCTGTGCATACTCCAGGACAGCCTCGCCTCCAACTACCCAAGGGCGATGGTCGATCGAATGGAGCTGATGAAACAGATGACGTCGCGCTCGGTCTCGGCGGCAGCCGCAGGCACGTGGCTGCTCGGTGACCGCACGGTCAACCGGATCGGTTTCGGCGCCATGCGCCTGACCGGCAGCGCCGCTTTCCACGAAGGGACCCCCAGAGACCGCCGACAGTCAATCGCCGTACTGCGTCGAGCAGTCGAGCTCGGCGTCAACCACATCGACACCGCGGCGTTCTACTTCTCCCGGCTGCGCTCTGCCAACGAACTGATCAACTCGGCGCTGGCGCCGTACGCGGACGACCTCGTCATCGTCACCAAGGTCGGTCCGGCCCGGGACGCCTCAGGCGATTGGGCCGATTCGGCGCGGCCCGACCAACTGCGCGGCCAGGTCGAGGAGAACCTGCGCCAGCTGGGCCGCGACCACCTGGACGTGGTGAACCTGCGCATCATGGGTCAGGACTCCATCAGCGAGCACTTCGGGGCCCTCGCCGAGCTGCGGGACGCCGGGCTCGTCCGCGATCTCGGTATCTCCAGCGCCCGCTTGGAGCACCTGGCCCAGGCACAGGCGATCGCGCCCGTCGTGTGCGTTCAGAACCGCTACGGGATCGACATGCCCGAAGGGGAAGCGATGCTCCGCGCCTGCGCGGCTCACGGCATCGCCTTCGTGCCGTTCTTCTCCATCGCCGGAGGAGGGCGCGAAGCCGGCGCGGTCCGGCCCGAGCACGACGAGGTCCGCGCTGTCGCCCGCGTGCACGGGGTCTCACCGGCTCAGATACGGCTCGCATGGATCCTGCGGCAAGGAACCCACGTGCTGGCCATCCCCGGGACGGGCGACCCGGACCACCTCGTCGACAACGTGGCAGCGGGCGGACTCCGGCTCACGGACGAAGAATTCCAGCTCCTCGGTTCGATCGGCCGTTCCGCACCCTGATGTCGAGTACGGCGCCAGGCCCTTGCCGATGTCAGTCCGTGTCACGCAGGAACGCGCGCAGACAGGCGGCGTACGCCTGAGGGTGGCTCGTGTTGCCGTTGTGGCCGCCGGGCAGTTCGAGCAGCTCGGTGTCGAGCAGCCCCGCCAGGGCCTGCGCGCAGCGGTAGTCGAAGACGGTGCGCGGAGTCGTACGGCCGACGGTCGGGACGATGCGGGTGCCGGTCTCCCTCAGACGCGCGGTGTCGAGCGTGTCGTCGAGGATCGCGCTGAAGTCGTGCCGGATGAAGTGATCGAAGTTGGCGGTGCGTTGGGCGTCGATGGGCTGAGGTGTGAGGTCGGGTTCGACGTCCTTGCTCGACGGGTCGATGCCGAGGGCCCGGGCGATCTCCGGGAAGACGGCCTTCAGTCCTGCACGTCGGTACAGGTCCTGCAGTTCGGACAACTCCCCTTCGTGACGAGCGCGTTCGGTCTCCGGCAATAGCTGGGGTGCGACCGGTTCGTGGGCTATGAGGGTGCTGATCCGACCCGGGTGGCGCAGGGCCGTGTGCAGGCCGATGACGGCACCGAAGCTCAGTCCGAGCATGACGACGGGGGAGTCGGTGAGCTCGGCGAGCAGTCGGTCGACGTCGTCGGCGTGCTCGGCGAGCGTGGCGCCGTGCTCCGGGTCCACGAGCCGGCTGCGGGACAGGCCCCGGCGGTCGTAGGTGACCACGGTGCAGGAGTCGGCGAGCCGGGCGACGAGGTCGACGGTGCGGTCGGCGTCGCCCTCGCCGCTCTGCGAGATGAGCAGGAACGGACCGGTGCCGCGGACCTGGTAGTGCAGGACGGCGCCGGGGACGTCCAGGGTGCCGCTCGTCGGGTGTGCGGTGCCGGAACCGGTGGACATGGAGACCCCCTCGTGTGGGCGGACGGGCCGTCCGTCACGCCGTACGAGAACGATAATCCATCGGAACCGATACATCTAGATGGATGTATCGGTTCCGATGTACGGTCTGACGGTGAACGGAGTCGAGCTCTTCCTGCTGGGACGCACTCTCATGAAGCTCGGGGAGGACGCCCTGCCCGAGCCTCCCGGTGGCGCCGAGCGCTATGCCGGCAGCGCCCGGCTGGTCCTGATCGTGGCCAGCGATGTCGCGGCCCACCCGGACAGTTCCGTCAGCGAGATCGTGACGCGTACGGGGCTGCCGCAGAGTCAGGTGTCAACGGCGGTGGCCCGATTGAAGGAGGCCGGATCGGTGGTGACCGTTCCGGACCCGTCCGACCGGCGCCGGGTTCTGATCCGGCAGGCCGACGAGGTCTCCGCGCGGGTGGCGCAGGTCCGTGCCACCGACATCGAGCAGGTGCTCGTGTCCACGCTCGGGTCGGACGACCCGGCGCTGCTGTCGGAGCTCACGTCGGCGCTCGAACTGCTCGCCCGCCACCTGACGGGCACTCGCCCCACGGGATGACTGTGGCCGGGCGAAGGCGTGCGGCGTTTCATCCGGGGGCGGTACGAAGGAGCGTCGAGCCGAGGTACCGGACCGCCCGCAGCGCGATCTCCAGATCGGTGTGACCTTTCTGGACCGGGTGCCCCATGATTTCCTCGGCTTTCCGGATGCGGTACTGCACGGTGTTCTTGTGCAGGATCTGCGCGCTGGCGGTAGCGGTGTAGCTGCAGCCGTTGTCCAGGAAGATCTGTGCCGTCTCCCGAAGCCGTGCGAAGTTTTCGTCGTCGACGGCCAAAGGCCCCAGGATTCCCCACACCCAGGCGCGCATGTCGTCGACGTTCGTCGCCATCAGGGCGATGGGGGCGACGGTGGAGAAGTCGGCGAAGTGGGGGACGGGACTGGCCGCCGTCGCGAGGTCCTGCGTGCGCAGTGCCTGCCGATGCGTGGAGCGGAATCCCTCGATGCCGTGCCCCACGGACCCAGCGCACACATACACCGAAGGCTCACTGCGCTGGACCGCGTTCGACACCGTTTCCCAGGAGACGTCGTTGTGCGATCCGAAGGGCAGCCAAGCCCAGGACAACACCGCGTCTCGGGGGACGAACAGCGGCATGGCGGGGCAGTCGAGCTCCGTGGCGATCTCGGTGGTGATCCGGTCGAGTCGAGCGAGTCCCGCGTCCTCGCCCGTCTGTGTGGGCAACCAGGTCACCAGCCCCAGGTGGTTCTGCCGGAGCCGGTAACCAAGGGCCTGTTCGGCGTAGTTGAGGTCGATGTCCTTGTCGGAGAGGAGGTCCCGTACGCGTGCGGCGCGTGCGGCGGTCTGGCTGAGCAGCCAATGATCGCGCTCTTGTTGGTAGATCGCGATGACATGCTCGGTCACCCGGTCGATGTAGCCGAAACTCACGTGCAGCATGCGCCTGTTGGCCGCGGTGGCGAGCTCGCCGTCGGCGTCCTGCCGATCGAGCTCGTCCAGGCACCACTGCAGAAAGCGCCAGTGACCGATGCGGTAGGCCCTGCTCATCGAACTGAGGGGAATATCCCTCTGCGCCAGCCTCCTGGCGTACTCGGTGGCGGCGGCAGGCCCCTCGATCTTCTCCAGAGGTATGTCGTTCTCAAAAATGTGCAGCAGTGTGGCGACGTTTTCCGTGACGCTCGCCCGGAGGATTTTTACGACCGTCGCGTCATCCCTGAGTTCCGGGATCTCCGCCATGACATTCTCACAGACGTCACGGCTGACCTCCGTGAGATGTGACCCTACGCTCTCCGCGACCACGGACAGTTGTCTTGCGGCCCCGGGATGCTCCGCAGCCATGCCTCAATCCTACAAAGCGGTTCGCGATGAATCCGCTGCCTTTAGAATTTGATGCGGCGGCACCAATTCCGGCGCGAAGGTCGTAATGAGCGTCCAGTGACCGTCGTACGTCAGCGCCTGGCACTTTGAATCCGATGCCGGCCGCTCGCCCAGCTGTCGCGCAGGTGGGGCCGACGTTCGTTCAACGGGCGGCAAAGCGGTCTGGGGCGAGCAGGTTCCGGAAGAACCGGGGCTGCCCGGGCCGGGTCGAAAGGATCTGGCATGAACCTCGCATCCCATGTGGTGCGCAGCGCCGGGACCCATCCGGATCGCGCCGCGCTCCGTCTCGGGGACGCCACTGTCTCCTATCGCATGCTCGACGAGGGCAGCGCCCGTATGGCCGGACTGCTCCGCGACCGTGGCGTGAAGCCCGGGGACCGGGTCGGGATCATGCTGCCCAACGTGCCGGAGTTCGCCCTCGCCTACTTCGGCGTACTCCGGGCCGGCGGCATCGTCGTCCCGATGAACCCCTGCTCAAGTCCCGCGAGGTCGCCTACTACCTCGACGACTCAGGTGCCGGGTTCCTCTTCGCCTGGGACGCTTTCGCCGACGAGGCACGGACCGGAGCGCAGCAGGTCGAGGCCGAGGCGATCGTCGTCAGCTGCGGTGCCTTCGAGGAGCTCTTGGAGTCCGCCCCGCTCGTCGAGGACCTGAGCGATCGGCGCGAGGACGACACCGCGGTGATCCTCTACACCTCGGGGACGACCGGTCGGCCGAAGGGCGCCGAACTCACCCACGCCAACCTCTCCCTCAACTGCGACATCGGGGCCAACGACCTGCTCGGACTCACCGCCGACGACGTGATCTTCGGCGGGCTGCCGCTGTTCCACGCGTTCGGACAGACCTGCACCCTCAACGCCGCCGTCGCCGTCGGGGCCTGTCTCACGCTGCTGCCACGATTCGACGCCGAGCGGGTACTGAGCATGCTCGGCGAGCACGGGGTCACTGTCTTCGCCGGGGTACCGACGGTGTTCAGCAGGCTGTTGAGGCAGCCCGGCCGAGACGCCTACGACGTCTCCCGCCTGCGCGTGGCCCTCTGCGGCGGCTCGGACATGCCGCTCCAGGTGCTGCAAGACTTCCAGGCCGCGTTCGACGTGGTCGTACTCGAAGGGTACGGGCTGTCGGAGACCTCGCCCGTGGCCTCGTTCAACACCCTCCAGGCCGGCCCCAGACCCGGCTCGGTCGGCACCCCGATCCGGGGCGTCGAGATGCGGGTCGTCGACAACGACGGCAAGGAGGTACCGCAAGAGGAGAGCGGCGAGATCGTGATCCGCGGGCACAACGTGATGAAGCGGTACTGGCAACGCCCCGAGGAGACCGCCGAGGCGATCCGGGACGGTTGGCTGTACACCGGCGACCTCGGCCGGGTCGACGAGGACGGCTACTTCTGGATCGTCGGCCGGAAGAAGGACGTGATCATTCGCGGCGGGTACAACGTGTACCCCCGCGAAGTCGAGGATGTGCTCTACGAGCACCCCGCGGTCGCCGACGCCGCGGTCATCGGCCTTCCCAACTCCGACCTCGGTGAGGAGGTCGGCGCGGCGGTCGTCCTCAAGCCGGGAGCCCGAACGACGGCCGACGAGCTGCGCGCGTACGTCAAGGGGCAGGTCGCCGCCTACAAGTACCCGCGGAAGGTATGGATCACGGACACCCTCCCGAAGGGACCCACCGGCAAGATCCTCAAGCGGGAGATCGTCCCGCCGCCCGAACCGGGTGGGCGTTGAACGGCGATCCAGTCGTCCAGGCCCGCCCATGAGGAGCAGGAGCCGGCCCTGACGATTCCGTATCCGGCCAGGGCGATCCGCAGGTCAGATGGGCGGCCGGAACCCTGCGCCGTACACGGGTCACCGGGTGTGCACACCCCTCGGAGTAGGGCGCCAGGGCCGGCACCGGTCGGAGTCAGGCGCGCGGACGGCGTACCGTCTTCAGTGTGGAGCCCACGGCTGACGGACTTCTGTCGCGTGCAGCGCATGAGCTCGGCTCGAAAGCGGACGAGCTGACAGCCGGGGTGGAACGCTGTCTGCAGCAGGAACTCCCCGAACTGTGGGAGTACCCGGACGTCATGGCCTCCCAGAACATCGCCGAGCACGTGGACGCCGTGTTGGTCGGCCTTGAGCACATCGCCGAGTCGGGCGAGATCCAGCTGCCGGACGGCGACGTGGAGCGTTCGCGCCGGCTGGCTCGGCACGGGAAGCCCGTCAGTACCGCACTGCGGGCCTATCGGCTCGCACAGGGGGTCATCCTCGACAGCCTGTTGGAGGAGCTGCCCCGGCTGACGAACGATCCCGAGTTGCTCAGCGCGGCCACGCGCAAGCTGATCACGTTGTCGACCGAATACGTGGACCGCACGTCCGAGCAGGGCGTCACGGCGTTCCAGGAGGAGCGGGATCGCCGGCTGCGGTGGCAGCTCTCGGTCGTGAACGAGGCGAGCATGCGCATCGGGACCACATTGCACATCGCCCGTACCGCCCAGGAACTGGTGGATCTCGCGATCGAGCAGTTCGCGGACATGGTCACCGTCGACCTTCTGGAGTCCGTGCTCCACGGAGGCGACACCCCGGCCGCGGACCCGCTCGTGCTGCGCCGGATAGCCCAGCGGTCAGCGGTCGACGGTTCGCCGGAACTGACGATCACCCCGCAGCAGCTCCACACCTGCCCGGCCGGGTGTCCGTCGGGCCGCGCTCTGGCCACCGGGCAGCCCTCCCGACACCGCCTCGACGCCTCCCACCTCCCGGATGGCTCGGGACCGGCCGCCGACCCCAATGTCACCCCCGGTGACCAAGGCATTGACTCAAAGATCGTGGTCCCGCTGCATGCCCGCGACACCACGCTGGGTGTCGCCGAGTTCTTCCGGCACCGCAGGCCCGAACTCTTCGACGACGCGGATCTGCTCTTCGTACAGGACATAGCCGCCAGGGCGGCGGCGGCCATCGACAACGCCCTGCGTTACACGCACGCGCGTGCCACCGCCCTCACGCTGCAGCACAGCCTGCTCCTGCGGCACGCGCCGCGGCAGTCGGCCGTGGAGGTCGCCTACCGCTATCTGCCGGCCGGCTCCGACGCCGGGGTGGGCGGCGACTGGTACGACGTCATCCCGCTGTCCGGCGCCCGCGTGGCCCTCGTCGTCGGCGACGTGGCCGGCCACGGCATTCGCGCCGCCGCCACGATGGGCCGGTTGCGGACCGCCGTACGCACCCTGGCCGACATCGACCTGCCGCCCGACGAGCTCCTCACGCACCTGGACGACGTCGTCCTGCGCCTGTCCGCTGAGGCCTCGGCCGAAGCCCCAACTCAAGCTCGGGCGGAAGCTCCGACGGAAGCCCCGACCGCAGCCTCGGCGGAACCCTCCGCCGAAGCCTCCATCGAGGCTTCCACCGACCCGGATGCCGAGAACGACGGAGACGTGGGCGCCACCTGTCTGTACGCGGTCTACGACCCCGTCTCGCGCCGCTGCACCCTTGCCCGCGCGGGGCACGTCCCACCTGTCGTGGTCCGCCAGGACGGAAAGGCGGAACTCCTGGATCTGCCTCCCGGCCCGCCTCTCGGTCTCGGCGGCCTGCCGTTCGAATCGAGGGAGTTCGAGCTGCCGGAAGGCAGCCTGATCGCCCTGTACACCGACGGTCTGATCGAGGCTCGCGATCACGACGTCGACGCGGGCCTCACCGCCCTGCGCCACGCCCTCGTTCAGTCCGCCCCTTCCCCGGAGACAGTCTGCGACAGCGTGCTCGATGCGTTGTTGCCCGCCAAGCCGGACGACGACATCGCGCTGCTCGTCGCCCGCACCCGGGCACTCGGAGCCGACCAGGTCGCCACGTGGGATGTGGAGGCCGACCCCTCGGTCGTCGCCCGGGTCCGCGCGGACGTCTCCCGGCAGCTGAGCACCTGGGGGCTGGAGGGACTCGACTTCACCGCGGCACTGGTGGTCAGCGAGCTGGTCACCAACGCCATCCGCTACGGCCGGTCCCCGATCAGGCTGCGCCTCATCCATGACTACACCCTGCTGTGCGAGGTCTCCGACGCCAGCGGCACCACTCCGCACCTGCGCCGGGCCCGGGCCTCCGACGAGGGCGGACGCGGCCTGCTCCTGGTCGCCCAGTTCGCCGAACAATGGGGAACCCGCCACGCCCGGCACGGCAAGACGGTCTGGGCGGAACTGAACGAGTCCGCCGCGTTCCCGGAAGTGGGCCTCGTGGAGGACATGTAGCCGCTGTGGCGAACTTGACGCCGGTTGGCGACTGGGTAAAAAGTCGCCAATTTCTTGCCCGTTCCCGTAGACATGAGGATTGGGTGCGTATGCCGCGTCGACGACGCCTGGCCGAGGGGGAGTTCACCTTCCGCTGATGACGCGTTGCCTTGTGAGGCAACGCAAGTCGACTGGCCGCCGCGGTCTTTCCGTTTCGGCCCGCACGGCCGGCTGCCGTCCATCCGATGCTGCGGAACCGGCAGTTCCTCCATGGCGTGATCAAGTCGCCGCCGAGGGGCGGATGGGCGCTGGTGATCGGTTTGCCCGGCGAGATCACATACGGTTCAGCGCAAGCAATCCGGACAACTATGCGATTTGTGTCCGCTTGTTGAACAGATGTCACCTCTCCCGACACTCCGCCGTGGAGAAGCGACGCTGCCTGACGGCCTGACCAACCGTGAAAGGTACTGCGAAAGTTGAGCACTCACGTAACACGACGGAGATGGAGACCCGGTGCGCTGGGCCTCGCCACGGCGGTGATCCTGCTGGCCGCACCTGCCGTGTCGGCCGCACCCATGCCGTCCCCGTCTCCATCCTCGTCTCCGTCTCCGTCCACGGCACACACCGGGGCCACCACCTCCACGCCGGTGCCTGGGCAGGGCGGGAAAGACACCCCCACTCCGTCCCCGACGCGGACAGCCACCAATACGCCGTCGCCCTCGCCCTCGGGCCCGGCGTCGGTGACCGAGCCGACGAACGTGCCGACGCCGCCGGGGGAGAAACTGCGGGCGACGCCTGAGGAGATCGCCGAGGCCAAGGCCGCGGAGGCGTACTGGACGCCTGAGCGCATCGCACAGGCCGTGCCCGTCGACCTCGGCAAGGACGACACGGGAACCGGCGGCGGCACTGCCAAGAACGCACCGACGCTGGACAAGATGATGCGCGCGTCGTCCTCCCCCGACAACCGGGGCGTGGCGACCGCGGGCGTCTTCCTCATCAACGACGACGATGACCCGCAGTCGGATCCCGGCAAGCGTGACCAGTTCTGCTCGGCATCCTCCGTGGCCTCACCGACCAAATCGCTCGTCATCACGGCGGCCCACTGCCTGAACGACAACGACCGCTTCAAGTCCCTCGCGCTCGCCCCCGGTTGGAAGCCGGATCCGCAGCACCGCGGCCGCGGCATCGCCCCGTACGGCATCTTCCCCATCAAGAAGGGGAAGGTGTGGATCGACGGCCGCTATCTGGCTCAGGGGCCCGCCAAGGCCGACGACCTGGACTTCGCGATCCTGCGATCCGGACCGAACTCCAAGGGCGAGTTCCTGGAGAACGCGACGGGCCTGGGCAATCAGCTCACCACGCTTCACTCTTCGCAGCTCGCTCAACGCAACGTCACCCTCATCGGGTTCCCGGGCGGTGCCAAGGCGCCCCTGGTCTGTCCTTCGACCAGCACCAAGGGCTTCGACGGCCGATTCCTCGAAATAGCCTGCGACGGCTTCGCCCCCGGCGTGTCCGGCGGCCCCTTCCTGCGCAATTTCGACGGAAAGCGCGGTGACATCATCGGTGTCATCGGCGGTTACAAGACGGGCGGTACGAGGGACGACATCTCGTACTCCTCGCAGTTCGACGCCGACGTGGTGCGCCTGTACAACCAGGCGGTCAACGACTATGCGCCGGACACCCCCAAGGGCATCGACGGCATGGGGGACGCCAAACTGTGGCGGCATG
Source organism: Streptomyces olivochromogenes (assembly GCF_021538895.1). GTDB lineage: Bacteria > Actinomycetota > Actinomycetes > Streptomycetales > Streptomycetaceae > Streptomyces > Streptomyces olivochromogenes_A. The sequence goes on along the minus strand of NZ_JADDRL010000001.1, from coordinate 132,550 downwards.
CCGTCGCGGCCACCTCCGGCACCTTCCACACCGACTCGCAGAAGTTCGGCGACTCCGATCTGCTCGTGAAGTGGAGCGACGGAGAGGTGACCCTCTACCCGGGCGACCAGAACCAGGGCTTCTACACCGGTTGCAAGGCCGGCCAGCCGTGCGAGGTGCAGTTGGCGAAGCCCAACGACCTGTGGAGCAAGTACGCCGATGTGATCACCGCCGGTGACTACACCGGCTCCAACGCCTATGACCTCATGGTGAAGTGGGCCGACGGCGAGGTGACGATCTACAAGGACATCGACGAGCACACCAAGCTGCCCACGGCGTCGGACCAGCACCCCGCCAATGAGATCAAGATCGCTGCGGGCGGATCGGTCTGGAAGTACGCCAAGGGCATCGCGACCGGCAGGTACGGCGGCAACAAGTGGGCCGACGACCTCGTGGTCCGTTGGACAGACGGCGAGGTCACCAAGTACGTCAACGTCGACGGTGGCGGTTTCCACGCGGAGACCCAGCTGATCGCCAAGAACAAGCTGTGGGCCGAGCACGCCGACCTCATCACCGGGGGCGACTTCGACGGCTCCACCGGCGACACCAATTACGACCTGTTCGTGAAGTGGTCGGACGGCGAACTGACCGTCTATCAGGACATCGGCACCCGGGGCCTGGGCGGCGAGTCCAAACTGAAGGCCGCCAACGACACCTGGACTCACGCCCGTGTCGTCGCCGCGGGCGAGTTCGGCGCGAACGACTGGGAGGACGACTTGTTCGTACGCTGGTCGGACGGCGAAGTGACGATCTACGGCAACACGCAGGCCGACGCGCTCGGCCGCGAGTACATGCTCGTCCCGCCGCCACCCGCGGGCTTCGCCGCCGGAGTGCGACGCTCCGACGACCCCTGCGCCCGGGTCTGCGGCCCCGAACTGTACGGTCGCGGCACCCGCTGAGGACCCTTGTACGTCGTGACGCCGCATCCCGAGCGCGCAGGCCGGGATGCGGTGCCACACCCCCACCGACTGGAGCCCCATGCGCACACGCCAGGGCCTCGCCCTCACCATCATCGTCACCGCCATGGCCCTGACGGGCGCCTGCACGGAACAGAAGAATCAAGAAGGGAAGGCCGAACCCGGCAACACGGCCTCGTCGAGTCCGGCCACCACCACACCAGCCCCCTCCTGGGACGGCAAGGAGGACCAAGAAGACGCGATGCGGCGCGCCACACGTGCCCTCAAGGCCGTGCAGCCCGATGGCGCCTCACGCGTGGACGAGGGCATGGAAAGCCTGGCCCGGGGCCTGAAGAAGACCTTCACGGCACAGGGAGACCGTGCCTACACCTTCGATGTCGCCTGCCAAGCACCCGCACCCCGCTCGGTGACGCTGACCCTCACACGGGGCGACGCGGACAGCGAGTGGGAGGTGACGTGCGGCGACCGCGAGGCGGACCAGTTCAACATCGCCGCCGGTGGGCCCTTCACCGTCAGGATCACCCACGCGGTGAAGGACGCCGAGGGCCTCGTGCTGTGGCGCCTCAACACCGTGGCCCCCGACGACGTGGACGGGTGCGAAGACGACATCAAGGGGTGCGAGGGCTGACTGCCACCCGGGCCGGACCGGTGTGCGGGCCGGTCCGGGTGTGCCGGTCACCGGTCAGTCGAGGGTGGGGTAGTCGGTGTATCCGCGGTGGTCGCCGCCGTAGAAGGTGGCCGGGTCCGGGGTGTTGAACGGGCCGCCGTCGGCGAGCCGCCGGGGCAGGTCGGGGTTGGCCAGGAACAGCGCCCCGTAGGCGATCGCGTCCGCGCTGCCGTCCTCGATCAGGGCCAGCGCGTCAGGGCCGGTCACGTTGGGGTGCGTGAACGGGTTGAGGACGAACAGGCCGGGCCAGGCCTTGCGCAGTCGTGCGGTCAGGTCGCGGTCCGGCCCTTCCAGCAGGTGCAGATAGGCGAGCTCAAGGCCGCCGAGCCGGGCCAGCAGGGTGGGGTACACCTCGCCCGGGTTGTCCTCGGCGATGTCGTTGTACGGGTTTCCGGGCGACAGCCGCAGGCCGACCCGGTGGCTGCCGATCGCCTCGGCCACGGCCGTGACCACCTCGACGGCGAATCGGATACGGCCCTCGATGTCGCCGCCCCAGTCGTCGCCGCGCTGGTTGGTGTTGGGGGCGAGGAACTGGTGGATCAGGTAGCCGTTGGCGCCGTGGATCTCGACGCCGTCGAACCCGGCCTCGATGGCGTTGCGCGCCGCGGCTGCGAAGTCCTCGATCGTCTCCCGGATCTCCGCCTCGCTCAGTTCCTTCGGCGTCACGAAGTCCTTGGGTCCCACGTGGGTGTAGACCTCACCCTGTGCAGCCACCGCCGACGGCCCCACCGGCACCAGATCGTCGGGCAGCAGGACCGGGTGGCCGATCCGCCCGGTGTGCATCAGCTGAGCGAAGATCACGCCGCCCTCGCGGTGCACGGCGTCGGTCACCGTCCGCCAAGCCCGCACCTGCCCGGACGTGTGCAGACCGGGGGTGTCGGGGTAGCCCTGGCCGACCGGCGAGGGCTGGATGCCCTCGGTGACGATCAGCCCGGCACTGGCGCGCTGTGCGTAGTACGTCGCCATCAGCTCCGTCGGCGCGGCTCCGGGCCCGAAGGCACGGCTGCGAGTCATCGGCGCCATCACGACACGGTTCGCCAGTCGCTTGCCGCCCAGGACGATCGGATCGAAAGCAGTGGTCATGGCCTCTTCCTCGGGTAAGTGCTGCTCAGTGGTGGTCTGTGGTGCGGGCGCTCCGCTGCCCGCACCACGATTACCTGTCCGAACAGGTAAATCGAGACCTTCATTCCTGTGGGCGGATGTGATGCGCGCCACACGCCTCCATCTGGCCATATCTCACGTGGAGCTCGACTAGCCGTCGGGCTCGCCGACCCGGAGGTAGGATTAGCTTGACCAGGCAGGAAAGTGAGCGGGACATGACGGAGTCGACACCGCAGACCGGCACAGGTCCTTTGGGGGCGGGGCGGGACGCCACTGTCCCGGTACCGGCCGCGGCCGGCAGCGGGCCGGTCAGCCACGCGATCTTCCGCCTGGCCCGCCTGCACCGCATGTTCGCGGGACAACTGCTGCGCCCGATAGGTCTGCACACGGGCCAGGAACTGGTCATGATGCACCTGTGGGAACTCGGTCCCCAGCGACAGGCCGACCTGGTGCGTCTGCTGGACTCCGACGCCGCCACCATGACCCGCACCATCAAGCGCCTGGAACAGGCCGGCTTCGTCCGCCGCCGCCCCTCACCCACCGACAAGCGCGCGGCACTCATCGAACCCACGGCAGCCAGCCAGGCCCTGCGCCGCGAGGTCGAGCGGGTCTGGAGCCGACTTGAGGACCTCGTGACAGCGGGCCTCTCCGCCGAGGAGCAGACCGCGGCCCTGCTCACCCTGGAACGCCTGGAGCACAACCTCGCAGAGGCCGCCGCCGATTCGGCAGCCCCGGACGGGGAGGGGTAGCGCGGATGCCGATGCGTTCCGCCAACTTCCACCAGCAGAACCGCCCCTGCCCGCGCGCCCAACTGGACTGCCGACGGGGAACACGCTGGTGACCCCCGACGACGCCCTCAAGCAACTCAACTACATCGCGCGTGAGCGGGCGTTCGGCAGACAGGTAGGGTCCGATCGGCTCATCCAGGCGGGGCTGGACTGACACTGGCCGAGTGGATCGCCGGTCAGATCGCCGACGGATCCCTCGATCCCGCCACCGGCTTCCCTCCACATCTCGGCAGACGTCGCTTATGACCTCGACCACCCGGAAGAGCCGCAACCACTTGTCCACTGCGCGCACAACCTGGAGGGCTGGGAGGAAAGCTGGGGCTGTGCTCCGCCCTACACATCAGCCACTCGTGCACCGTGGCGTACGAGTTCGGGCACTTCTTCCGTAGGCGGGGTCCGCAGGGTTCGCAGTGGTGAGAGGAAGTAGGGGAGGGCGCTCAGGGTCATGCCGGCTGCACCGATCCACAGGGCGGCGGCTGCGCCGAAGACAGAACCCGAGACTCCGCCCAAGAGCGCACCCAGAGGAATGCCGCCCCAGGACACGCATCGGGCTGTCGCGCTCATCCTGACGACCCCGCCGACTGCTGGAGTAGGAATACGCTGGGCGCTCATGCGCTCACGGAGGCTCGCCCAATGGTGGTGCGGGGCGGAGCGCGTTGCGGCTGTCGGGATTACGAGGGCGTGGCGCGGCTGATGTGGGACATGCAGCGCGGACGTGAGATCACAACGTCTTGACCTGGCCGCCGTCGATGGTGAACTCGGCTCCTGTGATGTTGCCGGCGAGTGGGGAGGCCAGGAAGAGGGTCAGGTCGGCGACTTCGTGAGGTTCGGTGACCCGGCCGGTGGAGATACCCATGCTTTGCGGCACGACGACATCGATGGCTTCCTGCGCGGTGGTGCCGGCCTGGGCCGCCATGGCGTCGGCGAAGCCACCCGGCGCGGTCCAGAAGGGAGTGCGGACCGGTCCCGGAGCGACTGAGTTCACTCGTACGCCTCGCGGTGCGAACTCCTCGGACAGCGACTTGGTCAGACTCGTCAGCGCCGCCTTGGCCGCGGAGTAGTCCACGACCATGGGGAAGGGCAGGCGCGCGTTGATGGAGCTGATGTTCACGATGGAAGCCGTGTCCGCGTGCAGCAGGTGAGGGAGTGCCGCGCGGCTGGCCCGGACCGCGCTGAACAGGGTGATGTTGAAGATCCGCTCCCACTCGGCGTCGTCGATGTCCAGGAAGCTCGGACGGGCGGTAGCGGCGCCCAATCCGTTGACCAGGACGTCGACCCTGCCGTACTGGTCCACCGCGTGCTGGACGAGTGCGTCCGGGCCCTCTGCGGTGGTCAGATCGACGGGGACCGCGGTGACGCCATGGCTCTCATGCAACGCTTCCAGCTCAGGAGTGACGCTTCGGCTGCCGGTGACGACATGTGCGCCTTCACGCGCGAAAGCGTCGGCGATGGCCAGGCCGATGCCCTTGCTCGCTCCGGTGACGACGGCGACCTTGTCCTTGAGCTGGAAGTCCATGGCGTACCTTTTCCGGTTTGATCACCACATATGTCGAGAGTAAGCGGAACGAGCGCAGCCGGCTCAGGCAGGGCAGCCGGCCGGGGCGTGCCGCGAGTCAGGCTTCGAATGCGTGCTCGAATTTAGGGGTGGCCGGGCTGGACGAGGGGAGAGGGGCGGTCGGGCCCCGCGCCGAAAGGAGAGCGCGGGGCCACATTGCCCTGTGTCACTTCGGGCAGGTGCCGCGTGCGTAGTCGTAGGTGGCTGTCGCCCGTGAGTACGTCCACTGCGGATCGAGCAGTTTCGTCGTGAGCTGTCGGGCGGCTGTGGGGCTCTCCACGATGTAGCCGAAGTCCTGCAGCCAGGACGGGTAGAGGTTCTTCGAGCCCAGGTAGAAGGCCGATCCGTCCACGGATACGAGCTTGTGGTGCTGTGCGTAGGGCTTTCCGTCGGACCACGTGGCGCTGTCGGAGGAACGGGCGGTGGCGAGTTGCAGGTTGGCGCACATGGCTGCCTGGGCCTGCGGCAGGCCGCCGGTGACGAGTTCGAGACGCTTGCGGAGCACGTCACTGATTTCGTTCAGTGACTTGATCTGCGAGTAGCCGCCGCTACCGATGGCACCGCGGTTGGCGGGGTCGCTGACCACGATGCGGACCTTCACACCGTCGGCGATCTTCGCCGCGAGGGTGTCGTACAAGCGGATGTCATAGCGCGGCAGCGGCGGACAAGTGGCGTTCATGTCCTGCTGGGAGATCTCTACGTGGTCCTTCGCGCTGCCGACGAGTGCGCGCAGGGCGCTCTCCTCGGGGTTCACCGTGTCGTAGTCACGGTCGGCGTTGGTGTAGTCGTGCACGCCGACCACGCACTTGGTGTCGGATGCGGTCGGCAGGGTCGGATGGAACGGCGACGACGGGTCGACGTCCTTGATACCGACCCCGAGCCCGCCCACTGCCAGCACGGGAACGTCGCCGCTCGCGCCGGACGGGTCGGTGGCGGTGTCGTTGTCCTTCTCCAACGACGACATGCAGTCGGCGCCCTGGGACTTCGCGAGCCAGACCTTGATCGCGTTGTTCCGGTTGTCGCACGTCCAGGACCACAGCTGGTCCAGGTACCGGGTCGCGGAGCCCGCGGCGGGCCCCGACAGGGCCAGGTCGACATCCGACACTGGGTGGGTGGTGTCGATGTAGTCGTTCTTCCAGTTGTTGATGCCGCCGGTGATCACCGACCGGCCGTCCACCACGAGCAGCTTGGAGTGGTTCCAGGAGAACCCGGTCTTCGACGTCGTCATCGACGCGACGTTCAGCGTCACGTCGTCGGCGTACTCACCGAGTGCGGCGCGCAGTTCGTCGCGGTACTTCGACGGCACCACGTTCAGGTGGTAGATCGGTGCGGCGCCCACGAGGACGCGTACCTTGAGGTGGTGGCCGACGGCGGCCGCCTTCTTGAGGCCGGCGACGATCGCACTCTGAAACGCGCCGTCGGGGAAGGGTGCCAGCGTCGATATGTCGACGGTCCGGGTGGCCGACGAGATGTTCTCTTCCATCTTGGTGAGCAGCTTCTGAGTGCCCAGGCGCTGGGTGCAGGCCGCGTCACCCCAGCAGCCGGGGGTCGGCAGCAGCCAGTCGAAGGGATCACCGCCGCCGGTGTCCAGGGTGTTGCCGTCCGTCCGTTCCCAGACCTGCCCCTCCAGACCTGGCGACACCTCCCGCAGAGCACGCTCGACACTGTCGAGATGCGGCGTCGGGGACTCGGCCAGAGCCGGGACTGCGGGCAGCGCGGAACTGATGAGCACGGTGAGTGCGGCGGTTCCTGCGAGACGGTGTAAACGGCGGGTACGGGCCAATGTTCGCGTCCTTGTCGACATGTCACTGAGACTCGTGGACGTCGGCAGGCTCGTTGTGCCGGACATGGCCCGGCGAGCCGCGGTTCAAGGCCCACGAATGATCAAGTGAATGTACCAACCGTAGATGTCACGTGAACTGCGGGGATACGTTCCGCCTCGCATGGTGCTTGAAGCGCGCCCGAGTTGACGGATCGTGCGTTCCACGGGATGCCCGCGGTCATCACCGCCACGCAAGACCGGATGGCTCTGACCGGAAGTGCCAACTACATTCGCCGCGGAGGTGAGTCCGTGTCCTGGCCGTCCGTGATCATTCTTGCGACGGTGGAGCAACGCCTGTCGCTGGCGACGCGAATCCGTTTTCATGCGAGTCCATGGACGCGGCCCGAGCCTTCCTGCGGCAAGTCCTGACGGAGTTCACCGGACTTCTCGACACCAATCACCATGACGTTCTACCGGCCGGCGAGTTCCTCGACCTTCTGGAACGTCACCCGCATTGGGACTGGCGCCGGGTGCCGAGCACGGACCTGCCGTAGTCCGGTTGGGGCGCGCGTGCACGGCCGTCTCGCCGTCGCGTTCAGCTCCAGGTCATGTTGATCTCACGGCCGAAGTTGACGTATCCGGCGCGCTGGAACGCGTTCGCCATGGGGACGTTGCCCACGTCCGTGGACGCGCGAACGCGCGGGACGTCCTGCTGGGCGAGGATGCGGGTGCCTTCGTTGAGGATGTCGTCGATGTACCGGTGACCGCGATGCCGGGGGAGCACGGCAAGGTAGGCGATGATCGCGTTGTAGCCGTTGTGGGCCGGGATGACGAAGCCCACTGGCTCCGTGTTGGGCAACACCGCGACGCGCCACCAGTCCCTGGGGCTGGTGTAGCGGGCGAGTTCGTCCTCGTAGTGCCTGGTCGCCACGGCGTCGGCAGGCATCCGGGTCAGATCGTGGCGACTGTGGGCGTCCAGCGTGCCATCCAGGACCTGGGTCATGAGGGCCTGCAGTTCGGCGTGGTCGCGGGGTGGCCGGAACGTCAGACGCCCGCCCGGCTCGGGTAGCGGTGTCCCCGGACGCCACTCCAGGCGAAGCCGCTCCACGAACAGTCGGGCGCCGGTGCGCTCCAGGATCGTCATGCGGTCTTCGACGATGCGTCTGGTGGCCGCCTCGTCACGCCAGTCGGGCGGGATGAAGCGGCTGTACTCGGGTGGAGGCGATCCGCTCGGAAGGGTGGCGGACATGGCGGTGCGCAAGAGCCGTACGCCGACGTCCACTTGGCCGGACGCCGGGAGGCTGTCGTCGACATCCAGGATGTCCAGGTGGAGAGGGAGGCTGTCGCCTGGCCGGCTCCACCAGGCCGCCCTGGCCAGCAGTCGGTCCCCTGCCAGCGCCACCCACATCCATTGCGGACGTCGGTGGCCTTGGGCGAGGTCGTCCGACAACTCCTCGTTGAGGACGTAGGGCAGTCGGCAGAAGAGGCTGAGTTCTTCTCGCCCGGAGATCGGGCGCATCGTCAGGTTGTTCAGTTCCACGGTCGAGGCATGCTCCGGTGAAGGGTGCGCGTCCGTTCCGGGGGTCAGACGCGGTCCGTACCCCGGGAGAAGGCAAGCGCGGTGGTCGTGGGGATCATCGGCTTACCCCTCCTCTCGCTCGTATGGCCCCTCGGTCTTGGTGCCGAGGAATCAGGGATCACTTCTATCCGGTCGAGGGCTCCGCCTGCAATCCAGTATTCGATCCATGGTTGGGCGAGGCTTCGAACCAGCCGCCGGACGAGGGTCGTTGACAAAGCGGAACACTGCTCCGTATGTTAAATGGAACAGTGATCCGCTTCCGCGATGGCAGAAGCCGGACGCTCCTGACCGCCTCGCCGGTCGCGGCCGCCGGCCGCATGAAACCGGCAGCAGAGGCCCTTGAAAGGAATCTCGCATCATGAGCGAATCGCCCCACACAGCCGGCACCCTCGGCTCGCCCGTTCCCGTCCTCTCGGTCAGTCCGGTGGTGCTGCCGACTCCCGGCCGAGCCGTGGACCTGGAAGTGCGCGTCTCCGCACCCGTGACCGGCAGCGACCTGCCGGTCATCCTCCTCTCACACGGTCAGGGCTACTCGAACAACCTCTCCTCGCTGAACGGCTACGCCCCCCTCGTCAACTTCTGGGCGGCGCACGGCTTCGTCGTCATCCAGCCCACACACCTGAGCTCCATGACGCTGAGCGAGGTCCTCGCCCCCGACACCCCCGGCGCGCCTCTGTACTGGCGATCACGCGCCGAAGACATGACGCGCATCCTCGATCGGCTCGACGTGATCGAGGCTGCCGTACCTCAGCTCCAGGGGCGTCTGGACCACAGCAAGGTCGCCGTGGCCGGGCACTCGATGGGCGGGCACACCGCGAGCCTGCTGCTCGGCGCCCGGCTCACCGACCCGGACGACGGCACGGAAGTGAACCTCGCCGAACCCCGGATCAAGGCGGGTGTCCTGCTCGCCGCGCCCGGCCGAGGCGGCGATGCCCTCACCGAGTTCGTCGCCGAGAACTGGCCCTTCTTCTCGACCACGGACTTCTCCGAGATGAAGACGCCCGCACTCGTCGTCGTCGGCGACAAGGACGACTCCGCCCACCTGACGGTTCGGGGCCCGGAGTGGCATGCCGATCCGTACGTCCTCTCTCCGGGCCCCAAGTCCCTGCTCACCCTGTTCGACGCGGAGCACGGGCTCGGCGGGGTCTCCGGATACGACGTCGCCGAGACCACGGACGAGCACCCCGAACGAGTCGCCACCGTCGCCCGGCTCACCTGGGCCTACCTCCGCGCCGAGCTCTACCCGGGGGATCCGGCCTGGCAGGCAGCGCAGGAAGCACTGACGGCAAGCCCCAACCCGCTCGGACGGGTCGACATCAAGTAGCTGATGAGGCGCCATGTTCTGTAGCGCGCCATCGAGTGGCGACCAGGGACCACCATGTGCCTACGAGCCGCCGCGTGCACCCCCGGAGATCCCTCGACGTGCGCCGGCTGCCGCGGCCATCAGGCCGGCTCCCACCGCAGCGGCCGTCATCGTCGGATGGCGGGCCAGGGCGGCCTGCCAGGAGTGGGTGTGGGACGCGTCGTCGAACTCGCCGTGCGCTCCGTAGTCCCTGCCTGATAGTGCGTCGGCCGGTGAGAACAGGTTGTCGGGGCCCTGAGGGGCTGGGCTGTCGGTCTGTTGCGCGTCGAATCCGGTGCGGGCCAGGTAGCGGTCCAGCAGGGCGGGGGCGAGGCGGTTGGCCCAGATGGTCGCCAGGGTCGGGGCTCCGATGTAGTACTGCTTGCGCTTCGGGTGGTCGGCGGCGTGCAGGACGCCGCGGGCGGCGACCTCGGGCTGGTAGATCGGCGGGACCGGCTGCGGATGCCTGGGCAGGCGGGATCGTACCCAGGAGAACTGCGGTGTGTTGACGGCCGGCATCTGGGCGATGGTGATGTGGACGCCACTGTGTCGGTGGAGCAGTTCGACCCGTAGGGAGGACGTGAAGCCGTTGACGGCGTGCTTGGCTCCGCAGTACGCCGATTGCAGCGGGATGGCGCGCTCGCCGAGTGCGGAACCCACCTGCACGATGGTGCCGTGATCACGAGGCAGCATGCGGCGGAGAGCGGTGCGGGTGCCGTTGACGAAGCCGAGGTAGGTCACTTCGGTCACGCGCTTGTACTCCTCGGGTGGGATCTCGTCGAAGGGCGCGAACACGCTGGTGAACGCGCAGTTGACCCACACATCGATGGGACCGAAGGTCTGCTCGGCCATGTCGGCGAGGTCCTCGACCTGCTGCGGGTCGGCGGTGTCGGCCACTTGGACGAGGGGCCGACCGCCGAGCTCCTCCACCTCGTCCGCCGCCGCGTCCAGCCCTTCCCGGCCCCGGGCGACGAGGGTGATGTTGGCACCGCGCCGGGCGAAGAGCCGGGCCGTGGCGCGACCGATCCCGGCGCTGGCGCCGGTGACGACGATGTTTTGGGGCATGGTCCTTCCTTCGGGCTCAGCGCACCTGCCGGAAAGGCTCCGCGCGCTCGGTGTTGAGACTCAGTCCCAGACCCGTTGGTCCGTCGGTGCCAGGGGTGATGTCGCCGCCGCTGGGATCAAGGGTGCCGTCGAAGAGCAGGCGCTCTATGCGGATGTGGTCGTGGAACCACTCCAGGTGCCGCAGGTTGGGGACGGCAGCGGCGGCGTGGGCGTGTGCGTGCGGGGCGCAGTGCCCGGAGATGTCCAGGCCGTGTGCCTGGGCGAGCGTTGCGACGCGCAGCCATACGGTGACGCCGCCGCAGCGGGTGACGTCGGCCTGGAGACAGTCGACGGCACCGGCGCCCAGCATGTGCTGGAAGTAGGGCAGGGTGTAGCCGTACTCCCCGGCGGTGACGTCGACACCGATCCGGCCGCGGATCGCGGCGAGCGTGCGCAGGTGGTCGGAGGAGACGGGCTCCTCGAACCATGTCACGCCCTGGTCGGCGAGGGCGGCGGCCACTCGGACGGCTTGCTTGGCGCTGTAGCCGCCGTTGGCGTCCACGTACAGTTCGGCGGCCTCGCCGATGCTGGCACGAGCCTGCGCCACGCGCCGCCGGTCCCGGGATTCGCGCTGCCCCCAGGAGTCCCCGATCTTGATCTTGACGCGGGGAATGCCCTCCTTCTCGACCCAGTCCCGTAGTTGTCTGTCCTGTTGTTGGTCGTCGTACGTGGTGAAGCCGCCGCTGCCGTAGACGGGCACGTCGTCGCGTGCCGCGCCGAGGAGGCGGACGAGAGGGAGGCCGAGCAAGCGGGCCTTGGCGTCCCACAGGGCGATGTCGACGGCGGAGACGGCCTGTGCGCAGACGCCGGGCAGGCCGGCGTTGCGTACGGCGCGCTGCATGGCCTCGTTCAGGCGCGGCACGTCGAACACGGAGGCGCCGGTGACCACGTCGGCGAGGAGGTCACCGATGACATACGCCGTTGCCGCGGGGGCGTAGGTGTAGCCGAGCCCGGTGACGTCAGCGCAGTGGACGGTGGCCAGGGCGAGCGTGGTGCTGTCCCAGGCGAGGGTGCCGTCCGCTTCGGGCGTGTCGGTCGGCACCGTGTAGACGGCGGAGTCCAGGTGTGCCACCCGTTCGGCGCTGTCCACACGTGCCACCAGCCCCTCGGTGGTCACCGATGCTCCACGCGGTGACGGTGGCCGGGCAGGAATTCCTGGACCTTGGCCTTGAACCCCTGCCGGACCATGGCGACGCGGTCGCTGTCGCCCCTGAGGACACTGGCCGCGGCGGCCTCGATCTGGTCGAGGGTGGCGTGCGGCGGGATCGGTGGCACCGCCGGGTCCGTGAGGAAGTCGAGCACGCAGGGCCGGTCGCCGTCGAGCGCCGCCTTCCAGGCGCCCTCCACCTCGCCCGGCTTCTCGATCCGCAGACCGTGCAGGCCGAGCGAGCGGGCGAAGTCGGCGTAGGCGACATCGGGGATCGACTGCGAGGGCAGGAACTGCGGGGCTCCCTCCATGGCGCGCATCTCCCAGGTGACCTGGTTGAGGTCCCGGTTGTTGAAGACGGCGACCACCAGCCGCGGATCGTCCCAATCCCGCCAGTACTTGGCAACGGTGATCAGCTCGGCCATGCCGTTCATCTGCATCGCCCCATCGCCCACGAGAGCGATGACCGGCCGGTCTCCGTTGGCGAACTTGGCGCCGATGGCATACGGGACGCCCGGTCCCATGGTGGCGAGCGTGCCCGACAGCGAGCCGCGCATCGCGCCGCGCAGCTTGAGATGGCGCGCGTACCAGTTGGCGGCCGACCCGGAATCCGAGCTGAGGATCACGTTCTCGGGCAGCAGGCCGCTGAGCGCGTGGGTGACGTACTCCGGATTGATCGGGTCGGCCTCGACGGTGGCGCGTCGGTGCATGACGTCCCACCAGTGGGTGACGTTGTCCTCGATCGTCTCGCGCCAGCTGGGGTCGGTGGCCTGTCGCAGCAGCGGCAGCAGCCGGCGCAGCGTCCGGGCGGCATCGCCGACGAGATTGACCTCGAAGGGGTAGCGCAGGCCGACCATGTGCGGGTCGATGTCGATCTGCACGGCCCGGGCCTTGCCGAATTTCGGCAGGAACTGGGTGTAGGGGAAGGACGAGCCGATCACGAGGAGGGTGTCGCAGTCGCGCATCATCTCGTACGACGGCCGGGTCCCCAGCAGGCCGATGGCACCGGTGACGTAGGGCAGGTCGTCGTCGAGCGCGTCCTTGCCCAGCAGGGCCTTGGCCACGCCGGCACCGAGCCGGTCGGCAGTTTCCATGACCTCCGGCCGGGCTCCCCGCGCGCCCTGACCGATGAGCAGGGCGACCTTGTCCCCGGCGTTGAGCACCTTGGCGGCGCGGGCGAGGTCGTCCTCGTCCGGCACCGGCGCGTAGTGCGGCATGCCGAGGCTGGAAGGCACCATCTTGAAGGCGTGCTGGGGCGGGGAGTAGTCCAGTTCCTGGACATCGGCGGGGATGATCACGGCGGTGACCGAACGCCTTGCCACGGCGGTGCGCAGAGCCCGGTCGAGCACGTTCGGCAGCTGCTCGGGGACGGTGACCATCTCGCAGAAGTCGGAGGCGACGTCCTTGTACAGGCTGACCAGGTCGACTTCCTGCTGATAGGAGCCGCCCATGGCGCTGCGGTTGGTCTGGCCCACGATGGCGACCACGGGCACGTGGTCGAGCTTGGCGTCGTAGAGCCCGTTGAGGAGATGGATGGCGCCGGGGCCGGAGGTGGCGGCACATACGCCCACGCGGCCGGAGAACTTGGCGTAGCCGACCGCTTCGAAGGCGGACATCTCCTCGTGGCGCGACTGGATGAACCGTGGGTTGTTCTCCGCACGGCCCCAGGCGGCGAGCAGTCCGTTGATGCCGTCGCCCGGGTAGGCGAAGACGTGCTCGACCTCCCATGCGCGCAGCCGCTGGAGGACGTAGTCGGAGACCTTCGTCGACATGACTGGGATCCTTTCCGGGTTTGGCCGGCGGTCCGCGCCGGGTCAGGAACTGCGCAGGCGACGTACGACGCCGAGACCCGTGGTGGCCGTGAGGGCGGCGGCGCCCGCCGTGGCCGCCCAGCGGGCCGTGCGCGACGGGACGTCGGGCCGCCCGGCCAGGCGCTCGGGATGTTCGCTCGGCAGTGGGCCGTCGAGCCCGAGGGCCAGGGCCTCGGCGAGGTGCAGGGCTCGCCGTCCGGTGTCGCCCTGCTCGATCTGGGTGCGGCAGCTGAAGCCGTCGGCCAGCAGCAGGCTGTCGGGGGCGGCCTTGCGGACGGCGGGCAGGACGCCTTGTTCGGCCACGGTCATGGACACCTCGTGGTGGCCGCGTTCGAAGCCGAAGTTGCCGGCCAGGCCGCAGCAGCCCTCGTCGAGGACGTCGGCGTCCAGGTGAGCGCGGCGCATGAGTTCCCGGTCGGCGTCGAATTTCATGATCGCGTGCTGGTGGCAGTGGGTCTGTACCGTCGCCTGCCGCGCCAGATGGGGCGGTCGCCAGTCCCTGGGGGCGTGCTGGACGAGCTGCTCTGCGAAGGTGCGCACCTGGCTGGCCAGCCGCCGCGCATCCTCGTCCTCCGGCAGCAGTTCGGGTGCGTCGGCGCGGAAGACCGCGGTGCAGGAGGGTTCCAGGCCGACCACGGGCGTGCCGGCGTCCAGGTAGGGGCGCAGTACGCCGAGCGTGTGGCGCAGGACCCGCTGGGCGACGGCCAGTTGGCCGGTGGAGATCCACGTCAGGCCGCAGCAGACAGGTGCGTCGGGTACGGCGACCCGGAAGCCGGCATCCTCCAGAACCCGTACGGCCGAGATCGCCACCGATGGGTGGAAGAAGGTGCTGAAGGTGTCCGGCCAGAGCACCACCGCGGTGGGATCCATGGGGTCCGGCTGTGCGCTCCCGCGAGCGCGCCACCACTGGAGGAAGGACTCCTCGGCGAACACGGGCGCCGACCTGGCGGCGTCCACGCCGGCCAACCGCTTGCCCGCCCGCGCGAGGCCCGGTGCGTGCAGCAGGCTGTTGACCAGCCTCGGCGCCGGACGCGACAGCCGCGCCCATACCGGCAGCCAGCCCATCGAGTAGTGGGCCGCGGGACGCAGCCGTCCGGCGTAGTGGTGGGCGAGGAACTCGGCCTTGTACGTGGCCATGTCCACCCCCGTCGGGCAGTCCGACTTGCACCCCTTGCACGCCAGACACAGGTCGAGCGCGTCGCGCACCCCGGTCGACCGCCAGCCGTCGACGATCGCCGAATCGGGGTGGCCGTCGAGCATCTCGAACAGCAGCCGGGCGCGTCCGCGCGTGGAGTGCTCTTCCTCCTTCGTGGCCCGGTAGGAGGGGCACATCACGCCGCCCCGGTGGGTGCGGCAGTTGCCGATTCCGACACAGCGCAGCACCGCGCGGTTGAAGGAGTGGTCGTCCTCGGGGTAGCCGAAGTACGTGTCGGGTGCGGTCGGCCGCCAGGTGGGGCCGAGCCGCAGTTGCCCGTCGACCGGATGCGGGTCGACGACCTTGCCGGGATTCATCCGGTCGCCCGGGTCGAACAGTGCCTTCAGTTCGACGAAGGCGGACACGAGCCGGTCGCCGAACATACGGGTCAGCAACTCGCCTCGGGCCTGGCCGTCGCCGTGCTCACCCGACAGTGAGC
The DNA here is from genome assembly GCF_021538895.1 of Streptomyces olivochromogenes. Taxonomy (GTDB): domain Bacteria; phylum Actinomycetota; class Actinomycetes; order Streptomycetales; family Streptomycetaceae; genus Streptomyces; species Streptomyces olivochromogenes_A. The sequence continues at coordinate 117,104 of NZ_JADDRL010000001.1, read as the reverse complement.
CGCCGTAGGAGGCGACGAGGTCCGCGGCCCGCTCCAGGAAGCGGCGGAAGTCCGCGACCCCCTGCGCCGTCCTCATCCCGAACGGGATGCGCGTGTGCACACAGCCCTGCCCGAAGTGGCCGTACAGCGCAGGGTGGTTGTAGTCGAACTCCTCGAACAGCCGCTTCAGGTCGCGCAGATAGTCGCCCAGACGGTCGGGTGGGACGGCGGAGTCCTCCCAGCCCTCCCAGGTCTCCCGGTCGTCCGGTGGACGGGCGGTCACCCCCAGCCCGGCCTCGCGGGCCCTGAGCATCCTGTGCTCCCGCTCGGGATCGTCGGAGAAGGCGACCGAAGCGTCCTTCTCGCCGCGGCCGATCGCCTTCAGCAGCGCGTGCGCCTGCTCGTCCGCCTCCTCCTGGTTGTCGCCGTCGAATTGCAGAAGCAGCCAACTGTCGCCTTCAGGGAGGGTGTTGAGCGAGTCGAGGTAGGCGTGCTCCTCGCGCATCAGCTGGGCCATCCGCCCGTCCAGGGCCTCCAACTGGCCCGGAGAGCAGTGCTCCAACAGGCGGGGCACGTCGTCGGCGGCGTGGCAGATGTCGTCGTACCCGAGGATCAGCAGCGACTGGCAGGCCGGCACCGGCACGAGGTCGAGTTCCGCACGCAGCACGGTCACCAGGGTGCCTTCGCTGCCGACCAGGGCCTTGGCGAGGTCGAGGTGGTTCTCCGGCAGCAGGGAGTCGAGGTTGTAGCCGGACACCCTGCGCGGGATCTTGGGGAACCCGCGGCGGATGTCCGCCAGATACTCGCTGACGATGCGGTCCAGACCGTCGTAGATCTCGGCCCGGCGCCCGCCCTCGGCGGCGATCTCGGCACGCTCGGCCCGCGACGTCGGACCCACCCACATGCGCAGTCCGTCGTAGGTCAGGACCTCCAGCCGGCACACGTTGTCCACCGTCTTGCCGTACGCCTGCGCGGACCCTCCGCACGAGTTGTTGCCGATCATGCCGCCCAGGGCGCAGTGGCTGTGGGTAGAGGGTTTCGGCCCGAACTGCAGGCGGTGGTCGGACAGCCGCCGGTTGAGTTCGTCCAGGACGATGCCCGGCTCCACCACACATGTGCGGGTCTCGGGGGAGACGGAGACGAGGGCGTCGCAGTACTTGCTCCAGTCGACCACCACGGCCGTGTTCGTCGTCTGCCCGGCCAGGCTCGTGCCTCCGCCCCGCGACAGCACCGGAGCCCCGAACCGTGCACACACCTCCATCGCGTGGGCACCGGCCTCGACATTGCGCGGAACCACGACGCCGATCGGCACCTGCCGGTAGTTGGAACCATCCGTGGAGTAGGCGCCCCTGGTGCCCGCGTCGAAGCGGACCTCGGCATCGGTCTCGTCGTGCAGAGCGGCGGCCAGTCCCGCCGTGTCCACGGTGACCGTGCGTCGTGCAGGTGCGATTGTCATCGACGAGATCCGCCCATCATTTTTGTCACTCCTGTCGCGTCGGCCCGGCCCAGCCGTCGGCCGGGCATCCGGCTGCTGGGAGGGGCCCCGCCCTTGCCGACAGGCTTGCTCATGATCGGTCTCCAGTCCTCGCACTGAGATCCGCCCGCTCACTCGGCCTGCGGGTACCCCGGATCGTGGAGACGCCCTCCCGCTACGGGCGTTCCTTCGCCCGTCTTCTCAGTACGGCCGCAAGGTTCACCGCCGAGATCAGGGTCAGCACGCCGCAGATCCCGGCCAGCACCTCGAGCTCGCCGGTGTCAGGGCTCCCGTAGGGCGATGAGGAAGCCGCCCACAAGCTGAACGACACCGTCGCCGCCGTGAAGAGCACCAACCCGGCGGCGGCCAGTACGGCACGCAGCCCGAGGGCGCTCCGGGCGGTCGTCGGCTCGGTTCCGGTCCGCTGGGAGTGGCTCATCATCAACTCCTGGTCCCCGCGCGGTCACGCTCCGCCGAGGTGCCTGTGGCCTCGTGCGGGACGAGTGCCCAGTGCCTTGATCGTCTATCACCCAGAAGTCCAGGATGCGATCAGCGCCCTGACGGGGTGCGATGGGTGTGTGCGGAGGTGAGCGCCATGGCGCGGGCTGTGTGGAGTGGAGTGCTGACGTTCGGGCTGGTGACCGTTCCCGTGCAGCTCTTCACCGCGACGGAAACCCATGCGGTCCACTTTCACCAGCTGCAACGTGGCACTTCGGACCGGGTGCGCAACAAGCGGGTGAACGAGCGCACCGGTGAAGAGGTGCCCTTCAACGAGATAGTCAAAGGCTTCGACACGGGCGAAGGCGAGTACGTCATCGTCGAGCCGGAGGAACTGGACGACATCGCGCCCGGACGGTCACGAGCCATCGAGATCGACGGCTTCGTCGACCTGGACGCCATCGACCCGGTGTTTTTCGACCGCACCTACTATCTGGGGCCCAAGGGGGAGGAATACGGCAAGGTCTACGCACTGCTGCACAAAGCCTTGGACACCTCTCGCAAGGCCGGGATCGCGACCTTCGTCATGCGCAGCCACGAGTATCTGGTGGCGCTGCAGGCCGAAGCCGGGATCCTCACGATGCACACGCTGCACTGGGCCGATGAAATCCGCGACCCTCGGAAGGAGATCAGCTCCCTACCGGGCGGGACCAGGACCGGAGACAAGGAATTGCGGATGGCCGGGCAGCTCATCGACACGCTCAGCATCGACTGGGCGCCCGAGGAATGGCACGACACTTTTCAGGAGAAGGTCGCTCAGTTGCTGAAGGCGAAGCAGGCCGGGGAGCCCGTCGAAAAGGCCGCTCCGCCGCCGAAGTCGACCAATGTCGTCGACCTGATGGAAGCACTGCAGGCGAGCGTCGACCGGGCCCGAAGCCCCAAGGCCCACAATGAGAAGGCAGGCGCCGGCGCCGGTCGCGCTCCTCGGCGCAAGAAGACCGCGGATCTGCGTGACCTCACCAAGGACGAGCTGTATCGGCGCGCCGCCGATGCCGGCGTTCACGGCCGTTCCTCGATGAACCGCGACGAACTCATTGACGCGCTGGCGTCCGGCGGCGGGCGAAAGGCACGTGCTTCCTGACACGGCCGGCGTGCGGGCCCGCCCCGTGCGGGTACCCGTCCTTGCATGCCCGAACTTCCGGATGTCGAAGGATTCCGCCGGGCGCTGATGAGCTGCGGCGGCCGTCGGTGTGTCACCGACATCGAGGTACGGGACACCGGGGTTCTGCAGGGTGGAGTCACCGAGGAGCGGCTGCGCGGGCAGCTGAAGGGAAAGCGTCTCGGGAAGGCGTGGCGGCACGGTAAATGGTTGTTCGTGCCAACGGTCGACGGCCCCACACTCGTCTGTCATTTCGGGATGACAGGGTCACTACGATGCTGCGCTCTGGACGAGCCGATCGCGGCGCATGACTGCATCGTGCTGACCCTCGACGACACCCGGACCCTGCGCTATCGCGATCAACGCAAGTTGCAGGGCGTGCAGTTGGCCGACAAGAACGCTGTCGACCGGCTTCTGGAGGGGCTGGGCCCCGACGCCACGGGCGTGCCGAGAACGGAGTTCAGGGAACTGCTGTCGGCGCGGCGCGGCGCCATCAAGAGTGCCCTGATGGGACCAGTCCGTGATCGCCGGTCTCGGAAATCTTCTCTGCGACGAGATCCTCTGGCGGGCTCGGATCCACCCTCGGACTCCGGCTCGGGACCTCAGCGAAGCGGACCTGCGTCACCTTCATACGGCCATGGGCCGAGTGCTCGACACCGCCGTGCGTGCCGGGCGCGTGCCTCCGCGTCGCTCGTGGCTCACCGGGCGCGAGCCCATGTGCCCCCGGTGCGGCACCCTCCTGTGCTCCAGCCGGGTCGCCGGACGCCGCACGGCCTGGTGTCCGCAGTGCCAGTCCTGACCGTCGGTGTGCCCGACCTTCGCGTTTCGCCGCGCCTCAACCGCTTTCCCGGGTCGGTCGGCTTTCACATGAGCGCCGGGAAACGGTCCCACACGCGGTGCCGAGCCAGCAGGTCGGTCACCAGGCTCAGGGCGGCCGTGCCGTCGTCCCCGCTCACCACGCCCGGCGCGTCGGAAGCGATGCCGAGGGCCTCGTACACCTGCCGGGCACCGTTCCAGCCGCCGATGGCCTTGGCATGGCGGTACGCCTCCCCGACGAGCAGCAGGACCCGCGGGTCCACCGGCGCGGCGCCGCCACCGGCGGCCTTGGCGTCCCGGCTGCCGTGGGCGTCCGCGGCGGGCGCGGGCGCACCGGCCAGCAGCAGCGCGTCGAATTCGACGGACCGGGCCGCGGCGAAGGTCCGCTGCACGGGGACCGGCTCCGTACCGCCGTCGCCCAGCACACCGCCGGACGGACCGATGACCAGGGGCACCATGCTCTGGTCGAGCACCGACTGCCGTACGGCCTGGACGGCGGCGAGGCAAATCGGCTCGATAAGTACGGCAGCATCCGTCCCGAGGGCGTCCTGCGGTCGATGTCCTGGTCGGGGGGAGTGGCGGGCCGACGGTTGACGGGCACCCTTATGCGACGGTTCATGACGCCTCCGGGGCAAGATGCTCGTCGAGTCCCCGCGGGCACCAGGAGGAAACGTGGGTGAGGCCGGCTCACCGCCGTTGTCGTTTCCCTGTGAGCCGGTCGGGTAGTCGCGACATATGGTGCGATTCGGATACACGATGATGACCGAGCAAGCCGGTCCACAGGACCTGGTGACGCATGTCGTGCGGGCCGAGGAGGCCGGCTTCGACTTCTCCGTGACGTCCGACCACTACTTTCCATGGTTGGACGAACAGGGGCACGCCCCGTACGCCTGGAGCGTGCTGGGCGCGGCCGCGCAGGCCACCTCACAGATCCCCTTGATGACGTACGTGACCTGCCCGACGAGGCGCTACCACCCGGCGGTGGTGGCACAGAAGGCGGCGACGATGCAGTTGCTGTCCGGCGGCCGCTTCCGGTTGGGGCTGGGCTCCGGCGAGAACCTCAACGAGCATGTCGTGGGCGGCGGTTGGCCATCCGTCGACGTACGTCAGGAAATGCTCGCCGAGGCGATCGAGATCATCCGGGCGTTGTTCGGCGGCGGTTACGTCAACCACCGTGGCGAGCACTTCGACGTGGAGTCCGCCAAGCTCTGGGACCTGCCCGACAGGCCGCCGCCCATTGGTGTGGCGGTCTCCGGGCGGCAGTCCTGCGCGCTGGCGGGCCGTCTCGCCGACCTGATGATCGCCGTCGAGCCGGACGCGAACCTCGTCACCGCCTTCGACGAGCACGGGGGTACGGGCAAGCCGCGTGTGGGGCAGCTGCCGGTCTGTCACGACCCGGATCCGGACGAAGCCGTACGGCGGGCACATGACCAGTTCCGCTGGTTCGGCGGTGGTTGGAAGGTGAACGCCGAGCTCCCCGGGACCGCGGCCTTCGCCTCCGCCAGTGCGTACGTACGCGAGGAGGACCTGGCCGACTCGATCCCCTGCGGGGACGACCCGGAGGTGTTCGCCGAGGCCGTGCGCCCCTACGTGGAAGCGGGGTTCACCGAGATAGCCCTCGTCCAGGTCGGCGGAGCATCCCAACTGCCGTACCTGGACTGGGCGGAGAAGACGCTGCTGCCCGCCCTGCGCGAGCTGTGAAAGCCCGCCCCTGGGTGGGCCGCCAACGCAACAAAGGAGGGCCGGCCTTCATGAAACTCATGGGATTGACGACCGGAACACACGGACCGCACAGCGGCGCACTCGCGGCCGCGATGGACGCCCTCGAAGGCCAGGCACGACTCGACGCCATGGCCGGGACCATACGCAAGGTCGTTCGCGCACTCCCCCTGGGGCAGGGCAGGGACGCGCTACGAGGTCTTTGGCTCGGCCACCCACTCCACCCCGCCTTGGTGCAACTGCCCATCGGCTCATGGAGCTCGGCCGCGATCCTCGACCTCTTCCCCGACGAGAGCCGCGCCGCACGCCTACTCATAGGCGTTGGCCTGGTCTCCGCGGGACCGGCCGCCCTGGCCGGCTGGGTGGACTGGGCCGAGCAGCGCCCCCGACAGGCCCGCGTGGGCCTGGTGCACGCCGCGGCGAACCTCGCCGCGGTCACCGCCTACTCCGCCTCCCTGGCGGCGCGGACGAAGGGGTACGACGTGCTCGGCCGCCTGCTCGGCTACGGGGGTCTGACGCTCGCCACGGCCGGGGGTGTGCTCGGCGGCCACCTCGCCTATCGGCAGGCCGCCGGCGTCAACCACGCGGAAGCCGTCCCCGTGCTGGTCGAGCCCGGCTGGCACCGGATCGGGACGCTGGACGACTTTCCCGTGGGCGAGCCCGTACGGCGGACCGTCGATGAGGTCGCGCTGGCCGTCGTGCGGGACGAGGACGGCGTGCCGAACGCCCTGGCCGACCGGTGCAGCCACATGGACGGACCGCTCCATGAGGGCAAGGTCCTGGAGGGCTGCATCGAATGCCCATGGCACGGCAGCCGGTTCCGGCTCTCCGACGGCGTGAACGTCCAGGGCCCTGCGACGGCGCCCCAGCCGCGATTCGACTGCCGGGTCACCCCGGAAGGCGCCGTCGACGTCCGGCTCGCGGAGCCCTGAGGGATCGAGGAGGTCGCCATGCGCCGGGAAGCTCTCGGGATCTATCTGAACGACCACCTGGCCGGAGCCACGGCCGGGCGACTGATCGCACATCGTCTCGCCGAGCACCACCGCTCATCGCCCTACGGCGGTGAACTGCGCCGACTGGCGGTCGAGATCGCGGAGGATCGGCAGACCCTCCTCGACCTGATGGACGCGCTCGCCGTCCCCGCCCGCCGCCACAAGGTGTTCGCCGGGTGGCTCGGCGAGAAGGGACGCCTGCTCAAGCTCAACGGGCGGGCGACACGGCGCGCCGGGCTGAGCACCGTCATCGAACTGGAGATGCTGCGCCTGGGCATTGAGGGCAAGTCCCTGCTGTGGAAGACACTGCTGGCGCTCACTCCGGCCAGAGAACTGGACGAGACGCTGCTGAAGGAACTGCTGGACCGCGCCCGGGACCAGATCGACACGGTGGAGACGGTCCGTACTGGGGCGGCCGTCGCCGCCCTGCGCTGACCCGTGCCGTGCCGCCGTGGTCACCGACCCCGTCGGTGACCACGGCGGACGGGTCCGGTCCGTCACCCTGCGAATCGGGGAATGTGGCCCATGGTGGATGAAATGGTGGATGAATACGACGTCGACGAGATCCTTCAGCAGGCTCTGGACCGGTTGACGGTCTTGGCCGACATCAACTCCGCCCTCGCCGGCACGATGGACGCGACCGAGGGGCTGCGCCGGGTGTGCCGGATCGTCGCCCACCGCATCGGCGACTCGTGCGTCATCGACCTGCTGAGCGAGGACAACGCGATCGATCGTATCCGCGTCATGCGCACGGCGGCGGGAGGCCAACTGCGAGAGGACGTGGCCCGGCTGCCGCGCCTCTCGGACACCGCCACCGGTCCACTGGCCCGCGTGCTGCGCGGCGCCGGCCCCCTGTTCCTCACCCTTACCGACCTGCACCCGGGCCCCGAACCCGACGAGTGGGACGCGGCCCAGGCCCACTACTTCGCGGAGCAGAACGCCACCAGCGCCGTCAGCGCCCCCGTGCGGGCGCGCCGGGAGGTCCTCGGCGCCGTCACCGTCTCCCGCTGCGGGAGCCATCCCCCGCTCGCCGCGGACTCCCTGCCCCTGATCGAGAACATCGTCCACCGCATCGGCCTGGCCGTCGACAACGCACGACTGCACCGGGAGATGGAACACATCGCCGAACGCCTCCAGCGCTCCCTGCTCCCCGAACTCCCCGTCGTCGACCACCTGACCATGGCCGCCCGCTACGTTCCCTCGCACGCCACCGCGCAAGTGGGCGGCGACTGGTACGACAGCTTCCTGCTGCCCACGGGCGACACCACACTGATCATCGGCGACGTCACCGGACACGACCTCAAGGCCGCCGTCACCATGAGCTACCTGCGCAACATGCTCCGCGGCATCGCCAGCGACCGACAGGAACCACCGGCCAGGATCCTGCGCCGCCTGGACCTCGCCCAGCACAATCTCTACCCCGAGGCCACCGCCACCTGCATCTACGCCATCATCCACGGGCCGGAATGCGGCCCCCGGCAACTCGACTACGCCCGCGCCGGCCACCTTCCGCCACTTCTGATCACCCACCAGGGAGACACCCACTACCTGAACGGCGGACACGGTCTTCCGCTCGGCGTCAGCACCGAGGTGCCGCGCTCCAGCGCCACGGAACCCCTCCCCGACCAGTCCGCCGTCCTGCTCTACACCGACGGGCTCGTCGAACGGCGGGGCGAACCCATGAACCGCAGCCTGACCCGCCTGCGCCAGCACGCCGCCGCCCTCGCCCGCGAAACCCCCGCGATCCTCTGCGACGAACTCCTGACCGGCCTGGCCCCCGACGGCACCGACGACGTCGCCCTGCTTGCCGTACGTCTCCCGCCGGCCGACCACCCTTCGTAGGGGCCGTGGGTCGGAGGGCTCGCGTGCGCTTTCACGGATCCCGAGGAGCCGGTCACTCTGAGCGACACCGACCGCGACCTACTCCTGATCGACGTACGGAGCCGAAGCCTTTCTCCCGGGAATCCCGTGATGGGCCGGATAGCCGGAGTCGGCAGGGGTAGGCGTGTGAAGTGGATCGCTGACCTGACACCGGACAACGACCAGGAGTGAGCGATGTCGAACCCCCTGAACGAGTGACTGCCCAGGAAGCTGATCAGCAGGCAGCCCGCTTGGCGCTGACGGCGCAGGCCGACGGGCTGCGTCGCGAGTTGTCCGAACTCGACTCCGCGATATCGGCCGTACGCGAGGAGTGTCGGCCGGACCCGGCCGATGTCGGCCCGAAGGCGACCTCCCTCGAACAGCTCCGACTTCAGCACGACCGCGCCGGAGTGGCGCTCTCACGAACGCTCGCCGCACTGGATCGCCTCGACGACCACAGCTTCGGGCTGTGCCTGGACTGCGGCCGCGCGATGGGCAGAGAGCGCATGCTCGCCGTACCGCATGCGGAACGATGCGTGCAGTGTGAGGAGACCCGCTCCGGTCTCTGACACCGACGGGGTGTCAGCGAGTGTCCAGGTCGGTCTCCGGCCCCATTTTGCGACGATGGTGATGTGGACGGGAATCCCGTGTTCGGCGGGGCCGAGCCGGTGGACGTACTTGAGGCGGCGCCGACGGCCCGGACGGCGGTGGCGTGGCTGCCGCCGCCGGACCTTTGGCCAGCGATCCAGGAGATTCGCTGGGAGCACGATCCGCAGGTCCGACGATGGCCGCCGCACGTGAATCTGCTGTTCGGGTTCGTGCCGGAGGAGGAGTTCGCGCGGGCCGTACCGCTGCTGTCCGCCGCGGCGGCAGAGAACACGGCGTTCACGGTGCGCCTGGCCGGGGTGCGGTACTTCCGGCACCGGCACCACGCGACCGTGTGGCTCGATCCGGCCGCGGCGGGCGGGGCGCCGTGGGCCCGTCTCCAACGGGAGCTGGCGCTGCGGTTCCCGCTCTGCCAGGGGCGCGGCGGCCGGTTCACCCCGCATCTCTCCCTCGGCCGTACCCAGGACCCGAAGCAGCTGGCAGCCGAGTGTGCCGTCCGGCTCGGCGCACTGTCGGCGGCGGTCGAGGAGGTGGTCCTGCTCTCCAGGCGCGGTGAGGGCCCCATGCGGCCCCGGGCCGTGATCACGCTGGGCACGGGCGAGGTCCGCGAACCCGTGCGCGCGTGACGCGCCGACTCCGGTCGGCCGGTGCATGCGGGTGAACTGGGCGGAGGGTTGAGCTACAGGGGGCAATAAACGCGGAGAAGCAGGCCGCCCATAGGAGAGACATGTCTCATCGCCAGCCGCCCGGGAGGCTCCCCCATACGCACCAGCCGGGACCCCGGCAGAGCTGGTGGCGTCGTCACTGGAAAGCCATCACGGGCTTCATCTCAGCGGTGGCCGTGGCGAGTGTGAGCCCGCTGATCGTCGACGCGATCAGAGGTGCCACGAACAAGGTGGTCACGGATGTGGTGACGCACGGAGGGAAACGACCGTTCACGTTGACCACTCAAGTGGACGCGCCGGAGGACGCGGGATGCAGGACCTATGCCTTCAGCTCCAATGCGCGCGTCTCGGTTCCTTCACCGACCGAAGAAGACCTGCACAAGTGGGCAACGCGCCAGGGCGGAGTAACGGCGGATACGACCACCATCCGACTCACCCTGCAAGGAAGATCCACGGACAGTGTCGTGCTGCACGCCATCCGGGTCGGTGTGGATGCACGAAAGCAGGCCCGAGGCACTGCGTACTCTCCCCACCCGGCGGGCTGGGGCTGCGGGGGAATCACGGAACGACGCTTCGACGTGAACTTGGACTCTCCCCAGCCGAGCGCAGTGCCGAGCGCCGGATATGACGGCTCCGCAGTCGACTTCCCGTACCGGATCTCATCAACCGAACCGGAAGTGATCGTGGTCCAGGTCGACACCGAGAAGTGCGACTGCAGCTTCCACCTGGACCTTGACTGGACCAGCGGGGAACGCAAAGGAACGCTGCGAATCCGTGACGGGAAACAGCCGTTCCGCGTGATCGGATCGCAGCAACTCCCGTTCTTCGAGTTGGACACGAAGGGACACTGGGCACCAAGCGGGACCTGACAGCGGCACGTGGACGGCGTGGCCGGGAATCTCGCCGGCAGCACGGCGGCGACTGTCGCGGCCGCCGCCTGATTCACACATATCTGGTGCCAGTTCCTCCATTTGCCCACGGCCGCAGCTCAAAGCGCATAACTTCCCCTCTCGTACGCATGTCACTGGGGGGTTCATGCCTGAGAGTCCGCAGCGTCCGCTGCGCCCGGATGAGGAAGATCTGGTCCGCTTCCACAGCGGCGACACGCTCGACAACATCCCGATCATCTCCGTGCCCGCGTCGGATCCGGTGGGGCGGTGGTCCTGGCTTCCGCTGGCCGGCATGGCAGTCGCGGTCGCCGTGGTCAGTGGCTTCGCCGTGGCGGGAGTGATGCATCTCGCGGCAGACGACGGCAGTCGTACGGACGCGCAGGCACCTGTTCGGCCAACCGAGGCCGGCACCGCCGATTCAAACCCCTCGTCCCCATCGGGCTCCTCGGTCAGTCCATCGCCGAGCCTCAAAGCGGCTGCGCAGCCGCAACTCGAACAGGTCCGTGTCATCCAGGCCCCTGCCACCGGCGGCGACCCGGGCACCTCGTACTGTCTCGTGTACACCGGATCGGACAGCGGGGGCGCGAAGGATGCGATCCTCCTCGCGAATGCGCCCGCCTATCAGTGCACGGATCTCCTTGCGTACGACCCTGACGGCGAGGGTTCGTTCTCTACAGACGTGCCGTCGTGCGATTTGCCGGCTCGGGCAGCCGTGCTGAGCTTCGCTGAGAGCTCCGAGTGGGCCGGTACCGTGTACTTCACCTGTCTGACTCAACATACGGGCGCGTGAGCCGACGTCCGCCTCAGAAGACGAGCGGCACGGCGCTAGCCGACTTCCGGGTCGGCCCGCGAGAAGTCGCGCAGCGTGAAGTCGTACACCGTGAAGTCGGCGACCGGGCGATACCCGATCCGCTGATAGAGGCCATTGCTGGTGGAGTTGGCCAGGTCCGTGAACAGCAGGACCTCCGCCGCGCCCGCGGCCAGCGCGACCCGGCTCACCTCGACCGTCGCCGCGCCCGCGTATCCGCGGCCGCGCAGGTCGGCCGGGGTGTAGACGGGCGCCACCCGGATCTGGCCTGCGACCATCGAGGTCAGGCCGGCCATGGAGACGGGTGTGCCGTCCGGGGTCTCCCAGAACGTGACGCCCCGGGAGGCGATGTGCGAGTCGGCCCAGGAGCCGGCATCCGTGAGGGCGGCCTCTCCGATGGCGGCGGCGAACTCCGTGCGCCAGAGCATGAGTTGCTCGCGGTCCTGCTCACCCGCGACTCGCCCCCGGCCCTCCGGGAACGGCTCCGGTGGCGTGAGCGTGCCGAGGCGGTACAGACGCTGCCGCTGGTGGAGCGTCGGCGTCGCGCCCGTGTGCCGCTGCCATGCCTCGGCGAAGGCGGCGGCGGTGTCGTGGTCCGCGCCGACACCGGGGAGAGGGTGGCCGAGACCGGCCAGGCGGGCGGCGAGGGCGTCGGCCTGCTCGGGGGTGAGGGGCGTGAGGTTCAGATGGCGCGGCGGGGTACGGAAGAAGGTGGCGCGCACCTCACCCCCTTGCTCCAGTCGGCCGAAGAGAGGGGCTTCGGGGCCGTACCCGTCCATCCCTCGTGTTCGCAGGGTCTCGGTGACCGTCAGATGGAGGGTGTGCAGCGCGGGGCGCGAGTGCAGGAAGTCTCGGGTACGGGCGAGAAAGTCGTCGAGGTCTTCGGTGAGGTGCCAGTCATCCGGGCGCATGCTTCATGATTCCTCAGGCTGTCCGCGTGTGCCTGTGATTTAGCGGCTGCCTTGCGGCCCCGGCTTCTAATCGATTGCGGACGCGGCCGCCGTCCCGGCATGGTGCGTGGCACCGTCCGCCCGTGCGGATCCCAACACCGAAGGAGCGTTCCCGTGTCCGACAGCCCCGAACGTCATCTGGCTCTCCTAGGCGGCGGCTTCTCCACCGATGACGATGGTCTGTTGGACGACTGGATGCTCGGCCATGTGCGCACCTCCCGGCCTAAGGTGTGCTTCGTCCCAACGGCCAGCGGCGATGCCCCCGCCTACATCGAGCAATTTCTCACCGCGTTCCAGGCACGCGACTGTGAGCCAAGCGTCCTGTCGCTGTTCCGGCGGGAACTCGATGACGACGCCCTGCGAACGTTCCTGCTCTCTCAAGATGTCGTCTACGTAGGTGGCGGCAACACCGCGAACCTGCTGGCGGTTTGGCGCACGCACGGCGTGGACCGAATGCTGTGCGAGGCCTACGATCGCGGAACCCTGCTGTGCGGTATCAGCGCGGGCGCCAACTGCTGGGCCGAAGGCTCGCACACGGACTCCTTCGGACCGCTGACGTTTCTGCCGGACGGGTTGGGTCTGCTGTCCGGCTCGGTCTGTCCCCACTACGACAGCGAACCGGGTCGCCGCTCCTCCTACCGAGCAGCCGTGGCAACCGGTTCGCTGTCAGGCGGTTGGGCGTTGGAGGACGGCGTCGGTGCCCTCTTCACCGATGGACTGTTGGCCGACGCGGTGACCCGCTCACCAAGGGCCCGTCTGTATCGGGTGGAGCGAGACGGGGACCTCGGAGTCGACGAGCGAGCCATGCCGTGTCGCGCGCTCGTCGAAACGCGCTGAACAGTTTCGTTGCTCTGTCCGCGCTGCCGGCGCGCAGTCGCGCCTACTACGAACGGTCCTCCAGGTACCGCGTATGTGTCTCCTGGCGTCGGGCCTCCGTGTCGCGCAGTGCCGACGCGAGGTGTTCGGCCTCCTCGCGCAGCAGGGTGAGCTGACGGTCCAGATGCTGCTCGGGCGGCTCGGTGCCCGGGGTAAGGCGGGTCCACCATCGGGTTCGTACGAAGGTGTCGACGGCCTCGGGGATGTCCTGCCGTACGGCCCGGGACAGGGTGTGTACGGCCTCGGGGTCCTGGGCGAGCACCTCGGCGACCCAGCCGGGATCCAGCAGAGCGCCCAGCAGTTCGGTCAGTTCGGTGACCCGGGTGCGGAGCGCCGGTGGCAGGTCGACGTCGGCGAGATAGGTGCCGAGCTTGGCGAAGTCCTTGCGCACCGCGCCCAGTTGGGCCGAGGGGTCCGGGAAGTCGGGCGGCGCCGGACGTTCCGGCGGGGCGATCAGGGCGCCCGCGCCGTAGAGACCGGCCACCACGACGGGCCAGTACGGGCCCGCCACCCCGGTGAAGGTCAGCACCAGGCCGAGCAGGCCGCAGGTGCCGCCCGCGAGGTTCTTGCGGGACTCCAGGTAGCCGAGGACCTTACTGGTAGCCACGGATCTCCTCGAAGGCGCCGTCCAGCGAGCCCTTCTGGGCGTCGAAGAGACGGCCGCCGGTCAGGTCGGCGATGTGGGCCAGCTCGGAGCGGTCGGAGTCGCCGAAGACGATCGGGAAGACGGGGGTGTCCCGCCGGGTGCCGGTGAGCCGGCGGTAGAAGTCGTCGAAGTCGCCGGCCTTCGCGCCGGCCGTGTTCTCGCCGTCGGTCATCAGCACGATCGAGGTGAACGTGTCGCGTCCGGCGCCGAGATGGTCGTACGCCTTCTCCAGCGAGGTGTAGATCGCGGTGTTGCCGTCGGCGTCGAGGGCCTCGGTGTCCCGCCGGATGGCGTCCAGTCCGGTCTTCGGGTCCTTGGGGTCCACGACGTGCCTGCGCACGCTCTTCACGTCCGAGCCGAACGCCATCAGCGTGACCTCCTCGCGTTCGTGGAAGTCGCCGGTGAGGTCGGTGAGCGACTTCTTCAGCGCCGCGAGCCGGTCGCCCTTCATCGAGCCCGACGTGTCGAGGACGTAGACCGTGCGGGAGGGGCGGCGGAGCTCGTTCTCGTAGGAGTCGAGGAGTCCGTCGGCGACGGAACGGCTGCCGGGGAAGGGCAGTTCGCGCCGACGGCTGGTGTCCAGGCCGGACGCGGGCGCCACCGAGGCGACGACCGGGCGGCGGTGGGTGGTGTCGGTGATGAGCTGTTGCACGGTGGTGGTGCGCAGGTCCTCCGTCACCTTGCGGACGTCCTCGCGGGTGCGGGCGTCGCTCGCGGTGAGTGAGGACAGCGGGTAGTCGGCGGTGACGACGCCGTCCTTGGGGCGTATCACGGTCAGGCCCGGGATGCCCTTGAGGACGGACTCGTAGTTGAGCAGGGCGTCGACGTTGCCGCGCCGCTTGTAGGCGCTGGCCAGCCAGCCCGACGAACCCGACGTCAGCTTCTGTCCCTTGAAGAACTTCTTCAGCCTCGGCGTGGCCTTGGCGACGTCCGCGTCCGTCAGCGCGGACTGCGCGCCGGAGAGGGCGGAGGCGACCGAGACGAGGGTGGAGAAGCCGGAGTTGGAGCGGGCCGGGTCGGTCATCCCGTAGGTCAGCTTTCCGTCCTGGACGGCCTGCTCGATCTGCGACCAGGTGACCTCCTTGGGCTTCCAGCCGAGGGCCTGGACGGTGGCCTGCTTGACGCCGATGGCGACCGGGCTCGACATGACCGGCGTCTCGGAGAGCACCTTCTTCGCCGCGTCGGGGCGCAGCCGCAGATAGTCGTCCGAGGACAGCCACAGCGCGTCGTACGCGCCGTCGGCCTTGCCCTTGGCGAGCAGGTCGACGGCGTCCAGGGTGCCCATGTAGGTGGGGCGGATGGTGACGCCGGTGTCCTTGCGGACGCGGTCGAAGACGGCGGTCATGTCGCTGAGTTCGCTGGAGGCGAGGATCCGCAGCGTGCCGGGCTTCGGCGCGGTCGAGTCGTCCTGGTCCTTCTCCGACGTACAGGCGGTCAGGAGCGCGGCGGTCGTGGCGAGCAGGGCCAGTGCGCTTGCGGTGCGTCTCGTCATGCGAGGCCACCGTCCAGCGCGTTCTGCGACCGGCTGCGCTCCAGGTAGGCGCTCGCGTTGTGCAGTTCGTCCGTCAGGGACTGGACCGTCGAAGCCATCGCCTCCGTCGCCTGCACCTTGTAGGTGTCGATCGCGTCGAGGGTGCGGTAGATCTGCTGGAACGCCGAGCGCAGCGTCTCCGCGCCCACGGCCGGGTCCGCGGCGATGCGCTGGATCTCGCCGCTCTGCGTGGCGAGCATCTCCGCGTTCCCCCGGATGAGGTCCTCGGTGGTGCCGCGCAGGGCGTTGACCTGCTCGACGACCTTCTTCTGGTTGTCGAGCGCGGAGGCCAGCATCACGGAGATGCGCAGCGCCGAGACGGTGGTCGTGGCGGCCCGCTCGACGCCCTTGATCAGCTCGTCGTTGTTGCGGCGTACGACGTCCATGGCGAGGTAGCCCTGTGCGCACACGGCGAGCTGGGTGAGCAGGTCCTGGTGCTTCTGCCGCACCGGGAAGAGCACGTCGGCGCGGAGCGTGTCGGCGGCCTCGGGGTCGCCCGCCCCGACGCCGGAGATGTGCTGCTCGACGGCTGTGTCGAGGGCCTGCGTGAGGACCACGTACTCCTGGAGCTTGCCCATGGTCTCCCACAGCCGGACCCGCTCGGTCTGCAACGCGGCGTTGTCCCGGCGCAGTTCGTCCTGTCCGCCGCGCAGCGAACCCACGATCTTGTTGAGGGTGCCCTGTGCGGAGGCGTACTTGGCGACGTGGTCGCGCAACTTGTTGCCGCCGGGGAGCTTGGAGAGGAACTTGCGGCCCTTGCTCGCGGGCATGTCGCGCGGGTCCAGATCCTCCACGACCCGGCGCAGTTCCACGAGCGAGCCGGCGACCTTCGACTGGGCGTCCCCGCCCTTGTCGGGCAGGCTGCGCAGGGTCCGCTCCAGCATGCGGTTGGACTGGGCGGTGGCGGCGCGCATCTCGCCGGAGCCGAGGGCGGTGATCTCACCGACCTTGCCCGCGAACTCGGGCGAGCGGGCGTCGAGTTGGGCAAGTCCCTCAACATAGGCGGTGGCCTTGCGGGCCATGTCCGTACGGACGCTGTCGTCGACGGGCACGAGTCCGCCGGCCTTCTCCCGCGGCACGGGCGTGACGGCCTCGGGCGGGGTGAGGGCGAACTCGCTGTCGCTCGGCGGTGTGAGTGTGAACTGGTTGTCGCTGCTGGTCATGTGCTGATCCCCCGTCATCCGCGCGCCCGGCGGGCCATCTCGTGCAGCACCGCGGAGGTGGGCACGGGCGCCTGCCGGACGCCGGTCAGCTTCTGGTTGAGGTAGGCGGTGCGGTCCTTGGTGGCCGCGACGAACTCACCGGCATCGCCCTGCGGCCGGAATCCGTGCCGGACGGCGAGCTTGCGCAGGGTCGGGTCGGTGCTGAGGAGTTCGCCGAGTGCGCGGCCGTTCGCGTCGAGTGGTACGACGGTGTGGTCGCTGTTGACCGTGGTGTCCGGGTAGAGCACCACGAGGTCGTCCGTGTCCGAGCTGGGCTGCTGTTCGGCGAGCAGCGAGGCGACCTGCGACTCGTACACGAGCACCGGCGGGTTTCCGGCGCCGCTGATGAAGTCCCGGAACACCGCGTCCGTGCTGGACTGCTGGGCGCCCTGGACGCTGACGAGTTGGTGCAGCAGGGGAGCGGTGCGGTCGATGTCCGCCTTGCCGGCAGCCACCTTGCCGCCGTTCGCCACGTAGGAGGCGGCGGCGAGGTACAGCGCGCCCGAGTTGGAGGTCTCGGGGTCGGTGCTCGCGATGTACAGCGTGCCGGTCAACTCTCCGTGTCCGGAGGCTCCCTTGAGCTGCTGCCAGGTGCGGTTGTGCCGGGCGGCGTCGAGGTAGGCGCCCATCTTCAGGGTGCCCCGGCTCTTCCCGTCGAGCGTCGCCAGACCGTTGGCGGCCAGCACGTCGACGGCGTTGTGGTGGGCCAGGACCACGAGAGGGGAGTAGAAGGGCCGGGGGAGCGGCTCCTGCACGTGGTACTTGGCGGCCAACTGGTCGGCGGGCGCCTTGCTGGACGGGAAGGTGAAGTCGTACCCCTTGAGGTCCAGGCCGTCCATGGCCCAGGACCCGGAGGCCTCCGCCTTCACGGTGAAGCCCTTGGCGGCGAGGGCCTTCACCACGTCGGGATCGGCGAAGAAGTCGGCCTTCTCCGATCCGATCACTCCGCGCACGGTCTTCGTTGCCGTGCCCTTGTCCTCACCTTGTCGGCCTGCGACGACGGCGGCCACCACGCCACCGATCAGCAGAACCGCGAGGACTATTCCTGCGATACGTCTCACGCCGGGGAGCGTGCTCCCGGAATTCCACGTTCCCGGGTGTCCCGGGTGAACAGCAGGTAATCGGCCATTCCCGATATGCAACCGGAGCGGGCTGCTCCGGGGGTTGGCCCCAATGGGGCCCCAATTGGTTCCCGAATGGGCCCGGATCGGGTGTGGCTACGGTCGTGGCGCTCGGCTCTCCGCGTGGTTCACGCCGATGCGGGCGGCCTTTCCCCGCTGATCGTGTCGATGAGCCTCTGCGCGGCGACCGTCGCCCCGTCCGTGCTCATCGCGTCGGCCGCGGCCCGCGCCCGCGCGCCGGTCTCGGGGGTCAGGACCGTGGTGAGCGCGGCCGACAGGGAGTCGAAGGTCGGCGTCGGACCGTCGTGTGCCGCGCCGATGCCCAACTCGGCCACCCGGGCGGCCCAGTACGGCTGGTCCGCGATCTGGGGCACCACCAGCTGAGGCGCGCCTGCCTGCGCGGCCGTCGTCGTGGTGCCGGCGCCGCCGTGGTGCACGACGGCGGCCACCCGGCCGAACAGTGCCTGCTGGTTGACCTCACCGACGACGAAGCAGTCGTCCCGGTCGTCGACAAGGGCCAGCTCGGCCCAGCCACGGGCGAGCAGGACGCGTCGGCCCTGCGCGCGGACCGCCTCGATGGCCACCCGGGCGACGTCCGCCGAGGTGTGCATGGCCATGCTGCCGAAGCCCACGTACACCGGCGGTGCACCGGCGTCCAGGAACGCCTCCAGTTCCTCGGGGAGCGGGCGCTCGTCCGGCAGGATCCACGGTCCGGACTGCACGAGGTCGAGGTCCGTCATGTTCTCCCACGGAACCAGGCCCGGCTCCGCAGCCAGCCACGGCCGGTCGGTGAAGACGTAGTCACGAACGTTGTCCACCGGTGGCATGCCGAGCGCCGCTCGATGGCTGTTCTCCGCCTTGCCGTAAAGGTCGTTCACGCGCTGGGCGTCCTGCTCCCACAGCACCTTGAGGTCCGTCTCCTCCGGTGGGGACTGCCGACCCGGCCGCCGGCCCGGAGGGAAATGGCTCGACGGCAGACCGAGCGTGTGGAAGCACGCGAACGCATAGCGGATGCCCAGATTCTCGGCCACCGACCGTGCGCCGGACGGCATCAGGCCGGTCGCCAGCAGCGCGTCACATCCCTCGGCCGCCGCGGTGAGCGTCTCGAACCGCGCGGCGACCAGTTCGGCCGCGAGCTGGAACGCGTATCCCGCCGACGGCGGCCTCTCCCCGGCCACCACGGAGCGCACCGTCGGGCCGAGCGGTACCAGCGGCAGGCCGACACGAGCCAGCAGCGCCACGAACTCCTCGTCCGGCGGCGCGCACACCCGCACCTCCGCACCGAGTCCGCGCAACGCCACCGCGAGTCCCGCCACCGGCTCGACGTCCCCGCGCGATCCCCACGTCGACAACACCACACGCATATCGTAAATCCCCCATATCCGCAGGTTCTGGCTTCGGCCGACCATCCTGCGGCATGACCGGGGCCTTGCCGCAAGCCCCCCGGTGCGCTATAAGTTGAGAGTGGCAAGGAGTCAGATCTCCTTGCCTTTGTCATGTGTGCGCTTTGTCGCTCACTGCGGGTGGACAACTGCCTCGGCCGACGCAACCTCCACCTCCACCCTGGCGATGACTCCCCGCATCGACGTGGGGTGGCTGAGTAAGATCCGCCGCGTGCCTTGGATACGACGCCGTGCGCGTGCTGCCGCATGTGTTGCGGGGCGAGGAGAACTGCCCGCGCTCACTCGTTGAAGCGGTCTGCGCCCGGCACCGAGTGGATCCGGTGGCCGGCGCCTGGACCGCCCCCAGAGCGGCAACTGAGGCCGTCGCCTTCCAGCGCACACCCGAACTGGTCCACGGAGTCCCCGTCGCCGACCCGCTCATGGCGCCGGCGCGCTTCGCTCGGCAGGCATCTTCTCCGGCAAGGGCAAGCGCGCCGCCGCGCAAGAGTGGACCTGACCTCCGGCAACGCCCGCGTCGGCCCGACTCCGCAAATCGGTTTACTCACACGGCCACCCCGGCAAGGATCAAACGGCGACGAGGAAGCCCTGCGGAGGAGTGCCCGGCTCTGATCCCGGGTGGACGCAGGTGACGACGTGGGATGGACCGGCTCGGTGGACTCCACCGTCTGCCCGGCGTCGTCGACCTCGCACCGCTCACCGCCGCTCCCCGGCTCCGCCGCCTCCACCTCAACCGCTCCACCGCCGCCGACCTGACACCCGTACGCGAACTGCCCGTCGAATCCCTCCGCGTCACTCTTGCCGACGGCGACCTGACCAGCCTCGAAGCGCACCCCCACCTCACATCCGTCGACCTGACCACCACCGCCCCGGTCGACATCACTCCCCTCCGCACCATCCCTCACCTGCGGGGCCTCGACCTCTCGGGAGCGGATGTCCCCAACCTGTCCGTCCTGGCCGACCTGCTGGATCTCCGCTACCTGTCCCTCACCGCCCGTCAGTGGACCACTCTCCTGACCGAGGCAAAAGTCCCACCCACACTCACCGCCGCCCGCCTGGCCGACGCAAACACGACCCTCGACGACGCCCTCACCTGGGCATCCCGCCTCGGTCTCCACACGGAGAACGCCTTCCGTGTCACCGGCACGCTCAAGACTGCCGGCGAGTGACTCCGAGACCATTGCTCCGATCCAAGGTGCGTCGTCGTGAACGCCGGCGAACTCGACCGCCAGGCCCGTACGCACGAGGGCTGGATACCGCCCCACCTGGTCTCCTGGCTCATCGACCATGGCCATCTCGACGAAGTCGAACACGAGGCGCGTGGCGGCGACTGGTTCTGTGCGCAGGCGTGGGTGCGGATCCTGGCCGACCAGGATCGGCGAGACGCGGCCCTGGAAGTGCTCGCCCGCTACGTCGCCACGGGCTGGTGGAAGGCGGCCCACAGCGCCGCCGAGTTGCTCGAAGGGTGGGGGCGGGTGGACGAGGCGATCGCGGTCTCCCGCTCGAACATGCAGGCCGACTGGCGGTTGGCGCTGAAGTACTTCGCGCTGCTGCTCGCCCGGCACGGCCGGGGCGATGAGGCATTCGACCTGCTCCTGCCACACCTGGACGACTGGCTGCTCGCTGATGCCCTGGTCGAGGTGACCGCCGATCTGGGGCGAGAGGAGGAGGCCGCCGCGCTGCTGGCCGCCCGCGTCGAGGCAGGAGATCCGACCGCCTGGCCGGACTCCGGCGGCCGGAACACCAAACTCAGCAATGCCATCGACCTGCTGGCCACCGTGCGCGAGCGGCAGGGGAGGGCCGACGAGGCGATAGCCCTACTGCGGACGCGGGAGATCACATCCGTCAACGGCCGTGACCAACTGGCCGATCTGCTGGCTCGACACGATCGGATCGACGAGCTGCGGGAGTACGCGGCAACCGAGCCCCTCGGCGACGCCGCCCAATGTCTCGCGGAGTACTTGGAGCGACGCGGCGACGTGACGGGCGCCATCGACGTCTACGGAACGCTCGCTCCGGACGATTCACCGAACACGGCGGTGAGGCTCGCGTGGCTCCTTGCCCGTCATGGCCGCGGCGAAGAGGCGATCGAGCTGCTGCGTTCCCTGCCGAGCTCGGTCGGCGGCCATGAAGACTGGGTCGTTGACGCGCTGTGCACGCTGTTCGTCGACCAGGGCCGTGCTGAGGACGGCTTGGCGTACCTCGATGACCGCAAGCTCCAATTCGCCTCCGAAGAGGCCGAGTTCTTCCGGCTACGGACCAAACTCCTTGTTGCCTGCGGTCGCAGGGAGCAAGCGATCGAAGAGGCCCGGGCACGCCCTGAATCGAAGAGCTGGTACGAGGCACAGAACCTCGCGAAGCTGCTCTCCGACGCCGGACGCCCGGAGGGGGCCGTCGCGCTCCTGGACCCGACCATCCCGGCCAACCGGACCGCCCTCGGCACACACCTCATGAGGGCCGGCCGCATCAAAGAAGGCGTGGCCCTGTTCCACCAACCGCCAAGGCCCGCCCGGCCTTTCCGCTGGACCAGCGAGGATCCGCCGCTCTAGCCGACGTCGGCCGGCAGGCAGGGCCCAACACACTGGCCACCAAGGGATCGTGGCTTCACGCATGTTCTGGACGTTGAGAAGATCACCAGCATGACCATCTCGTTCCGCATCGACCGAATCCTCGGTGACCGTCCCTTCGCCGAGGTCGGTGATCCCGTCCTCGCCGTCGATGACGAGGCCCGCGGCCTGCTTGCAGTGGCAGGCACGTGCGTGGCTGTGGCGGGCATGCAAGAGTTCGGCAGTACTGCGCCGGTCGGCGTCTATGGCACCGATGATCTGGCCTGCCGCGCGCTTCTCCGCGCGCGCTACCCCGTGCACGCGATGGCTTTCCACCCCACGCTGCCCCTCCTCGCAGTTGGCACCGGTAAGTACGACGGCGGCTACTTCTTCGAAGGGGAACTGCTGCTGCTGGACCTGGAGGCGGGTACGACCACGTCGCTCATCGAGCATGAGCTCGGACGCCAGGTCCTTGGCCTGGAATGGCTCGGCGAACAAGAACTGCGGGTGCTGATGGCCCCGTCCGACGACTGGCAGGACAAAGACGCGTGGAGCGAGGGGCAGGTCGCGGTGGTGCACCGGCCCGACTGGAGAGCCGTACCGCCCCGGTCGCTCACCGGATACGACCTGGCCGGACCACGGGTGGCTGCCCCGCGAGCCGACCGCCGAGAGGATGCCCGCCAGACCGTCTCCGGTCTGAGTACGCACTGGGATCCGCGACGCAACGCCCGCGCGGTCGAGGCACTGTCCGACGGCCGGATCGTGGCGACGCTCGACGGGGTCCGGCTGGAGTCCTGGCTGCCCTCGGGGCAACGGCAGTGGGTTGTTCGGGACGACGCCGGCGGCGGCCGTGACGTGGTGATCGCCGGAGATGAGCGATCGGCTTGGGTCGGGCTGGTGCGGCCTCCGTGGGAGGGGCGCGCGCAGGCCGTGCTCCGGCTCGCGCTCCACGACGGAGCACAGGTCGACCAACTCGCTCCCTCCGGCTCGGTGTCCCTGGTGCGATGCGCTGACGGCCTGCCCGCCCTCGCACCCGCCGGGCAGAACGGGGAGCGGAGCAGGCTCCGTATCCGGCGTGGCAGCCGGATCTACTTCCGGGAAACCGTTCGCACGAAGGGCGAGCAGCACCTCGGACCGGGTGAAACCTGGCTTGCGGCAGCGGAGTTGGAGTCCATACCGCTTGCCGAACGTCCGCGTGAGCCGACGGCAGCGGAGACCACTCGGTTGTTTCCCTACTCCTGGACGCCAGGTGAGACCCACTTCGCCGGCCCCGGCGTGGAGACCGCGGACGGTGACCTGATTCATGCCGGCACCGTCTACCACGGCCGCGGGCTGCAGCCCGGCGGCTCGTTCGTCGTACGGCGCGAGGTGACCAACGGGCAGCCGACCTGGGTCTTTCGCACAGACCGGAAGGCCACGGACCTCGACCACGACACGGAGACCGTCTACGTCACATACGACGACGGCGAGATCGTCGGACTCGACCTCCGGGACGGCAACGTACGTTGGCGCCGGCACCTCACCGTCGCCGCAGTCCCCGTCGTTGCGTCAGCCCTGACAGTTACCGAGCCCGGACGGCTCCTCATCGGCACCACCGACGGGCGACTCCTGGACTGCTCTACCGTCTCGTACTCCAGCTGTAGATCGGGATCTTGCTCGTCGCGGTAGTGGCTCAGTTTCGGCATTCTTGGCAATACGGGCCAGCGGGTGCCTTGGGAAAGTCGTCGCGTCCGTCCAACCACCCGCAGAGCCGTTCGGCCAGGGTGAGGTCTTCGGGAAACAAAGCGTGTCCGTGTTCAGGACATCGGGCGTTGGGATCCCAACCCCACATGCGGCCTTCCGGTGTGCTGTAGTCGACGAGGGACCAGATCGCACAGCCCCATGTCAAGAGCGGTACAACAGACGGAGGGTAGTTAGGGGTTCCGCGCCAGGCCAGGTACTCCTCCAGTAGCCGACGGCTGTCGCTGAAGCTGTAGGCCGTGTCGGTATGGGACAAAGCCTCACCCCAGCGACCGAACCCACCGTCAGCGACTTCGAGATAGATCCGCTTGAGGAGCGGCGGCATCGGATACCCCACGGCCTCCTCAAGTTCGGCCACAGCCTCAGGGGGCGCGGGCGGCGGCAGCTCGCCGTCTGCATCCACTTCTCGGATCCTGTTGATGATCTCGTCGCCGGTCATACCGCCATTCGTAGCAGCTGCCACTGACAGGATTCGGGCGGCGATGCGGCCGGGCAGCCCGCCCGTCTCGGCCTCGGGATGAACACCGTTCAGAAGTCGCGGGACGCGCAGCGCGACGTCTTCTGGACTGCCAGGGTGGGCCTGCGGAATGCAGCTCACGCTAGGCGGATGCCTGGTCAAGAGTCTTGTCCGCGGCGCCTGGCCTGGGGACACCGTCGACCGACACGCAGATGCCGAAGACGCGATCATGGCTGGTCCAGCCGTTGATGTGGCCCCGGTTGTTGCTGATCTGCACCCGCTTCCTGGCCGAATCCACGGACGACACCAAGTGCAGGTACACCGTTCCGGCGACACGGGCCAGGACGATGTCGCCAACCTTCAGCTTCGACGGGTCGACGGGAGCGACGGCCACCTGCTGACGACTGTGAATCAAGGGGACCATCGAGGAGCCACTGGGCCGGAACTTCACGGTCAGTCCGCTGGAAACCCTGTCGGCCACTGCATCCAATGCGCCCATCTGTCGATCGTGGCAGACATGGCGGGATCACCCCACCGATTTATCTCCCGCCCCCCATCAACGAGGCGAACGCTTCCGATGCGGAGCCAGGGGCTGTCCGGTCGATCTTGGATTGTGGGAAGATGCCGCACATGACTTACACCCGAAGGGGCCGTGCCGCGTAGGAAGCCAGTTTCACTTCGGCCGCGGGAACGCGCTTGGCGAAGGCCATGGGTTCGATACCGGGATGTCCCAGGCCTGTCGGGGCCGGCGAATGCCGCCGTTCGCATGCTCGAACGGGAGCGCTTGTCTCCCGGCGTCGTATCAGCGGCGCTGAGCGTATGGTCCGTGCGGGTCCACGGCATCACGCGTCGTTGGAGGCAGTGGGAGGCCGAGTTCACCTGCCCGTGCTGCGGCGACGGCTGGGCCCGGGACAAGCTGCAAGAGGCTCTGCTTCTGCTCCCGCCGAGAGCCGCCACGGAACTTCGAGTGCAGGTCGAGCGTCTGGACGTGATCCTGCTCAGGCGAACACACCATGAGCCTCTGACAGATCCAGATTTGGCCTGGTGGCATCGTAGATGCTGACTGTGCCCCTGCCCCTGCCGGCAACGACTACCAGGCGTCGTCGTTGTGGGCGAGCTTCCAGAGTCGGTCCGAGGACGGGTAGGCGGTGTCGAGGTAGAGCGTCTCGTATCTGTCGTTCTCGGCGTATTGCCTGATGGTCAGGGCGACGTTCCGGTTGAGGACCGGTCGCCAGATCCACCAACCGGTCTGGGTGTCACCGACTCGCTCCGCCTCAAGGCTCCACTTCTGATTGTCCGAGTCGTTGCAGGTCCTCACGGTCACGCCACCACCGCGGGTGGGGTTGGTGTCGACCGGCTGAAGACATTTGTTCGCGGCCCGGTTCTTCAGCTTGAAGGTCCACTCGCCTTCCGCGTACGAACCGCGGCCGTCCCACGCCTCGGTGGTGAAGGCGAACGCGGGATCGCGCAAGGCGACCGGGACCGAGCCGTCGGTGACATGGTCCAGGAAGAGGGCCAGCCGACCGCCGCTCGCCTTGTTGATGAGGTCCTCGTTCGGGAAGTCGTCGGCGGCCGCGGGGGGCGCCGTTGTGAGGGTCAACGCGGCGACGGAGATGCCAGTGGCGCAGGCGGACAGGACGCGACGGCAAGCTGACATGGTGTTGTCGCCTTTCGCGGGACGTAGGGCTTGGCGAACAGGTCGTAAGGGTTCATTCCGTTGTTGGGCCACGAATCAACGTGGACGCGCCGCCGTTCACTTGAACGGAGTTGTGCCGGGCCACATGGCGTACACGAGAGTTGCACCGATCCGTGACGGCGCGGGAAGTGCTGGTCCGGGGCTGCGGCATGAGACGCCGGGGACGTCGAGCCGACCGACTATCCTGCGGTGTGAGCAAGCGCTTAGTAGAATCATCGGCGGGTAGTCCATGGGGCAGGGAGGGGCAGTCATGATGAAGTCAGAAGCCGAGGCCTTCTACGAGCGGGAGGCCGACGATCGGTTCCTCCCCACTGCCAACACCCGGGGACCGTGGGACGTCGGCTCCCAGCACGCCGGGCCGCCGGCCGCGCTGCTCGGTCTGGCCGTCGAGCAGCGGCCCGGCGGACGGCCGGACATGCGGGTCGCCCGGCTCACGTACGAGATCATGCGCCCGGTCCCGATACAGCCGTTGACCGTGGCCACGCGCGTGCTGCGCGCCGGGCGCAGTGTCGAGCTGGTGGAGGCGGCTCTGACACCCGACGGCGGGCAGGAGGTGATGCGGGTGACGGCCCTGCTGATGAAGACCGTGCCGGACTCGGTACCGCAGGTGTCGCCGGGCCGGCAGGTGCCGGGACCCGGGGCCGTACCCCCGAAGGCGTTCTTCCCGGTCCCGTGGGAGCAGGGCTATCACACCGCCATGGAAGTACGTTTCGCAGCCGGTTCCTTCCTGGAGCCCGGGCCGGGCACGGCGTGGATGCGGATGCGGGTTCCTCTGGTGGCCGGAGAGGAGATCACGCCGCTCAGTCGGGTGCTGACGGCGGCCGACTCGGGCAACGGCGTCAGCGCCGCTCTGGACTTCCACCGCTACGTCTTCATCAACGCCGATCTCACCGTGAGCCTGCACCGCCACCCCGAGGGCGAATGGGTCTGCCTGGACGCCCGGACCATGGTCGACGGCGCGGGCATCGGCCTCGCCGAGTCCGCCCTGCACGACGAGAAGGGCCCGCTGGGCCGCAGCACCCAGAGCCTGTACGTGGCCCCGCGCGGCTGACACAGGCGGCCACGCACCGAGCCGGTGGCGGTGGCGCTGGGGTCCCGTCGCGCAGCCCCGTCGCAGGCCCGACCGTAATCAGCTCCTCGCCGACGTACTCGGGTGGAGCTGAGTACTTGCGCTCTCCCCGGCGACGGTGCGAGCCGGAACGCTGGGGCCATGAGCCAAGGAACACTGAAGCCCGTTGCCCAGCTGCTGTCGATCCCCGTGCTGGCCGGGGTCTCGGCCGCGTTGTGGGCTGCCTGGCTGGGCTGGGACCAGCATCGCGACGTGCACCCGGACGGTACGACGACCGGCCCGTACGAGGCGTGGCAGGTGATCGGCCTGGTGCTGACGCTGCTGGCACCGGTGTGCTGGGCGGCTGCTCGGCGTTACTTCACGGGCGCTGTGCTCGGTACCACGGTGGGCCTGACCGCCGCGGCCTTCTACGACTGGTCGGACGACTCCAGCGGCCTGTTCGTGATCGGTGTGGGGCTGGTCGCGCTGGGAAGCCTCGTCGCGACTTCAGTCGTTACCGCGCTGATCGCCGCTGCCATGCGAGACGCATGACGAATCTGATCGCGATGGCGTGCCGCCCCTTTTTCGGGAACCGGGAGGGTGCGTTTGTCGTGGGGGTGAGCCATGCGGCTGGACTCGGTTTGGTTGGCCGGCATTCCCCGTCACGGGACGTTGATTTCCATCCAATGAATTTTTGCGAGACCTGTCATCCGAAGTGCCCAATAAAAGTTGCGCCACTCGAACGGCGGACGTGACATGCAACCGCTTGTCGTGTCCGGAAGCCTAGGATCCGTCACCGGACAGCGGGACATCGTCGCCTTGCCCGAGACGGGCGGGCCGATTCGAGGACCGAAGGAGACGGGATGTCGCATGGCGCAGGTAGAACTCGTTGGAAGCGCTTCGCGGCGATTCTGGTTCTCGGCGTCGCGTCCAGCGCGACCGTCGCCGTCGCCATGGCGGAGGGAGTACTCGCTGCCTCGTTCTTCATCTCCGGCCAGAAATTCCAGGTAGCCGCGGACAAGATGGTCACCCGGGGAGTCAGCATCTACGGCATGGTCAACGTGACCAGCCAGCGCGAACTCGTGCCCGTCATCGTCACGGGAGCCCGGCGCGCGAAGATCACCGGGCTGTGCCAGTCCGTTCTGATCGATGTGCCGGTGCTGGGCCCGCAGACGCTGCGGGTCACCGGCGGCAATGAACGGCCGGCCCAGGCATCGAATCTGTTTCTCGACGCGACGAGCCAGACGGCCGATGAGGTGGATTTCACGGGCCTGGACATCGGCATCGCGACAGGGGAGATCACCAAGGGATTGATCAATCCCGGGGACAGGCACTCGCGGTTCTTCGACCCCAACGGTGTGGGCCAACAGGCCGACTCGTCCACCCTGATCAATGTGCACTGGACCGCGGTCGCGGTCACCGCCGGCACGTTCAGCGTTCCCGGCCTGCGCACCCAGGTCGAGCAAGGCCGCCACGAGTGCTTCTGAGCCCACCACGGGGGCTTCTGGCCCACCACGGGGGCTTCTGATCCACCACGGGGGCTTCGGAGCCTTGTGCGCGGAGTACGGGATGAGCGGCCCGCCGTCGGCCTCACACGCTCACACGCTCGACGCAGCCGCCGCAGTGCCGATCAGGGACGGGACACGTGATCACCAACTTCTTCGGCCGGAAACGCGAATTGCGCGTTGCGGCGGCAGACTTCCGACGCAGGTTCAGAATCTGGCGAGGCGTACGACCCTTCTGGGCCGCGCTGTTCACGTTCATGGCCGGTCTGCCGATCCTGTACTGGCCTTACGCGCACCTGGACTTGAACGGCATTCCACTGGCCCTGTCGACCACGTCCGGCGCCGGATCCCTGGTGATCGGCCTGCTCTTCATGGTCCTCGGGTTCGGCCTCTGCTACCGCCCTGCCCTTCGCGTATTCGCCGGCATTGCCACCCTGCTGCTCGCCCTCATTTCCTTTCCCGTGGCGAACTTCGGCGGCCTGTTCCTCGGACTGTTCTGCGGCCTGATCGGCGGCTCTCTGGCCTGTTCCTGGATGGCACCCGTCGCCGCCGAGCCGTCGGCCGTGACGACGGAATCCCTGTCCTCGGTCGATGCGGCAGCAGAGAGCCACCGAGACATCTGACAATCGCGCGACGAGCACCGTGGCCGCGTGACGAGCACCATGGCCGCGCACTCGCCTCACCCGACCAGCGCCCGCCCGAAAGGCGACATCGACCCTGCCCGACATCCCCGCCGCAGTCAGCGGCCCGGATGCGGCGCGAAGGTCGATGTCGCCCTGGTGCTCCTACCAAGCCACTGGGAGCTCCAGTGGAAAACGCCTGATCGTCGCCGTGTCCCACCGCAGCTCGTCCGGCGGCACGGCGAGCCGCAGCCCGGGGAACCTCTGCACGAGCCGCCCGATGGCCACTTCGAGTTCCGCCATGCCCAAAGGCATCGCGATGCACCGGTGGCCACCCCAGCCGAAGGTCATGTGCGGAGCGCTGGGCCGGTCGGGGTCGATGGCGTGTGGGTCTTCGTAGCGCTCCGGGTCACGGTTGGCCGTCAGGTACGACACGTGGACGAAGTCGCCGGTCCGGATGAGCGCACCGTCCAGCTCCACGTCCTCAAGGGCCACCCGGGGGATTCCGACCCCCTTGCGGAACGGGATGCAGCGGAGCATTTCATGCAGGACATCGGTCAGCGTCTCCGGCCGGCTCCTGAGGCGTTCCATCAGGCCGGGACGCGTCAGGAGCAGGTAGGTGATGTCGCTGATGTGGCAGGTCGCCGTGTCCTGGCCACTGAGCGCCAGCATCAGCGCCATGACCGCCAGTTCCCTGTCGTCGAGCTGCTCCTTGCCCTCCCGAGCCGCGGCCATGGCGCTGATGATGTCCTCGCCGGGTGAGTGGCGCCGCTGCTCGACGAGTTTGGCGAAGTAGGCCGTCAGATCGGCCTTCGCACTCGCGGCGGCCTCCTTGTTGTCCGGGCCGACGACGAGGAGTTGGTGCACCGACTCCTGGATGCGGGGCCATTCCTCCTGTTCGATGCCGAGGAGGTCCAGGACGGTGTGCTGGGGAAGCGGGTCGGAGAGGAACTGGACCAGATCGGCCGGCGGTCCTTGCCTTTCCATGGCGTCGAGCAGGAGGTCCGTGAGCCGGGTGATCCGGGGCCGCATGGCGTCGACCTGCGGCTGAGTGAAAGCCTGCGAGGCCAGGTGGCGGACCCGGCTGCTCTGCGGCGGGTCCATCACGTTGATCGACTCGGGCGAGACGATGGGCTCCGGCGTCATGCGGGGGTAGTTGAGGCCGATGATGCCAGCCCGACTGAAGCGATGGTCGGTGGTCACCTGTTTGACGGATTCGAAGCCGGTGATCAGCCAGGCGTCCGCATCGCCGTAGGGGAGCCGGATACGTGCGGGGATATTGCGACCCATCAGGTCCGCGAGCACAGGGTCGAACTCCAGCGCTTCGCTGAAGTCGAATGGGCAGGTGATTGCCTCGTTGTTCGCGGTCATCGGGCTCCTCCGGGATGGGTACGACGTTGGTGGCGTCCACAGCCCGGTGAATGGCCGCGGCGGGCCTGACGGGATCGCGGTCGGCCCAGTAGTGGACGAAGTGCAGGCCTGGTTCGTCGGTCGGGTTGTCTTCGGGCACCTCGACGAGTTCGACGCCGCCACTCCGCAGGGCCGCGAGGACGGGCCGGAGACCTCGTTGGCGATCATCGAAGCACGAGAGACCGCATGGCTCGGTGACCAGCACCGTCACATGCAGCCAGCTGGGCTAAGCGGCTGCCGCCTTTGGAGCCGGGCGGGACAGCGGCTCGCCGCGCGAGCCTGATCGCGTCCCTTGGGGCGGGCCAGGGTTCTGACTGGCGCTCAAGCCACAGAACACCTGTCCGCACAGTGCGATGATCTGCGCATGGACTTCGTGGCGGAGCTGGCGGTACAGCTGGTCTTCTGACGATGCCCGACTGGACTCCATGATCATTCCAGCCTGGCTCGAGGAGCTGGAGCTCCCCGGTCCCCGGCCCGGTGAGCTGCGAAAGGTCGATTCCCGTATCACCGAATCGGCCCTGGCCGCCGCGATCACCGACGCCGGCGGTCGCTGGCGGACCGTGGAGTACGAGAACCTCACGAACCAGCGGAGCCTGGAGACCGAACCGATCAACGACGTACGGGTGGGTTTCGCCTTCACCGACCGGGAAAGCAACGACTTGCCGCCGCTCGACGACTGGATCCTGAACAAGGTCAATGTCTGGGGCTTCTCCCACGGCCCATGCCCGGAACCTGATCGCGGCCTCCCCGACGACGGTTACGGCGCCCAGGAGCCGTCCGGCAGTTGATCGGCTGAGCCGGTCACAACCTGCTCTCGGATATCGCGTCCCGTTCCGGCCCGGTCGTGGCGGACCAGTTGGCCAGCAGCTTCAGGGCGTCCTCGGCGGCGGTCGCGGGTGGCGCGCTGTAGACGACCACGCTCAGGCCGCTCTCGTCCGGCAGGCTCATGGTCTCCTGATCGAGTTCCAGGTCGCCGACGACCGGATGGCGGAGGCGCTTCGTGCTGTCACGGAAGACATGCACGTCGTGGGAGCCCCACAGCACGCGGAAGGAGTCGCTGCGGGTGGACAGCTCACCGATCAGGTTCGACAGTTCCCGGTCGTACGGGTTCTTCCCCGCCTCGACGCGCAGCGCGCCCACGGCGAAGCGGGCCATGCGCTCCCAGTCGACGTAGAACCGCCTGGCAGCAGGATTGAGGAACGCGAACCGGGCGACGTTCGCCCCGCAGGTCGGGTCGGCATACACCTCCGAGTACAGGGCCCGGCCCAGCGAGTTGGCCGTCAGAGCGTCGAGGCGGTTGTTCATGACGTACGCCGGCAGCCCCGGCATCCCCTCGACGATCCGCGCCACGCTCGGCCGTACCTTCGGCCCGACCTCCCGCTGCCGGGCCCGCGCCCGGGGCGCCGGTCCCGCGGCGCGGGCGAGGTCGTACAGGTATATGCGCTCGGTGTCGTCGAGCCGCAGGGCCTTGGAGAGGGCGTCCAGCACGCTGTCGGAGACGCCTTTGAGATTGCCGCGCTCCAGGCGCGTGTAGTACTCGACACTCACGCCGGCGAGCGTCGCGACCTCACCCCTGCGCAGTCCCGGGACCCGCCGCTGACCGTACGCGGGGAGCCCCGCCTGATCGGGGGTGATCCTGTCGCGTCGGGAGCGGAGGAAGGCGCTGACTGCGTCCCGGTTGTCCATGAGGACCAGGGGAGGCAGGCCGCGCGAGGGGTGGGGGACTCTGCCAGTACCCCTCACAGCAGAGGCTCCTCCGGTACCTCCGTTTCCCGTTGCATGGTGCACGCCCCCCGATCGCTCCTGGGGCCCGACCGGTTCGAGGACGTACGCCCCCCGGTCGGCCGACCCTCTCCCAAGCGAGGAACGCCATGACCGGCAAGAACCCGACGATCGCGACGATCACGTTGAACAACGGCGTCCAGATGCCCGCCCTGGGCCTCGGCGTCTACCAGAGCACCCCTCAGGAGACCGCCGACGCGGTCGCGAACGCACTGCGCGAGGGCTACCGCCTGATCGACACCGCTGCCGCGTACTTCAACGAGAAGGAGGTCGGCGAGGGCATCACCCGCTCCGGCATCGACCGCGGCGAGGTCTTTGTCACCACCAAGCTGTGGCTGACCGACTACGGCTACGACACCACCCTGCGCGCCTTCGACACCAGCTTGGCCAACCTCGGCCTGAACCACCTGGACCTCTACCTGCTCCACTGGCCGGTCCCGGCGGCGTTCGACGACACGGTGGCCTCGTACAAGGCGGCGGAGAAGCTGCTCGCCGACGGCCGCGTGTGGGCCATCGGCGTGTGCAACCACAAGCCCGAGCACCTGCACCGCCTCATCGACCGCACCAGCGTGGTCCCCGCGGTCAACCAGGTCGAGCTCCACCCGTACTTCACGCAGCGCGCGGTGCGCCAGGCCGACGCCGAGGCCGGAGTGGTCACCCAGGCATGGTCTCCGCTGGGCGGGGTGAACATGTACTGGCAGGACGGGCACAACGCCGGCAGGAACCCGCTCGATCACCCCACTGTCACCGACATCGCGACCCGCTACGGCAAGACGGCGGCCCAGGTCGTCCTGCGCTGGCATCTGGAGCACCGGCTGTCGGCGATCCCGAAGTCCGTCCGCCCGCACCGCATCGCGGAGAACCTCGACGTCTTCGACTTCGGCCTCACGGCCGACGAGGTAGCGGCGATCGACACGATCGACACAGGGGTCCGGGGCGGGCCCGACCCCGATGCGGTGGGGCCCGGCTACTTCGGCTGAGCCACCGTATCGTCAGCGTGTGTCTCGTCCGGTCACTCTCGTCCTGTGACTCCTCTACGGGAGAGCGGTTCGGAGCTTGTCGAATGCCGCCGTTCTCGATCGACGTGAGAGTGAAGGCAGCACATCCCAGAGCTCAGGAGTCCCATCGTGACCGTAACCGCGGATCTGGCCATCTCCCTGGACGGCTACATCGCCGGCACCGACATCGCCATCGACAACCCGGGAGGCGACGGCGCCGAGCCGCTCTTCGAGTGGATCCACAATCTGGCGAGCTGGCGTCAGCGGCAGGGCATGACCGGCGGGGAGGAGAACCGCGACTCCGAGCTGATGCGTGAGTGGTTCGACGCCACCGGAGCGGTGGTCATGGGCCGGATGATGTACGACACGGGCGAGGCGTTCTGGGGCGACAACCCGCCGTTCCGGACACCGGTCTTCGTGCTCACCCACCGTCCTCGGCCGACCCTGGTCAAAGAAGGCGGCACCACCTTCACCTTCGTCACCGACGGCATCCACAGCGCCCTCGACCAGGCGAAGGCTGCCGCAGGCGACAAGAACGTCGACATCGCGGGCGGTGCGAGCACGGTGCAGCAGTACCTCAGCGAGGGGCTCATCGACGAGCTGCAGCTGCACGTGGTGCCCGCGCTCCTGGGCGACGGGCTGCGGCTCTTCGAGGGACTCGGTGCCGGTCTGCGACGTCTTGAGCCGGTGCGAATGGTCGACACACCCCTCGCCACGCACCTGAAGTACCGCTTCGTGAAGTAGCCGCTCACGGACAAGGCCCGCCACCGCCCGGCCACGCGCCGCTCAGCCTCCCTGCTGGAACTGGACCCTGGCCTTGTCCATCCCGGCAGCGTGACGTGCCAGGATCCCGACGAGAACCGCACCGGTCCGGCCTCAGGCGGGGACGTCCATGAGTTGCGTGCCGATCACCTTGAGGAGCTGCAGGTTCTGGTACGCGCTGGAGCCCGGCTCGGCGGTGAAGAGCACCACTTGCTGGTCGCGGTCCGGGACGCTGAGGATGTCGAAGTCCAGCTCGATCCGGCCCACTTGCGGATGGTGGAAGACCTGCTTGGCGTGGTGGTCGATCTGGAGTTGCTGGGAATTCCAGAGCTGGGCGAACTCCGTGCTGCCGGCCAGGAGTTCGGCGATGAGCGAGCGAAGCTCGGCGCTGTCCGGGTACTGGGTGGTGGCCACCCGCAGATAGCTGACGGCACTCGTCAACAGGCGCCCGCGATCGGTGATCCCGAACGCGTCGCCATCACCGTCCGTCCGCAGGAAGATACGGCGCAGGATGTTGCGGTCCGAAGCCCGAACGGCCGAGAAGTCCTCGAAGAGGGCGGCGGCCAGCGGGTTCCACGCGATGATCTGGCAGGTGTTGTCCACCACGAGCGCGGGTGTGTCGGCGAGGCGTTCCAACAGGGCGGTGGTGGAGGGGGCGACCTCGCGCGACGGCAGCCGGTCCCGATCGTGCTCCAACTCACCGGCCAGGGAGAAGAGATGTGCCCGTTCCTGATCGGACAGGCGCAGCGCACGGGAGATCCCTTGGAGCACCTGGCGCGAGGGGTGCCGCCCACGGGCCTGCTCCAGGCGGCTGTAGTGGTCCGTGGAGATATGAGCGAGCTGGGCGACCTCCTCCCGCCGCAGCCCCGGCGTGCGGCGCCGGGGCCCCCGCGGCAGACCGACATCCTCCGGCCGAATCTGCTCTCGCCGGTTTCGCAGGAAGGCGGCCAGCGCGTGCTTGTCCATGGCTCCACGTTACGGCCTCGCCTCGCCGCGGTCGGCGGTCAGCCACGGACCGGCAGTCCCTGGATAAGCCCTCGCCGGCCCTGAACGCTGATCAGCGGTGGCCCGGCAACCGACGGCCGCCGTTGACAACGAAGGACATGATCATGCGGATCTTTCTGACAGGCGCGAGCGGCTACCTCGGCGGGGTCGTCACCGAGCATCTGATCGCCTCCGGTCACCAGGTGAAGGCACTGGCCCGATCCCTCGCGGCGCGCGACCGAGTCACGAAGCTGGGCGCGGAGGCGGTGCCCGGGAGCCTCGCGGACACCGACACGCTCCGCCTCGCCGCCGAGGAAGCCGACGCGGTCGTACACGCCGCGGTGGACTTCACCCATCCGGCCATGCACGAGGTGGAGCAGCCCGCGCTCGCGGCCTTGCTCGCCGGGCTGAAGCCGGGCAATCCGTTCGTCTACACCAGCACAGGTCTCGTCTACCCCGACGGACATGGAGTAGCGGCCGACGAGGACACCCTGGCGGAACCCGAACTGTCGGCCCAGCCCTACAAAGTGCTGGGCGAGCGACAGGTACTGGCTGCCGAGGGGCCGGCGGTCACGGTGATC
Source organism: Streptomyces olivochromogenes (assembly GCF_021538895.1). GTDB lineage: Bacteria > Actinomycetota > Actinomycetes > Streptomycetales > Streptomycetaceae > Streptomyces > Streptomyces olivochromogenes_A. The sequence goes on along the minus strand of NZ_JADDRL010000001.1, from coordinate 81,843 downwards.
AGGGCCGCGCTGATCTACGGACGAGGCGGCACCGCGCTGCTCCAGGGGCTGATCGCGAACGCCCGGGAGCAGGGAGTCACCGCCTACATCGGCGACGGCAGCAACGAGTGGAGCTCGGTGCACGTCGACGACCTCGCCCGGCTGTATGTCGCCGCGCTGACCAGGGCCGAGCCGCGACTTGTCGTCAACGCCGCATCCCGGAGCGGTGCCTCCATGCGGGAGATCGTCGAGGCGGTGGCCCACATCACCGACGGCCGCGCGCTGTCCATCACCATGGAGCAGGCCCAGCAGAAGATGGGCCCCTTCGCCGGAGTGCTCACCCGCTCCTCCCTGATGGATCCCTCCCGCGCCGAGCAACTGCTCGGCTGGAAGCCGTCCGAGCCCAGCCTCCTGGACGAGCTGCGCTCCGGGTCGTACGCGGCTGCCGCCGGCCACTGACCCCAATCGGCCACGTTCCCCGGCGCGTTGCTCGCACCGGGGGAGCGCTGCATCACCATGCCCGACCCTACTCCGGTCCCCGCCGGTGGTGCGCCCCGCAGGGCGCGGCGCACCACCGCTTGCCGCATCCGCGCCGTCTTCCCGTCTCCGGCTGGCGGGTTGCGTGATCCGCACCGTTCCGAACGACCCACAGGGGTCGCGTACGGGATGGTCACCGGGGCTCGTTACCATGCGCTACCGGTCGCGCCCGAGGCGGAGCAGACCGTTTCCGGAGGGGGAACCTGTGTTCGTGCTGTCCATCCTGCTGCTCATAGCGGCGGTCGTGCTCTTCCTCGTCGGTCGCGCACGCTCGGCCGGGAGTTGGAAGCTCGGGGCCGTGCTCAGCGCCGTGGCGGGCGTGCTCGCCGGCGTCTTCGCGTGCGTCTATGTCGTGAGCGCCTACGAGGTCGGCGTTCCGGTGACCTTCGGCAAGGTCGGCACGCCGCTCACGTCCGGCATCCACGTGAAGTCGCCGTTCACCGAGGTCACGTCGTATTCCACCCGTCCGGTGGACCTCAACCTGTATGACAAGGACGTGGTCGAGGTCCGCTCCTCGCAGGGTGGTGTGCTCTACGCGGACGTCACCATCAAGTGGGCCGTCATTCCGGGGAAGGCGGTCGAGCTGTACCGGCTGGCGGGCAGTGAGGATGCCATCCAGGCGCGCCTGGTGCTGCCGGACAGCCGCGAGATCATCCGCAACGTCTTCGCGAAGCACACCAGCGAGGAGGGCTACGCCTCCGCCCGCGAGCAGATCGGCTCGGAGATCGAACGTCTCATCAAGGAGCGCCTGGCGCCGCGCGGGATCGACGTCACGGCCGTCAACCTGCGCAATGTGAGGCCGTCGGACAAGCTGCAGGATCAGATCGACAAGAAGATCCAGCAGGAGCAGGCCACCGAGCGGGCCGTCGAGGCGTCGCGCACGGCCAAGGCGGAGTCGGAGCGCAAGCGGATCGAGGCGGAGGGCATCGCCCGCGCCAACAAGATCATCGAGAAGTCCCTGAGCGACAAGGTGCTCTACAACCAGTGCCTGGATGCCTACAGGGAGGCCGCCAAGGCCAACCCGGTGTACGCGGTGCCGTGCGGCACGGACTCGGGCGGCACGCCGGTCATCGTGAACAACAGCAAGAACTAGTCGGCACCTCGGCCAAGCCGACAGGGCCATCGAGGCGGGGGGCATGTCTGAGCCGCGTGGCACGGGGGACTCTGTCGGCAGGCCGGGTCGGCGGCGGTCCCCTGGGGGCCGGCCCGGCTGAGGTTCCCCCGGTCCAGGCAACGTGCTGGGGGAACCGCCGTACGTCGGTCACAGGGTGCCGGTCTCGCAGATGCGGCCGGCGACGTCGCGGAGTTTGGTGTTGGTCTCCTGCGAGTAGCGCCGCAGCACGTCGAAGGCCTGCTCCTCGGTCAGGTTCCGGCTGCCCATGAGGATGCCCATGGCTTCTCCGATGGTGTGGCGGGTGGCCACGGCCCGTTCCAACTGGGCGTGGGTGCGGGCGCTCGAGAAGGCGACCGCGGCGTGGGAGGCCAGCAGCCAGCCGGCGGTCTCGCTGGTGCCGGTGAACGCGCCGGGCCTGCGGGAGTAGATGTTGAGCGCGCCGAGGTCCTCGTCCTCAGTGAACAGCAGGAAGCCCATCATGCTGCCCAGGTGCAGCCGGCGTGCCTGGGACGCGTAGTCGGGCCAGCGCGGCTCCGCGGTGGTGAAGTCGGCGATCCTGAAGACGCGGTCGTCGCGATGGTCGCGGGCCGCTTCGAAGCACGGTCCCTGGCGCAGCCGCTCCTGGAGCTGGTCGCTGTCGATGACCACCTGGTCGGTCGGGGCGAGAGTCTCCACGCGTGTGCCGCGCAGGACCAGAATGCCGGCGGCATCGCAGCCGTCGACCAGTTCGGTGGCGGAGTGGGTGATCCGCTCCAAAGTGGCCTGTACCGACTCCTGCGCCAGCAGGTCACGTGCCATGGTCGCCATCTGCTCGGCGAACGTACGCCAGTCCGTGTCCATGCTGTCCTCCGCTACCGGTCCGGGCAGTCCCTTGCCTCCCTACCCGCCCTCCACCACGTCATGGCACGGTGGCGCCTGGGCTGTGGGTCAGTGCGGGTGATCGTGATGCTCGTCGTGGTCATGGTGGTCGTGGCCCGGAGGACGTTGTGCCAGGTCTTGGGTGCGGGTCGTGATCTCGTCCGTGGACACGGCGCGCAGGTCGGCGAGTACGTCCTCCAGGGCGGCCAGCCAGAGTCGGTAGTAGTGGTACGGCTCGTCCGCCGCCGAAGCCTCCCACGCCGCGATCCGGGCGATGAGCGCGGCCTGGAATTCAGGCCAGGTGAAGGCGCCCGACTCGTACAGCGTCACGGCCATTCCGAAGGCACGGCTTTCCCACGGCTCGGCGAACACCAGCTCACCGTTTGAGCGAGGCGGCGCGGCCGGTCCCGCGATGTCCAGCGGCGCGCTCACGGTGCCTCCACCTTGGCCACGCCGACCATCGCGTCCCGGGTCACCAGCGGCACGAGTTCTTCCTCGGCGAGGTGCTCGGTACCGGCCGGCCGCTCGGGCAGCACCAGCCAGCGCACCTCGCTGGTGGAGTCCCGGACGGTGATCTGCACGTCGTCGTCGAGTTCGAGTCCCATCTCGGACAGCACCGTGCGCGGCTCCCTCACCACTCGCGCACGGTAGGCGGGGTCCTTGTACCAGCTCGGCGGCAGGCCGAGCACCGGCCACGGGTAACAGGAGCACAGCGTGCACACCACCAGGTTGTGGGTGGTCGGTGTGTTCTCCACGACGACGATGTGTTCGCCCTGTGGCCCCGAGAAGCCCAGTTCCTTGATGGCCGCGGTTCCGTCCTGGAGCAGGCGCTGCCGGTAGTCGGGGTCGGTCCACGCCTTGGCGACCACCTTTGCCCCGTTGAGCGGGCCCACGTTGGTCTCGTACTCGGTGATGATCCCGTTCATCACCTTCGGGTCGATCAGGCCCCGTTCGGTGAGCAGTTGCTCAAGCGCCTCGGTGCGCAGCGCGACGGGGACGGTCTCGTCCTGGCCGCCATGGGTGGTGGTCATGCGGTGGTCTCCAGGTAGCTCTCGTACATCTCCACGGTGAGGGCGAAGCGTTCGGCGTCGGCGCCCCACACTTCGCGGGAGTCGAACCGCACCGTGTAGACGTACTGGGGGTTCTCGCCCAGGAAGTGCGCGTTGGTGTCGGGCAGCACGTGGGCGGGCTGGATGACATCGACGACGCCGATGTGTCCCCGGACGTAGCCCGGCAGCCGGGTGTGCCCGGGTACCGACACGTTCTTGGCGCGTACGCGCTCTCCGACGGCGAAGGCCGGCGCGGTGTCCACGGAACGCAGCGAGCCTTCCGCGGTGGGCGCGTAGTGGGGCCTGGCGGGCTCGGGGATCGGCGGTTCCTCGACGTGTTCGCCACGCAGGCTGCGCGCGCGGGCCTCGATCGCGCCCGGCGCCAGGATGGAGCGCTCGGTGAGCATCAGCTCGCCGCCGTTGAACCAGCGCCCGAAGTAGCCGTCGTCGAAGTAGGCGGCTCGGTCCAAGCGCTCCAGCGCGTGCCGGAAGGCGTCCGTGTTGACACCGCCACAGGCGAGGCGGCTGGAGAGAATCGCCAGCGCGAACGCCTTGCGCTGCCAGTCCTCCGCGAAGACCGGTTCATCAGGTCTCGGTGGATGTACGGGCCCCCATCCCTGGGTGCCGCCCATGTCGGCAATACCATCCATGGCATAACCTCTCATTTGTCCGCAATAGCAGACATAACAACTCGAATTCTATTTGGCTCACGCCCGCGGCGTCACGGCGCGAGCGTGCTCCGATCCGCTGGTTGCGGTCCCTGTTGCGGACGCGCTGGCCCCTTGCCTCCACTGCCGAATCCGTTGGTCTACTTCACGACGCCGAGGTTCGTACCCCAGAGCTGGCTGTCGGGGACGTGGGCCGGGTTGCCCATCAGCTTGCGGACCTGGATCTGCGCAGGCAGATGCTTGTTCGAGCGTGCGTGGCTCCAGTGACCGTGATTCCCGCGACCGTGGCTCCAGTGACCGAGGCCCCGCTGGGCGTGGCTCTGGTAGGTCATCGCGTACGGGTGCTTGACGTCCGTGGTGGATCCGTTGACCAGTGGGAAGTAGTTGTCGGCCGCGGTCGCGGGCGAATCCTTGGTGTCGACGATCCACACCGTCTTGCCCGGCAGGCCGCACGACTGCAGGGTGAGTCCCTCGTTCTGGTACGCGGTGGTGGCCAGACCCACGCACAGGCCGCTGGCCTTGCCGAAGGGGGCGTACTGGATCTGCGCCGCGCGGAGGTTGCCGTAGTGGCGGTTCACCTCGGACGAGACCAGGTGGGCCTTGTAGAAGTCGGACACCTTGCCGACGCGGGGGAGGAAGTCCTCCGCCGGGTCGGAGCTGCTCGCGCGCTGCAGAACAGTCGGCTGGCCGACCTTCGCCACCCCCTGGTGGACGGCCTCGACGTAGCGGGGGTGGTCCGCGGTGCCGAGCTTCTTGTTGTAGATGTCGATGCAGTGCTCGCCGCACTGCGGAGTCGCCGCACTCGCGGACAACGTCCCCGCGGCGGTGGCGCCGCCGACCAGCAGGACCGTCGCCGCGACGGAGAACGCCTTGTTCTTGATGGACATGATCGATTCCTTTTCATGAAGCGCAGCCGCACGCCACGTGCGGCTGCTGTGCTGTGGTGGGACGGCTGGGGCGTGCTCACCATGCCGATAGGAGCATATGCTCGTATCGGGGTGGTCGGCAAGGGTGAGTCGCCGGGGCGACCGGTTCATGGGTCACCGTAGATGCGCCTGACCTGGCGCTTTACGATGAGAGTATGTGCTCCTATCATGGATGGAGACGCTCAGGAGGGCATGATGGTCGCTACGCCGGCGAACGCCGAGGATTCGTGCAACAACCTGGCTCTCCGCAAGGCGGCCCGGTACATCGGCGCGACGTACGACAAGGCTCTGGCCTCGGCCGGTCTCCGTGCGACGCAGTTCAGCATCCTGCAGAAGCTCAGTGCCCATGGGGAAATGACGATCACCAATCTCGCCGAGATGATCGCGATGGACCGTACGACGATGGCTTCGAACCTCAAGCCGCTGGCGCGGGAGGGTCTGGTGACCGTCGAGCCGTCGGCTGCCGATCGTCGCGCTCGGATCGTCACGATCACGCCGGAGGGCGTCTCCCGGATGAAGGCGGCGCTGCCGCTGTGGCAGGAGATGCAGGCTCAGTTCGAGGAGCGCTTCGGGGCCGACGACGCGGCCCGCTTGCGCGCGGCCCTCGAAGTCGTTCTGCAGACCGGCTTCACGCCTTGGGCTGAGTGAGGCGGGGCTCTTGCGGTGCCGCTGCTGGGTGTGACCTGGCTGCCGGTGGGGGCGTCGGCCGTCGTGGGCTGCTGGGTGTGATCCGGGATCTCTTCTTGCCTCTTCGTTGATACGAGCATATGCTCCTATTGAGGTTGGCCCTGATCCCGCGGCGGGCCCCGTCGCTGCCATCCGCCATCCGCCATCCGCCGTCCTTCCTCGCTTCTCGCGCGGGCGAGTGCCGCCGGCACTCCGAACCATCACCGGTCACCGGGACTTCGAGGCCCGTCGGCGTCGGCTGCCCCCACTTGGTGTTGCTGGAATCGCCGCCCGGCGGAGCAGCACCCGTATCCCGGACACGCCTCGTACGCACAAGCCTCGTGTGATCGACGTTCACGCCCCCAGCCCCAGAAGGAGATCCAGTCATGGATGCCAGCAATCTCGTCCTCATCGCCAACGCGGGGGGCGTAGGCCGCACGGTCCTGGAGCGGCTCCGCGCGGACGACGTGCCGGTGCGCGTGATGGTCCGAAAGGAGGACGACCGCGCGGCCGGGCTGCGTGCGCTCGGCGCGGAGGTGGTCGTCGGTGACCTCACCCGGCCCGAGACTGTCGCTGCCGCCCTGGAGGACGTCGGGCGGATGTACTTCGCCATGCCCGTGTCGCCGGACCATCTGCTGGCGACAACGGTGGTGGCTTCCGTGGCCCGCGAATACGGGAAGCTGGACGGCCTGGTGGGCCTCTCGCAGATGACGGTGTCCCAGATGACCGCCACCAGCACCAGCGAGTCACATCAACAGCGGCTGCACTGGCTGGCGGAGCAGGTCCTGAACTGGTCGGGCCTGCCGGTCATCCATATCCGGCCGACGTCGTTCCTGGACAACCCCCTGTTCACCACGCTCGCGGCACGGTCGATCCAGGCCGATGGCACCATCTCACTGCCCTTCGGTACCGGGCGCACCTCGCCGGTGGCCGTGGACGACGTCGCCCGAGTAGTGGCCACCGTGCTGCGTACCCCAGCCCCGCACGTCGGGCGCGTCTATGAACTGACCGGGCCACGCACCGTCGACATGGCAGAGATTGCTCGCGAGTTCTCGCGGGCGCTGGGGCATCCGGTGTCCTATGTGGACGTGCCGTTGGACCGGTGGCGGGAGGAGATCCTCGCGAAGGTGGGCCTGCCGCCGCACGTCGAACAACACATCGCCACCATGGGTCGTCTCCATCAGGAGAACCGCTACGACCGCACCTCCGACGACGTGGAACGTGTGACGGGAGTACCCCCTCAGACGATTGAGGCTTTCGTCGCCGCGCGTAAGGACTTCTATCTGGGCTGAGCACGTGGTGGGAGACGGCAAGCGGAATGCGGTGACGCGCACGGGTTCCCTTTGCCACACTGTCCCCGATTCATGATCAAGCATGCGGTGGGGGATGTGCGGTGAGTGAGAGGGATCGGCGGCCGACGCGATGGCGTCGTCTCGCGGCGCTCGTGGTCTTGGCTGCTGCGCTCCTCGCCGGGGCCGCCTGGCGTCTCATGGACCTGTACAACGCGGAGCCCCGGTTCGCTGTCGTCTCCTCGCGGTCCTCCCTCCTCGGGACCTGGACGACAGAGGACGGCAATACCGGGCAGGTCGAGTTTGCCGCCAACGGACGGTTCTCTGCTGTTGGGCTGCCAGTCGATACCTCGTCGGGCGGGACGCTCACCGGCGCGGGAAGTTGGTCGCTCGATGACCGTGGAGGGTCCGTGATTCTCACGCCGGATCATCGTCCGGCGGGCACGAACCAGGACGCCGACCTGGCTGTCGTCCGCGCCGACGGCCGCGTGAAGCTGTGCGTCACCTCCGGTTCGCCGGGAGTCCTGTGCGACGCGCTGCTGCGGCTTGCCGCGGGGCCACGGTGAGGCAAGCGCTGACGGGGCACTGGCACTGCTGCCGGTTCGTCGGCCGGTCACGCTCGACACCGCGGCGACCGCGCTGCTCATTGTGGCGGCCGTCGTAGTCGGCATCGGTGGCAGCGCCCGAGTCCGGGCCTGGGGCCTGCGCCGGGTTGCCCGGCGCTGACACCAGCTGCTCCAGGGTGGGCGGTACCTCCGGGTACGGCCCACCGGCCCTGACCCCGTCCTGATCTGCGGCGACCCTAGTCAGCTGGCTCCGTACCTGAACCGGACGAGCAATGGGTGTTCGCTGCCGACCGGCGCTTGACCTCAAGTTGGGTTCAGCTTCTAACTTCGTGGCCGTCAGCCATCAGCCAACCAGGGAGGCATTTCCATGGCCGCGACCACCGTTCCCGAGCATTACCGCAACGCCGTGATCGCACACGTGATGATCGATGGTGCCGCGAACGCGATCGACTTCTACAGCAAGGCGTTCGGGGCCGAGGAACTGTTCCGTCTGGGCCAGCCGGACGGGCGCATTCTGCACGCGGAGATCAGCATTCAGGGATCCACCATCATGCTGGGCGATGCCGAGGGCCCGATATTCGCCGCACCGACCGGCCTCGGCGGTACGACCGTGGGGCTGCACGCCTTCGTCGATGATGTCGACGCACTTGCGCAGCGGGCCGTCGCGGCCGGCGCGGAACTTCTGCAGCCGCCGACCGACCAGTTTCACGGCGACCGCACGGCCATCCTGCGGGATCCCTACGGACACGTCTGGGTCCTGCTGACGCACGTAGAGGACCTGACCCCGGACGAAATCGCTCGTCGGGCTCAGGCACTCATCACTGAAAGCTGAGCCATCGGACTGGTGCGGGTGACGCGCCGCCGAAAACCCTTGCGCTTCATGGGAGTTGTGCGGGGTAGGGCTCGTCGAAGTCGGCCGATCGGCTCACCTTCTCCCAGGTGGTCGCCTCCGTGAGCTGGCGGTGGGAGTAGTCCAGCGCCATGGTCACGGCGTTCACGCCCAGCAGGAGATGACTCGGGATCTCGTCGCGTCGTACGGTCCGCACGATGATCTCGGCTGCCCGGCGAGGGTCTCCGGCCGCGCCGTCGGCGGCCTGTCGCACACGGCGGTTCATCGCGCCGACCGTCTGGTCGTAGGCGTCGGGGATGTCGTGGACCGTCATGGAGGAGCCGGCCCAGTCGGTGGCGAAGCCGCTGGGTTCGACGACCATGACCCGCACGCCGAACGGTGCGGTCTCCGTGGCGAGGACGCGGCTGAAGCCGTCGACCGCGAACTTGGCCGCTTGGTACGAGGCTATGCCCGGCGATCCGCCGACCCGCCCCCCGACGGAGGAGAATTGCACGACGGTGCCCGCCCCCTGCCGGCGCAGGGTGGGGAGCGCGGCCTTCGTGACGTTGTAGACGCCCCAGAAGTTCGTCTCGAACTGGGCGCGGAAGTCGGCGTCGTCCGCGGTCTCGATGGGCGACAGGTTCGCGTACCCGGCATTGTTCACGATCACGTCGACGCGCCCGAAGCGTGCGACGGCCGCCTCTACGGCCTCGCGGGCCGCGTCCGCACTGGTGACGTCCAGGGGGAGGGGGAGGACGCGGTCGCCGTACTCGCTGAACGCTTCCGCGAGGGCCTCGGGGCGCCGGGCCGTGGCCACGACGCGGTCGCCGGCCTCCAGGGCGGCGGCGACCAGCTCGCGGCCGAGGCCGCGCGACGAACCGGTGATGAACCAGACCAGGGGATCTTGTGTACTCATGCACTTAGTGCAACACCGTTCTCTTAATAACGCAACACCGTTGCCTTAAAACTTTCTATGATGTCCTGCATGAGCGAGTCCGTCTTTCAGCGTGCGCGCAGCGCCGAGGCCAAACAGGCGCGAGAAGAGGCGATCCTGGACGCCGCCCGCACGCTGGGGCGTCAGTGTGGTGTGCGCGACGTCACGCTCACCGACATCGCCGCGGTCGTGGGCATGCACAAGTCAGCGCTGCTGCGCTACTTCGAGACAAAAGAGCAGATCTTCCTCGAACTGACCGCGGAGGGCTGGCGGCAGTGGTCCGCCGACCTGCGCGGCGACCTCGAACGCCGGGAGCACGCCACGCCGGCCGAGGTCGCCGAGGTCATCGCCGGCACGCTGGCGGCGCGCCCCATGTTCTGCGACCTGCTCGCACAGGCGCCCCTGAACCTTGAGCGGAACGTGTCGGCCGAGTCGGTGCGGTCCTTCAAGCTGGTGACGCTCCACGAGATCGAACTGATCGGCGGCGAGCTGCACCGACTGCTGGGGCTGACCGAACTGCAGACCGTCGACACCATCGCCACGGCGACGAGCCTGGCGGGGGCGCTGTGGCAGATGGCCACTCCCGGCCCCCGCCTGCGAGAGCTCTATACCAGCGACCCCCGGCTCAGCCATGCCGTCGTCGAGGTGGAACCCCGCCTGATCCGCGTCCTCGCCGCCTTCCTCACCGGCCTCGGCGTGGGGTCGTCCGCCGCGAACGCCTGAGGCGTGTGTGCCGTCTCCTCGGCCGCGTCGAAGCCCGAGGAGCGACGCCGATGGGGCTGGGGGAGGGCGGGGTGTCGTACCGAAGTCCGTCGGGCCCATGCCTGGACCCGACGGATGTGAGTGGTCGTCAGGTGGCCCTGCCGGGAAGGGTGTTGATGTCGATGACGGCGCGTTGAAGGTCGCCCTGCGGCCGGTGGCCCAAGTCGTCGATCGCAACGATGTTCATGTTGCGGGCCAGTTCAGTTGCTCGCCAGTCCATCCGCAGCTTGGTGACCAGCTGAGGGTTCAGGCCATTCGCGAGGTACATGAGGTAGTTGTCCCGGACCGAAGCGGGGAAGAACGGCGACAGCAACCGGATCAGGAACAGCTGCGGTATCTGCAGATCCGGCTGGACGATGCTCGCCAGCACGAAGAACCGGCCGGCGTCCGCGCCCGGGTCGCGGGCGAGGGCAGCCTGGTTCAGGGACAGCGTCTGGTCGTAGATCGGCTGTGGCGGGCTGCCGTTGAAGAAGGCCTTGAGGATCTCCCACCAGGACGGATCGCCGGCCGGGTAGCTGCCGCGGTCGGAGATGCTGTCCGCGTGCCAGGCCCACGGCTGGTCGAGCGCTGCCGACGAGTCGACGAGTACGACGTTCTTCCCGGCCTTCACGAAGTCGCCGTAGGCGGAGGTCGGGGACAGCTCGGTGCGCGTGGCCACGTGGAAGCCGAACAGGTCCCGCAACCTGGTCAGCGGTTCCTTCGCGTCGGCGCCTGCCGGGACAGCGGCGGACACGTTGATGATGACGACCTCCGAAGGGTGATCGTCGATCCAGCGCTTGATCGAGGCCGCCTCGCCCGAGGTCTCGTCGAAGAACAGCCCTCCCATCGGGGCGCCGTGGAAGGTCCTCCACTGTCCGCCCTCGAAGCACAGCCGCAGATCGAGATAGCGGGCGCCCTCGTCGAGCTGGTCGGTGAGACTGCCGCTCTGGGCCCGCGAGATGCTGGCGGCCAGGCGTGGGTCCAGCTTGGCGACGTTGTAGGACCAGCCACTGGTGCACAGGCCGGGGTCGGCCGGAATGCTCCAGCTGCCGGAGTCGTGACTGCCCGGCATCGCGATCCGGTTGAGCGGCTGGTTGTCGAGATAGCCGTGCATGTCGCCCATCCAGCGCGACAGGTCCACCGTCGCGGCCGAGGCCCGACCGGCCGTGGCCCGACCGGTCGACGCGGCGGGGGCTGCCTGTGCCGGTCCGCTGCCGATCACGAGGGCCGCGACAGCGACCATCAGGGCGACCAGAGCGGCCGCCGAACGCCGTAAGCCGGTGCTGTCCGTTCCACGTCTCATCTTGGTACGCCCTCCTTGGGGGAAGAGGCCGAAGTCGGGCACTGAGGGTAGAGGGCGGTGGACGTCATGCCTAGAGAGTCTTCGCAACCAGTGGTTGGGCGAGCACGAGAACGGCCACCGCGGGCCCGAGAACGGCCAGGGCGGGCCTATGCATCCGTGGCAGCGCCTGCTTGGCTGTCCTACCGGTACCTTCCTGGTCGTTCGAACGAGCAAGAGGTCTCCGTGCCGTCCCGGGCAGTCGACGCGGGCATGGGGAAGCTTCGGAGGCGTACGAATTTCCCATAGTTGGCAGGTTCACAACATTCGGAGGTCGTGCGGTGCCGAGTGATCTCGGATCTGACAGACACGGAGAACCGGAACCGGAACCGGAACCGGGCGGGCTGGTGCACCGCCGTGACGTGCTGCGCCTGGGCACGCTGCTCGCCACCGGCGGCCTCGCGGCCATGGTGCCCGCCGGGATCGTCAGGGCGGACACACAGACCGATGGCAACCAGGTGACCAAGTCCTACCAGGGGCATTCCCCGCTGGGGTTCGACCAGTGGGCCTACATCGACTTAGATGTCCCGGCCGGCGTGAACCGAATCTCGGTCACCTCAAGCTTTGAAGCCTTTATCCTCGTCCCCGGCGTCATGTCCAACGTCCTCGACATAGGAATCTTCGGCCCGTCGGGGTTCCGCGGGTGGTCCGGCGGCGCCAGGCGCGACTTCACGCTCTCTGCGGCCGACGCCACTCCTGGCTACGTTCCTGGGCCGATCGAAGCAGGCAAGTGGTCCGTCGCCCTCGGTCCCATCGTCTACAAGGCCTCCGGCATGGGCTGGCAAGTCGGCGTGACCCTGGACTACGGCTCTCCGCCCCAGCAGATTCCGTACGACGCCCTGCCCGACTCGGTCCACGGCCGGGGCGCCGGCTGGTACCGCGGTGACCTGCACCTGCACAGCGTCCACTCGGACGGCGCGCGCACCGTGGACCTGATGGTCGCGGACGCCCGCCGGAGCAAGCTGGACTTCATCGCCGCCTCGGACCACAACACCAGTTCCACCGGGGTCTCCTGGCGCGGAAACATCCCCTCGGACCTCCTGGTGATCAACGCGGAAGAGGTCACCACCCGGCACGGCCACTGGCTGGCCGTGGGACTGCCGCAGGGGGAGTGGGTGGACTGGCGCTACGCCCCCAGCGACCAGGGTGAACTCGACCGGCACGTCCAGCGCGTTCACAGTCTGGGCGGACTCGTTGTCGCCGCGCATCCCACGACCCCGGGCCCGGGATCCTTCTGGGAATTCGGCCTCGACCACGTCGATGCCATGGAGGTGTGGAACGGTCCCTGGACACTCGACGACGCGGCCAACGTCGCCCTCTGGCACGGCGCACTGTGTCTCGGGAAACGCATTCCCGGCCTGGGCAACAGCGACGCGCACGCCACGACCGACACCATCGGCCTCCCGCACAACGTCGTCAACGCCTCCGCACTGTCCACCACAGCGATCCTGGCCTCACTGCGGCAGGGCAAGTCCTACGCCGCGGAATCGGCCGCCGTCACGGTGGACTTCACGGCAGGCGGCGCCGGCCGCACCGCCGGGCCGGGCGAAGAACTCCCGCTCGGCCTCTTCGACGCGGTCGATGTCACGGCCTCAGTTTCCGGCGCCCCCAACACCGTGGTCACGCTCTACACGGAGTGGGGGATCATGGCATCGGCACCCATTGGCGCCGGCGGCTCCGGACAACTGCACTGGCGTGGCTGGGGCAAGGCCTCCCTCTTCGCCCGCGCCGAGGTGCGCCGCCTGCAGCCCGGCTCCAGCACGCTCGATCAGATGGTGGCCATCACGAACCCCGTCTGGTTCTACACCGCGAACCGTCCGCCGTACGCCATCGAGAAGCGCGTCCTGTTCCAAAGCGCCCGCAGGCCGGACGGAAGCTGGACCAGCATGCGGCCACTTCACGGCGCCGGGAGCGACCCCACCTTCGCCGGAATCCAGATTTCCGCCGCCGGTATGCCCGACGGGTCCGTACAGATCCTGGGGCTCAAGCCCGACAACAGCCTCTGGATCGCCACCCTCAACGGCTCCGCCCTGTCCCGGCCCTGGCAGCGCCTGGACGGCCCCGGCGGACAGAACGACTTCACCGCACGCGAGGCGGCCATCACGGCAATGCCCGACGGAACCAGCCAGCTCGTGGCCACCAGCATGGACGGCGCTCTGTACCACCAGAAGCGCCTCACCGACGGCGCGCTGACGGGCCTGCGCCCCGTTCCCGGTCTCACGCCGAACAGCACCTTCGGCGCGACGAAGGTCGCCCTGGCCGGCATGCCCGATGGCTCGGCCCAGGTCCTGTCGTACAACACCGACGGCGCCATGTACATGTGCCTCCGCCACACGGACGGCTCCTGGACGTCCTGGACCCGGCTGGCCGGGTTCGGCGGGGCGCCCACCTTCTCCGGACCTGCCTTGGCCATTACGGGTCTGCCCGACGGCACCTCCCAAGTGGTGGCGATCGGCCTCGACGGGTGCGTCTACCACCAGGTACGCCATCCCGACGGGCGATGGGACGGCTTCGCCCCACCCGCGGGCGTCGACTCGAACAGAATGGGCGCCAGCAGCATCGACATCGCGGGCATGCCCGACGGATCGGCACAGGTGGTCGTCGTCGGCAGCGACGGCAATGTCTGGCACAACATCAGGAAGGACAACTTCTCCTGGAGCGGCTTCGCCCAGATCGCCGGCCCGGGCGGAATGGACCCGTTCCCTGCCGGTCAGGTCCGGATCACCGCCCTGGCCGACGGCACCGCACAGGTCCTGGGCATCAGTGGTTAGCCGACTGGGCCGGCTGTTCCCCGTGTGGGTCCGATGGCCTCGCGGATTCCCGGGTGGACCGTCTCCGCGGGGTGCGGCCCGTATCTCGGGACCGTGTCAGCGCTCACCAGGTGCGCCGCATGCGCGAGAGAAGCCACCAGCACCAGCACCGGCCCATCCGACAACTCTGTTTTTCTTGACAAATTTTTTTGTCGGTCCCATGCTGGGACCATGCTCGACGTCACTGAGCCTGGCTCGGTCTGGTCGAGCGCGCTGAGGAGCGACTCAAGGGCGGCGTGACCGGGCGGTCTACCGGGCGGTGGTCGGGGCGCTCCTGGCCGAGGCCTCGCGGACAGGAGCCGGTGCCTCAAGCACGGTCGAGGCACACACCGAGCAATCGAAAACCGGACACGAGACTTCAAGGAACCCCAGATGCGTACTCTGATCAGCACCGCATTCATGTCGCTCGACGGCGTCGTGGAATCCCCGGGTGGCGAAGCCGGCTACCGGAACGCTGGATGGACTTTCAAGGATGTCGAGTTCCTCCCCGAGGCATTCGAAATCAAGGGGAGGGAACAGCAGGAAGCCGCCGCGGTCTTGATGGGCCGGGTCAGCTACGAGGCGTTCAGCCCGGTGTGGCCGGACATGGAGGAGTTCGCCGACTACAAGGTGATGCCCAAGTACGTCGTCTCCACCACCCTCACCGAGGACAACCTGGTCTCGAACTGGGGCGAGACCACGATCCTGCGCTCGCTCGACGAGGTCGCCGCACTGAAGGAGACCGAGGGAGGCCCGATCATCGTCCACGGCAGTGCCTCCCTGAACCACAGCCTTTCGGACGCGGGTCTGATCGACCGCTACCACCTGCTGGTCTTCCCACTGCTGCTCGGCGCGGGCAAGCGTCTGTTCAGCGCCACGGACAAGGACACTCAGAAGCTGAAGCTGGTCGAGCACGAGCTCTACGCCAACGGGCTGCAGAAGAACGTCTTCGACGTAGTTCGTTGACGTGCGTGGGGCCGGCGGTCTGAGGCGATCCGCAGTCGGCCCGGGACGGCCGTGCCGTCGCCGGTCGACCGTCGGTGCCGTCCGCATTCAGTCCTTCGAGGCAGGGAAGAAGTGCGTCGTGGGACGCTCCAGGCGCTCGGAGTCCAGGAAGATGTCGACCTGTTCGTTGTAGAAGGCGACCAGTCCGGCGATCGGCATCAGCTGCCGCGTGGGGAAGTCGTAGGACCAGGCCAAGTCGGGATGGATCCGGTCGCCCGTACGGACGGACCAATAGCCGCTGGTGACGCCCTTGTACGGGCAGGCGGTCACCGTGTCGGTCGCCATGAGCTGCCGGAAGTCGATCTGCCCGCGGTCCAGGTAGTACCGCGTCGGGAGCCCCGTCTCGAACACCATCACCGATGAGGGGGCCTCGGCGAGGACGACTCCTTCGAGTTCGACGCGGATGGGACGCGTAGAACGCAGCGCGTCGACGCGTACGTACGGGTTGCGGGGATGGACGAAGACCTGTTCGTCCTCCTCGTACCACGCGTCCAGCGAGTCCCAGTCGAAGCGGACGGTTCCCGCCAGGCCCTCGATGGGGGAGTCGCGCAGCAGCTTGGCCGCGCGGGGACGGCGGATGTCGCCGAGCTGAAGGGCGTGTACCTCAACCGTGCCCCGGGCGCTGTGCTGGGTGCGGCCCTCGCTGACGAGCAGGTCGGGGTGGATGTCCTCAAGGGGGATGTAGTACTGCGGGTAGTAGCTCCACTCCCACACGTACCACGCGCGGGAGGTGTCGATGACGGTCTCCGAGGCCAGTACCGCGCGGATTCTCCGTGGTACCGGCTCCACGTGATTGACCGGGGCGATCATCGCCGGGTAGGCGGTCATGGGTGTCTCCTCTCGCTCGCCCGGCGTCGCGCGAGCGGTGGCGGCCGGGCCTTCATGTGTGGGGTCAGGCGTGGTGAAGAGCGATCGCACCACCAGTGTCAACCTCCACGGCCGACGCCGAGCCCAGCGTCTGGCCAGGCCGGAGATGCAGCTCAGCAAGAGAGTGAAGCCGGGAGTCGGTGGTACGGCCCGGAAACGGCCGTGGCCGGGTGTCGTCCAGGCGCTCGTGGCTGACGTTAGTGCGTGATGGGCGTTGCGGGCGCCGCCGACCGGCTGAGGTCAGCGTTCGGTAAGTTTCGGGCCCGATGTGTGGCGTATCGGTTACGAGACGTATTCATCGGCTCTTCGTCAGCCGGCTTGGGCGCGGACGGCTCGGTTCCTGAGCGGTCGGCCGCCGACGTTCGACCTTGTCGGCGCCCTGTTGCTTCCCGAGTCTGTCGTGCGCCTGGGCGCCCTTGACGCATCTGAGGCCGGAAGGTTTCCGATCATGACGAAACCCTGACGGACTGTTCCCATTCCTGTTTTTGCTGCCCTCGATGTTGTGAGATTTCAGCGCGGTCGGCGTGAGGCGAGGCCGGGCGTGACGAAGATCGGGGGAGTTGTGCGGAAAGGCGTGAGGCGGGGCCCTGGGTGTTCGCAGATGGTGAGTGAGTTCGTCATCGATCTGGCATGCCTGGGCGCTGACGGGATTTCACAGGAGCAGGTGTCGCGGCCCAAGGCGCTCTACAGACGCGGCGTTTGACCGTGCTTCGGCTTCGTGTTCCCGGTCGGCGGGCGGGCGCCGTCGCGGCGATCCGGTAGAGGCGCCTCGCGGCGGGGGCTTCCCGCTCGGGCATGCCGTGTGCCGCTCTGGCATGTCTCGCTTCCGGAACTCCCCTTCCCGGAGTCCGACTTATTCCTTTCATGAATTCGGAGCAACGACTGTGATACGTAGCATCCGTAGCGGGCGCATGAGCCTCGCCGTCGTCGGGACGACCGGCGCCGCCTTGGCCGCCGTTCCGGTGGTCACGCTGGCTCTCACCGCCGCGGTCGTCAAGCCCCCGTCCATCAGCGCCAAGGGTGCCTACCTCGCGGACGGCGAGAGCGGCAGTCAGTTGTTCGGGAAGGCCGCGGACATCAAGCGGCCGATGGCCTCCACCACCAAGGTGATGACCGTAGCCGTCGTCCTCGATACTCCCGGTCTGAACCTGAATCGCACGGTCATCGTCAAGCAGGCCTATCGGGACTACGTCGCTGCCCAGCACGCCAGCACCGCCGACCTGCGCACCGGCGACAAACTGAGCGTGCGTCAGCTCTTCTACGCGGCGCTACTGCCCTCCGGCAGCGACGCGGCGTACGCCTTGGCCGACACCTTCGGCAGCGGCTCGACGGTCTCGGCGCGCACGAAGTCGTTCATTGCGAAGATGAACCAGAAGGCCGCCTCACTCGGCATGACGAAGAGCAAGTTCGATTCGTTCGACGGCCTGTCCAGAGCGGGCAACAACTACACGACGCCGAAGGACTTGACGAAACTGGCCGCGTACACGGTCAAGAACGCGACCTTCCGTACGGTCGTGAAGTCCAAGGAGACCACGCAGACGGCGATCGCGAGCAACGGCCGTACCCGCACATACGCCTGGTACAACACCAACAAACTGCTCGGCTCCTACAAGGGCATCATCGGCATCAAGACCGGCACCGCCACCGCTTCGGGTCCTTGCCTGGTGTTCGCCGCGACTCGTGGCGACAGGACGCTGATCGGCACGGTCCTGAACGACGCGAAGCGCTACCCCGACGCCGTGAAGCTGCTCGATTACGGCTTCAAGTCGTAGTCCGGGAAAGCGATGTGCCCGCGTCCCACCACCGCCGGCGAGCGAGGCTTCACACCAACCCACCTGAACAGCGGAATTCGAGATTGCGGAGGCTCAGAGTCGTGATCGAGCTGGGCCGGGTCGCGGCTCACGACACCATGCGGCTCAGGTGAGCCGGCACCACTGCACCGGCCAGGGGAAGGAAGCCGAAGGCCCCGGCCGGGACACGATGCTTCCAGCCGGGGCCTCCGCCATGTTGTGTGCGCATCAGTTGTGGATCTCTAGCCGACCGGCAGACCCATGAACTTCGCCGGAGCCAGCTCAAGGAACTTCGACATCGCGGTGTCCAGCCGGGTCGCCTCAGGGGTACCGGACTCGGCCGCCAAGCTACGGAACGTCAGTTCCAGGACCCGGTCACCCTCGCGAACCAGGAGAGTGGTGATCTGGGCCCGCTGCCCGACCGGACCAGCGAGCATCGTGCGCATCAATGCCTCGTCACCGAACCTCCGCTCCACCTGGAGCGGCTCGCTCCGATCCTCGGCCGGTTCCACCACCTGAACAGAAATCTCCTGATCGCCGATGCTGATCGTCCAGGCGGCGCACTGGGCGTACACCTGTCGCATGTCAGCCATCCAGGTCGCGGCCGCCCCCGCCGCCCGCTCCGAGACCCCCTCGTCGACGACGATCGAGGAGTCGGCGTTCGCGAACGAGGTCCTGACCTCCTCCCTCGCGGGCTTGTCGGTGAACGCCCGGTTCAGCAGAGCCGTGCTTTCCGGGGTCGGGCCGGTCATCGGCGGCGGGTCTTCGTCGGACGACGGTGAGGCCAACTCGGTGAAATCGTCGAGGCCCGCCTTGGCCGGATCCGAGGCCCCGATCAGCAGCCGCTCAAGGTCCCCATACCGGGCGGTCGAGGACGATGACGACTCCTCGGATGTGCTCACAAGTCTCCCCTTTATCAAGCGACGGATGGTATGTGGTGGGCACCGTGTCCCCGTCGACTGCCAGTTGCCACCGACGGAGGCGACTATGTTCAAACTCGCTCTTCCCGCGACCGGCGGATGCCCCGGACCGTGATCAGTCCTCGCAGGTCCGGTTCCGCATCCTGGGGCACCCGATGCACCTCCCGCCCGGATCGTACGGACGAGCGCCTCGCACACGCCGGGGAATCCGCGAATCCGTGATCATCGATACGGTAGACGATCTTGAGTTTCGACAACCGCCAAGGGGCCCTGCTGTCGGGTCAGTTCGTCACGGCGGCCAAAGATCGCGTGACCCTCACGCAGGGCGACCCGGAGTTCGAAGCCCAGGCCGGCCCACGCCTGCGTGCACGTACGGACTCCGCCTCGCAGTGACAGCGACACATCATGACCGTCCAGCATCCCGAGGACGCTTCCGCCTCCCCCGCCCAGCGGCACCGGGCGGCGCGAGCAGCCGCGACTGCGCGATCGCCGGCGACTCACCTTGATTCGCCGACGACATGAGACGACTCACCTGTCGGGCGCAGCGCTCCCCGGTTGGGGATACGCAGCGAGGCCATCGCCCTGCTCGATCCGCCCCGGGGCGCGCAGGGAGACAAGAGCCGCGGTGATTGCTTTCCTGTCGAGGCCGCCGGTCGGCATGGTGGCGCCGTGGGCGTGGCGGACGATGCCTTGGGAGTCGATCAGGATGCTGCCGGATTGCTGCATCGAACCGAACATCTTCCTGCTCAGGCCGATCATCTCGTGCGGGGTACCGCTGCGGCCGGTGAGAACGGTGAACGGGATCCGGTGTCTCGCCTTCCACGCGGCCGCCGTCTCCCGGTCCTCGGGCACGGCCAGCAGCACATGGACACCGGCGGCCGCCAACTCCTCAGCGCTCTGGGCGAGTCCGCGGACATGACGGTTGCACACGGGACAGGATGTCGACCGCAGGAAGTAGAGCAGCACCGCGTGCTTGCCCCGGTAGTCGGAGAGGCGGACGGTCTGCCCCGCGGTGTCCTCCAGCATCATCTGCGGGGCCGGCGATCCGGATGTGAGCATGGCGAAGCTTCCTTTCGCGCTGGGGTTGTGAACAGCAGTCGGTTCGGGTCACACACGCGTGGCTGCGGCGCCGATGAGGTCTTCGCTGCCCTCGGCCGCACCCCGCAAGCTGAGCCGGAGCGCGGTCCGGGCCCGGTGCAGTTGGGACTTCATCGCCGGGGTGCTCAGACCGAGCGCCTCGGCGACCGTGCGTCCCGGGTGGCCCAGCGCGTCGCGCATGATCAGCACGCGGCGCTGGAGGTCCGGCAACGCCCGGATCGCCTGCGCGACGCGCTCGGCCTCCAGCCGTGCGAGGACCTCGTCCTCGGCCGACGGCGCGGCGCCGGCACCACGCTCGACGTCGTGGTCGAGCAGCCGTTGGACACGGCGCAGGCACTCGTGCTTGACGATGCGGAACATCCAGGAGGCGAGCGCCGCGGAGGCGCGCAGAGTACCGATCCTGCGATAGAGGACGATCAGCGCTTCCTGCGCCGCATCCTCGGCGTCCTGCGGAGACGCGCACAGATGCTGGGCGAAGCTCCGCACGTGCGGGTGTACGTCGTGCACCAGGGCGGCGATCGCGTCCGCGTCGCCGCCCTGAGCGGCCTCGATCAGTTGCTCACTCGCCCAACCGCGGTCAACCACGGCCACCTCCGCACTGGCGCAGCGCATCCATCCCGCTTCTCCCTCCTGGTGCCACGGTAATGTCCATAAGAGGCCCGGGGACCGCGAAAGGATTCACCTGGGCCCGGAGGCTACGCGCCGGCAACCGCTCCAGCGGATCACCGGCCCAGGCGGCAGCCACGCGGACGTGCCCCGCGCGACCGGTCCGATGCTCAGCCCCTGTACGTCTCCAGCAACCGCAGCCAGACTTCGCTGACCGTCGGATAGGCCGGTACCGCGTGCCACAGCCGGTCCATCGGGACCTCGCCGGCGATCGCGACCGTCGCCGCGTGGATGAGTTCGCCGACACCCGGGCCGACGAACGTGACGCCGAGCAGGGTCTCCCGGTCGAGGTCGACGACCATGCGGGCCCGGCCCGTATAGCCGTCGGCGTAGAGGCCGGAGCCCGCGACGTTCGCGAGGTCGTAGTCGACGGCGCGCACTCGGTGGCCCGCCGCCTCGGCCTCGGCGAGCGTGAGACCCGCGCTGGCCGCCTCCGGGTCGGTGAAGACGACCTGGGGGACGGCCCCGTGGTCGGCCGTCGCCACGTGGGCAGCCCAGCGGTCCGTTGCCAGGAGCGGGACTCCCGCGGCGCGCGCGGTGATCGCGGCGCCCGCCTGGCGGGCCTGGTACTTGCCCTGGTGGGTGAGGAGCGCGCGGCGGTTGACGTCGCCGACGGCGTAGAGCCACTCGCTGCCCTCGACGCGCAGGGTGTCGTCGACGCTCAGCCATGAGCCCGGCTCCAGGCCCACGGACTCCAGGCCGATGTCGTCGGTCCGCGGGGCGCGGCCCGTCGCGAAGAGGATCTCGTCCGCCTCCAGCGTCGAACCGTCGTCGAGAGTGACCGAGACGGTGGCGCCGTTGCGCTCGACGGCAGTCACGGACACGCTGGTGCGCACGTCGGCACCCGCCTCGCGCAGCGCGTCCGTGGCCAACTCCCCGGCGAACGGCTCCATGCGGCTCAACAGGCCGTTCTCGCGCACCAGGAGCGTCACCTGTGACCCGAGTGCCTGCCAGGCCGTGGCCATCTCGGTGCCGACGACGCCACCGCCGACCACCACGAGCCGGGCGGGCACATGGTCGGCGCTGGTGGCCTCGCGACTGGTCCACGGCTTGGCGTCGGCGAGGCCCGGCAGGCTCGGCAGGGCCGCACGAGTGCCGGTGCAGACGGCGACGGCATGCCGGGCGCTGAGCGTGGTGACGGTGCCGTCGGCGGCGGTCACCGTGACCGTCCGCGGTCCGGCGAGCCGGCCGTGGCCGCGGTACAGGTCGGCGCCTATGGACTCGATCCAGGCGACCTGGCCGTCGTCCTTCCAGTGGGAGGCGTAGTTGTCGCGGTGGGCGAGCACGGCGGCGGTGTCGAGGGGGCCCTGGACGGCATGGCACAGGCCGGGGACGCGGCGCGCGTCCGCCCGTGCGATCACCGGGCGCAGCAGTGCCTTGCTGGGCATGCACGCCCAGTACGAACATTCTCCGCCGGCGAGTTCGCTCTCCACGATCGCCGTGCTCAGTCCGCCGGACCGTGCCCGGTCAGCGACGTTCTCGCCGACGGGTCCCGCTCCCAGCACCACAACGTCGTATGCAATGGCTTCAGTCATGCGGACGAGTCTGGCCGTGCGGGCACATGGACAGGTGGCGGATCTCCTTACGGTTCGTGGACATCGCAGTCCTGATGGGGGACTTGGGCCGGGCCACATCGGGGAGTGCGTCCACGGAGAGCATGACGAACATGCCGCCGTTGACCACCACACCGCCGACGATGCCGGCCGCGGCGCCGTGGCAACTCATCGATACCCTGCGCCTTCATGAAGCGCGCTTGGATCTCGCCGATGCTGCTGGTGCTCTGCGGCTCAGTCGTCGCGACTGGGCTGATCCTCAGGGGAAACCTCGGTGCTGCCGCACCACTCCTTTTCGTGTTCGTGCCGCTCGCGGTCGTGAACTCGCCTCTGCTCTTCCCGAGGTCGATCGGCGCGCTGGAGGCACAGAGCCGCAGCGCCGTCGACGGCCGGCCGGTCGTCTTCTGGCGGCCGGGCTGCCCGTACTGCCTGCGACTGCGCATCCGGTTGGGCCGTAGCGCCCACCGGTTGCATTGGGTCAACATCTGGCGTGACCCTGCCGGAGCGGCAGTGGTGAGAGCCGCCAACGAGGGCAATGAGACCGTGCCTACCGTCGTCGTGGCGGGCCGGCCGTATACCAACCCCGATCCTGCATGGGTGCGTGAGCAGCTCTCCTCCGCGTGACACAGCGCCGCGCGCCATTGCGACAACGGCGCCAGGGCGCTGTCTCGCGCCACGCGCCACGGCGGCCCGGGGCCCGGGGCCCGGGCCGACCTTGGCGGGGCGGCCCCGTACGCCCCCGCTGGCCTGCATCTTCGCCCCCTGACTCACCCGTCTGAGGGTGCACGATGGCAAAAAGGTCTATACCGTCTTTTTGTGGACGGCAGGCCTCAAAGGTCGACTGCTGTGGTCGATGGAGGGCCGTTCGACGGGGGATGGTGCGACCAAGCTGCCAGGCCGACGGGAGACACGCATGAGCCGTGCCAAGCGCAGGATCCGCAGCACCGGCCACGGACAGGCGACACCGACGCAAGGCGGTGGCCTTCGCCGCTCTTGGGAGAAGGGGGCGGCTGAATTCCAGCGGATAGTGCTGCCCCCCGATGAGCGGGCGGGGCGAGTGGAGCAGGACGGCGTTCGTGCGTACACGGACCCCGCACCACCCGCACCTGTGCATCCGCCGCCGGTGGAGCCGGCCCCGAGCCCCGTCCACGAGCCCCAGCCCGTCGCGGCCGACAGGTCCGAGCCGGCACTCGGCACCCGGAGTCACCCGACACCGTTCGATGGGCCTCCCACGCCCGGCCCGCACACGAAGCGGCTGCGCATATCCGAAGGTGAACCCTGGTCGGTGATGGTGGCGAGCTTCCTGCTCCTGGCCGGACTCGGCGTGGTCGCGATCGCCACCACGATCGTCGTCTGCATCATGCTGGAGGTCATGGCCCCGAACGCACTGCCGTCGCTGACCACCGTCCTGACCATCGTGTTCGGCATCGTCACCCTGGAAGTCGTCCTGGGCACATGCCTGGCGGCGCTGTGCACGTTCATCTACAACCTCTCGGCGCAGTACAAAGGCGGTGTCGAAGTCGCCCTGACCGACGACCTCACCGATCCGACCCCGGCCGCCGCACAGGTGTTCCTGCAACTGGCCCGGGCCCGTGTCCGCACCCGTCGCCACCTGCGAAAGCACACCCCGCCCTGGGTCTCCGACGCCGTAGGACGCCTGCCCGCAGGCCGCCGTATTCGGAATGGCGGAACCCACTCCCCGAGGGCTCAGCAGGCGGCCGACGCGCCGGGGCAGACGACCGACGGCCGCGACACGCCGGGGGAAGTCTCCGACACGGCCTGATCGCCGTCCGTCAGCCCTCTCGCCGTCCGCCAGCCCTTCGGCTGAAGTCGACCCCTGAGATGTGGAGTTGGAGTCCGGCTTGCCCAGGGCCAGTGGGCCGGTCGGCCCGTCCGGACGGGCGGATCTCCACCGTGGATGCCGAATTGGCCGCAGCCGCACTGCCGGAACCCCTGTATCAGCAGGACTTGTACGACGTCGCTGTGCCGCGCGCACCAGGTCCGCGACAGCAGAGGCACATGCCGTCGGATGGATGTACGTTTGGAGGTACTGGCTGCGTGACCGCTGTCGACGGCTGGGCAAGGGGCGCCCGGTCGGTGGTAAACGCAGCGGAAGGGGCTCCGCATGACATCGCGGCAGGCGCCATCCCATGGCCCGAGAGGGAAGCGGGCCGTCTGGCCCGTTCCGCTGCTCACGCTCTCGCTGGCGGCCGCAGGCCTGGGCGGTGCTTATACCTCGCACGCTGCGGCCGTATCGGAAGCACCCGCTTCGGCAACCGGGAGCACGACAGCGACCACGACCTGCGTGGACAAGGTCTTCGGTGCAATGACGGGGTCGCAGCGAGTCGGTCAGCTCTTCATGGGCGCCGTCGCCGCCTCGAATCCGGACCAGGCGCGGATCCAGGTTCTGCGCCAGTACCATGTCGGGTCGGTCTTCCTGGCCGGACGGAGCAAGTCCGGTACGAAGGCGACCAGGACCCTCGTCAACAGCCTTCAGGCGAAAGCCGACACCGTGTCGGGGCACCGGGTTGGCCTGCTGGTCTCCACCGACCAGGAGGGCGGCCAGGTGCAGGTGCTGTCCGGTCCCGGGTTCTCGACCATGCCGAGCGCGCTGGTGCAGGGAACCTGGTCGACCACGAAGCTCCGTACTCAGGCCGCCGCGTGGGCGAATCAACTCAAGTCTGCCGGTGTGAATTTGAACCTCGCTCCCGTCGCGGACGTCGTCCCGGCCAGCTTGGGCAGGAACAACGCTCCGATCGGCCGGTACGACCGCGAGTTCGGCCACACGGCCGCGACGGTGACGCCCCACAGCAACGCGTTCGCTGCCGGCTTCGCCCAGTCCAACGTACTGGCCACGCTCAAGCACTTTCCTGGACTCGGCTACGTCCGTGGCAACACCGACACCACGGCGAACGTGGTGGACTCGGTGACGACGAGCAGGAGTTCGAGCATCACCCCGTTCAGCTCCGGGATCAAGGCGGGCGCACCCTTCGTCATGATCTCGCTGGCCACGTACAGCAAGATCGACCCGAAGCATCGGGCCGTGTTCTCCTCCACGGTGATCCAGGGACTGCTCCGCAAGACACTCGGCTTCAAGGGCGTGGTGATCTCGGACGACCTCGGGAACGCGGTGGCGGTGAAGGCCGTGTCCCCGGCGAGCCGCGCCGTGAACTTCCTGTCCGCTGGCGGGGACTTGGTCCTGACCGTCGAGCCGAACCTGGTCCCGGCCATGGCCAAGGCAGTGCAGACCCGGATGGCGCAGAACGCGACCTTCCGCGCGCAGGTGAACCAGAGTGTGCACCGCGTCCTGACCGCCAAGCAGAAGGTGGGTCTGCTGTACTGCGGCTGACCTCGGCACCTGCGGAATGCTGCAACGGTCCGCAGGGCATGACGGGAACCCCACCTCGCCCTGGGGTCGGATTGGCCCCCAACAGCAGGCAGCGCCGCTCAGGGCTGAGCTTGCTGAATCGGCAAACGGCGTCGCCTCCTCGGCAGAGTCCTGCGCATGATCGGCGGTGAGCCGGCGGACCGGTGGAACCAGCCGTCCTGGCGCACGGCAGACCCACGGTCCTGCACGGCAGACCCGCGGTCCTGGAGGAGGGGCACATGTCACAGAGCGTCGCCGAGATCACCCACCGGTTGGTCTCCTCGCCGGGCGGCCGGATTCACCTCGCGGAGCAGGGAACCGGGCCGCTGGTGCTGCTCGTTCACGGCTTCCCGGAATCCTGGTACTCCTGGCGCCACCAGCTGCCCGTACTCGCCGCGGCGGGATACCGTGCGGTCGCCGTCGATGTCCGGGGGTACGGCCGCTCTTCCAAGCCGGTCGCGACAGACGCGTACCGGATGCTGAACTTGGTGGAGGACAACGTCTCGGTGGTGCACGGCCTGGGCGAAGAGTCGGCGGTGGTGATCGGCCACGACTGGGGCGCGCCCATCGCAGCGACCTCCGCTCTGCTCAGGCCGGATGTCTTCCGCGCGGTGGGGCTGTTGAGTGTTCCCTACACCCCGCGGGGCGGGCCCCGGCCCAGCGATGTCTTCGCTCAGATGGGTGGGGACGAGGAGTTCTACGTCTCGTACTTCCAGGAGACGGGCCGCGCCGAGGCCGAGATCGAACCCGATGTACGCGGCTGGCTCGCGGGCTTCTTCGCGGCCCTGTCCGCCGACACCATGCCCGCACCCGGCGCTCCCGCTCCGCAATTCGTCAGCAAGGAAGGGACGTTGCGTGACCGGTTCCCCGCCGGTCGGCTGCCCGCCTGGCTCAGCGAGCGGGATCTCGACGTCTACGCAGGGGAGTTCGAACGCACCGGCCTTACCGGAGCCCTCAACCGCTATCGGAACATGGACCGTGACTGGGAGGACCTGGCCGCCTTCGACGGCGCCCCCATCACCCAGCCGTCCCTGTTCATCGGCGGCAGCCTGGACGTCTCTACGACCTGGCTGGCCGACGCGATCAAGGCGTACCCGGTCACACTGCCGGGACTCGTCTCCTCCCACATCCTCGACGACTGCGGCCACTGGATCCAGCAGGAACGCCCCGCCGAGGTCAACCGAATCCTGACCGAGTGGCTCGCCGCCCTGCCCGTCTGACGCGTGCGTTTGCCCCGCCCAGAGCTGCCAGGCGGTGGTGCAGCCCTGGGTCCGTAACCCGCCTGCTCCGTCAGCAGATCGGATGGAGCCGGAAACGCGGCTTTACGCGGCCTGGTCGGTTCTTGGGCGGGATCTCCACTCACGGCGCAGGACGAAGGCCCGCAGCACCGCGATCGCGAGAAACACGAAACCGAAGGCGGCTCTTTGCCACTCTCCGGCAACGGCGAACCCGTAAAAGGCGAGGCCGGTGAAGACGAGGCAGACGGAGATGAGCAGAGGTTCGCGGATCCAGAACGGCAGGACACGAAGAATCAGGTTGATCAACATCGGGCAAGTCGATCAGGCGCGTGACCTTCGACGCAGTGGTGGAAGCCACAGTTCCGGAGGGGAAAGCGTCGGGCTGTGAGTTGGGGGTTTGCCTGGTGAGTTCCGCCCTTCGTCACGCCTGCTCGGCGGTGAGTCGGCCGACGGCTCGGATGACCTGCCGTCGGGTGGCCAGACGGCGGGCGAGGACGGCCATCACCCGGTTCATGCGTCCCGCGATGACGCTGGGTGGCGGGTTCCGGCGGTCGAGGGCGGTCAGGGCGGTGTGGACGACATCGACAGGGGAGGCGAGTTTGGTCCCGCCGGCGGCCCGGTCGGTGCCCACGACGTCGAAGAACTCGGTACGGGTGGCGCCGGGGGAGAGGGCCAGTACCCGCAGGCCGGTGCCGCGGGACTCCTCCCACAGCGCCTCGGTGAGGCTCAATACGAACGCCTTGGTCGCCCCGTAGAGCGCCATCCGGGGGTTGGGCTGGTAGGCGGCCATGCTCGCCACGTTGACCAGCACCCCGCGGCCGGCCGTCCGCAGCTGTTCGATGAAGGCGCGGCTGATGTCGGCCACGGCGGTCACGTCGACGGCGATCTCGCGGCGCAGCCGCTCCGGATCCGCTTGGTGGAAGGCACCGAAGGAGGCGAACCCGGCGTTGTTGATCACGCTGGTGACGTGCAGGCCGAGTGGTTCCAGCCGCTCGATCAGCGCCTGCCCGGGGTTTCCGGTGGCCAGATCGAGGGCCAGCACGTGCACCTCGATCCCGTGGTGCCTGCGCAGCTCGGCGGCCAGCTTCTCCAAGCGGTCCTTGCGGCGGGCTACCAGCACCAGGTCGGAGCCGCGGGCGGCGAGCTGGCGGGCGAACTCGGCGCCGAGACCCGCGCTGGCGCCGGTGATCAGGGTGGTCTGGCCGTTGTAGTCGACGGCTGTCATGGCTCTCTCCTCAGTACAGTCACTGCCTATCTGGCAGTTAATGCCAAGTAGGCGGCTGCTGTCCAGTGGGGGGAGAGCCTTGGGTCCGCCGGTAAGCGGGCAGTAGTGGGAAAGCGCTCAGTGGTGGGCCACACTGTGGTGGTGGACCAGGAAGTCAGGGACTACATCGACGCCATTCCCGCCGAGCACCGCCCCCTCTTCGACCGGCTGCACCGGCTGATCTTGGAGGCCCAGCCTCAAGCGGCCGTGATCATCTCCTACAAGATGCCGACCTATCAGGTCGGTAAGCGCAGGCTCCACGTCGGCGTGTGGCGGCACGGGGTGTCGGTCTACGGGCAAAATGGTCGCGACGCCGGTTTCGCTTCCCGCCACCCCGCGCTCATCTCGGGCAAGTCGACCATCCGGCTACGGCCGGAGGACGCCGCTTCCATCCCGGACGATGAATTCCGCGACCTGGCGCGAGCCGCATTGGAACCCTGAATGACGCGTGGCTTCAGTGCTCTGATTGCCGCCGAACCCGCGCATACGACAGGGAGCCGGCTTCCGTCGTAGATTGAGTCGCGCACGTGGTGGACAGGAGGCTGAGGTGGCCGATAAGGCGCTGACCGAGACGACGGTTGCCCAGGTGATGGCCGAGCTGGCCCAGCTTGAGGACCCGAAGACACGCCAGGTGAACGAGAAGCACGGCGACGATCATGGCGTGAACCTCAGCAAGCTGCGTGCGCTCGCGAAGCGGTTGAAGACGCAGCAGGAACTCGCGTGCCGGCTCTGGGAGACGGGCGACACCGCGGCGAGACTGCTGGCGATCCTGATCTGCCGCCCGAAGGCGTTCGAGCGTGACGAGTTGGACGTCATATTGCGCCAGGCGCGCACGCCGAAGGTGCACGACTGGCTCGTGAACTACGTGGTGAAGAAGAACCCGCACTCCGAAGAGCTGCGCCTGATCTGGTTCGCCGACCCGGATCCCGTGGTGGCGAGTGCCGGCTGGGCATTGACCACCGAACGCGTGGCGAAGAAGCCGGAGGGCCTCGACCTCGCTGGACTGCTCGACGTCATCGAGGCGGAGATGAAAGACGCTCCGGATCGCCTGCAGTGGGCGATGAACCATTGCCTGGCCCAGATCGGGATCGAACACGCCGAGCACCGCATGCGTGCAGTCGACATCGGCGAGCGCCTGGAGGTGCTCAAGGACTACCCGACCTCCCCGGGATGTACGTCACCGTTCGCGCCCATCTGGATCACCGAGATGGTGCGCCGCCAGGACGACAAGCCGGTGGCCTGAGCGGCGGCGTCCGGAGGCGACGTCCAACAGTGCGTGGGGACAGCGATCGGGCTGTTGCACGCGGCTGCTCTGCTCAGCGGGGCATGCGCTGCTCCAACTCCCGTGCCTTCGCGCGCAATCCCGACCCCCAGGAGTCCCCGGCGGTCGGCGCGGACATTCCTGTGACGGCGGAAACCTGCACGTCCTGGAGTGGGCCTGTCGGGGTGGCACCCAGTTGTGCCCAGTCCACCCTGATTCCGGCGCGCTCTGCAAGAGCGAGCACGGTGGCGGTGAAGCCTTCGGAGAGCGCGAGAATGATGGTGTGGCTCGTTCTACGATGCTGAGCCAGGAGG
Source organism: Streptomyces olivochromogenes (assembly GCF_021538895.1). GTDB lineage: Bacteria > Actinomycetota > Actinomycetes > Streptomycetales > Streptomycetaceae > Streptomyces > Streptomyces olivochromogenes_A. Next base: position 52,216 of record NZ_JADDRL010000001.1, on the reverse strand, counting down.
GCGTTGACGAAGGTCTCGAAGGCCACGGGGTCGATCTGGCACTCGTCGTTCTCCATCGGCCCGATGCCCGAAGCCAGCTCCAACTCCGCCTCGAAGACAGCCACTTGGCGCTGGAACAAACGGGCAGCCCCGTTGGACGGGTTCCATAGGGTCTCGTCGCCCATGTCGAGGTACTGACTCATCGCGGCACCTTTCAGTTGATCACGACGGGTCAGCGTAGCCAGTTGGATCACCACCGTCGCAGGTATTTCGTCCCGCCTACGCGGCCACCTTCGAGAGCTCCGCGGCGCCGAACGAGACGTCGAAGCGGTTGCACCAGATGCTGACGCTGGAGTACTTGTCCAGGTCGGCGTCCGCGGGCAGGGCGTAATTCTGCTCGCCCTTGTTGCCCTTGAGCTTGCCGAGACTGACGTATGCGCCGTTGTCGAAGACGCGCCAGCCGCCCACTCCCTCCTTGACGGGCGCGTCGGTCAGCCAGACGCGTAGGTCGGGTCCGTTGCTGGTGTCCAGGGCCTCCAGGCGGAGGGTGCGGGAGCCGTCCGCAAGCTCGATGATCTTCACCGTGCCCTTGGTGGAGTGCTCATGGCTGATGAACGTGCCGGTGGCCAAGGTCTTGAGAGCGGCGGCGGAGTCCTGGGACGCCCCAGGGACGGACCGAGCCGCCGCTACGGGCAGCTTGTCGTGAACGGTCTCGTCCACCCACAGCTTCCACGGTTGGAACCAGTACGCGCCGACCGCGAGCGCGACCGCGGTGACCGCAAGGCCGATCATGAAGATGGGCTTCCTGACCAGTGATCTCTTCATGGGCCCATTGAAGCGGCGTTGGAGCGTGAGCGGTGGGGTCGGCGGGTGACGGAAGTCTTACGTCGGCAGCTGTGGCTCGGGAGCCATCCCCGACCGACACGGACAACGGACAAGGGCGGAAGGCCCGGTAGCGCTCCACGTCACACCGCATCGCCGGGTCGATCAAGCGGACTGCGTCACGACAGCGATCTCGCGGACCATGTCCGGACGCTGGTCGGACTCGTCGGTGGGCGCCATGCCGAGCTGGCACTCCTGTCCCTCGACTGCAGCGTGGAGTTGCTTCTCGGCTTCGGCAGCGAGAACGGTCAGGGAGGCTGCGTCCTGCCGACCGAGCCGCTGACGGAAGTCTGCGCGCTGGGACTCGACATCGTGCTCGACCTCTATCCGCCGGAGTCAGCGGCAGCGGTCGCTCCCGGATCTTCCTGAGCAGGTGGCGTGAGCGTCGAGTCGGCTGTCAGTGCGGTCTCGTAGGATCGCCGCTCGTCCGGTGCTGCTGCTCTTCATGGGGGACGTCTTGAGCTTTGATCTTGGGGTTTGGGCCGCGGATGTGCGGCCTTCGCGTGCCGAGGCCTTGGACACGTATCGGCGTCTCTGCGGGGGCGAGCCTGCGGCGGTGGGTGCCGCCCCGGCGGTCTCCGCTTTCCATGCGGCCTTGATGGCCGAGTTTCCCGAGCCGACCGACAGTGCGGACGAGACGGGCGAGTCGTCGTCACCCTGGTCGGCGGCGCTTGATGTCGGAGACGGACATGTACTGATGGCGATGGGGTGGGGGCGGGCCGCACAAGTGGCGCCCCGAGCGATCGACTTGGCCGGTCGGCATGGGTTGATCTGCTTCGATCCGCAGGCAGGCGACGTCCATGTCCCGCCCGCGCTGCGGTCCCCCGATGCGTTGGAACTGCAGTCGTGCGTCGGTCTTTCGGTGAGCGACCCGGATCTGGAGACCATCGTGGGGGCGGTGCGCCGGCTGTCGGCAGACAACTGGTTCGTGATCCTTGAGGACTCGGCGGGCCGCTATGTCCAGGTCGGGACGGGTGCTCGGGCGGGTGCCGAGGAGGGCGGCGATGCGGTGGAGTTCCGGGACGGCTCGCCGGCGGGGCACTACCGCTGCCTGCTTCATGACCGCGAGCAGGTCGTGTCCGTCTTCATGGACTTCGCGCGAGCCCGGAAGCTGCCGACCGGGATCGCGTGGGAGAAGTTGACGCTGTGATCGCTGAAGCGGGGTTACCTGAAGGGCACACGCCGAGCACCGTGGCGGTCGGCGCTCTTGCCGCAGCAGCTCAGGGCCTTCGCGCTGACACGGCCGGGGGACCGGCCGTCGGAGGCCGTTGACCTGCGACACCCCGGCCGCCTGCCGACAGGTGCGCACCGAGCCCGATTCCTGCGCGGCCTCCACCCGCCCTCCCGGTGCGGCGGCCGTCAGCCGGTGCGCCTCCGAGGCCTCGATCACGGCCTGACAACGAGCATGTAATCAACCGATCCGACTCAATGACGACGTGAGCGGAGCATCTAGACTGATGGCCGGGATTGGGGAGTTTTGCGGCCGATGACGGCCGCTTGACAGCCTTGGGGGGCCGGGGTGAGCAGTTCCCGTAGCCACGCCGCAGGTGCGAGATGGGGGAGTCATGAAGCCGCTCGAAGCGGGTGATCCCGCCTCTGTCGGGGACGGCAAGTACCGGCTGGTCGGACGGCTCGGCCAGGGCGGCATGGGTGTCGTGTACTTCGGCCGGTCGCGGTCGGGGCGGGCGGTGGCCGTCAAGGTCGTACGGCCCGAGCTGAGCACGGAACCGGGCTTCCGGCGCAGGTTCGCCCAAGAAGTGGCCGCGGCGCGCCGCGTCGGCGGCTTTCACACCGCGCCGGTCGTGGACGCCGACCCGGAGGGCGTGCCGGCCTGGCTGGTGACGGCCTACGTACCCGGACCCACGCTGCAGGCCGTGCTCGACCAGGTGGGCCCCCTCCCGATGGACACGCTCACCGTGCTGGCTGCCGGCCTCGCCGAGGCGCTGGCGGCCATACACCAGGCCGGGGTCATCCACCGCGATCTGAAGCCCGCCAACATCATCATCGCGGAGGACGGTCCCCGGGTCATCGACTTCGGCATCGCGCGGGCCCTCGACGGTACGGCCCTCACGCAGACCGGGTTCCAGATCGGCACCCCCGGCTTCCTCGCGCCGGAGCAGCTCACCGGGGGCGCGCTCACTCCCGCGGTGGACATGTTCGCGCTGGGTGTCGTGCTCAGCCAGGCGGCCGGGGGCGCTCCGTTCGGGTACGGGGCGTCGGCGGCCCGGCACTACCGCGTCGTCCACGAACAGCCGGACCTCACGGGCGTCCCCGACCAGCTGCGCGGGCTCGTCGCGGCCTGCCTGGCCAAGGATCCGCGGCACCGCCCCGGACCGTTGGACTTCCTCAATCTCCTGACGGTCCACCATCCGCCGGACGGCGTCTGGCTGCCCGCCGAGGCCACCGCGCTCGTACGGAGCCAGGATCCGGCGACGTACTTCGCACCGACGGATCGCCCCGCGGCCGCGCCCACCGACCCGCGCATGGCCATGTCCGCCCCGCCGACGGTCACCGAGGGGACGGCCGTGTCCCACCAGCCCCGGACCGTCCAGTCGCCGCCGAGCTCCACCTTCGGACCCGCGCCGGGCTCCACCTTCGGACCCGCGCCGGGATTCGGCCTCGGCCCCGGACAGCCGCCTGGCGGCCCCGTTTCGCCCGGCGGACCCGGACCGGTGGGCGGCACACCACTGGTGGGCGGCACCGGACCGGCAGGCGACTCCGAGTCCCGGCGCAAGCGCCGCGCGACGGTCGCCGTGGCGGTGCTGGTGGCCGCGGCGGCCGCCGCGGGACTGCTCGTGTGGCAGCCCTGGGCCGGCTCCGGCAGGGGTGGCGCCAGTGCCAACGGCTCCTCGCCGTCGCCCCGGCACTCGACCCCCGCCGCCTTTCCCGATGCCTCGCTGCTGGTCCGGATGGACACGGACCCCGGATCGTCGACGTGCCACAGCGTGATCGGCCGCCGCGATTCCACCACGGACAACCCGAAACAGCTGATCGACGGCACCTGCGACGTCCTGCCGCAATGGGCCCCCGACCGCAAGTCGTTCGCGTTCACGCGCAACTCGTCGCAGGGATCGGCCGTATGGACGGCGAACGCGGACGGTACCGGTGTCCGCCGGATCGCCGCCATCTCGGGCGGCCGGGTGTCCTGGTCCCCGGACGGCAGGAAACTGGCCGTCCTCGGTCGGCGGGACGGAGTGCAGCAGCTGTTCGTCGTGAATGTCTCCGACCGCTCCGTCCAGCAGCTGACCACCGGCACCGGCAAGGTGGAGGACCCGGCCTGGTCCCCCGACGGCAAGCACATCGCCATCTGCCTGCAGAAGACGTCGGGCTGGCAGATCCACCTCGTCGATCTCTCGAACCCGGGCGGCGAACCCCGGCAAGTGACCCACCAGTCCCGGCGGGCACTCGACCCCGTCTGGTCCCCGGACGGCAAGTACTTCGCCTACACCGCTGGCGCGCCCGGCGTGGGGACAGGGGGAGACATCCGCGTCGTCAGGACTGACGGCACGGGCGACAGACCGCTGGTGCAGACCGACGCCCAGGAGATGGACCCGGTCTGGTCGCCGGACGGCAAGTGGGTGGCCTTCGTCCGGGGGCCCTTCGACACACCGGCCATCTGGGCCATCCGCGCGGACGGTACGGGCGAGCGCAAGCTGACCACCGGGAGCGTGCCGGAGGGCCACCCCTCCTGGCGGTGAGGCGTCGGGGCGCCGTTCCGTGGAGCCGCAACGGGAGGGTCCGCGAGGTGATCACAAAGGGCGGCCGAGGCCGAGGCCGGTAGCTCCGCGTGGCCGTCGGCGGCCTCGCCATGGCGGGTCAGATTTTTCTTCGAGCATCCACCGTTGAACGAACTCTTGTGGCTACTGTGGCGACGTACCTAAAATACTTTCGCTGCTTCTCGCATTCAACGAAATTTATTCGGTGAACGATGATCGAGAGTAGGTGCCTCCATGACGGTTGCTGCTGTGTCGACGGTCCTCCCGGACGAGGTGCACGAGAGGCTCGGCCGCTATGTGCTGACCGACGGTTTCAAACTTGTGCTCGACCCGCTCGCCAGTCACGGCTCGTGGATCGTCGACGCGCGTACCGGTGAGAGGTTCCTCGACCTCTACTCGTTCTTCGCGTCCGCTCCGTTGGGGCTCAACGCGCCGGGCATCGTGGACGATCCGGAGTTCATGACCCTGCTCGCCCAGGTGGCGGCGAACAAGCCCGCCAACCCCGACATCTACACCACGCACTACGCCGAGTTCGTCGAGACGTTCGCCCGGGTGCTCGGTGATCCGGAGCTGCCGAGGCTGTTCTTCGTCGAGGGCGGGGCGCTGGCCGTCGAAAACGCGCTGAAGACGGCGTTCGACTGGAAGAGCCGCCGCAACGAGGCCGCGGGCCGCTCGCCCGAGCTCGGTACCAAGGTGCTCCACCTTCGGCGGGCGTTCCACGGCCGCAGCGGTTACACCCTCTCGCTGACCAACACCGAGCCCAACAAGACGGCTCGTTTCCCGAAGTTCGACTGGCCGCGCATCGACGTTCCCGCCGTGCGGTTCCCCCTTGAGCACCACCTCGCCGAGGTCGAGGAGGCCGAGCGGCGGTCCCTCGCACAGGCGCGGCAGGCGTTCGAGGACAATCCGCACGACGTCGCCTGCTTCATCGCCGAGCCGATCCAGGGCGAGGGAGGCGACAACCACATGCGCCCGGAGTTCCTGCAAGCGATGCAGGCGCTCTGCCACGAGTACGACGCGCTGTTCGTGCTCGACGAGGTGCAGACCGGGGTGGGGATCACCGGCACCACCTGGGCCTACCAGCAACTCGGCCTCGCGCCGGATATCGTCGCATTCGCCAAGAAGGTCCAGCTCGGTGGCATCATGGCCGGCCGCCGGGTCGACCAGGTACCCGACAACGTCTTCCGGGTCTCCGGGCGGATCAACTCCACCTGGGGCGGCGGGCTGGTCGACATGGTCCGGGCCCGCCGCATCCTGGAGATCATCGAAAGGGACGACCTGGTGAGCAATGCCGCTGCCGTGGGATCGTGGTTCCTGGCCGAACTACGTGATCTGGAAGTCCGACACGCACCGGTGGCCTCCAACTCGCGGGGGCGCGGACTGATGAGTGCCCTCGATCTGCCCGACAGCGGCGTCCGCGACGAGGTGGTACGCCGGTTGCGAACCGAGGAACAGGTGATCGCCTTGCCGTGCGGTGAGCGTACGGTGCGCTTCCGCCCCGCCCTGTCCATCACCAAGGACGACCTCGGGATCGCCCTGCGGGCCCTCGACCGGGTCCTCGCCGGTCTGCACTGACCCCGTACCAGCCGACAAGGAGCAAAGTCATGGCCCGTTCCGTCGCCTCGATCGTCGCCGGCCGCCTCGTCGCCGGTGCTCCCGGCGGGACCCTTCAGCGCCCCAATCCCGGCCGTACCGCCGAGCTGGTCACCGAGGTCTCGCTCGGGGACGCCGCCACGTTCGTCGAGGCCGCCAAGGCCGCCAAGGAGGCTCAGCGAACCTGGGCGGACATCCCGGCGCCGGTGCGCGGATCCGCGATCGGCAAGATCGGCCGGCTGGTCGAAGCCAACAAGGACCGGCTCGCCCGCATCGTGACCGAGGAGATCGGCAAGCCGTACGCGGAGGCACTCGGCGAGGTCCAGGAGATCATCGACACTTGCGACTTCTTCCTGGGCGAAGGCCGCCGGCTGTACGGGCAGACGGTGCCCTCGGAGATGCCCGACAAGCAGCTGTTCACCTTCCGCAACCCCATGGGCGCGGTCGCGGTGATCACGGCGGGCAACTTCCCCGTGGCCGTGCCCGCCTGGTACCTCGTGCCGGCGCTCGTGACCGGCAACACCGTCGTGTGGAAGCCCGCCGAGTACGCCGCCGCGAGCGCCAAGGCCCTCTTCGAGCTGTTCGTGCACGGAGGCGGCCTGCCCGACGGCGTACTCAACCTCGTACTCGCCGACGGGGAGCAGACGTACGCCGGTCTGGAGGCCTCCCTGGGGGCAGGGCTGGTCGACAAGGTCGGCTTCACCGGGTCCACGGTCGTCGGCCAGAAGATCGGGGCCCTGTGCGGAAGCCATCTGCAGACCCCGTGTCTGGAGCTGGGTGGCAAGAACCCCCAGGTGGTCACCCCGAGCGCGAACCTCGACCTGGCGGTCGAGGGGGCGTTGTTCTCCGGATTCGGCACCGCGGGGCAGCGGTGCACCTCCCTCGGGACGCTCATCGTGCACGAGTCGGTGCACGAGGACTTCCTCGCCCGACTGGACGCCGCGAGCCGCGCGGCCCGGATCGGCGACGCGTTCGAGGACGTCCTCTACGGCCCGATGCTCGACCAGCGGTTCGCGGAGCGCTACGAGACCTTCCTCGGGTGGATCAAGGACCATCACCGGACGTACGGCTCCGACGGCGTCGGGCGGATCACGGCCGACAACCCGCGCAAGGGCTTCGTCGGGGACCCCGAAGCGGGCATGTTCTACCACCCGGTGATCGTCGACGGCGTGCGCCGCGACGACGACCTGTTCCTCACCGAGACCTTCGGCCCCATCGTCGGAGTCATTACCTACCGGGACTTCGGCGAGGCCCTCGATCTGGCCAACGCCCACGGATACGGCCTGTCCGCCGCGATCTACACCACCGATCCGCACGACGTGTGGACGTTCCGGCGCGGGATCTCCGCGGGCATGGTCAGCGTCAACAACACCACCTCCGGCGCCGAGGCGCACCTCCCGTTCGGCGGCAACGGCAAGTCGGGCAACGGCAGTCGCCAGTCGGGGCAGTGGGTGCTCGACCAGTTCACCCGCTGGCAGTCGATGAACTGGGACTACTCGGGCCGTCTGCAGAAGGCGCAGATGGACGTGGCCACGCTTGAACCCGACATGGCTTTCCGCCTGTGAGCGGCGTCGAGGACCTGGACCGGCACTTCCGCGAGGAAGTGGCCGGTCTTCGGTCTCCCGACCACGTGGCGGGTCCGGGCGGTGGGCGGAACACCCGCACCGCTCTGGACACCCGTACCGCCCTCGACCTGTTCGACGCCCAACTGGAGAGCCGGCACGCCGACGCCGCCGCGCGCTGGATGCAGCAACAGGGCCGTGGCTACTACACGATCGGATCGAGCGGGCACGAAGGCAACGCGGCGGTCGCCCTCGCGTTGCGCCCCACCGACCCGGCGTTGCTGCACTACCGGTCCGGCGCCTTCTACTGCGCCCGCGCCCGGCAGGCCGGCGGCGTCGACGCGGTCAGGGACATGCTGCTCGGGGTTGCCGCAGGGGCCGACGAGCCGATCGCCGGGGGACGGCACAAGGTGTACGGGCGGCGCGAACTGGCCGTCGTCCCGCAGACGTCGACCATCTCCTCCCACCTGCCCCGGGCGGTCGGGGTGGCGTGGAGCATCGCCCGGGCCAAGCGGCTCGGAACCGAGTGCGCCTGGCCCGACGACGCCGTCGTCTGCTGTTCCTTCGGCGACGCCTCGGTCAACCACTCCACGGCGGCCGGCGCCATCAACAGCGCCTGCCACGCGGCCTATCAGGGGCTTCCGATGCCGGTGCTGTTCGTCTGCGAGGACAACGGCCTGGGGATCAGCGTGCCGACACCGCACGACTGGGTGCGGCGTGCCTACGGCAACCGGCCCGGCCTCGCCTACTTCGCCGCGGACGGGTGTGATCCGTCAGCCGCCTTCGACGCCGCGTGCGAGGCAGTGGCCCACGTCCGCAAGCACCGGCAACCCGCGTTCCTGCACCTGTCGATGGTGCGCTTCCTCGGCCACGCGGGTTCGGACGCCGAAGCCGCCTACCGGCTGCCTTCCGAAGTCGACGCGGATCTGCGACGCGACCCGCTGCTCGCCACCGCCCGGCTGCTCACAACCGCCGGCGTCCTCACCCGGCAGCAGGTTCTCGACCGATACGACGAGGTGGGCGGACGGGTGTTCGCCCTCGCCAAGGAGGCCCTCGACAGCGAGCCCCTGACCACCGCCGCGGAGATCGCCGCCCCCATCGCACCCCGCCGTCCCGACCGCGTGGCGGCCGCGGCACGCCGTACGGGCGAACCACCCACCGTGCCCGTCGGCGAGCCCGTCACCGTCGCCCAGGCCATCACCCACACACTCGCCGACCTGCTCGGCAGCCACCCGGAGATGGTCGTCTTCGGCGAGGACGTCGGCCGCAAGGGCGGGGTCTACGGACTGACCCGGGGACTGCAGCGGCGTTTCGGTACGGCCCGGGTCTTCGACACCCTGCTCGACGAGCAGGCCATCCTCGGTCTCGCGCTGGGGGCGGGGCTGTCCGGGCTGCTGCCGGTGGCGGAGATCCAGTACCTCGCGTATCTGCACAACGCCGAGGACCAACTGCGCGGCGAGGCTGCCACGATTCAGTTCTTCTCCCAGGGCCAGTACCGCAACCCCCTGGTGGTCCGCGTTGCCGGCTACGGCTACCAGCGCGGGTTCGGCGGTCACTTCCACAACGACAACGCGCTGGGCGTCCTGCGTGACATTCCCGGTCTGGTCATCGCCTCCCCGTCCCGCCCCGACGACGCCGCCGCGATGCTCCGCACGTGCGTGGCGGCCGGGAAGGTGGACGGAACGGTCAGCGCCTTCCTGGAGCCGATCGCGCTCTACCACACGCGAGACCTCCACGCGGAGGGTGACAACGCCTGGCTCGCGGCATACCCGCCACCCGCGGACCACGTGCCGATCGGTCGGGCACGCACCTACGGGACAGGCACGGACCTGACCCTCGTGACGTTCGGCAACGGCCTGCCCATCTCGCTTCGAGCCGCCCGCCGGCTGGAGCGGCAGGGCATCGCGTGCCGGGTCGTCGACCTGCGCTGGCTGGCACCCCTGCCGGTCGACGACCTGCTACGGGAGGCTCGCGCGACGGGACGCGTCCTCGTGGTCGACGAGACCCGCCGTACGGGAGGTGTGTCCGAGGGAGTCGTCACCGCCCTGGTCGATGCCGGATTCACCGGCGCCGTCCGACGTGTCGCCAGTGCCGACAGCTTCATCCCGCTGGGGAACGCGGCGCAGTTGGTGCTCGTGTCCGAGGCCGACGTCGAGCGCGCCGCCAGCGAACTGCTCTGAGCGCAGGGGGAGTTCGCGGACCCAGACCCGTGTCGGACCTCCGTGCTTTCACGGATGCCCTCGACCGGTGGGGCGGGCCAGTGTGGAGGGGCCGTGACCTGAGCAGTGGCCATTCATTGTGGACCTGCTCGGTTCAGGGCTGCGCGAGGCAGACCAGTCACCTCTCTGGCCTGCAACTCCATACCCCCCATGACAGACGACGCTGGAAGGCATCTATGCGTTCCCGATCACTTCTCCGTTTGCGGCCTGTACCGCGCGGCGGCCGGACGCTGGGCGCGGCGCTGCTGTGCACCGTGGCAGCGCTCGGCACCGCGATAGCGGCCCCGGCCCCGAGTGGCGCCGCCGCCACCGCCGACGACGTGGTCAGCAGCCACTGGATCGGCCTGGGCTACAACCAGAACCCCCAGCCGCCGAACGGCACCACCTGGAACACCGCCGACTGGAACCAGATGGTGTCCCGCACCGAATACATGAAACCGGGCCTGGTCCGGGTCATGTTCAACGTGCCCTGGTTCTGGAGCGGCACTGACGCGGGCGGCACCTACGACTTCAAGAGCGCCGCCTATCTGAACGCCGAGAAGGTGATCAAGCATTACGTCGACGAGGGCGTACCGGTCGTCAGCGGGCTGTTCGGCATCGACGATCTGACGTACACCGCCGCGAACACGGCCACCATCCAGGCGACGCTGGTCAAGCACCTTCAGGCCGACGGCGCCGCGCCCACCTACTGGGTCGGTGTCAACGAGCCCAACGTCTCCACCGGCCCGAAGTCGTACTCGTACGCCGACTGGACCACCGCGACGACCAACCTCGCGTCGGCGTTCGCGACCGCCGGGGTGGACACCGCCCGGACGACCGTCTCCGGCGCCGACACCGCCGAGGCGGGCATCAGCGCCTACGGCGGCGACCTCGGCCGCCAGACCGCGCCCAGATGCAACTCCGGATGCGACTCCGGCCTGGTCTGGAAGCTGGCCTCACTGAACACGTTCACCGCGCAGGTCTACGCCGACAGTGCCACCGACAGTGCGGTTGCCTTCCAGACCTCGTCGGACGGCACGACCTGGAGGAACCTGACAGTCGCGCCGCCGACACCGGTCGCCATGGTCACGGGCAAGAACGGAGGCGGGATGTGGCGCTACACCTATACCGCCTCCGGCATCACCGGTGCCAAGTACCTGCGCCTGTCGGTGGCCTCCTCGACCCTTGAGCACACGGTCGGCTCGATGAGCCTCGCCAACAACAGCACGTCCCTCGACGATTCGCTCGACGACATGACGCAGACACAGACCGCCCTGGACACCGGAACCTGGAACGGCAACGGCTCCTGGTGGCTGCGCTCCGCGAAGAGCGGCCTGGTGGGGGCCAGCGAGGCACACTTCTACGACCAGGAACTGTACGGCGCGGCCCCGGAGTACGCCGAGCCCGTGCTCAGTCAGGCCGTGTCCCAGCTGCGGTCGGCGGCACCGGGCATGCCGGTGCTTCTGGGGGAGACGGGCATGAAGGCCGCCCAGTACCCGGACGGCAGCAAGGACTACCGCTTCGCGCTCGACACGACCCAGCCGCTGCGCATGGCGGACCTGGCCGTGCAGGAGGCCCGCAGCGGCGTCGACGGCGCGGCGGCCTGGTGCCTCGACGGCTATGCCTCGACCACGTTCTGCGGGATGTGGGGGAGGGGCAGCGAAGACCCCGGCAAGGTGTCGGCCCACTCGACGGCGCTGCGTCCGTGGTTCTACACCTGGAGCCTGCTGACCCGGTACCTGCCCACCGGGTCCACCATCCACGCGCCGGCCCAGCCGACGGGTGTGCGCGTGCTGGCCGCTCAACTGCCAGGCGGTGGCTGGACGTTCGCCCTGGTCAACCGCACGTCCGTCGCGCAGACGGTGAGGCTGAGCGAGCCGACCGGGTCGATCACTCTCAACAAGTACGTCTACACGGACGGAGCCACCCCGAGCACCGACGCCAACGGCTTCCCCATGAAGGTCGGCACACTGACGGCGAACTTCACCAGCGGCCACGCGCTGACCGTGGGCGCCGACTCCGTCGCGGTGTTCACCACCGCGTCGTAGCTCCGTCGGCTGGTGCAAGCCTGCGGTATCCCCCGCGCGTCGCCATAGGGGAACGGCCCGCCCGGATGATCCGGGCGGGCCGTGCGTGCCTGTGTGGTGTGGTTGGTCAGGTGTGGTCGGGATGCCAGGGGCTGCAGGTGTCGCCGCCCGCGTCGTCGACGCAGATGCGGTACGTGATGTTCTGCCGTCCGGTGAAGGTGCGGTCGAAGTCGACGTGGCTGCCGCAGCCGAGGCTGTTGCGCAGGGTGCGGGTGGATGCGCCGGTGCGGCGGTACTGGGCGTAGACGTCGTTCCCGTCGCACTTGGTGTCGGAGACGCGGAAGTCGTCGGTGCTGCTCCAGTAGTTGACCCGCGCTGCTTCGGAGCGGGGGCTGCCGGTCTGCACGGTGACCTGTCCGGAGGCCGAAGCCGTGGCGGTCGAGAGGGCGACGGTGAGGCCGGCCGACGAGGCGACGAGGAACGCGCGGTACAGCTGGCGGGTGAGGCTGGTGGCCATGGTTTCCTTCCAAGGACGCGTGGCGGGGTGCAGGTCGCGCAGACGGCGCCCGCCCTCTGCGGGACCCGCACCGATGGGGTGTGCTGGTTGTCTGCTAGAAGGTGTGGGCGTTGAGGGCCTTCTGCAGTTGGCTGGTGGTGCTGGTGTCCCAGGCGTCCTGGGATGCGAGTCCGAGGTGCTTGTTGAGGGCGGTGACGGTGTCGGGGCCGGTGACGCCGTCGGCGGTCACCTGCAGATAGCTCTGCAGGGCCTTGACGGTCAGCGGTCCGAACGCGCCGTCGACGTCGAGTCCGGCGCCGGTCCTGGCGTTGAGGGCCTGCTGAAGGGCGGCGCAGGTGGCCGGGCCGAACTGGCCGTCCACGTCGAGGAGTGCGGGAGTGGCGACGACAGCCCTGGGCTTGATCACGCCGGTGTGGCCGGCGAGTGCTGCCTTCATGACGGCGGCGGTGTGCGGGCCGTATTCGCCGTCCACGGTCAGGTTGTGCTTGGCCTGGAAGGTGCGGACGGCCTTGTCGGTGGCGGGACCGAACTGGCCGTCGACGGTGAGGCCCGCCTTCTGGACGGTGTTGAGGTTCTTCTGCAGCGTCTTGACGGCGTTGCCGGTCGAGCCCAGGCGCAGGATGCCGTCGTGGCTCGGCATCGGCGCCCCGCCGTCGTAGGCGGGGCGGCCGTACCCGACCACGCAGTAGCGGCCTCGCACCCTGCGGCGGAACGCGTCGGAGGTGTTGCCCTCCAGGGTGGTGATGGTGCCGTTGGAGTGGACGGCCTCGACCAGGCCGACGTGCTTGATCGAGCTGATGGAGCGGCCGCCGGAGAAGTCGAAGAAGACGACGTCGCCGGGGCGGATGCCGCCGATGCCGTAGTGCCAGCGGCCGTGTGACTGGAAGGCGCGGGCGTGGGCGGTGGTGAGGGCGAACTTGCCCATCACGGCCTTGAGGTTGTCGGAGTGGGCGGCCTCGTAGCTGATCGACATGTCGCACCACGGTCCGGAGAAGCCGTACCAGGAGGTGACGAGGTTGTGGTTCGAGCCGGGCGGGTGCTCGGTGGTGCCAAGGAGCTTGCGGGCGACGGCGATCATTCCCTGTGCGGTTCCCATGTCAGTGTCAGAGCTCCATGTCGTCGGGAAGGGCGTCGAGGTCGGAGGTGACCTCGTGGTCGGGGTCCTGGCTGACGCCGGTCTGGTCGGGGTCGACGTCGAAGATGCCCGCGCCGCCCTCCGGGTACGGCGGGGTCTGCTCGCTCTCGCTCATGAGCGCTGACTCCTTTGCGTGTCGGTGGATGGGTGGGCCGCCCCGTCTCCGGCCGGCGGGGCGACCGCCGTGCATCACCGAGTTCAGCGGGCCGGGAATTGAATGGGCAGCCGGTCCCGCCACCCTGATCAATGGCCGTATCGCAGGTCACGGGCACGGTGTTGCCACTCTGACCGAAGAGGGCGCCTCTGGCGGGGGTGCGCTGGGTCGGTGAGCCGGGCAGCATGGCGGGGTGAGCGACCTGCTGTGGGATGACGTGAAGTGCTTCTTCGACCTGGACTTGATGGGGTCGTTGCCGGACGTGCGTGTCCCGAATGCCTCGGTGGACGACTGGCAGGCGGTCCTCGATCTTGTCGCGGAGAAGGGCTGGAAGTGCCAGTACTCCGAGGGGGACACGTTGCTTCCGGTGCCCCGGGCGGAGGCCGTGCTCTCCCGTGCGGCGGATGCTGAGTGCCCGGACCTGCGGGTCTGGCCGACGGCCGATGTGTTGGCGATCTTCCGTTTCCATGCCGACGATGAAGTCGACTTCGACGTCGACCTGCGGGAGTTGCAGGGCCAGGAGCGACTCGACGTGTTCTGCGGCTTCCTCCGGGAGATCGGACAGCGGCTGGGCAAGCCGGTACTGATGGACCCGGAGGGCGAGTACGGCCATCCGGTGCTCGGCTTCGACGTCGAGGCCGATCGAGCCGTTCTCCTCGCAGACCCACAGGTCAGATGACTGCGGCCGACAGCTGCGGTTCGTATGACGTTCCGTGCCCTTTCCAGCGCCGCACGCAACGGCTCTGCGTGATCGTCGGCGCTGGAAAGGCCGGCACCGGTCCTGGCCGCCTACTTGCGGGCGTGCAGCACGCTGCCGTCCAGGGGTAGTGGTGAGCAGCCGACGAGGGTGAGTTGGGCGTCGCCGAGCAGCTGGGCGTAGTGGTCGGCACGGCGTTCGCGGCCGCCGACGTTGCACATCATGTGGAGGTCCCACGAGGTGGCGAGCGAGGCCGAACCGTCGGCGGGCAGTACGCGCTCGACGATGAGGAGGTCGGCGTGGGCGGGCATCGCGCGCGAGATGTGGCGCAGGATCTCGCGGCAGCGCTCGTCGTCCCAGTCGTGCAGCACGCGGGACAGAATGTAGATGTCCCCGCCGGGCGGTACGTCCGAGAAATCGCCGGCCTGGTACGTGCACCGGTCGCCGTAGCCGCCGGCGTCGAGCAGGTCACGGGCGGCTTCGATGACGTGTGGGCGTTCGAGCAGAACGCCGCGCAGGCGTGGGTGCGCGGCGAGGATGCGGCCGAGCAGTTCCCCGTTGCCGCCCGCGACGTCGACGACCGTCCGAGGGGTGGGTGCCTGGTTCGCGGCCAGGACGACGGGGTGGACGGGCAGCGGTGCGAACATGCGCGAGCTGGCGGCCATGGACTGGTCGAACTGTTCCGCGAGTTCGGGGTGTCGGGCGAAGTAGTCGAAGTGGTTCTCGCCGAAGTGGTGGTCGAAGGCGACCTGCCCCGTCCGCACCGTGTGTCCGAGCCCGGCGAAGGACTGGTAGAACGGTCCGCCGTACATCAGTGCCAGGGGCCGCATCGAACCCGGCAGGTCCGCGCGCAGCAGCGCGCCGAGCCCGGACAGCCGGAAACCGTCCGCGTCTTCCGTGACCACGCCCAGCATCGCGAGATACCGCAGGAGCGTCGCCAGGTTCGTGGGGCCGGCGCCCACCACCTGCGCCAGGGCCTCGACACCGACCCCGCGATCCGTGTCCATGGCGTCGGGCACCCGCAGTTGAGCGAAGGCCGCCAGGGCCTGGGTCGTCCACGCTCCGGTCATCAGACGCAAGAGCGCCTCGGCGGGCTGCCGCGCGCGGTGCTCGTCCAGGTGGGCGGCGAGCACATCCCGGTGATCGCCGTGTGCGTACAGCTCCACCCGCCGGTACCCGGCCTTCGAGTCGGCCGGGGAGGCGAAGTAGAACACCGTGCCGTCCTCGTGCGGGTTGTAGCCCCCGCCGTCGGGGACCGCGCCGTGCCGCGCGAAGATCGCGCACAGGCCGCGCAACACGAGCGGATCCGGACGTACGACCTCGAAGGCGAGGTGCGCCTCGTGCTGCAGGGCGCGCTCATGTTCGGCGATGTCGGCCAGTGGTGAGCCGGGCGGTACGGTCAGCGAGAACACCTCGACTGTGCGGTGTTTCCCGTCCGGGCCGGTCACCGCGGGGCGCAGAATCCTTACCTCCAGTTCCGCCGCGTCGCGTGTGTACCGCATGACCAGCCGATCCCGTACGACGACGCTAGGCAGTGAGGGCGCATCCGCGGCCAGCCCGCAGTCGGTCAGCACAGCGTGGAGCGCCTGTGGTTCGGGAGGGAAGACGAGCAGCGCGGCGTGCGCGAAGCGGCAATGGTCCACCAGCGCCCGCAGTTCCACGCCGTCAAGGCCAGGCAGCAGCAGCGAGAGCAGGCTTGCGGTGTCCTGCTCCCTGACGAACTCGACCGCCGTGCGCAAGCGGTTCGCATCGCCCGGCATCGTCGTCATCATCGTGAAGGGTTCCCCATTCCGGTACTTGGGTGGTGCGGTTCTCATACGCCGACGTAGTGCTCGGCGAACCAGTCCTGCTGGCTGCGCGAGGTGCGCAGCGATTCCATACGCGAACGCCGCAGGCAGGCGTCGAACTGCGCGGCACCGTCCGAGGTGGGCACGCTGTGCAGCAGCCGGATCATCCACTGAGAGAAGTCCTGCGCACGCCAGATGTGCTCCAGGGACCGCGCCGAGTAGCCGGCGAGCCCCTCGCCGTCGCCGTGCGCGAGGTCGTCGACGAGGGCGCGGGCGAGGATCTCCGCCTCCAGCACCGCGAGATTGGCGCCCTTGGCGGCGGACGGGCTGATCACGCTCGCGGCATCGCCCACCAGGAACAGCGATCCGTGACGCAGCGGTTCGAGTACGTCCGACTCCAGTCCGACGACTCCGCGTTGGACGATCCGCCCCCGCCGTAGCGCCCCGTACTCCGACGCGCGCATCCGCAGTTCCAGTTCGTCCCAGAGCCGCTCCTGGGACCAGTCGCCGGCCGGACGGTCTCGGTCCCACTGCAAGTAGTACCGCGTGATGTCGGAGGTACGCGCCATGTGTCCGGCAAAACCCCGGCTGTTGACCGCGTAGCCCACGGCGTCCAGGCTTGGCGGCGCCTCGGCGAGCAGACCCAGCCATGACACACCATGGTCGCGGTGATGGCGGCGCACCGCGTCGGGCGGGAGCGAACTCCGGGCGGCACCATGCCGGCCGTCGCAGCCGGCGACGTATCTGGCCCGCCACCGGTCGGGGCGTCCGTCCGCCTCTCTCACCGTGACCGAGGGCTGAGCGCCGTACGCTCCGAGTACGGCCAACGCCTCGGTTTCGAAGCGGATCCGTCCGCCGGCGTTCACGAACTGCGTCAACAGATCTGTGACCAGGTCCTGTTGCGGATAGACGGTGTGCCGCTCGCCCCGGCCCAGGCTGCCGTAGTCGAGGCGGAAGCGGCCGTCCTCGGTACGGAATTCACAGGTGCTGTGCTCGTGTCCGCGCCGGTGCAGGCCCGCGGCCAAACCGTGCCGGTCCAGGAGCCGCACCGTGTTCGCCGCGAGGAAGCCGGCACGCGCCCGGGTCTGGATGTGCGCGCGGCCGGCACGCTCCAGGATGACGCAGTCGATACCGCTTGCGTGGAGGAGGTTGCCGAGCACCAGCCCGGCCGGTCCGGCGCCGAGGATGATCACATCTGCTGTGTCCTCGGCCACTCGGATGCTCTGACTTTCTGTCACAGAAGCGGATCTTAACCACGGAAAAATGCGCTGACGGGCGAAGATCACCCGAATGTATGCAACGCATCTGAATCAGCGGATTCGGGGCTGTGTGAGGTGGTTGACTTCGCGGATGAGGTCGAGTGGCGGGTGGAGCTCGACGCGGCGGCGTCGTTGGAAATGACCACGTCTGGATCACCGTCACCGTCGGCCCGCCCCCAGCACTGAGGCGGGCCTGGACGGTCTCAGGGCACGGGGACCGGTGCCCCGTACTGGACCGGGACTCCCGTCTGGGCCGTGCGCTCGGTGATGGTGGGGGTTGCTCGTTCGGCGAGGGCGGCGATGGTGAGGGACGGGTTGACGGTCAGGGAGGTCGGGACCGCGGAGCCGTCGGTGATGAACAGGCCTGGGTGGCCCCGGAGTTCGTTGGTGTCGGTGAGGGCGCTGCTGGAAGGGGCGTCACCCATGCGGGCCGAGCCGATGGGGTGGGCGGTTACGGTTCCGGCGATGTCCTCCTGCCAAGGCCGGACCCGGGACAGCCCGTCCTTTTCGAGAATGCCGCGCAGAGCCTCGTCGGCCTTTTGCCAGCCGCCGCGAGTGCGGTCGGTGGGGCGGTAGGTCATCGTGCCCAGTCCGAGCCCGGGAGCGAGCCGGGTGAAGCTGCCCGTGAGCGGGGGAGTGGCCTGGAAGACGCCTTCGTTGTCGTCCTCGGTCATGGCGAGGAGCGTGAGCCAGGACCTCCAGCGGGAGCGGAGGGTACGACCTGGAATCCCGAACCAGTACGGCGGATCGGTGGTCTGGGACAGCACGTTGGTGAGGGGCGGGAAGTAGATCTGCTGGAGCATGAAGCGGCTGAACTCGGGGAGCGACGCGTCCAGGAAGTCGTACGTCGCCGCCGTGATGGGGCGGCCGATCGGTAGCCCCTCGTACGGGACGCCGTCCGGACGGGACAGCCCCAGAAGTGAGCGCACCTTGGTCTCGTCCACCTCTGCGACACTCACGCGGTCGCCGTTGCCGGAGAAGTAGCGTCCCACCGCGGTCGGGACGCCGCCGAGCAGCGGGGCGGAGCGCTGGAGGACGACCGGAGTGCCGACGGCTCCCGCGGCGAGGACGACCGTCCTGGCGTGGATGGTGCCGCTCTCCAGGGTGCATGTGTAGTCGTCGGGATCGAGCACCGTATAGGTGACGGCGTACCGGTAGCCCGGTACGAGCGAGGGTGCGACGGTCTGTACTTCGTGCAGCGGCCGGATCGTCGCGCCGTGGGCCTCCGCCGCCGGCAGGTAGTTGAGCAGCATCGAGCGCTTGGCGTCGAAGCGACAACCGGACAGCATCCAGTTGCAGTTGGTGCACCGCTCGGTGTCGACGGCCACCGGCACCGGATTGCACGTGTGGCCTGCCCGTTGGCAGGCGGCGGCCAGTACACCGCCCGCGTAGGAGACGTCCGTCCAGCCGGTGCGGGTGACCGGGAGCGCCTCCTCGACGCGGTCGTACCAGGGGTCGAGCGCGGCGCGGGTGAGTGCGGCCGGCCAGATGCGTCGGCCGAGGCTGCCGCGGCGCTCGAAGGCGAACGCGGGCGCGCGCAGCGAGGCGGCGAAGTAGACGACGCTGCCGCCGCCGACGCAGTTGCCGGCGACGACGGCGATGCCGTCGCCGCGCACGACGTCGACGATCCGGTTGTAGGTGCCGAGTCGCATCGAGTGGACGAAGTCGCCCGCAGCGAGGCGTGGGCCCCGTTCCAGGACGGTGACCCTCGCGCCGCCGGCGGCGAGGTAGTAGGCGGGGATCGCTCCGCCGAAGCCGCTTCCGACCACGAGGACGTCCGTGGTCTGCGCGCTCATGCGGGGCTCCCTGACACGGTGGTCGCGGGGTGCGTGGTGGCGAGGGCCTTGCCGTAGGAGTAGTCGGCGAAACGCCACAGTCCGTCGGCATCGGGCTGGGGGAACCTCAGCCAGGCCAGTCCGGGATGGCCTGTCGTTACGGCCTGGCGTGTGTCGAGGTGGGCGGCGGTGTCGAAGGCGAGGCCGGTCAGCAGGCTGAGTACCTGCCAGATGGCGCGGTCGGGGTCCTCGGGCCCGAACAGCCCTCGGACGAGCGCGGTGCGGTCGCGGAAGGACAGACCCACGAAGGCGGGGCTGGTGATGGGGAGCAGGATGAGGTGGGTGGCCGCGTAGGCGATCGCCCGGGCGTTGAGCAGGGCCGCGATCTCCGGCAGCAAGGGGGCGAGTGGCAGTTCGGGCGAGTTGAGCGTGCTGATCACACCGGCCTGCACGGCGCCCGGTCCTTTGACGGCGCCCGCGATGGCGAGGTCTCCGGCGAAACGGCGTTCACCGGGGATCAGGGTGTCGGCGAACGCCTCCATCGTCTGTACGGTCCACCCCGCGGGCCCGGTCTCGGTCGCCGCCGCGCGGGTTACGGCGCCCGGGAACTGCAGGGCGGACAGGGCGCCGGCGGTGGCGGCCAGCGCCCTGAGCACCGCTCTTCGATCGATCGAGGACACGGTGCTCACCCGGCCGTCGAGCAGAGTGGGGAGTATGGGAGGGCCGTGGTCAGGCCCGTCTCTCCGGCCTCGCTGCCGTATTCCTCCAGCGCGTCGGCCAGTTCCGGGTACACCGGGCGCAGCGCGGCGACGGCGTCACCGATGCCGACGCTCGTACCGTGGATACGGAACCCGCTCAGCCGTGCGCCGGCCCGCTGCCCGGACTTGTCCCACCAGTACTGGCCGTCCCACGTCACCCAGGGTGTGGCGCCGGTGGTGGTCTGCACACTCCAGTGGTCCTTCTGGTAGTAGCGGCAGGTGACCATGGCCAGGGCGAACCGCGAGGGTTCGGCGACGAGGAAACGCAGGGCGCCGCCGTTGTCGAAGGTGATGTCGCGCTTGCTGTACTCCACGCACAGCGGGTCGCGGAACATCAGCCACCACGGGGGGATCTCGCCTTCGCCGAACCGGTGCCAGTCACACGTGGCGGCGAAGGCCGGTTCGGTGAACGGTCCGATCTGGGATTCGGTGTTCGTGAGGCCCGCGGAGGCCGTGTGCGAACGCGGAGCCGCCGAGGCGGTTCCCGGAACGAGAGCGGTGGCGCACAGTGCTCCCGCAATTGCCAAGTACATGCCAACCCTGTGAAGACGAGGCGAACCGGACAAGGTGTTCCGCCTTTCTCGCGGCGACGGCCGTCAACCGGTCCGCGACGCGAACCGGCACACCCAAAGAGTGGGGCATGACTACCCTTCAGTAAAGAGGTGGGTCAGTGACTCATCCACTGGCCCAGTGCGCGACGGTCCGCGGTGCTGAAGTTCCGGTACGTCGTTGGTGGTTGGCCGAGGAGTTTTCTGAACGCGGCTGTGAAGGCGGCGGGGTTGTCGTAGCCCAGCGTGGTCGCGATGCGCGTGATGGGCGTGCCCGTGGCGAGATGCTGCAGGGAGTGCAGGACGCAGGCGCGTTGTCGCCACTGGGAGAAGCTCAGGCCGGTGCCGCGCTGGAACAGGCGGGCGAGGGTGCGTTCGCTGATGTTGAGGGCCGCGCACCAGCGTGCCGGTGGGTCGTGGATGTCGGGCCTCTGCAGGAATGCCTCGCACAGGTCGCGCAGTCGGGGATCGGACGGCAGGGGCACGTCGAGCGGCAACGGGGCGAGGTTCCTGAGTTCGTGGAGGAGAAGAGCGGCCACCGCGGCGTCCCGGCCGTGCTCGGGGTAGCGCGGCTCCATCTCGACGGCTTCCAGGATCAGTTCCCGGAGCAGGGCGGAGACGTCGACGGCCTGACAGTGCGCGGGAAACCACGGCACGGCAGTGGGTTCGAGGTAGAGGCTGCGGGTACTGACCCCAGTCATCGTGACCTGGTGCCTGGTCAGGGGCGGGATCAGGACCGCACGGGCGGTGGGAATCGTCCAGCTGCCGTCCGCCGTCTCGACTCGCATGACGCCGGTGGCCGCGTACAGGACCTGGGCGCGGCGGTGCTCGTGCCAGACGAGCAGGTGGTCATGGGGGTAGTCGGTGCCGATGGCCAGCACGGCACGATCGAGGTCGTCCACCTTCGCCACCGGGATGTCGCGCATGCCGCGAGGCTACGCGGGATCGGGACCGCCTGTCTGCTGCGCGTAGGAAGCTGGCAAATCATCGATTGCCCGCCAGTCTGCTTGATCCCTAGCGTCGTACCAGTGCTGACCTCCTTCTCCACCCTCGTCTTCTTCGGCTGTCTGACCGGCATCACGACCGTGCTCTTCGGTTTCGGCGGCGGCTTCGTCACGGTCCCCGTCGTCTGCGGAGTCCTGACCGCCACATCCCACCGGGCCGCGGAGGCGGACGCCATGCACATCGCGGTGGCGACCTCGGCGTCGGTCATGGTCGTGAACGCCACGACGGCGACCCTGGCCCAGTGCCGGCAGGGCCGACTGCGGCGCACGTACGTCTGGCCGCTGGCGGCGTTCATCACGATCGGCGCTGTCGTCGGATCCTTCGCGGCCACGCGGATCGGCGGTACGGCGCTGCGGCTGCTGTTCGCCGTATATCTCCTGGTGACGATCGCCGACAGTGTGTTGCGGAAGGGCTTCCTGGTCGTGGCGCACCAGGCGCGGCCGCAGCCCTTGGGGCGGGGCACCGTCACCCTCGGTGGAACGGGCATCGGCCTGGTGGCAGCGGCCCTGGGCGTGGGCGGCAGCGTCATGACGGTCCCCCTCCTGCGCCGCAGGGGCCTGCCCATGACCGAGGCGACCGCCATGGCCAACCCGCTCAGCGTTCCCGTCGCCGTGGCCGGCACCCTCGTCTACGCCCTCGCCCCCACCACACCCGTCAGCGCGGGACAGCTCGGCTACGTCGACCTCCCCGCGGCCGCCGCCCTACTCATCGGATCCCTGCCCACCATCGTCGTCACAAGACGAGTCACCGGCCGAGTCCCGGACCACCTCCACTCCGCGGCCTACGTCGGCCTGCTCGTGGTCGTCCTGATCGTGATGCTGAGGGGGCTGATGTGGTGATCCCGTCCGGTCGTGTCCCTCTATACGTCTCCCTTCTATACGTCTCCCTTCATTACCTCCGCAGCGTGCGCCGATACTGCGGTCGGCGATTCCTTCGTGGCGCAGTGTGACGAGATCTGTGCTCTCGGCCTGACCCGTTCGGGGGTCCGTTCAGGGGTCAGGAGGGGGTCGAATGGGGGGCCGGGGCGTGACGCCCCCCATAGGAGCCAGATCACGTCCTACCGCGGATCGTAGAGCGACCCCGCCGCGAGCAGGCCATAAAGCTCCGAAGCGGCAGATTTCGGACATTGCTCCGTAGTCGGGTAGTACGTCACATTCTTGCGCCCGCTTCTACCCGCCGCTAACCATGTTTCTCGTTGCCGCAAGCCGCAGGACGGACCGGACCCACATCCGGAAAGCCCGCCCTCGTCTCGCACGGCAACACGGGGCCTCGCCCCGACGCCCGACAGGCCGCGACCGAAAACCGGCCGGCGCCTTAAGACGTCCCACAGGAGAGTCCCTCATCATGACCGCGATCACCGCCACCAGCCGCCTTGCCCGCCTTCGCACCATCGCCCTGACCGGCATCGCCACCACCGGTGCCGCGACCGTCGCTCTCACGCTGATGCCGGCTTCCGCCCACGCCGCCGAAGCCCCGCAGGCCGCCCACAGCGTCGCCGCTGCCTCCAGTGACAGCCGTGCCGACTCCAGCAGCGCCACCGGCGCCACGGGGAGCCTCGACGGCTGGATCAAGAAGTCGCTGGCCGTCATGAAGGAGAAGGGCATCCCCGGTAG
The DNA here is from genome assembly GCF_021538895.1 of Streptomyces olivochromogenes. GTDB lineage: Bacteria > Actinomycetota > Actinomycetes > Streptomycetales > Streptomycetaceae > Streptomyces > Streptomyces olivochromogenes_A. The sequence goes on along the minus strand of NZ_JADDRL010000001.1, from coordinate 29,011 downwards.
CTACGAGGGTCTGCGTCGCAACATCATGCGTGAGTCCGGTGGCAACCCCAACGCCCAGAACAACTGGGACGTCAACGCGCAGCAGGGCACCCCGTCCAAGGGCCTCCTGCAGGTGATCGAGCCCACCTTCAACGCCTACCACGTCGCGGGCACCCCCCAGAGCGTCACCGACCCGGTCGCGAACATCACCGCCGCCGCCAACTACGCCGCTCAGCGCTACGGCTCCATCGACAACGTCAACTCCGCGTACTGATCCCCGCGCACGCTCCCGCACAGCGGCGGCGCCGCGAGTGACGGTTGGGGGGAAGGGCCGGGACCCTCTCGCGAGGAAGCCGTGAAGGGCGCCGGCCGTGGTGTCCATGAGTTCCGTGGTGTCCACGAGTTCTCGACCGACCGGCCGGACCGCAGACCGTCCCCGTCGGATGTCCTCGGCAAGCCGATCGAGGATGATGCCGGTGTGTTGGTGAAGGTAGAGGCAGTGCAGCCCGTCCCGTCGAAGCCCATGTCTGTCCGGGTGCATACGGCAGTGGGCACTGCTGTGGTGCTGTGGCGGGGGGCTCCCGAAGCAGTGGGGCGACAGTGCCACGTCGAGTGGACTGTCGGTGAGGACATCGCCTGGGGGGTGAACGCCTCGCCGGGTGCTGCTGGGGCACCTGAGCTGCGGGAAGAGGGCGACCACGTCGTCTTTCGTGGGCGGCTCGGCCTCGCCGAAGACGGAGGCGCTGTCCTGGAAGTGGCCGGCGCGCCGATCCTGTTCGATCTTGCCGCACCACCGCCGGAAGGCGTTGACGGGTCGTGGGTCGAGGTTCGTGTGGCACAGGACCAGGTCACTGTCTGGCCCTACGAGGTCTGACTGCCGGCGCACGGGCGCCACGGAAGTCGGACGGTGAACACCGAGCCGATGCCGGGCGTGCTGATGACCGAGATCGTGCCGTCGTGTGCCTCGGTCAGTTTGCGGGTGATGGCCAGCCCGAGGCCGCTGCCGCCGGTCTGGCGGTTGCGGGACTTGTCCGCGCGCCAGAAGCGGTCGAAGACATGGGGCAGATCCGCCGGTTGGATACCGCAGCCGGTGTCGATGACCTCCAGGATCAGTTCGTTGCCCTCGCTACGGGATCGCAGGACGACCCGGCCTCCGCTCGGTGTGTGTCTGATCGCGTTGGAGACGAGGTTGCCGATCGCCTGACGCAGTCGCACCGGATCGGCGTGCACCGCCAGTTCGTCGGCGGCCTGGATGGACAGTTCGACGCCCGCCGGTCCGGCGGCCCCGTGGTGCGCCACGGCCACCTGTTCCAGTACGTGTCGTACGGACAGCGCTTCACGGTGCAGTACCAGGTTTCCGGCCTCGGCCGCGGCGAGGTCGCGCAGGTCCTCGATGATGTGCTGGAGCAGCATCGCCTCGTCCAGGAGCAGGGCGAGCAACGGCTGATCGGTCGGTGTCAGGCCGTCCTGGGCGGCCTCAAGCCAACTGCGGATGTTGGTCAGCGGGGTACGGAGTTCGTGTGCCACATCGCTGACCATGGCGCGGCGTTGACGCTCCAGGGTCTCCCTGCGTTCGGAGAGGTCGTTGAAGGCCAGGGCGACGCGGCCGATCTCGTCCTTGGTGAGCACCGGGACGCGGGCTGCCTCGTCGGCCGGGCGTTGGGCCGCGGTGATCAGGGCACGCAGCGGTCGGACCAGTCGGCTGCCCAGCAGGATGGTCACGGCGCAGGTGACGGTGAGAACGATGCCCGCGGCGCCGGCGATCCGTACGGTGTTCTCCGACGAGAGCCGCACGGTCTCGGTGGTCGGATGGCCTCGGTCGGAGACGAAGAGCAGGACCGGCGGTGAGACATAGGGCCGCAGTTGTTGGCGGCGGCCTTCGTACACGCACTCCTGCGCGGCGCGGTCCGAGTTCTCCTGATGCTTGGTGTGGCCGGTGAAGTGCCAGGAGAAGTCCGCGAATATCTCGACGGACGGCCTGCCTTGCTGATTCAGGCATTCCGAGGCCAGGTCAGAGGCCTGGCGGAGCGGCACGACCTCCGACGGCACGGGCGCCTTGAGCTGGTCGAAGTCGCACGTCCGTTGCGCCGTGAGGAGTTCGTCGGCATGGGACGTGTGGCCCGTGAACCGGATTGAGTAGCGCCCGGTGGGCAGGGGGACGACCTCGGTGGCGATCCGTGGTCCGGCGAGACAGCCGGTGATCTTGTGCACGATCGCCCGTACACGGTCCCGGTCCTCGCCTTCGAGGAGGAACGGGCCCACCGCGCGGGGGTCGATCGGGCCGACAGTGCTCTCATGGGACAGAACGGGGTCGAGGCGCAGCGGATCGACGGAGGCGGCCGGCCGCTGCCGTATGCGCATGGTCGGTTCGGAGCCGGCGAGGGGTGTGCGTGCGGGGGTGGTGAGGGTGATCGCCCGGCCCGTTCGAGCCGCGAGATCGCGGACCAGCGGCTGCACCCCGCCCCAGTCGGTGTGGGTGGCCGAGTATCCGATCAGGGCGTCGTAGATGCGGGCGTCGGCCTGTGACGACCGGCCCTGTTCCGTGCTGATCGCCTGTGTCGTGGTGGTGACGGCGACCCACGTGGTCGCGGCCACCGAGCAGAGCGCGACCAGCAGCGACGCGGCGAGGAGACGGACGAAGAGGCTGGTGTGCAGCGGAACACCGGAGCGGCGCACGTCAGTTGCCCGCGGGGGAGGATCCCGGGCTCAGCTTGTAGCCGACGCCGTACACGGTGACCAGGTGGGTGGGGCGACGCGGGTCGAGTTCCAGCTTCTTGCGCAGGTTCATCACGTGCATGTCGACGGTGCGCACGGTCGAGGCGACGTCCCAGCCCCGGGTGCGTTCCAGGAGCTGTTGACGGGTGAACACCCGGCCGGGCTCGGCGGCCATGGCGGACAGGATGGTGAACTCCCCGCGGGTGCAGGTGACCAGTTGACCGGATGCCCCTCGTACCTCGTGCCGAAGCGGGTCGACCGTGATCGTCCCCACCCGCAGGACTCCGTCGTCCGGCGGCGCGACCCGCTCGACGCGGCGCAGCAGGGTTCGGACCCGGGCCATCAACTCCCGTGGGCTGTAGGGCTTGGTCATGTAGTCGTCGGCGCCGAGGTCGAGTCCGAGGAGCAGGTCGTCCTCGCTGGAGCTGGCGGTCAGCATCAGCACCGGCACGGCGGATTCCTGGCGCAGGATCCGGCACACACTCAGTCCGTCGACCTTCGGCATCATCACGTCGAGCACCAGCAGGTCCGGCCGGAGCCGGCGGACGGCGTCGATCGCCGAGCGCCCGTCGTGCACGATCACCGTGCCGTAGCCCTCTGACTCCAGGTACATCCGCAGCACCTGCGCCTGTTTGATGTCGTCCTCGGCGACCAGGATCCGTGCATTCATGACGGTGACTATAGGCAGCGCTTTGGGTCAATTCGCCTTTCTGACAATCCCGATACATCTTGCTGAATGCATCTTGATACCGGTTCGGCAAGGTCGGCAGCGCATCCGAAGTCGAGCTCCGGCTCACTTCCGACCGCCGGGTTCCTTCGTGTCCGCCGCGGTTGTCCGCGTCATTCTGGGAGTCGTCTGCATGAACCGCGTCATAGCCCGAGCCAACGCGCTCGCCGTACGGAGGCCCGTCAGGGAGCGCGCACGCGTCGCAGGAGCCGGCCGCCGTTCCGGCGGCGCGCCGGCCGTGGTCCGCCGCCTGTCCGCGACGAGGTTCGCGCGGTGACCCGCCGGCCGAAGGGCGATGCCGCCACCGGCATGGACGACAACCCCACGGTCACCCTCAAGCCGGTCACCGCACCCCGCAGGCGTCATGTCCGCATCGTCGCCGCCGTGCTGGCGGTGGGGCTCGCCGGGGCCGGCGCCGCGGTGACGGTGCCATGGGGGAAGGGCGGCACTCACGCGGCGTCCGAGCCGGAGGCGGAAGCGGGCACGGCCAAGGTCGAGCGGAAGAACCTGTCCGACAGCCGGTCCCTGGACGGCACCCTCGGCTATGCCAGGCCGCAGACCGTCAAGGGCTACGGGGACGGCATCGTGACCTGGCTGGCTCCCACCGGGAGCACGGTGACCCGGGGCAAGGAGCTGTACCGCGTCGACGACCGCAAGGTGCCGCTCTTGTACGGCGCGGTGCCGCTCTACCGGCGTCTGGAAGGCCAGAACCTGGTCGGGCGGGACGTGCGGGTGATCGCCGACAACCTGCGGGCCCTGGGGTACGACGTCGGAGTCCAGCCCTCACCGGGACAGGTCGTCACCGTGATCACTGAGGCGGACGACACGGCATCGGGGGGTGACGGGAAGGACCCGGGATCGGCAGGCGGCGCGGAGAAGGGCGCGGCATCGACCGGGTCCTCCGCGGCCCAGCCCTCGCCCGCGGCCGGCACCGGCAAGGGAGCGGCCGGGAGCGCAAGCCCGGCACCCCACGCTTCCTCGTCGGCGGGAAGCGGGACGGCCGGAAGCGGTACGGCCGGTAGCGGGACCGCCTCAAGCGGCCGCGTGGTCACGCGGATGACGGTCGGGTCCGGCGACGGCGTCCTCACGCCCGCGCTGGTGAACGCGATCAAACGCTGGCAGACCCACAACGGGGTGCCGTCCACCGGCGTGCTCGGCCCCGGTGACGTGGTGGTCCTCAGCGGCCCGGTCCGGGTGGACAGCGCCGGCGCGCAGATGGGCGACGCGGTCGCGGCACCGCTGCTGAAAGTGACGTCGACCGACAAGTCCGTGACCGTGTCGGTGGACGCCTCCGACGTAGGCAGCATCAGGCGCGGCGACGCGGTGACCGTCCAACTGCCCAACGGCACCGCGGTCGCCGCGAAAGTGGCCGGCGTCGGCAGCGACGCGGAGGCGTCGGAGGGCGGGAACGGACAGCCGAAGGTGACCGTCACGGTCACCTTCATCGACCCGGACAAGGTGAAGAAGCTCGATTCGGCGCCGGTCCAGGTGGCGTTCGTCTCCGAGACCCGGCGTGGGGTGCTCGTGGTCCCGGTGACCGCGCTCCTCGCACTCCGCGAGGGCGGCTACGGACTTCGGACCGCCGCGGGACGGATCGTCGCGGTGAAGACCGGCCTGATCGCCAAGGGATTGGTCGAGGTATCGGGCGCCGGGATCGCCGAGGGCACCCGGGTGGTGACCTCGTCGTGACGGCCGTACCCACCCCGGTACTGTCGGTGCGCAACGCCGCGGTCCGCTACACCGGCGGAGTCAGCGCGCTGGCCGGGGTCTCGCTGGAGATACACAGCGGCGAACTCCTGGCCATCGTCGGCCCGTCCGGCTCGGGCAAGTCCACCCTGCTCAACATCATGGGCACCCTGGACCGGCCGACCAGCGGGACCGTGGTGATCGGCGGCCAGGACGTCACCACTCTGCCGGACCGTCAACTGTCCGCGCTGCGAGGACGCTGGCTCGGCTTCGTCTTCCAGCAGTTCCACCTGTCCGAGGGCCTGACCGCGACCGAGAACGTGACCACCGGCCTGCTCTACGCCGGGGTGCCCAGGAGGCAACGCAGCCCGCTGGCGCTCGCCGCGCTGGAGCGGGTCGGCCTGGCTCACCGGGCCGGCCACCTGCCGCACCAGCTCTCCGGCGGCGAGCGGCAGCGAGTCGCCATCGCGCGCGCTCTCGTCCATGAACCGACGCTGGTGCTCGCGGACGAGCCGACCGGTGCGCTGGACACCGCGAACGGACGCGCCGTACTGGAGCTGCTCACCCAACTCAACGCGGAGGGAACCACCATCGCGCTCATCACCCACGACCGGGACATCGCCGCGCACCTGCCGCGGCGAGTGGAGATCCAGGACGGCCGTATCGTCAGGGACACCGCCATCACCGCTGCCGCCGACGCCCCGCCGGGCAAGGGCATCGCCGCCGCGGCCTCGGGAACCGGGGTCGCCCCGTGAAGCGGACAACGCGGCTCCGTGGCACACGGAAGGCGATGATCGGGTCGCGGCGGCGGTGCGCGACCACCACCCCGCTGCACCGGCCCGTCCGGCTCTCCCCGGCCGACCTCCTGCGCCTTGGACTGATGGGCATCCGCACCCGGCGGATGCGGGCGGCGCTGTCCGCACTCGGCATTTCCATCGGTATCGCCACCATGATCGTGGTCACCGGGATCCCGGCTTCCAGCCAGAAGGCCCTGAACGCGGAGCTCACCGCGCTGGGCACCGACCGGCTGCAGGCGATCGCCGACAAGGACCAGGAGGGCAACGCGGGCTCGTTCCCGCCCGAATCGGTCGCCATGGTCAGGAACATCGGCCCGGTCAAGGCCGTGACCGCGGTCGCCAACACCCATGCCCGGGTACGGCGCTCCGACCGGCAGAGCCCCGACGACGTCTCCGGGCTGACGGTGCTGGCAGCCCAGCCGAACCTCCTCGGCATCGTCAACGCCCGCATACGTTCCGGCCGTTACCTCACCACGGCCACCGAGCGGCTTCCCACCGCCGTGCTCGGCTCGGTCGCGGCGGCCCGTCTGGGCTTCCCCGATCCGCGCCCCGGCGATCCGGCGCCACTCGTACTGATCAACGACCGGTGGTTCAGCGTCATCGGCATCCTGCACTCCGTCCGGCTGGCCCCGGACATCGACCGCTCCGTGCTGGTCGGCTGGCAGGCTGCGCACCGCACACTCGGCTTCGACCTCCGCCCCACCCAGCTGTTCCTGCGCGCGGACGAGCCGGCGATCGAGGACGTCCACGCGGTCCTGCCCGCCACCATCAGCCCGCAGTCCCCGAGTCAGGTGATGGTCAGCCGGCCCTCGGACGCCCTGGCCGCGAAGCGCTCCACCGAGGCCACCTTCTCGTCACTGTTCATCGGGCTCGCCGGTGTCGCACTCCTGGTCGGCGGCATCGGTGTCGCCAACACCATGGTGATCTCGGTCCTGGAACGCCGCCGCGAGATCGGACTGCGCCGCGCACTGGGTGCCAACCGCGGCCAGATCCGGGGCCAGTTCCTCACCGAATCGATCGCGCTGTCCGGCCTCGGCGGTCTGGCCGGAACCATCCTCGGCGTTCTCGGCACCGTCGGCTACGCGGCCTACAAGGACTGGCCGCCCGTCATCCCCCTCCCCGCGGTGACCAGCGGACTCGTCGGCGCGGTTGTCGTCGGCATCGCGGCCGGCGTCTACCCGGCCGTCCGCGCCTCCCGGCTTTCCCCGACCGCCGCCCTGGCCTCGGCCTGACGCAGCCGTTGCGGACAGCCGACTCCGGCGGCCGCCCCACCGTCACCTGACCCCCGACCTCACCCCAACCCGTCTTTGCACCACTGAGAAAGGCTCACCCATGCCGAAGACCGACACCCTCCGTCCACCGAACACCCGACATTGGCGTGCGGCGTGCGCCGCGCTCGTCGCGATCTTCTTCCTCGCGGCCTGCGGCGGGTCCTCCGACCCGGAATCGGCCAAGGACCAGGGCGACGACGGAGTCGCGAGCGTGACGGACGGCGACAAGGACGCGAAGGCGACGCAACCGCAGCAGTCGCAGGACGTACGGCCTCTCATCAGGCCGGACACCTCCGACGAGGAGAGCAACAGGGTGTTCAACGTGTACTACGAGTGCCTGCAGCGAAACGGCGTCAAGGTGATCAGGCAGGGCGATGTGTTGAAGCCCATCGACCAGCCCAAGAAGACCGAAGAGGCGCGGAAGAAGTGCTGGCAGAAGGAACCCGAATACCTCACGGAGCGGGCGGCCAGGGAGGACCCGGAATTCCACGAGAAGATGGACCGCTGGGTGAGCTGCCTGCACGACCACGGCATCAAGGCGATCGCCCTGGACGACGGCACCATCAATCTGCCCAACAACCTTCCGCCCTATCCGCAGAGCCAATGGCTCGACAAGTGCGAACTCAAGGCATTCGTCGCGAAGTAGCTCCGCAAGCCATGCCGGGCTCGGCGTGCACTCCATGCTTGCCGAGCCCGCTGGACGTCCCCTCCGGACCTCCCGCTCTTGCTCTTTCCGTAGATTTTGAGAGGGTTCTGCGCCATGCAGATGATCAACCCCGACTTCAGCGTCCTCTCCGACGACTTCGCGGCCGACCCATACCGCTACTTCGCCTCCCTGAGGGAGCAGTCGCCGGTGCACTACGAGCCCGCGATCGACAGCTACTTCCTCTCCCGCTACCAGGACGTGAAGCGGGTACTGACCGACCACGCCGCGTTCACCACCGAGACGTTGCAGGTGCGCGCCGAGCCGGTGATGCGCGGGCCGGTCCTCGCCCAGATGACGGGGGCCGAACACACCGCCAAGCGAAAGATCGTCGTCCGTGGCTTCACCGGGCAGGCCCTGCAAGATCAGATACGCGCCGTCCACACCAACGCCGCCGAGCTCATCGCACCCTTCCTCCCCCGGGGCAAGGTGGACCTCGTCAACGAGTTCGGCAGACCTCTCGCCGTCTATGTGACGCTCGACGTCCTCGGCCTGGACAAGAAGGACTGGCAGCAGGTCGCCGCCTGGCACAGCGGGGTCGCCGAGTTCATCACGAGCCTGAGCCTCACCCCCGAACGCCGTCGGCACTGCCTGGAATGCGCCGAGCAACTGGAGGCGTACCTCGTCCCCGTCATCGAAGAGCGCCGCCGCCACCCCGGCGAGGACCTCATATCGATGCTGTGCAGCGCCGAGTTCGACGGCATCGCCATGAGCAACCGCGACGTCACCGCGCTGATCATCAATGTCCTGGCCGCCGCGACCGAGCCCGCCGACAAGACCCTCGCCCTGCTCTTCAAGCACTTGATCGACCACCCCGAGCAGCTCGCCCGGGTCTGTCAGGACCCGACCCTGCTGCCCGCCGCGATCGCCGAGACGCTGCGCTACACCCCGCCGGTCCAGCTCATTCCCCGCCAGGCGGATCAAGAGGCCGTGTTCGCCGGCATCACCGTCCCGGCGGGTGCCACCGTCTTCTGCATGATCGGCGCGGCCAACCGCGACCCCGACGCCTTCACCGCCCCGGACACCTTCGACATCCACCGGCCGGACCTGGGTACCGCCCGCTCCTTCACCGCCGCCGCCCAACACCTGGCCTTCGGTACGGGACTTCACCAGTGCGTCGGTACGGCCTTCGCGCGCGCCGAGATCGAGACCGTCGCCGCGCTGCTCCTGCCCCTGCTGGAACAGGCCCGCTACAGCCCCGGCTTCCACTACCGGGAGACCGGCCTGTACACCCGCGGTCCGGTCGCGCTGTCGCTGGACTTCACGCCTGTCCATGACATGCCCCTGCACTCCGGAGCTTCGCGCGGCCGATCCACCCACTGAGGCAACCGACACCCGCGTCACGATCTCTAACCCAGTAGCGTGGCGTGAAAGGGGCTGGACCATCGCCCCACGCGCGTCGTAATGGTGCCTGACTCCGCGAGGCCCGGCGGGTGTCTCCGAGCATGGTCGCCCGGTGCTGGGACGAGGAGAGGGGAGCCGCCATGGCGTCCGTGGGAGCGAGACTGAGCAGCGCGCGCGAACGGGCCTTCATCGGCCGGGACGAGGAACTCGGCCACTTCGGCAAGGCGTTGGCCGACGATCCACAGGCGCCGTTCGCGTTCTACCTGTTCGGGCCGGGTGGCATCGGCAAGTCGACGCTGCTGCGGCGCCTGGCCGACGACGCTCGTGCGGCGGGCCGACTGCTCATCGAACTCGACGGCCGTTTCGTCAGCCGGGACCCGGCCGATTTCGAGCGGGCGGCCGGCCCCTTCCTGGACGTTGCCGGCACGGTGCTGGTCGTCGACTCCTTCGAGCACTGCCAGTGGCTGGAGAACTGGCTGTGGCAGCACTTCCTGCCTCGCGCCGCCGACGACACCCTGGTCGTTCTGGCCGGACGGCTCGCGCCGCAGCCGCAGTGGACCGCCGACCCCGCCTGGACAGGGCTCCTGCACGTCACCGAACTGCAGCCGTTCTCCGAGGACCAGGCCCGAAGCCTGCTGGCCGCGGCGCAGATCCGGCCCGAACTGCGCGACCGTGTGCTCCGCTTCGCCGCCGGCAACCCGCTGGCGCTGTCCCTCGCGGCGGCCGCGGGATCGACGGGCTGCGGCAGGGAGGAGATCTGGGCCCCCTCGGCGGACGTCCTGCGCACCTTGTTGGCGGGACTGATCGGTGAGGTGCCCACGGCGGCCCACCGGCGCGCCCTGGAGGTGGCGGCACAGGCCCTCTCGACCTCCGAGGAACTGCTCACCGCCGTACTGCCCGAGCACGACGCTCATGTGCTCTTCTCCTGGCTGCGTGACCTGCCCTTCATGGAGTCCACGCATCGGGGGCTCCACCCGCACGACGCCGCACGCGAGACCCTGGCCGCCGACCTGCGCTGGCGAGCACCCAACGCCTTCGTGGCGATGCGCGAGCGCCTGGCGGACGAGTACCTCCACCTCCTGCGCGAGGCACCTGAGGAGCGGGTCTGGACCGTCACCGACGAGCTCTTCTACCTCTTCCGGGAGGGCGAGACCCTGGCCCGGCTCCGCACCTGGTCCCGCGAGGACGAGGTACACGACCGACCGCTGCACCCGGAAGACCTCGACGTCATCCTGCGCATGGCAGAGGAGACCGAGGGACCCGCCTCCGCGGAACTGGTCCGCTACTGGGCGCACCGACAGCCGCAGGCCTTCAGCGTCTACCGTCTCGTGAGCACGGGCCGGACCGTCGCGTTCACGGCCCGACTGGCCCTGCCGGCCCCTCCCGACCCCCAGGACCTGGCCACGGATCCCGTCGTCGCCGCGGCCTGGGAGTACACCAACGCCGCCGAGCCGGTACGCCCCGGCGAACACATCGGCATCAGCCGCTTCACCGTCTACCCGGAGCGTTACCAGGTCCCGTCCCGCGTCATCGATCTGAGCAGTTCCCGCGCCCAGGCGGAGTCGGCCCGTGCCCGCGGCCGCGCCTACGGTTTCGCCGTCTTCCAGGACGCCGAGACATGGGCCGAGCGCGTCAAGGGCACCCTCAGCGACACCGGGGCGCGGCCGCGAGTCGGTGAGTGCACCTACGGGGTGTTCGGCGTCGACTGGCGCCAGGAACCCGTGGAGACCTGGCTTCACCGCTTCATATCGGCCACCGCGGCGCCGGTCCAGTCCGGACCAGCACCCGTTTCGCGTACCGCGTTCGACCAGGCCGTGCGGGAAGCGCTGACGCACTGGCGCGACGCGGGCACCTTCGCCGCCTGCGCCCTGATGCGCGTCCGGCTCGCGGCCGACCTCCGTGACCCTGCCGAGGAGTTGCGCACCCTGCTGCGCCAGGCCGTCGACGACCTCGCCCACGACCCGCGCGGAGCCCGGGCCCGCGAGGCCCTGACGGCGGGCTACTTCTCCGGCGCGCCCACCCAGGAGGCCGCCGCCCGGCGCCTCGGCCTGCCGTACGGCACCTACCGCCGCCACCTGCGTCAGGGACTGGACCTGCTCTGCGAGGGCCTGTGGCAGCAGGAGCTGCACGGCCCTCAACAGCCGTAGCGGACGCACCACTCGCCAGGAGAGGTGGACAGGCGCGGACAGGACTGGACAGTGTCCGCGCCGGATGAGCCTGGATAGTGGACAGAGCCCCGCACGAAGCTGTGTGCCATGAACCTCCAACGCACACAGCTGGATCTGGCGCCGCCCGCCCCTCGGCACCCGGGCGCGCTCGCGGCGCTCGCCGCGGCCCAGTTCACGGTCATGCTGGCCACCTCGATCGTGAACGTGGCGCTTCCGCAGATCCGTGTCGGGGTGGGCCTGTCCGACGGCGGAACCACCTGGGTGGTCAACGCCTACGGACTGACGTTCGGGGCACTGCTGTTGGCCGGCGGGCGGGCGGCCGACCTGCTCGGCCGCCGCCGGGTGCTGATGGCCGGCCTCACGCTCTTCGCGGCGGCCTCGCTGGCAGCGGGGCTGGCCGGCTCCTCGACCGTACTCATCGCCGCCCGGGCCGCTCAGGGCCTCGGTGCCGCCGCCATCGCCCCGGCCGCGCTCGCCGTGACGATGGGCCTGTTCCCCTCCGGTCCGGGGCGCGGCAAAGCACTGGGGGTGTGGGGAGCGGTCTCCGGTGCGGGAGGAGCGGGCGGCGTCCTGCTGGGCGGTCTGCTCACCCAGGCATGGGGATGGCCCTGGATCTTCTACGCCGTCGCGTTCGGGACGGTGCTGGTCCTCGTCGCCGTGGCGGCCTTCGTGCCACGGGCGACCCGCCGCGAGGCCGGGGAGTTCGACCTGCTGGGCACCGTCTCCGTCACCCTTTCCCTGACCTGCCTGGTCTGGGGCCTGACCACCGCACGTGGCACCGGCTGGACGGACACCCGGGTGCTGGGCGCCTTCCTCGGCGCCGCCGCGCTGCTCGCGGCCTTCGTCGTGATCGAGCGCCGCCGACCGAACGCGCTCATCCCACCGAGACTGTTCATCACCGGCCAGGTCGCGGCAGGCAACCTGTTGATGGCGCTGCTGGGATCCGTCTGGATCGCCCTGTTCTTCTTCTTGCCCCTCTACCAGCAACAAGTCCTCAAGATGTCCCCCTTGGCCACCGGAGCGGGGCAACTCCCGCTGGCCGCGGCCAATATGCTCGGCGCCGCCGCGGCACCCCGCATCTCCCGGCGCATCGGTGCCGGCGCCGCCGTGACCTCGGCTCTGTTCACCACGGCCCTCGGCCTGTTGTGGCTGTCCCGGATCAGCGCCGACGGAAGCTACCTCGGCCACGTCCTCGGCCCGAGCATCCTGATCGGCCTCGGCCTGAGCGTCGCCTTCGTCCAACTCACCGCACTGTCCGTGGACGGAGTCCCGGGACAGGACGCGGGCCTGGCCGGCGGTCTGGTGAACACCACCCGCCAGGTCGGCGGTGCGATCGGCCTCGCCGCCCTGGCCACCCTGGCCGGCTCCGTCACCACCCACGCGTCTCCCCACCAGCCTCACCTGGAAGCCCTCACCGCCGGCTATCGAGCCGCCTTCATGGTCTCGGCCGCCATCCTGGCCGCCGCCGCACTCCTCGCGTTGCTCCTCACCCGTCGTGCCGGCCGGCCGCGGACCGCGACCGCCCTCGCCACCGGCCCCACCGGCCCGGCCTCCGAGCCGCGAACCGCCGGCATCTCCTGAGACCCCTGGCGACGACGCCGTCGTCCGCACCGAGGAGTCCTGGAGCGGCGCTCCGGTCGACGCCGCGGCCGACCACCTCGCCAAGGCCCTCCACGCCTCCCTGGACAGCTGGCTCCACCACGTCAAGTCCCGCGCCGAGCAGTCCGTCTGACCGCGCGCATCCCAGCCAGCACACCCAGCACACCCGTCACATCCATTGAGAAGAGGTTCCCGAAATGACCGCTGAGAAGCCCTACCTGATCGGCCACTACGCCCCGGTCGCGGACGAGATCACCGCTACCGAACTCACCGTCGAGGGCCACCTGCCGTCCGAGCTGACCGGCCGTCTGCTGCGCAACGGACACAACCCCAAGCCCGGCGTGACCCCGACCCACTGGTTCAAGGGCAGCGGCATGGTCCACGGCATCCGGCTTCGTGAGGGGCGCGCGGAGTGGTACCGCAACCGCTGGGTGAAGAGTCCCGCCCTGGACGGCGCGCCGTACATGACCGAGAAGGGCCCGGACCTGGCGGCGAGCGTCGCCGGCACCCACATCATCGAGCACGGCGGACGGTTGCTCGCGCTGTGCGAGGCGAACTTCCCCTTCGAGCTCACCCGTGAGCTGGAGACGGTCGGCGCGTACGACTTCGACGGCAAGCTGCGCAGCGCGATGACCGCGCACCCCAAGGAGGACCCGGTCACGGGCGAGCTCCACCTCTTCGGGTCCTCGCCCTTCCCGCCGTACCTGATGTACTACGTCGCCGACGCCAAGGGCGACATCGTCCACAGCGCCGAGATCCCGGGCGCGAGCGCCTCCCTCAAGCACGACTTCGCCATCACTCGCCACCACGTGGTCTTCATCGAGGGCAACGTCACCTTCGACCCCACCGAGCACTCCGGCATCCCCTACGGCTGGAGCGACGAGCAGCCCGCCCGCATCGGTGTCATGCCCCGTGGAAAGGACGGCACCCAGAACATCCGCTGGTTCTCCATCGAACCGGGCAACATGCTGCACGTCTCCAACGCCTACGAGGACGGCCGGGGCCGCATCGTCCTGGAAGGCCCCACCGTGGACCGCGAGGGCTTCCGGCTCTCCTGGAACTGGTGGGTCGGCGCCCCCGGCCGCGGCGCCGAGCCCAACGCCCGCTCCTACACCCGCCGTTGGGTCATCGACCTGGCCGCCGGCAGCGTCGACGAGCAGATCATCGACGACCTCGCGGTGGAGTTCCCGACGCTCAACGAGGAGTACCTGGGCCGCGAGAACCGCTACCAGTACGCCATCTCCTTCCCGGACTCGAAGGGTTTCGGCAGCTACGGCATCGTCAAGTACGACCGCACGACCGGAGCCCGCCGCATTCACCAGGTGGGCGACGCGCGGCTGCCCAGCGAGGCCGTGTTCGTCCCCGCCGCCGGTGCCACCGGCGAGGACGACGGCTACCTGCTCACCGTCGTCTCCGACCTCAAGCAGGACGCCTCGCAGTTGCTGGTTCTCGACGCCTCCGGCCTCGACCGGGTCGCCACCGTCCACCTGCCCCGACGGGTGACCGCCGGAATCCACGGTTCCTGGGTCCCGGACTCCGACCTGGACGACGCCCAGGCCTGACCCCCGCCAGAACAGCCGCACCACAAGTCGGCCGTCGGCCCGCGAGACGCTCGCGGGCCGGCCCCGCCACCGCTCCGCAAGCACCGCCGTCCCCCCGGCCCCCCACGCGCGCAGCACACCTAGAACAGGGCCTCGGATCCCCTGAGGCCGGAGCACGTGAGAACCAAGGAAGAACGACATGAGAAGAAGCCTGAACCGGAAGTACGCAGCCGGGATCGCCGCCGCCCTTTCCGCGGTGGCGACCACCGTGGCCGTACCCGCACTCGCGGAGTCGGCGGAGGGGAACCACCGAACCCCCGCCGGCGGCATCGACTGGCACGCCTGCGCCGACCCCGACTTCAAGGACATGCAGTGCGGATCGATCCGGGTGCCGGTGAACTGGTCCCGCCCGCGCGCCGGCAGCCTCAGCCTCGCCCTGGTCCGCCGGCCCGCGGACGACCCGGCCCACCGTCAAGGCACGCTGCTCCTCAACGACGGAGCGGGCGGATCCTCGATCGAACAGCTGCGACTGGCCATCACGAAGGTCCACCTGCCCGCCTACGCCGGCGCGATGACCCACAATTTCGACCTCGTCGCGGTCGACCCGCGCGGCGTCGGCCACAGCACGCCGATCCGCTGCGAGAAGCCGCTCAAGCCCGCCGGCGTCAGCCACTTCCCTCGGAACAAGGCCGCCCTCGACAGGCTCGTGGCCCACAACCGGGCCTTCGCAAAGGACTGCCTGCGCCGCAACGGCCCGCTCGTCGCCCACGTCGACCTGACCAGCACCGCGCGGGACTTCGAGGCGGTCCGGATCGGGCTGGGGGAGCGGCAGCTGAACTGGTACGGCATCCACTACAGCACCCTCGTCGGGCGTACCTACGCCAAGCTCTACCCCGGCAGGCTGCGCACGATGGTCCTCGACACCGCGCTGGACGACACCGGCTCGGCCCGCTCGCGGGTCCTCCAGGAAGCCGCCACCGCCGAGACGGCGTTCAACCGCTTCACCGCCTGGTGCGCCACGTCGACCGACTGCGCCCTGCACGGCAAGGACGCCGCGGCCGAGTACGACGCCCTCGTCGCCCAGGCCGACCGCACGCCCGTACCGGTCGCGGGCGCGGCCCACCGGCCGCTGACCGGCGAGGACATCCGCGGAGCCACCCAGGACTACCTGACCCTGTCCGGTTACAACTGGGCGGACCTGGCGAAAGCCATCGTCAAGGGCCGGGAAGGCGACGCCACGGACTTCACCCGCGACCCCGACGACACCCTCGACCCCGTCCAGGTACAGGTGCCCGCCTGCCTCGACAACGCACGCCCGGTGCACTCCCTGGCCCAGTTCACCCGGCTGCAGGGGGAACTCGCGCGTGTGTCCCCGCACCTGGGCGGCGCCGTGCGCTCCTACAAGGCCATCGCCGGCTGCCTCGGCTGGCCCGTCCCGGCCAAGCCCGTCAAGGCGGGTGCCCCGGTACACGGCGCGCCGCCCGCACTGATCCTGCAGTCCACCCACCAGGCCCTCGCCCCGTACCGCGCGGGCTCGGCCATGGCGGCCCAGCTGCCCGGCAGCGTCGTCCTCGCCCGTGAAGGCGACGACTACAGCATGTTCCTCATCTCCAAGTGCGTCCGAGAGGCCACCAACCGCTACCTGACCACGCGCACACTGCCCGCCCACGGCACCACCTGCACCGACTGAGTACGGACACCCTGAGCGCGCCGATCAGTGAATCCCGGCCGATCGTGCTGCGGTGATGAGCGACGGCAATTCCGAACCGCCCTCGCTCATCACCCGCCACGACCGACCGGACCGTTACGACCGGTCGGCCTCGTGCGCGTCGCGGAGTTCCCGCTTGAGGATCTTGCCGGTGGCATTCATGGGCAGTACGTCGAAGAACTCGACCAGACGGGGGTACTTGTGGCCCCCCAGCCGCTCCTTGCACCAGTCGACGAGCTCCCCGGGCGTGAGCGCTGCTCCTGGGGCGAGGGTCACGCAGGCCTTGACCTCCTCGCCGTGGCTCTCGTGCGGCACACCGATGACGGCGGCCGTGCCCACGGCGGGGTGGGTGTGCAGGAGCTCCTCGATCTCCCGCGGGTACACGTTGAAGCCACCGCGAATGATCATGTCCTTGGCCCGGTCGACGATGTAGAGCCAGCCGTCGGCGTCCCGCCGGGCCAGGTCGCCGGTGCGGAACCAGCCGTTGCGCATCACCTCGGCGGTCTCCTGGGGCCGGTTGTAGTAGCCCCTCATCACGTTGTGGCCGCGGATGGCGATCTCGCCGATCGCGTCGGCGCCCCGGACCGGCGTCCAGTCCTCGGCGACGAGTTCCACGTCGACGCCCCAGACCGGACGCCCGATGGAGCCGGGGCGCACCTCCTGGCCACGTACTTGGAAGGTGGCCACCGGGCTGGTCTCCGACAGGCCGTACCCCTCCAGGATCGTGACGCCGAAGCATTCGGCGAACCGGCGGTGGATCTCGACCGGGAGCGCCGAACCCCCGGAGCCGGCCACACGCAGGTTCCCGGCGATCTCCGGCAGGCACGTGTCGGAGGCCGCTTCCTCCAACAGGGCCCAGTACATGGTGGGGACGCCCCCGAAGAAGGTGACGGCATGACGTTGCATCAGCGCGAGGGCGCTGTGGGCGTCGAAGCGGGGCTGCAGCACCAGCGTCGCGCGCGAGGCGATGCCGGAGTTCATCTGCACCACCTGGCCGAAGGAGTGGAACAGCGGAAGGGCGATCAGATGCACGTCGTGCTCAACCTCGCCGGCGATCTTGTGGCAGGTCAGCACGTTGAGCATCAGGTTGGAGTGAGTCAGCTCGGCGCCTTTGGCCTGACCGGTGGTGCCCGAGGTGTACAGGATGACGGCCGTGTCGCCGGGCTCGGTGGCCACGGTGTCGAATCGCTCGCTGTGGCCGTCCAGCGCCGCCGTCAGGGTCTCGGCCCCGGCGATCGGCGAGTTCTCGGTCGGCGCGGCGGTCATCAGGAAGAAGTGCTCGCAGCCCGGGGTCTCTTCGAAGGCCGCCCAGCCCTCGTGCCCGAGCGGCAGTTCCTCGCTGCCCTCGAAACAGAAGTAGGCCATGGCCTCGGAGTCGGCCAAGTGGTAGGCGATTTCCCGGCTCTTGAGCAGCACGTTGAGCGGGACGGCGACCGCTCCCGCCTTGAGGATGCCGTAGTAGACGATCGGGAAGTAGGGCAGGTTCGGGCAGGAGAGCGCGACCTTGTCGCCGGGTTCGATGCCGCGCGAGCGGATCAGGTCGGCCACGCGGCACGCGGCGGCGTCCAACTCCGCGTAGGTCAGCTGCTGATCGCCCAGGATCACCGCTACACGGTCGGGGACGGCACGGGCGCTGTTCTCCAGCAGGACGGCGAGGTTGAGCATGGGTCTCCGTAGATGGGTCGGCTCGGCTTACGGGCGACGACGCTGATCCAGCGTCCGGGGGAGTGGTCCGTAAGCCGAGCCGGGTCATGGTGCGGCGCCATGGTGAGGAGCCGCGATCGTGGTGACACGAGTGACTGTCGCACCCGAGGTCACGAGGAGGGGGACGAAACAGCCGGTGACGCGGGATGCGCTTCCCCACCGGGAGGAGGGTCGGTGGGGAAGCGCGAACCAGGAACGAGGCGCGCAGCGCTGATCGGTGACAGGCTCGGGACGGACGGCACCTGACGGTGCCGGCCTCGACCGGCGTGCTGGGCCCACTCGTTGGTCGGACTGACGTGTGGTCAGGCGAGCGATGCGTTCAAGGTGATCACCGTGCCCGCGAGGGCGCTGCTGACGGGGCAGTTCGTCTTGGCGTGCTCGGCCGCCTTGACGAACGCGTCCCTGTCCAGGCCGGGGACCTCGCCCTGCACGGCCAGGTGGATTTCAGTGATTCCCTCACCGGGCTGGAAGGTGACCTCGGCCAGAGCGGTCAGGCGGACCGGCGGCGTGCCGGCCTCGGAGAGCCCGTGGGACAGGGCCATGCAGAAGCAGCTCGAGTGGGCCGCGGCGATCAGTTCCTCCGGGCTGGTCGTCCGGTTAGGCTCCTCCGCCCTGGCGGGCCAGGAGACGGCGAAGGTTGCGAGACCGGAGGAGTCCAACGCGACCTGGCCGGATCCCTGGAGCAGGTTGCCGTCCCACACGGTGTGGGCGCGACGGGTGGTGGCCATGACGGTCCTTTCTGAAGGGGTACGGCTTGAGCCTAGGGCGATCAAGGCCCTGACCAGCCGTTGAGCGGCCGAACACCCCCAATTTCTCGGTGGGCGGCGGAAGCGTTTCGGTGACGTCGGCCGAGCGGCCCCGAGCCCCGGGACGGCGGCCGCGACACAGTCGGCCGGCTGCTGGATGCCTCGAAGCAGGCTCGCGGGTCAACGCGGGGTCTGCTCGGGTTTCCATCCCCAGGCGGTGAGCATGCCCGCCGACAGCGCGGCGCATTCGTCGGAGCCCAGGTACCGGACCGCCCCGTCGACGTCCGCGTCGTCGACCTGGCCGGTGGCGAGCATCGCCGCTCGGCTCCGCTCCCAGGTGTCCGCCCAGAAGCGGCTGATGGGACTGCGCGGCAGCAGGGGCGGCACATGGATCTCGGCGGCGACGCGCGAGAGACCCGCCCTGCGCAGCAGCTGCGGGTACGACGGCACCCAGGAGACATCGGTGCCGATGGTGGCCCGCAGCCCCTGCCACATCGCCCGCATCACCGTGGTGTACGGCGTGCTGGGCGTCCGGTCGCTCGTCAGGTCGATCGCGTCGCTGAGCATCAGCACACCGCCCGGCTCGACGAGTTCGGCCAACGCGGTGATCAGGCGGTCGTGCTCGGGCAGGTGCATCAGCACGAAGCGCGCGTGGACGAGCCGGAACCGGCCGTGCACGAAGTCCGGGGCAGTGATGTCCGCCTCCAGCACGTCGAGCCCGGGCGCGGGCCGCTCGGTGAGGAAACGTACGTCGCGGTCCACGGCGAGCACGCTCGTCACCCTGGCTTCGTCCAACAACCGGTGGGAGACCGTGCCCGTGCCGGCACCCACGTCGAGGCAGCGCCACCCCGGGCCGACGCCGAGTGCCCGCAGCCGCGCCATGGTGATGTCGTCGTAGGCGAGGGCGCCGAAGTCGATGCGCTCGCCCTCGCCCGCCTGTTCGGGACGGAAGACGGCCTCGCCGTAGCGGCCTTCGCCCGACGCGTCCCCGCGCGGAGCCGCGGTCACGTCGCCGCCGGTGTGACGCCGGAAATCTCGTCGAACAGGTTCATGGCCGGACCTCTTCACGCGCTGGGACGGTGCCTGGCGGACCGTTCCGAGGCCGCCGCCCCATCGATCCTCCATCGGCGGCCGCCCGCGCGACCGAGGCGCGCCGTGCCTGAGTCGATCGGCCCAAGGGCACGGCACACGAAGCAGCCGAGTCGGGGAGCGGTGCCAACCCGGACGCTCAGTCGCATCGACGGTCTCGGCGCGCGGGTCGGTGGTACGGCAGTCGGCGGCGTCGGTCCGGGGGTGGACCGACGCCGCCGGAGCGGGGCGCCGTCGTGCACTGGGCGTGTCAGGACACCCCCGTGATCCTGACCCGCTGTCGGGCACTCGGGCCTGGTGAGCGACCCGGATCAATGTTGCGCGAGGCGTCGAGGGCTGTCGTTCGCACAGCGTCCACGTCCATGTGCGCACCGTCCACGGCCGTTCGGCGCAGCGCCTGGTCCCGCAGTTCACTGGGCGCCATACCGTGCGCGGTGCGGAAGGCCCGGGTGAAGTCGCCGGGGCGGGAGTAGCCCCAGCGGGCGGCCACCGCGTGAATGGGGAGCGCCCGCAGGCCGGGGTCGGTGAGGTCCCGTCGCGCGTGGGCCAGCCGCTGGTCGCGGATGTACGAGGCCACCGTCAGGCCCTCGTCCTGGAACAGGCGGTAGAGGTAGCTGCGCGAGATGTGGTGGGCCTCGGCGATCTTCGCCGGGGTCAGCTCCGGGTCGCCCAGATGCCGCCGGACGAAGGACTTGATGCGCAGGGTCATGGTGCGGGCGTGCGTCTCGGGCGGCAATCCCGACTCGGCGTCGAGGGCGTGGGCGAAGACGGCGCTGACGAGATCGGTGACGACCGTGCCCAGCCGCTCCGCGTCGGCCGCACGGTAGGCGGAGGTGTCCGAGGTCAGCTGCACGAGCAGCCCCGCGAGCAGCGCGCCCATGCCCTCCCGGCCCGATATCCGGCTGCCGACGACCCGGCTCGCCCGGTCGGCCGGGAGATCCAGGGCGGCCCGAGGGATCTCCACCCCGACGATGGTGACCGGGTCGGGCCCGGTGGATATCTCGTAGGCCCGGGACGAGCAATTCACGTGGAAGTCGTCGATCCGGTACGCCACTTGCTCCCTGCCCCAGCTCGCCGCGCCGTCGCCGTGCCGCAGCAGGGACAGGTGGAACACCTCCGGGTCGGACTGGCGCACGAGCCTGGGCGTCCGGCGGAAGACCAGGTGGTCGAAGGTCGCGGGCCACACCGTGACGTCGCCGAGCCCGATCAGGCGCTGATGACCCCGGTAGTCCGCGGTGCGCTCGCTGCTCAGCTGCATCGGCGCGTGGGTACGCCCCAGTTGCTCCGTCCAAGCCTCGAAACGGTCGCTCGCCGGCAGGTCCTGGGTAGTGAAGACAATTTCGGGCAACACGGCGATAGTCAATCACAGGGCTGATCACGACCTGCGAGGCGTGGAGGCGTCAAGTGCGCCGAGTCACGGTCGGAAAGGCTCTCCCCGTGCACGAGTTGAGGTGTGCCGAACCGATGCGAGCGCGGTTCGCCGTCGTGCCGTCGCGGTCATTCCGCCGTACGCGGATACCGTTGTCAAAGTTCTATGCGAGGGGGCTCTCATGGAAACGGCAGACACCACCGGAAGCATATGCGGCGGGGAACGGGGCGGTCGCGAAGGTTTCACAGAGCTGCGGGCGCGCGAATTCGGCTTCCTCGACGAGGCCGGACACACCTACCTCGACCACACGGGCGCCGGACTTCCCCCGCGGTCCCTCGTCGCGGGGAGCGCGGAGCGCATCACCGGCGGGCTGTTCGGCAACCCGCATTCGGAGAGCCCGGCCTCGCGCGCCTCCGGATATCTGCTCGCCGAAGCGCGCGAGGCGGTCCTGCGGTATTTCAACGCCGACCCCGCCGAGTACGCCGTGATTTTCACCCCGAACGCAACGGGCGCACTGCGACTGGTCGGCGAGGCATATCCCTTCGCACGAGGCGACCGGCTCGTCATGTCGCTCGACAACCACAACTCGGTCAACGGGCTGAGGGAATACGCGCGGACACGGGGAGCAGCAACCGTCTATGTACCGGTGAGCGCGTCCGGCCTGCAGATGGATGAGACGCGACTGCTGGCCGCGCTGTCCCCACGGAGTCGGGGAATCGATCGCGTGCGAAGGCGCGACGCCGGCCGCACGCGCGGACTGCTGGCCTATCCGGCCCAGAGCAACTTCACCGGCGTCCAGCACTCGCTCGACTGGATCGCGGCCGCTCAGGAGCAGGGTTACGACGTGTTGCTCGACGCGGCAGCCTTCGTACCGACCAATACCCTGGACCTGAGCCGGTACCACCCGGACTTCACCGTGGTCAGCTGGTACAAGGTCTTCGGACATCCGACCGGCATCGGCAGCCTGATCGCTCGCCGGTCGGCCCTCGCCAGGCTGCGCCGCCCCTGGTTCTCGGGCGGCACGATCTACGCGGTGAGTGCCCAGGCTCAGTGGCACGTCCTCGCCGAGGACGAGGCCGCCTTCGAGGACGGTACGGTCAACTTCCTGTCCATACCGGACGTCACCGCCGGACTGGCCTGGATCGAGCACATCGGCATGGACCGCGTGCACGCCCACATCAGCGCGCTGACCGACCAACTCCTCACGGGGTTGCGGACGTTGCGGCACAGCGACGGCGCTCCGATGGTCCGGGTGTACGGTCCCGACCGCGCCGACGCGGCCCGCGGCGGCACGGTCGCGCTGAACCTGCTCGGGGCGGACGGCCGGATAGTCGACGAACGCGTCGTCACGCGCGACAGTGCCGCGCGCGGCATATCCCTGCGTACGGGATGCTTCTGCAATCCGGGCGCCGGCGAAGCGGCCTTCGCCCTGCCGCTGACCCGGCTCCGCTCGGCGGCCCGCACGCAATTGACCTCGCTGGAGGACTACTTGGAGCTGCTCCGACTGCCTTCGGCGGGGGCCGTCCGCATCTCCTTCGGAGTGTCGTCCCTGCCCAAGGACATCAAGACGTTCTTGTCGTTCGTGACGCAGACCTACCGGGACCAGGTGCCGGGGGTGGCAGGGCTGACCCCGCGGGAAGGTTGTTGAGCCGACCGATGCTCAACGAGTGGCCCGTGGGCCCGGGTTCATCGCCCGGCCCGGCTCCTCGTCGCCCCGTGCCGACACTTTCGTACGAGAATCACCCATGTCCAGGCCAAGAACGCCAGCGCGAAGGCCGCCAGGATCAACCACCCTCGGCTCGCTGGATGACCGAACGAGTCACCGTACGAATCCAACAGCGGCGGACCCAGCGGCGAGCCGCCCGCACGCCACAGCGACTCCAGGCCCACCCCGCTGCCCAGTGCCTCGAACGCCCAGCGATTGGTCATCGCCCAGCTGATCGCCCGCCCGCCGCCCGTCATCCGGGGCACCGGCACGAATGCCCCCGAGAACAGCACCTGGGGAAAGCAGAGCAGCGGAAGCATGAGCGTCGCCTGCCCCGGCTCCGACACCGCCGCCGACGCGAGAAGCCCCAGCGCGAGAGCGGCTGCCGAGGCCAGCACACACGACGCGAACAGCGACCCGTAGGTGCCCCAGCCCGCGGCGGGCAGTCGGTCCCAGGCGCGCAGGACTGCCAACAACAGCGCGTCGGCGGTCGCGAGCACGGGCAACATCGTCGTGAGCTTCGAGAGGACGTACGGGCCGATCCGCAGGCCTGCGAGCCATTCTCGACGCAGGACGGGCAACTCGGTGCAGATTTGCAGCAGCCCGTACGTCAGACCGAAGAAGAACGCGCCGAACGCGATCCAGAACATGATCATCGCCGTTGACCCCGGATCCGGTGTCTCAGGATCGAACGCGCCCGCGCGGAACAGCAGGGCGAACATCGCCACGATCATCACCGGCGACCCGGCCAGGACGGCGACCGACAGCCGGCTGTGCAGCAGCAGGGCCGTGCCGCGACGCGTCAGGAGCGCCCACTGGCGCAGGGCGCCGACGCGCTCGACTTTCCGGGACCGTGGCTCGCCGGGCTGATGGATGTCGTCGGCGGGCGTGGCACGCTCGACGCGCCTGCCCGTGGCAACCTCCTGATACACCTCTTCGACGGTGCCCACCCCGAAGGCCCCGCACAGAGCGGCCGGTTCACCCGCGTACGCGACCTCGCCGCCGGGCGTGAGGAACACGACCTGGTCGCAGCCGAGCAGATCGGCGAGGACGTGGGTGGTCAGCACGACGGTGGTGCCGTCTTCGGCCAGCGCGCGCAGGGTCCGCAGCAGCTCCGCCCCCGTGACCGGATCGAGCCCGGATGTCGGCTCGTCGAGGAAGAGCACCCTCGGCCGGGTCAGCAACTCGACCGCGATGCCGGCCCGTTTGCGTTCCCCTCCGCTCAGTGCGCGCACGGGCGTTCCCGCGCGCTCGGAGAGGCCGAGGGTGTCCAGGACCCGGTCAACCGTCGCGCTGACGGTCTGGGGCCGCGTCCCCGGAGGCATGCGCAGGCCCGCCGCGTACACCAGCGTCCGGTGCAGGGTCAGTTCGCGGTGGATGATGTCCTCCTGCGGAACGAACCCGAACTCCCAGCCCAGCGGCCCGGGTTGCTCCCCGTCGTGCAGTACCTCGCCCTCGGTCGGCGCGCTCAGCCCCGCCAGAATCTCCAACAGCACCGTCTTCCCCGCGCCGCTGCTTCCGGCGATCACGGTGAGCTGCCCGGGAGCTATGTCGAGCGTAATGCCGTTCAGCACGCGACCGGCCCCGCGAACGTCCCGACTCATCCGGCGTGCCTGTAGACGCAGGCCGTCGACCGACGGGGGAGACGTCCCCGTGGCGGCGCCCGGGCGTATCGGCGAGGTCGACATGGGTGCAGCATGCCAGGGGACTCTTCTCGGCGTCGCCCCGAAGAGGCATTTGAACACCATCGTGATCGAGGCGAGGGCAATGGCCGGCCGCTGCGACTGCGGCAGACCTCGCCTCGATGGCTCTAGAGTGCGGTCATGGGGAGCAGGCGCAGGGTCCGTCGTATGGTCGTGGGCGGCACGGTGTACGGCTGGTGTTTCGGGCACCGGCACGATCGAGTAAGGGGCTACCCCGGGTGCAGCAGCACGGTGACGCTGTGGCGTACCGGAAGCCGGGCCCGTCTGCGTCTGGTGTTCAAGCCGGCATCCGACCGCGTCATCGCCGACGGCTACTTCGACGAGGGCGCGGCGGTGCGTCTGCCGGACCGGGAGTATCTGAATCTCCACGAACCCGGCAGCGTAAGGGCGTTGCTCGACGAGGCGCTGGTCCGTCAGCTGTTTCCCGCGACGGGTTCGGTGGAAGTGGACGGCTGGCCACTGTTCGACGCCGTGAGACCACAAGATCCCCTGGACAGGGAGTCTGTTGTCAGCCCGCGCTAGTCCATGCGTCCGGGCGGGGGACCAGCACCGCGGAGACGACCGCGCGGGACGAGCCGACGACGTCGGCCACGAAGCGCAGGCGTCCGACGGAGAGTTGTCGCAGAGCCGATCCGTGATCGACGGCGACGACCAGGGACACCGCGAGCAGAAGGAGCCGCCACAGGGCCATGACCGGACGGCGCGTTGCGCGCGGCAACTCCGCCAAGGAGGCGTGCAGTCGCTCGCAGTGGAACGGGACGTGGCGCTGCTCGTCGGACAGGATCCGCCCGGCCACATCCGAAGTGAGCGGGTCGTCGGTGCCATCCCGCAGGGCCCGGTAATAGCGCAGTGCCACCACTTCCGCGATCATCAGCACCAGCAGCTCCATGCGCAGGCCCATGAGACGCCGCAGCCGTACGAAGACGGTGTCGCTCCAGTGGCCGGTCAGCGTCGGCATGCCACCTGCGGCCAGCAGCCGAGCGAGTAGACGGGCGTGGTTCTGTTCCTCGGCGACGAAGAGCCGGACCGCCTGCGCGTAATCGCCGTCGCCGGCCTCGTCCGCCTTGCCGACGAGGTTGGCGCCGTCACCGTCCTCGCCAACCTGAAAGCGCTGAATGCCGGCCCACACCGCCGGATGCAGCGTCGCACCTTGCCTCCAGTCGGGGTCACCCTGGACGCGTCTGCGCTCGCGCTCCTCCTCGAACCGCCTTGTCCACTTGGCGAATCCGTCCGTATGCACCCGGTCTCCCCTCTCCATGGCACAGCCACCGTGCCCGGAAAAGGGACGACGCCGGCGGACCCCAAACAGTTCCGCTTTCGACTGCTCCAAGAACAGGCGCGAACCGGCGGCGCGGAAGTGGGCATCACAAGGTCTTGATGAGGCCGCCGTCGATGACGAAGTCGGCACCGGTGATGTTGGAGGTGCGCCCGCCGGCCAGCATCACGATGAGGTCGGCGACCTCGTCGGGGCGGGTGAAGCGGCCCGTGGCGAAGCCGCCGAGGCTGCCGACGATCTGCTCGCGCGCCGTCTCCTTGTCGACGCCCATCGCGTCGCCCACGGTGGCGGCCATGCCGCCCTCGGCGAGCCACATGTCGGTTTCGACCGGTCCGGGACTGATGGTGTTGACCCGGACGCCCTGGGGGCCGACCTCCTTGGACAAGGCCTTGGAGAAGTTGGTGAGTGCGGCCTTGGAGACGGTGTAGTCGATGATGCCCGGGTCGGGCAGGAACGCGTTGACCGAGCTGACCGTGACGATCGCGCCCTTGCGCTCGATCAGCGACGGCAGTGCGGCGCGTACCGCGCGAATCGCACTGAAGAGGTTGGCGTTGAGTGTCGCCGTCCAGTCCTCGTCGGTGACCGAGAGGACGCCGCCGAGCCGCGGAGTGAGGACGCCGACGTTGTTGACGAGGATGTCGACGCCGCCGAAGCGCTCGTGCGCGGCGGCCACCAGGTCCTCCACGCCCTGCGCTGTGGAGAGGTCGCCGGTGACCGCGAGCACGTCGTACTGCGCGGCCAGTGTGTCCAGCCCGGCGCTGCCCTTGCGTGAGCCGGCGACCACTTCGACGCCTTCCTCGGCCCGGGCGCGGACCGCGGCAAGTCCGATGCCGCGACTCGCTCCGGTGACCACGGCGACCTTGTTCTGCAGCTGCATGTCCATGGATTTGTCCTTTCTGCGGAAGCAGACGATTCAGGCGACTGCGCCTACGGCGTTCGCGATGGAGGCGGTGGCCTTCTCGAAGTGGGGAGCGAGCTGCTCCTCGGACATCCCGTTGACCGAGATGAACTCGACGTCGGTGATACCGAGGAAGCCGAGAACGCCGCGGATGTACGGCTCGTGGAAGTCCAGCGGCGCGAAGCGCGGGTCGCTGAAGTCGCTGCCGGAGGAGCGCAGGACGACCACCTTCTTGCCGATCAGCAGCCCCCGCGGGCCCTGTGCCGTGTAGCTGAAGGTGCGGCCCGCCATGCAGATCTGGTCGATCCATGCCTTGAACGACGCCGGCACGCTGAAGTTGTAGACCGGGACGCCCAGGGCCAGCACATCGGCCGCCTCGACCTCGGCGATCAGCTCCCCGGCGGCGCTCACCGCCGCGTGGGAGCGGGCGTCGTGGATCTCGGCCGGGCCGAAGACGCCGCGCACCCAGTGCTCGCTGACCAGGTTCGGTACGTCCGCCGTCACATCACGGTAGGTGACGGTGCCGTCGGGGTTCTGGGCCCGCCACGCCTCGGCGTACTGGGCGGAGAGGCGGCGGCTGGCGGAGCCGGAGCCGGTGCTTCGGGCACTGGAGTCGATGTGCAGCAAGTGAGCCATGGGGGTTCCGTTCTCAGATTTATGGATTGATCAATCCAGTATTGAGGCGCACCGGGTGGTGACGCCTTCACGTCCAGGACGGTACTAGTTCTGGATTGAACTATCAAGTATGCGGATGGGTGCCCGGCGAGGGGGATCCGTGCTTGGCGCGGGTCAGTGGTTCACGGTGCCGCCCGGGGCGGTGACCTCTAGTCCAGGGTGCGCATCGCGGCGTCGACGGCCGACTCGACGAACTCTCGGCCGGCTCGGGCCTTGCCCATGACGCGCAGCCCCTGGATGAAGGTGGTCAGCAGACGTGCCAACTCGGCGGGGTTCTTGTCCGCCGTGAGTTCGCCGCGGACCTGGGCCCGTTCAAGCGCTCCGGCAATCGTCGACTCGACCAGTTTCAAGGTGGCGGAGACGTGTGCGGCCGTGTCCGGGTCGTCGGCGCGCTCGGTGGCGGCGTTGACCGTCATGCAGCCCCGGTCCGGATCGCACAGGTCGGCCTCGGCCATGGCCATCAGTACGGCCCGCAGGGCGGGCCGTACCTCTTTGGCGCTCTCCAGCTCCGCCACCAGCTGGGCGGCGTTGCGCGATGTGTACCGGGCCAGCGCGAGCCCGTACAGCTTCTCCTTGGAGCCGAACGCGGCGTACAGGCTGCCGCTGCCGATGCCGAGCGCCGAGGTCAGATCCTGCAGCGAGGTCGCGGCGTAGCCGCGCCGCCAGAACACGTCCATCGCGCGGTCGACAGCCTGGTCGACGTCGAACTCTCGTTTGCGGGCCACGCCGCCAACGTAATCGTTGTGGATTGAATACTCAAATATGCGTACGGGCTGCGTGTGCTTCCCGAGTCACCGGCCGGTGCTTCGCGAGGCGCTCTCGATCAGGTGGCTGACGGCACGGGGATCGGTGAGCTGGGCGTCGTGGGGTGCGTCGGTCTCGACCGTGTGCGCGTGCGCGCGGTGTGCCATGAAGCGTTCGGCGGCGGGTGCGATGGCGTGGTCGTTCTTGGCGACGAGATACCAGGACGGGATCGTCCGCCACGCCGGAGCGCCCGTGGGTTCGCCGAAGGCCTGGGCGGCGATCGGTCGCTGCGTGGCGGCGAGCACGGCGGCGTCGGCCGACGTGCCCCGGCCGCTGAGGAAAACGTCGCGGAACTTGTCCGGCTTGAGGTAGAAGTCGACGCCCGACGTTCCGTCGGCCTGGGGGAAGGGAACGGCGTTCAGGGCGGTGGGGATCGGCGCCGTCGGGTCGTCCGTGAGGTGGCTGCCCGGGAACTTGGCGCTGAGCGCGGCGACGGTCTCGTCACGGTCGGGCGCGAACGCGGCTATGTAGACCAGCGCCTTGACGTTGGGGTTGTCCGTGGCCGCGTTGGTGATGACCGCGCCGCCATAGGAGTGGCCGACCAGCACGATGGGGCCGCTGATCGTCTTGAGATAGGCGGCGAGGTAGGCGGAGTCGGTGGACAGGCTGCGGAGCGGGTTCGGCGGGGCCACGACCGGATAGCCGTCCTTCTGCAAGCGCTTGACCACACTGCTCCAGCCGGAGGCATCCGCCCAAGCGCCGTGCACCAGCACCACGGTCGGCTTGGGTGCGTGGGGACGTTCGGGGGTGTCGGCGGATGCGGTCGGGATGAGCGCCGCGCTCAGTCCGAGGCCGGCAGCGGTG